>NC_019751.1:5455944-6111889 GCF_000317435.1 Calothrix sp. PCC 6303
GAGGTTATCCAAGGAAATTTGGATACAGAAGTTTCATCGAAGCAATCACTGCAAGTCAGGTGTGCTGTCACCAAAAAAGATTTGATGATTTTAGTTCAGCATCCGCTCGATGTAATGCCTGATACCCAAAAAATCTTTAGAGTTGTGGAAAGGAAATTAGAGTCCTTAGCTTTCAATCGTCATCAACAGGTGCAAATTTTCATCCGAGTTGAAGGTGAAAAGTTACCTTATACTCAACATTCGTGGTGTGCTAAACAACAGCAAGAGGTGGATTATTCTCCCGTAACTCGTTCCTCTGGAATGAAAACATCGGTGATGGAAGTCGATAGTCCTGGATTAGTGACAATTACCGCTACAACCGTTAAAAAAAATAGATTTTACTTTCTCAGGGATAAACCCTTGGGAAAATCACCAGAACCTAAAAACAAGCAAACACCGATTTTGATTGGTTTTGCTTTATTGATTATGACTGCTTTTGGTGGTGGTGCTTACTGGTTGACTAGCGCTTGTGTAGTGGGGACAACTTGTAGGCAACTAGAAACAGCTAAAGTGTTAGCCGCTTCATTTCCGCAAATGGCAAAAATGGCTCGAACTCCACAGGATCTAGCTTTATTAGCACATAGACTTAAAAATATCAATAATTCCCTCACTACTATTCCCCAATGGTCTCCTTACCACCGAGAAGCCGCAGATATTGGAGTGCATTTGACAGCTAAGTTGCAAGAAACTAATCGAATTACCGAAGGTTTAAAAGCAGGTGAGATCGCTACTGAAGAATCTAGATTTTTGGCTAGTAACATTCAAGAATTACAGAATCGTCAGCAACTTTGGCGAAAAGCGATCGCGCCTTTAGAAAATGTTAACCCCAATGGGGAATTTGGCAACCTGGTACAGGCAAAAATGTCAATGTATCGTAGTGGACTCCAAGCAATTAATGTGCAACTACTATCTCAAGAAAAATGGAGTTCAAAGTTAACCGCAGCTAAAAATGTTGCCAAAGCCGCAATGGAACGGGAAAATGCCGCTAAAACCTTAGTTGAATTACAAAAAGTCCAAGAAACTTGGCAAATAGTCGTTAATGCCTTAGTGCCGATACCCCAAACTAGCCCAGCGTATGTAGAAGCGCAGCAGTTATTGCGAATTTATCAACCTAAGTTAATTATGGCACGCGATCGCGCAGCTAAAGAAGAGCTTGCAGCCAGAGCATATATTAAAGCAGTGGAAACTGCCAAACTTGCCGAAAACTCCCAACAACAAAATCAATGGCAAGTAGCTACAACTCAATGGCAACAAGCAGTTAATGCCCTACAGGTGATACCGACTGCTAGTACCTATTACAATCAAGCCCAAGCACTAATTTCACCCTATACCACCGCACTTCAACAAGCCCAACTTCAACAACAAAGCACCGTTAATAACCTTAATCAAACTCGTAGCGACTTACAAAAAACCTGCCAAGGGAAGGTTCGGATTTGCACATTTACAGTTGACGACAAAATTGTGAATGTGCGGATTACTCGTGACTATGAGCAGCTTCTACAAAGCAATTTTACAGATGCCAATAATAGTAATCTTAGCAGTGTTAAAAATCATTTAGAAACCTTACAACAGGCAATGGAAGTCATTGGAGATAATGCCAATATGCCGATTTTAATTTTTGATGCTCAAGGACAGCAAATTCACACCCACTTACCCCAGGCAAACAGTACTTCTATTTCTAATTAGGGTCTGATATTGCCGTAGTCCAGCCTTAAATGATCATCTTTTTGCAACTTGAACCAACAGAAATATCCCGATTACCAAACCTAAAATATTTGGCATCCAAGCCCCCAAAAATGGTGAAAGGATATTTGCCTGAGCCAATGCACCAGTAATAAATTGAAATAGATAATAACTAAAAATCACAATTACGCTCACACCAAAACTCGTACCCCTACCAGCCCCACTACGTTGGGGTCTAGTTCCCATAGCTGCACCCACCAAACCAAATACCACACAAACAAAAGGTAAAGCTATTTTTTGCTGAATTCTCACTTGGAGTTTGCGAATTTTTGGCTCATCACCAGCCAGACGTTCTAATTCTAATTGATCTAGAGCTTCAACAATATTCATTTCTGTGTAATCCCGACTTCTTTCTGCCAAAGTCAAGGGAGTACGCGGTAGTTTCAACTGTTGATGTTTAAACTTCAAAATATTTCGGTATGAACTATCAGGAGCAACGAAATAAATAGTTCCATCATAAAAGTCCCAAATATTTTCCTTAACATTCCATTCCCCAGAATTAGCAACAACTATCTGATTAATTCCTGCTTGGGAACGATCAATAATGGTTAAACCATTCATTAGTTTACCATCGAATTTATCTGCATAAAATAACCGCATCAAAACCTTTTCTTTGCTTCCATCTTCCTTTTTATTAGTTCTATATTCTGGGTAAACAATATTTTCCCTTTTCACACTTGGTTTATCAGATCTAACTGCTTTTTCCAGCGTCACAGTTGCTTGGTAAGTTGCTGCGGGGGCAATTTGCTCATTAAATATAAAAGTTAAACCCGTAACTACCAAACTCAGCATTACCGCTGTTAAAACCATCCGATAAACACTTACACCACAACCGCGCAAAGCAATTAATTCGCTTTCACCCGAAAGACGACTATAAGTCATCAAAGTAGCCAGTAGTGTAGACATCGGAAATGACAGCACGATGAATTGCGGCATATTCAGTAAAAAAACTTGAATCGCTACCCCCACAGGTAAGCCAGATTCCACAATTTTTCTAACTAATTCAAATGCGGCATGAATTGTCACACCAATGGAGGAAAATGCCCCAACCCCAAATAGAAATGGCGGCAATAGTTCGCTAGTGATATAACGATCCATTGTCGAAAAAGGCAATAGAGAATTGATGTTGTAGAAGGATTTAAACGTTTTAGATGCCATAAGCGAGTTGTTGACGGTTGGGAGTTAACAGTTGACATGTCACGCTGTAATAACTAAGTGGGTGGGAAAAATTATTGTTGTGGGGAGTGAGTAGTGTTCAGGATTTGAGTTTAACTAAGAAGGAAACAGGCAACGAACTGTTGAGTGTTATCAAGTTCCACACAAAATCAGTGGGTTTAATTCCCCATCTTCTTTAAGTTGGTTTGCTTAAGATGGGGATAACCCCATCTCAAACATTTTTACCCTGTTCACTGTTGACTGTTGCCTTTTTTAATGTTAGTTTGTGCCGACCTACTTACTGCCATTTTCACGCGTGGAAGTTGTCACCCAAATAATATTGTCTGACAAGGGGATTACCATAGAGTTCTTCGGCAGTGCCAGACGCTAAAATTTGTCCTTCTCGCATGATGTAAGCACGATCAGTGATGGCTAGGGTTTCGCGGACATTATGGTCTGTAATCAGAATACCCATATTGCGATCGCGTAATTTTGCCACGATTTGCTGAATCTCGGAAACTGCAATCGGATCAACTCCCGCGAAGGGTTCATCCAAGAGTAAAAACTTAGGACCTTCCCGTCCTGCAGCTAAAGCCCTCGCTAACTCTGTGCGCCGACGTTCACCTCCAGAAAGCTGAATTCCTTTACTATTAGCTACCTTTTCTAAACGAAATTCCCGGATTAATGTATCCATCCGCATCGACCATTCCCAGCGCGGTACATTAGTTTGTTCTAACACCAGTAACAAGTTATCACGGACGCTTAATTGCCTAAATATACTGGGTTCCTGTGCTAAATACCCAATACCCAAACGTGCCCGTTTATGCATTGACAATGGTGTAATATCAACATTATCCAGCCACACTTTTCCCTGATTCGGTTTTTCTAAACCAGTCGCCATATAAAAAGTTGTGGTTTTACCAGCACCATTTGGACCAAGTAAACCAACAATTTCACCTTGAGAAACAGAAATACTAACACGATTAACAATTAGTCGCTTCCCATAGGATTTGTGGACATTTTCGAGGGCAATTTTCACGATTGGGATTGCTGGGGTAAGGAAAAAGCAGGGAAAATATTTTGCCGAACTTAGAGTTAAATCACCTCTGTCGTCAAAAGTAGAGTTTCGTCATTCCATAGACGCGTAGCGGCTTCACTCCTGCAAAGAAGCAAGCTATGCACAATAAAAATCTTACATACAAACTATGGTTCTCAAAATAGACGATGTTTACAAATATAAAAAGACAAATTACAGGATAAAACTGCGGGAGGATTCCAATTTTGCAATCTTACCCGCAGATTAGAAGCCTAGGACTAGGAAAACCAAGCCTGCCTCCGCAAGCTAAGAAAGAATTTTGTTGATATTTATTACCACCCACTTCCAAGCAGACGGTATGCCTGCTAAGTAAGATGGTAAAAAACTTTAGAAAACATCCATACATTAACAATATAATCAATTACCACGTTTCAAAGCTGGTGTTTTAGGTGCTTGTGTACTGGCTGGATTGTTAGGAGCGTCATTCACTAAATAAATCGATTCTACTTGACGACCACTTTGGGGTTGAGCAATAAATCTACCTTGATCGATTAAGTAGGTGACTCGTTCACCGCGAATACTATTAACTCCTTGCTGCAAAATATACACATTGCCACTGAGGACAATTTGCTGCTCATTGCTAAAATACTGTGCTTGGGCTGCGGTTGCTTGAATACCACGAGCAGAATACACCATTTGCACATTGCCCCTAGCAGTCACAACCCTGGTCTTTGCGTCATATTCTTGGACATCTGACCTAATTTGTAAAGGTCTTCCCTGTGCAGCCGTTTGGGCTACAGCTGTTTGCAGTTTTATTGGAGTCAGTACACTCAGAAATGCCAGTGGTAGGACTAGAGCCAAACCATGTATTTTTTTGAATTGAGGCAATTTAGAGGTTGGCATAGTGGGAATTAGAACTTAATGATTTAGACTTTTATTTTAGTGATTTTTGCTGGTAAAGCAGATTTCCGATAAATTATGAACCACGCTCATAATGACTAAAAATCTGTAGAGACATATTACCCTAGGGGTCATTTTGGAGTGTAATGTCTCTCCTGATATTGAGAAAGTTGCTATCTATATGGGCGGAATCGCTAATGCGATCGCATCATATAGGGATGATACTATTTTGCAATAGCTCAATACTCCTATGACGCTTGTGAAGTCTTTATGTTTCAAAACCCGTTAAATAGTAACTTCAAATCTTGAAACCAGAATAAAATTAGCCAGCCACTGATACCAGTCTGAAGAAAAATAGGACAGATGCTTGTTAGGGGTAAGCGCAATCCTCTTTTTAGTGTTTACTTATCTAAACTCCGGGTACTAGGATAGGCTCTTGACTTTGATGTAATTTTGATACTTTCATTTCATACAATTTTTGTGTCATCTCTCGTTCCTCAGGCTCTGCCTGGGAAACTTCTGTTTGAGGCTCTGCCTCCCATCTGGATAGGAAGCAGAGTCTGCCAATTTCTATTCCTTACCGGAAGAAAGCATCTGTCTCATAGATATTGTGTGAACTTTAGCTTTAAAAAAGTAAAGACTAAAAACCACTAAAGTTATAACCGACCCCAATCAAAAAACCAACGTCAGTCTGGTCAAAAAATCCAGCATTTACAGACGCAGTTGCTGTAAATTGTCGATTTAAAGGCACATCAACCCCACCGGATACCAAAAAAGCAACCGTAGAATCATCTCCACCTGTTTTAATCGCAGCTCCAACACCAACATAAGGGGCAATTGGTAACGGTTCTACGAAAGGATCAGTTGCCGACTGAAGATTAAAGTCATAAGTTACAGGAAGCAAAAACGTTGTATTATCTCCAACGACAGCCGCAGGTCTTACCGACAAAGTTCTACTCAAACCAATTTTGCTAATAACTGCAAAATTTCCATCCCCCAATGATGAGTCACCCCCACCAACACCAATATTCCCCGCAATGCCCACATAGCTAGAACCACCACGATTAGCTCTACCCACAGAAATATCAGACTGTGCAAGCTGTTGAGATGAAGATGTCGATTTTAACCCTGATGAGGAAGTCACCGCCGTTCCTGGTACCGGGGTAGTGTTGCTTACCGAGGATATTTCTGAATTAACAGCCCCTAAATTTGATAAATCCGAAGCTTTTGCATTTTGCAAAGGCTGTCCAACTTCGTCTACAGCAGTCGTAGACTGGTAAGTTTGAGAATTACTAGTCTGAGCGACAGCAGGAAAACCAGTACCACTGAGTACCCCTATAGACATAAGACTCAGCAGACCAATAAGATGATGACGAGAAAAGATCGTATTCACATTCACTCCTGAAATTAAAGTTGCCAAATTTAATTATTTAGTTTTTTGATCAATCTAAAATCGATGGCAATAATCAACATTTAACACTAAAAAATCGATTTTCACATCCTCACTAGGAGAAATTTGTAAAAAAATGATACAGATGTTTCAAAATAAATACTCAATTAGGCTGATGACTAAAACTAGTGCCTAACCACTGAATTATCTGTAACGACGGAAAAATACTCTTGTAAAACCTGGTGCAATTGATTCAGTGTCAACAAAGTAGTGGTGACTAATTTACATGTGCATATATGCGTAATCAAATTGCTTTAAGATTGATTTCTAGCAGCATTAATTATTATCTGTGACAATCCCATTCAGATTGATTTAGAATTTAAGCCCTAGCGAACCTTGCTGTATATGTTAATCCACTATTTGATTGTTTCTAAAAAGACCAAATACTAGGATTGAGTCAATCTTTTACACAAAATTTATATATTTGACTTGATCTGTCTAAATAATTACACATTCAAAGCAATAAACATCAGAATTAGCCCATATTACTGATTAACATCAGTGTTTCTGCTTGATTCCATATATTTTTCATGAAAGATATATAGATTTAGCACTATACCCTTACGAATTATGCTAATTTAACATTACTAAAGCATAGCCATAGAATATAGATGTATTTTGGGGAAAGAAAATATAGCAAAATCTTGTGAATTAAAGAAGTCAGCATTTTTTCAATTAGTTGATGTAAACTAAACCAACAGTTTCCTTTTACCTTACTGACTAGCTGATTCAGGGACAGTTATTAACTGGGTCTGATGTTATGAACTTAGTCTCATGTAAAGGCTATAACCCAATAGAACTAAGTTAAGATGTGGCACTTACCCTGAATCGTTCCTAGAGTGGAGATTCGGAAACGATTACTGGAAGTTTTACCTCCAGACGATTCACGAAAGGGAGCCTCTGGAAAGAATGCCAGATAAGAGTTTGGGCTTATATTAGTGCTATTCAACTGTAACCTTTAGCTGCAAGGAAGTCAGTAAAAAATAATTAAGGTAACCTGTTGTAAAACTTACTTTTGTAGTGAATATTATTGAATTTAGACTACTCAACTAAATTCTTATTAGGGACTTCTAAGTAATTAAGCATCTAGTTTTTGCAGGATGCGTTACGGCTTACACCTTTTCTTGGATACCGTAGGGCTATACACACCATCATCTGAAGAAATAGAATTTAGTATTTTATTCTTTAGAAACCCCTTAACTGATTTCTTTTCAATCAATCACCACACAATTGACAAGTCTCAGATTAATTAAGTCTAGTTAAAGCTTACTCCTTAACACTACACCTTTAAAGTTATATTCGTTTATTCATTTCTTAGGTACGCCAATAATATGAACAAAGTCAAAATTCTGAACTTAGAGATTGATAATCTGTCCAAGGCAGAATTTTTAAATAATTTGAATTCTGGCATAGTCTTCACACCAAATGTAGATCATCTCATCAAACTTCAGAAAGATCCTGATTTTGTTCAGGCTTATAGTGCCAGCAATTATAAACTTTGCGATAGTCAAATCCTATTGTATGCTTCTAAATTCTTAGGAACACCAATTAAAGAAAAAATTTCTGGTTCCGATTTACTTCCTGCCTTTTACTATCATCATCGACACAACGACAATATTAAGATTTTTCTTTTAGGTGCTGCTGAAGGAGTTGCTCGCACTGCCCAAAAAAAAATTAATAAAAAAATCGGTAGAGATATTGTGATTGATACATATTCTCCCCCATTTGGATTTGAAAAAGACGAAGCAGAATGTCATCGTATTGTTGACATGGTAAATAATTCAGGTGCTTCGGTTTTAGTAATTGGTGTTGGTGCTCCCAAACAAGAAAAGTGGCTTTGTAAGTACAAAGATATGCTACCTAATATCCATATTTTCATGGCATTGGGAGCTACGATTGATTTTGAAGCTGATAATGTGAGAAGAGCGCCTAAATGGATTAGCAAAATTGGTATTGAATGGTTATTTCGTCTCCTGTGTGAGCCAAAAAGATTATGGAAACGCTATCTTGTTGAAGATCTTCCTTTTTTCGTGCTGATTTTAAAACAAAAACTCAATTTATACATGAGTAAAGATGAGAAAGATAAGAATCATACATGGCAAATTATTGATAGATTTTAAGTAAGTGGGTGTTAAAAACCTAAATACATTAATACATTTTGCGATGGCTCTGCCTCTTGTCCAGACTAGAGGCAGAGCCTCTAACTCTGTATTCCTTGCCAGAGACAAGGAACAAGTTATGTCACAGATATTGCATGAAAATCTAACCCATAAAAAGACATAGAGTCAACAGCCTAGGCAGAGCCTCAAAGTCAGGGTTCCCAGGCATTGCCTAGGAACCCTGACTTTGAGACAAAAATTGGATGAAAGAAAAGTGTCGAAATTATATCAAACTCAATAGCCTACCTTTTAGGCTGACATTAGGTGCAGATGATTAATATTCGCAGCCATTTCTTTTAGAAGTGCTTTTCTATGTTCCATAATTGGAGTTATATCTAACCCGACTGTTGTTAAGATAGACTCCCAACGATAAACCCAATCATGGCGTAATAGTGAGTTAGCTATGTTATTATTCCGTATTCTTTCTAAACGTAGCGGTTGAGAATCTAAATCCGTGATGATATCGCCGATATTTGCCGTGTCATAAGAAATATCAATTAGCGAATCATCCCAATCGAAATTAGTTGTAAAAGCTTCACACTGTGGACGGATACCAATCATTACAGAACCACCTGCGGCTCCTTCAAAAAAGCGAGAACCCAATTCTTCTTGACCACCTGTTTGATTTTGAGTATCAAACTTAGCCTTATTTGCAATAAAATAACGACTTCTTTTAATTAGGTTTCGATAAAGCAGACGATGCTCTTTATAATTGATCATCTGCAAGCCTTTGAGAGTATCATGAATATATAATAAATTCTGATTTTCTGCTAATTCTAGTAGTGATTGATGAGTAATTGGTGAGCGACGACCGATACTGTAGATATCAATATTCCTTTTACTTTGATTAAAATTTGGACAAGATTTTATAGCATCAATTCCATATGGTAACGAAAGACAAGGACGTTCAATGACATGTTCCATTACTTTTGCGGTTTCGCTTTGGGTTGTAAAAACATAATCAAAGTTTTTTAACAGTTTTAGGCAATTTCTAGTTTTTTTATCTTCAAGTTCTTTGATCCATATTTCGTCAATCCATAATACGGCTTTATGACATTTTTCTCTCCAACCATGAATAGAATTAAGAGAAGTAATATCCCAATAATATTGACAGATAAAAATAAGTAAGTCATACTCTTTTTCTATTGCCTCTGGATAACATCCCGAATCTAATAGGTCGCTTATTTCTAAGTATGTTGCTAAACGATTTGATATTTTCTTTTTAATTTTTTTGGTAAAGCTAGAATTATAGGAAGGTGTGAGCATATCAGCATAGTCGAAATCGCATATAGCGTCTTCAAATTCATACTCTGCTGAACGAAATGCTTCTGAACGAAAGTTACGCATTGAGACAATCAAAATACGTGGTTGATGCTCAAAATTAACGCTTTTAGCTTGATACATATAATTTTCGTTTGTCAGTATTGGATTATGCCGTTACTTATCTCTTAATTGGTATTGAAAACAAATTTATCACTTCACAACTGACATATTTTTCGCGGATGTATGACGTTGCGATTATATTTTAATTAAATATTAAGACTTATAGCTTATGAACCAAGCACTAATTGTGCTAATTGCATAAGTCCTAAAACTTAATCAATGAGACTTTTTAGAAGTAAGTTACAATTGTTAGGCATATAATAATTACAACTCATTTCATACATAAAGAAATAAAAGTTTGATTAATATTCGCTAATATGTGTGAATCTTTGATATTTTTGTATGCCGTTAAGGGTTACGTAATGACGCAATCTTTAAGACAGTAGGATATCCTCTTCTGTCCCTACTGTTAAACTGCGAAGTCTGTGGCTTTTAAAGGTTATGAATTAAAAATCATTTATTTTTTCGCTTTCTCTAACATCATCAAAGCTTGACTTACATCAGATATAAATTTTTTATGACGATTTTTCGACCACAAGAATCGCTCTTGATGGAGTTTGTATAAAGTCTCATTGACAATTTGATTAGATGCAACCATTTCTACCAGAGCATGGGCAAAATCATTAGACTCTTCGCTAACTGTGATACCTGAAGGGTAGTCAAATATGCCGCGTAAAGCTGTAGGTGTGGCAACGATAGGAGAACCGGATGCGATCGCATCCAGCGTTTTAATCTGAATTCCACCACCACTGATGGAGGGAATAGCAATAGTTCTAGCCTCTGTCAAAAAGGTTTGGACATCCGGAACAAAGCCAGAATACTCAACGTTGGGATATAAACTATCTAGCCATTCTGCACCTTTACCTGCAACTCGAATGGATAGGCTTTTGGGGAGATTAGGATAGACGTTGGCAAAAAACCATTGCAATCCCTCCATATTAGCTTTCCAAGTCCAGCTTCCGATTATCCCCACATCGCAGGTTTTCAATTTACTGGGTTGTGCCAAGGTTTCCAATGGGGAAGGGATATCAAATACTTGGGTAGCTGTATTGATGTGTTGAAAATATTTCCAGTCGTGATGTGTAAGTGTCCAAACTTGTTGAACATTTTTGGCTAAATTATCTTCAAGGCTTTTGATTCGACGAGTTTCTCGATGATAAATAGGTCTTGCTAAATAGCTCTTTGAGTTATTGAATTGAGCATGATAAATTTCAGATTCAATATTGTGAGCAATAAAAACAACTTGTTTAAATTTGTGTTTTAGTGAAGGGAGTAGCCAGCCAAGTTGAGCATGGTCAATAATTACAGTTTCAAAAGAGTTATTTTCTAAGAGCTTTTTAACTTGATTTTCATATCTAGCACTATAGTATTTAGCTGATGAGTAGGGTAGGTTTTTGATTAATCCACAACCCATCCAAATCAATGGGTAAAACTGAGATTTTTTCGTTTCAATATGTCGATAACCAACAGAAATCTCATTTTGTTTTTTTGTACTTACATCCCCATGTCTCTGATAGCCAACTACTTTTACCTCGTGTCCATCTTTCTCCAGTGCATCAATGAAACATTGTGAAGCAATCTCACCACCTGTTTTACGTTGGCTTGGGAGAACTGTTGTCAAGTACAAAATATTCATAATTTAAGGGCAATAATATCTGACGAATTCTCAATTTGAGAAATTAGCTAGACTCCGTGAGTAACTTTGTAAGCTTCGTAGCGAATTCCCAGGATACCTGCAAGGGTGCCAACCCCACGATAGATATGAAGTAGGGCTTTAACTAACGCATGTTCACCTAAAAATAGGGAAGGAAAAATTAGACATAAACCTTGAGTAATTAGGGCAATTCCTTTGATTATCCGAACTGCAACCACGTTAATTGACGGGTAAAGTTGACGTTCGCAATAACTGTGTAAACTCCAACCGAGATAACCACGTTCTAATACCCATTTGACATTGGTGCGGCTTTGGGGTACGTATTCAGTAACAATGGCTTCATCAGTCCAAACAAATTTATGTCCGGAGCGATAAAGCCGCATGAAAAAGTGTGAATCTTCGCCACCTGTGAGGGCAAAACTTTCATCAAAGATAGTATCTAGTTGACGAATTACTTGAGTCCGAATCAGGACATTATTGGTAAAGGCTGTTTTGAGAATATGTCCTGTGGGGTAACGTTTTGGCTCAAAAAATTTCCCTTTCACTACCCAGTTAGGGACATCTGATTTGATGAATTGGGGTATTACTGGACCTGTAACCACATCTGCTTGATAGGTTTTTTGAGTGGAGAGGAGTTCGTCTAACCAGCTTTGTTCGGGAACTTCGTCATCATCAATGAAGGCAATAAAATCAACGTGATTGCTGATTGATAGCGCAAGTGCGATCGCGTGATTGCGTGCAAAGGATATTCCCCGTGTGGTTTGGATGGAATATTGCAGCGACCACTTAAATTGTGAAAGTTGATTATTGCAGACTGCTTTTGCTGAACCATTAGCATCATTATCAACTACAATCACTTGAATTTCGGGAGTTTCGCACTTTCTAAAATTTAATTGATTCAAACCATCAAGTAAGCGCTTTAGTCCTTCTGGACGACAATAACTAGCAACACAAATAGCCACTAACATGTAATTTTTTGCCTCAATTTAAGTTTTGTTCGTTAAATATTTCTAGTTCCATTAATTGCGCTTCATAAACAGCATTCATGTACTGCTCATCTTGGAGACGCTCATATTCGGCGAATATGGAAAAAGTAGCTGATGTGTAGAGAATCCAAAAAATGCTGTTATTTGTTAAGAGGGTGCTTTCACTGATGTTGTAAATTAATAAAAAAGTCAGATACATTGCTGACCAAATACCTTCAGCACTCTTGGTTTTTCGTAGCCAACTGATACTACGGAAAAAAGTAGTCCCATAACTAATCATGAAGCTAACCAAGCCGAATATTCCCAACTCTGCAAATAAGTCCATAAACCCGTTATGACCGTAGGGACATTCCCACCCTAAAATTCTCCACATAAAGGCGGTGGCTTCATTATCCCAATCACGCCAAAAACCATTCAAGCCGTAGCCAAGGAAAGGACGCTCTGAGATTTTATCTAGCATTGCCATCCAGATATCTGTTCGCCCTGTTAAGGTTAAGTCACGCCCAACTGCACTAGTAATTAAAGGTAAATTATCAATAATTAGGGTAATTGTGGTTCCAAATATCAGTATAAAGGCAATAGCGAAGGGAATTAATCGAGAGTAATTGAGTCGCCACGAGCGATAAAGTTGGAAAATGATTCCCAGCATGAAGAAACTGACTATTGCTGTTTTCGAGCTGGAAAGGACGATGAGGGCAAAGGACAAAGTGTAACCTAGCCAAGGCAACCATCGGTACTTAGGAGTAACGGATTTGCTGGCAATTATGAACATGAAGATCATGCTGCTTAGTACCATGGAACGTCCTAGGAGGTTTTTGTGGGAAAATACACCTCTCCAAGCACCTGCATGAATCCCACCTTCTTGGAAAGTCATTAAGCCGTAGTTTGGTAATGCGATCGCAAACACGAAACTTAGCCCAATTAATAAGGCAAATGCCCAACCAAGTAGCTGTAGTTGTTGGCGGATACTGTAGCGCACTGCCATATAAGCCCCAAATAAGCTTGTTCCTAATAACAAGAGACTACGACGGGGTGTAATATCGGGAGCAATAGTCCAAGCGATTGATGCGATCGCAATTCCCATCAATAGCCACAACCAGATATCTTTGCGGGCTATCCACAGAAAATTTTTCCAGTGCTGGAAAATCAACACCCCAGTCACCGCATAAACCCCCATAAACAGGATTGGGGTATAAGGATCTGCCGCCGCAATGGCTGATTCCTCAGTTTCCACCAAGATCGGTATCAATGCTGATGTTGACAGAAACAGTGATATGACTACAAATACTTTTTCTAGTAATATTAAAAACCCTGGCATGAAATATCTCATTCCCAATAGTTCATTTACTGATAAGGGTAAATATTGATATTAATGTCTTTAATTTGGCGTACATTAGTATTATCAATTTAACGTGATTTGAACCTAAGTTTTTGAAAAATTATGCCAGTTTGCGACAGTTTAGTAGTGACATTTTTAACATAATATTAAGGGTTAGTTATCTTCACTGACATTGTGATCAACCTTATACATAATCAAAGCCGGAGTTTTTAGCGTTTCATCTGGTTTATTCGGCAGAGGTGTAGCGACTTCCCGGAGGGTCGTAAGGTAGACGCGCTTCCTCGCCTTGTAAAAGATTAGGAATCTCAAGGTGTTGAAGGAAAACTATAGATCTCAAGATAGACAAGGTTTATGTTTTATTTTGTCACATCATGCGCCAGTATTAGACTCTTCAGGCATAGGTGAGTGGCAAACGCTTATCTAAATCAGTTCACATGAGTCGCTTTCGTTATTGCTAACATTCTCAAAAGAATAACTTTAGTTGAAGAATTTAGCATTCACTTTACTCAATCTTCATTCATTTTCTGCTCCTGCAAATTTTTAGTAAAGTATCAACCTTGCAGGATCTTCATCGAAAATCAAGAATAAATAAACTTATCGTTGCTCAAATATAAATTTTCCAATATTGTCTGAGCAGCATGTAAAATCGTGATACAAGAAAAAGTGAATCAATGGATTGAGTTGTTGCCTGTTTTTCCTAACATCTGGATATATATTGGTTATTAACCGCTTAAATCACCCGTTAATAGTTACGCTTTCAAGCTGGACATTAACGGCAGCCAAATCAAAGAAACTTAAAGCGATTTCATCACTGTACAATTTAAATGTTGGTGATATGGGTAATTGACGTTGGTGTCAACAACTCATGTCTAAAGACACTGAGATTCCCGCATCCTGTGATGTCTTATGATAGTCTTTCTGTAAATAAATCCTGTATCCTCAAATCAATCTATCCTGCCAGTAGTAGCTTGAAGTTATTTTCTACCCCGGTTGGAAAGAATTTAATTTGTAAGAAGAGAATAGCAAAGTAGATTATAAAAACGGTTTTGCATGAAAACGCCGATGCCAATTAAAGAAGAAAGCTTACAGCACTCCCACAATCAAAATCCTCTCCCCAATCCGCTGATGAGGGATGCAACCTGGTGGAAGAGGAAATCTGATGTAGATGAAGAGAGCAGTGCTTCGTTAAGTCCAATTTTTGGAATTTTGCGGCGCAGAATCGGCGTAATTGCAGGTATAGCAATGGTAACAGCGACCACTGCGGCAATTTGGGCAGCTAGTCAGACGGCAAAGTATGAAGGGCGATTTCAGATTTTGGTAGAACCTTTAAAAACATCTGATAGTGAACTCTTAAAGTTACTTTCTCAGACTCTTCAGCAAAATGTGAATGAAATCACTAAGCAAAATACCACAGCTTTGGATTACAACGCTTTGATGGAGGTGCTAAAAAGTCCGAAGTTGATTGATCCGGTTGTTCAAGAGCTATTACCTAAGTACCCAAATACTACCTATGATCATATGGTGGGTGGTGATGTACCATCGGGAAAAGTAGCACCTGGACGTTTAGGTACTTTGTACATAACTCGTCTGACTAAGGGTAAAGACGAGTCAAGGGTGATCGAAGTGCGGTATAGAGATCTTGATCCTGAAAAAGTCGAGATTGTTTTAGATCGGGTATCCCAAGCATATCGAAAATACAGTATTGAACAGCAGCAAACAAATCTCCGTCAGGGGATGAGATTTATAGAGCAGCAGATTCCGAAAATACAACTGCGTGTCAATACTTTGCAAGGACAAATGCAGTTATTTCAACAACACTATGGGTTATATAATCCACAATTGCAAAGTGAGCAACTGTTGAAGCGATTGGACGATGCGAAGACACAAAGATTAGAAGTTGAGCGCAAATTGGCAGAAGCTAGATCTTTATATGGTTCTTTACAGAATCAGTTAGGGATGCAGCAAAATGCAGCCATTGCCGCTTCGGCTTTGAGTGAATCACCCCAATATCAACAAATTTTGACTCGAATTCGGGAAGTTGAAGCAAAAATTGCCACTGAATCGGTAAAATACAACGAAGCTAGTCCGATTATGCAAGATTTGCGGGAACAGCGAGAAAAGCTTCTACCACTGTTGAACCAAGAACAAAGACTGGCATTGGGTAATAACAATAATGGTGAACCTTTGCCTTCTCAAGTTGGCACTTACCAAAACTCAATTCGGCGAGAACTGACTCAACAACTGGCAAATACCACCAATCAGGTTCAATCCCTAACTGCTAACTTGCAAACGCTTGTGCAGTCGGAGGCACAAATGAGTGAGCAAATCAGGCAATATCCAGTGGTGGCTCGTCAGCATACTAACCTACAACGGGATCTCCAAGTATCAACAGATACATTGAATCAATTGCTGGCAAAACAGGAAGCTCTGCGGGTAGATAATGCACAGCAGGATGTTCCCTGGGAATTGATTATGCCTCCAACTCTACCTCGTGATAAGAAAGGTGATGTAGTCCCCATTACACCTAGTCCTACCAGTACTGCGATGATGGGGGGAATTGGTGGATTGCTATTAGGTGCGCTGGCGGCATTTGCCATTGAAAACAGGCAAAATGTTTTTTATGATCCAGAAGATGCCAAACGGGCTGGCAAGTTGCCATTACTAGGTTCAATTCCCTATTATCGGGATATTCACAAACCAGCGATCGCTACAAATGTGGCGAGGTTACAAGAACAATTAGAACAAGGCTCAAAATCGCAGGTTAAATTTAGTGCCCAAGCTGAGAAGGAAGCACTTTTTGCCCAATCTTTCTGTTCAATATACAACAGAATTCAAGCTTATAGTGTGGAATCACAGGTTCGTTCCATTACTGTGACATCAACGGCAGGGAAGGAAGGAAAGTCTACTGTAGCGTTACAACTAGCGTTAATTGCCGCGCAAGCTGGACAACGGGTTCTACTAGTTGATGCTAATTTCCGTCATCCCCAATTACATGAAAGTGTTGGTTTGGTGAATACTAAAGGTTTGAGTGAAATTCTGGGAGATGGATTAGATTTAAATGACGTGATTGGACAAGTTCCAAGGGAGGAAAATTTGTTTATTGTCACCGCAGGACAATTAACACAAAATTCCTCAAAGCTACTGGCATCAGAAAAGATGCGGGAATTCATTGAGCGATCGCATAATGAATTTAATCTAGTTATTTACGATGCACCCAATATTTTAGGACGTGTAGACACCAACATCTTAACCACTCACACCGATGGTATTGTTTTAGTAGTGGGATTAGGTAAAACACTGCGCCCCAATTTGAAGAAACTGGTAGAGGAGTTGAAAGCTACTCGCACCACTGTTTTAGGAATGGTTACAAACACTCTAGTGTCATGATGATTTAGTCTAGTAGAATATGGCGTAATTGAAGGTTACAGACGTAAAACTGAATTATCTAACTTTCTACTAGTACAGCACGGCAGGAATAAGCCTATTATTACAATGCCAGTAAAACAATGCCAGTAAAAAGCTCTGATAATCCGCTTTTGCGCCTTCTACCCTTCAATCGGTTCAAGCTAACACCTTCTGCCTTCATGTACTAGCCTAAAAATTATTGAAGCACTAAGCTAAGAATCAATTATTTTTTCACCAAATCAAATTCATCAAAAATCAAATAGTGGATGTTATAAAGCAACTGATCAGTAAAATCCAGAAAGAATTGTCAAGTCAGTTTGTGCGGAACCTGGGCTGGCTTGGCTTGGCGGAAATTATTTATCGTATTTTCCGTGTGGGTGTAGTGGTAATTTTTTCGCGGTTTTTAACGCGTCGAGATTACGGTTTGGGTGCAATTTTGTTTACAGTTCGAGACTATGCACTAACTTTTACAAATGTCGGCATTGGTGCCAAAATTATCCAAGCAGATGAAGCAGAACTTGATGCTTTATGTGATTCTGCATATTGGTTAAATTGGGTAGTATTTACTGCTTTATTCGTAATTCAAACTGCTTTATCTTTCCCTGTGGCTTGGTTGACAAATAGCCCAGAGATTGTTTTGCCAATAGTAGTTGCTGGTATTCCCTATTTAATTTGGCCCATTGTTGGGGTACAAAAGACATTATTACAACGGGAAAATAAATTTAAAGTTATTGCCTTAACTGATAGCTTACAATTTTGTGTGGCAAGTGTGATTTCGGCAATATTTGCTGTTAGTGGGATGGGAGTTTGGGTGTTTGCATTACCTGGCGTATTGGTAGCACCTTTGGAGTTAATTGTCTATTTAAATCAGCATCCTTGGCGACCTCAGAGAAAATTTACAACTGAAAATTGGGATAAAATATTTATTTTCGGTCGAAATATTTTTGGTGTCGGTTTATTGCGTACTTCAATTAATAATTTAGATAATATAATTATTGCCACTTTCTTAGGTGTTGAATCTTTAGGAAATTATTCTTGGGCTTTTAATTCCGGGTTAGGTATTAGTTTGAGTATTATCAAAGCTATAAATTCGGCAATATTGCCCCATTTATGTGCTGTAAGTTCTGAATTAGAAGCATTAAAGCAGCGTTATTTTAAAAGTTTAAAAACTATTAGCCTTTTAATTATTCCCTTAGTTCTTTTTCAAGCTACTTTAGCCCCATTCTATATTCCACTTATTTTTGGTCAGCAATGGGCAGATGCAGTCCCACTTTATGTTTTAATCTGTTTATCAGCGATTCCTCGACCTTTTGGTGATGCAGCTTCACAGTTACTTGTGGCAATTGGTAAACCAAATTTAGATTTACGCTGGAATGGAATTTTTACAGTCATATTTGCAATTTGTTTAGTGATTGGTGTCCGCTGGAGAGATATTGGAGTTGCAACTGCAGTTTTTGGTGCACATGCGGTTTTTATTCCCATTTTTGTGGTGGTGGCAACGGGTTATGTGTTTCGGCAGGTGGGGGGAGGAGGAAAAGGGGTAGGGAGCAGGAAGCAGGGGGCAAGGGAAAAGGGCTAGGGAGCAAGGGGAGTAAGTCCTTCCCATTTGCGCGGAGCAAAGCGTGGGTACGTTCGCGTAGCCTCTCGTATAGAGAGCTACGCCCACTTTGATAAGCTCAGTGCATCCCTTCTAGGGTGCTCTAAAAGAGTGCAGAGTCTGAGATCCGTCTCAGTCTTTCCCCCTGCTCCCTGCTCCCTGCTACCCTGCTTCTTTTGACACGTCAAAATGCCTAACTGCTGTAGTAATTTGTTGGGAAATAAATGGCAGAATTTGACGATTTTTGGCGTTTTCTTTGCCTTCGGTAAATACTGCTAGGAGGTAGGGACGTAAATCTGGGATTTCGATGTAAGCGACATCGTGACGAACTTGGTTTGTCCAACCAGCTTTTGACCAAATTTGAGAAGTTTGGGGGATACCAGCACCGAGAAAACCCGTAATTTGATCTTCTTCCACATCTTGGGGTAGTGCTTGCGGGTTGAGAGTCCGTTTTAACGTCTTCATCATGGTTTGCGATCGCATACTGGATACAGCTACCCCACCGATGATACTATGTAACAATCTGGCGGCGGCGTTGGTGGTTAACATGTTGCGATTCTCGAACATTTTCCCATAAAATGACATTTCCCGACCGTAAGGTCCATCCCCCCAAGTTTTTTGACAAACGTTGATCTGCGCTAATTCTTTCCAACCCAAAGATTGATAGTAACGGTTGACAATATTTCTTTGGTATTTCCAAGTTTCAAATGGTGCTGGGGATAGTTCTGGTCCCGATGTTGTGCCGCTGAGAATATCCACTACCAAACTTGTAGCATCATTACTAGAGTCAAAAATCATATCACGAATGGCTCGGTCTAATTCTGGAAAAGGTTGAGTCATTCCCTTTTCTACCCATTCGTGGATTGCCACTAAGTAAAATAATTTAACTACGCTAGCTGGATAAACGCGCTCATCTCCGCGATAATTAAAACCACGAACTGGGTGATTCCAAAAAGCATCCGGAGTTAATGCCCCACCAGTGTTTACTAATACTGGAGGATCATAGACAATCCATGTGAGGGCAATTTGGTTACTTTTCAAAGTCGGGAATTCTGCCCAAGTTGCTTCGAGGACTCGATTTCCCACCTGTTCTAATTGTTCGTTTTGACTAAAAAAATTCATACTCGGCTATCTGTCTCGAATGATGTCTTCTAATATCCCATCTCAAATTCAAAATCTCACATCAGGTGAGTATGAATGTTTGGCTAATTTGAATATTTACGATTCCCCTGAATGTAACCGACTCGCAACTCAGGCTGCTATGGGGAGACACCTCACAGTAACATCTAATGATGCTGATACAGCTGTTGAGGTATGTTTATGTGAGGATAATTATTCTGGTTGGGTATCACATCAGGATTTTAGTTTACTGAAATTAACTTTACATCCCTACCGAGGGACTTTATCGCCGAAGTTAACAGATACGGTGAGTCAGGCTCAACGGGAACGCGCGATCGCATTCACCCATGATGCCATGAAACAAGCCAATTATTACCTTTGGGGTGGAACTGTTGCACCTAATTATGATTGTTCGGGATTAATTCAAGCTGCTTTTGTTTCGGTAGGTATCTGGTTGCCAAGGGATGCTTATCAGCAGGAAGATTTTACTGAGTCAATTTCTATTTCCCAGTTGAATCCTGGTGATTTGGTGTTTTTTGGGACTCCCCAAAAGGCGACTCATGTGGGACTCTATTTAGGGGATGATCGTTATATTCATAGTTCTGGCAAGGAAATGGGACGTAACGGCATTGGAATTGATGTACTTTCGGAACATGGGGATGCCGTTAGTCGGTCATACTATCAGATATTGCGTGGTGCTGGCAGAATTATTAAGGGGTTGGAGGTTTAAGGTATGGGGAGTGGGTTAATTTCCGAACGAATTGAAGGCATGGATAATATCATATCGCTGCCGATTCCCGATGTTTCGGTGGTGGTGCCAATTAAGGATGAAGTGGAAAGTCTACCACATTTGCTAGATGCGATCGCATCTACTCTTCAAGGCTGTAATTTGAGTTATGAAATTATTTGTGTGGATGATGGTTCTGTTGATGGTTCACCACAACTACTCAAAGAAAAGGCAGAAAATAGAAGCGATTTAAAGTCTGTTATTTTACGTCGCAATTACGGGCAAACGGCGGCAATGGCGGCTGGATTCAACCACGCTACAGGCAAAGTAATTGTTACTTTAGATGCAGACTTGCAAAACGACCCCGCAGATATACCGATGCTACTGTCAAAGCTAGATGAAGGTTACGATATGGTGAGTGGTTGGCGGCAAAAACGCCAAGATAAGGCACTAACTAGGCTTTTACCTTCCAAAATCGCCAATTGGCTAATTCGTCGCATCACCGGAGTCCGGATCCACGATTATGGCTGTTCCCTCAAAGCTTATCGAGCGGAATTAGTGGCAGATATGAACTTGTATGGTGAGTTGCATCGTTTTTTACCAGCTTTGGCATACATCGAAGGTGCCAGAATCGCCGAAATGCCTGTCCGTCATCATGCGCGAAAATTTGGTCAAAGTAAATACGGGTTATCGCGGACTTTTAGAGTCATGATGGATCTACTCACTATTGCCTTTATGAAAACCTTTCTCACCCGTCCGATGCATGTTTTTGGCTTGTTAGGTTTAAGTTCGATTTTTTCTGGTGGGGCAATTGGTTTATATTTAACATTCGTCAAATTAGTATTTCATGAAGATATCGGCGATCGCCCTTTGCTAATTTTAGCTGTTTTATTGTTAGTTACTGGAGTCCAATTATTTTGTTTTGGACTTTTGGCAGAAGTATTGATGCGGACATACCACGAATCCCAAGGAAAACCTATCTACCGTGTGAGAGAAGTCATTACGAAAAATATTAATTAATGTAACAATAAAGGATACAGTAAAAATTAGGCGCATCTACCGTGAGTGCTTTCAATGATATCGACCCAAGATTACGACAAAACCTGCTGACATTATTTACAGCAGGTTTATTTTTCTGGTCAAGTATGGCATCACTACTACCAACATTACCACTATATGTTGAAGATATTGGAGCCAGTAAACAGCAAATTGGCGTAGTGATGGGTAGTTTTGCCATTGGGTTGTTGCTATGTCGTCCTCAACTAGGGCAGTTGGCAGATAAACGTAGTCGCAAACTAGTATTAATTATTGGGGCATTGGTGGCGGCAATTGCCCCACTGGGCTATGCAGTGGTAAAATCGATTCCATTGTTGATGGCATTAAGGGCATTTCACGGTATCAGTCTCGCCGCTTTTACCACAGGCTACAGCACCCTAGTCACAGATTTAGCACCAAGTGAAAAACGTGGTGAGATCGTTGGCTACATGAGTCTAGTAAACCCTATTGGGATGGCAATTGGTCCAGCTTTAGGTGGCTATTTGCAATCAGAATATGGTTATCTACCTCTGTTTCTGTTTTCCACAATATCAGCATTACTATGTTTAACTTGTGTTTATCAGGTTTTTTGTCCGGTTGTGGCAAAAAAAACCTATGCAACAGGTGAAGATATTAGCCTCTGGAAAATTTTACTCAGTCCCAGGATTCGCATTCCCACTTTAGTGATGTTTCTAGTGGGTTTGGCATTTGGGACATTAAGTACATTTGTACCTTTGTTTATCAAGTCCATCAAAATTGACTTGAATGCAGGACTATTTTATAGTACCGCAGCAATTACTAGTTTTAGCTCCAGATTAGTGATGGGGAGAATTAGCGATCGCATTGGGCGGGGATTGTTTGTCACAATTGGAATTGTCTGCTACAGCATCTCCATGTTCTTACTGTGGCAAGCTGACAGCAAAGCTTCGTTTCTCTTAGCTGCTTTAATTGAAGGTGTCGGTGGCGGGTTAATGATACCATCAATTGTGACAATGATGGCAGATCGTTCTCAACCCCAGGAAAGAGGGCGAGTTTTTGCATTGTGTGTGGGTGGATTTGACGTGGGAATTGCCATTGCTGGACCAATTTTGGGTTCAGTTGCGGAAAAACTTGGTTACAGAGACATGTTTGGTTTTGCTTCTTTCCTAACATTTGTCGCTATTTTCATCTTTATGACTCAATCAAGTAAGAGTATCCGCACTTCCTTCAATTTTGCCCTTGGTAGAGGTAAAGATGTCTATGCAATTACAGAGTAGCCACTAAAAATAAAATACTTTTTTCCTTCTTGGTTACAACGAAAAAAGAGTTAAGAGATAAACTCTCAACTCTTTTTTCAAACCTACATCAACGGGCGAGGAGGGATTCGAACCCCCGACACCGTGGTCCGTAGCCACGTGCTCTAGTCCACTGAGCTACACACCCTCAACAGAAATAAATACTATCACAGGTCTACCTAAGAATGCAAGATAATTTTTCGCAAAGTTCTCAAAGCCTTACCCATCTCGATATTCAAGGGCAAGCACAGATGGTGGATGTCTCTCAAAAAGCAACATCAATTAGAACCGCTGTGGCTGTCGCTAATGTCAGAATGTCCCAGGAAACCTTTACCACCATTGAAGCGGGAAATGCCCCCAAGGGTGATGTTTTGGGGACAGCGAGAATTGCCGGAATCATGGCAGCTAAACAAACTGCAAATCTGATTCCCCTGTGTCACCCTTTACCATTGCAGAAGGTAGAAGTTCAAATCATTCCCCAACCAGAATTACCAGGTTATCAAATTGAGGCTACTGTGAAAATCAAAGCGGAAACCGGGGTGGAAATGGAGGCTTTGACAGCGGTATCTGTTGCGGCTCTAACGCTGTATGATATGGCGAAAGCCTTGGAAAAATCGATTCAAATCGAGTCAATTCACTTAGTGAGTAAAACTGGTGGAAAATCTGGAGATTATTTACTGGGGAAATCGTAAAATAAGGATTATTACTCTGTATACACATTAGTTATTAATTTATTATGCCTCCACGTTGGTCACGCATACCTACCCGCGAAGATCCTGAATACCGTAAACTTGATGATCGGATGACTTTTGCTGTACATGTAGCCGGATTTGCTGCCGTCAACTCTGGCATGTGGTTTTTCCACATATTTCTCAAAACCGATTGGCAATGGCTACCTTGGGTAACTTTAAGCTGGTTGGGGATATTGGTATCACACTTAATTTACATTAGCGCGATCGCTGATTACTCAGAAACCCCTAAATCCACCTAAAGTCAGATCAAGTAAAGCGAAAACATTGTAACTTACGGCAGTGATTGGGGATGCGATCGCACGATAGAATTAGATAGTCTAGAGTTTACCCACTTAATTGAGGTTAATTCATGGCTGCGACCAATACTACCGAAACAATCGAAGCTTTAGCAGCAGAAATTGGTGACAATATCTACATCGATATTGCTAAATGGCATCTCTACCTGAGAGATGCTAAAATCCATACCTCTGTTGCCCAACAACTTTATCCTCTGATTGCATCCAACAAAACTATCAATGAGGATGATGTCACCAAGATAATTAAGTCAGTGACAGTTAAAATCGGTGGGGGAAGAAACGAAATTTCACTCATCGATTTACTACCTCTACAATGCCAAGTCAGTATTGTGGATATATTAGAAAAGTTTCAAAGAGATATGTAGTATTAAAAAACATATTTGACTCCTGCTTAAGTAATACCTGAACTGCCGTAAAACAGTATTTCAGCTATTTCCATAAGTACAATTTCATGCTGCTTATTATTGGGAATAGGGCATTTGAACCCACTCCTAGGAAAGTACCGTTAATTGATCTAATTAGTTTGTCGTCAAAAATACAGTTTTGTCATTGCAACGAAAGGTAGACGCAAAGCGCCTTGTCCCAGACTACCAATCTCACGATCTCTACTAAAACCAGAGTTTTGTCATTGCAACGAAAGGAAGCAATGTCACAATCTCCACTTAAAACCAAAGCGCTGCAAGAACCACCTAAAACCACAGCCAATCACATTTCAAAGCTAATTCCAAATTAGCATGAAAAACCCCCCCAGCGTGCAACTGCAAATTTGCACCACATCCCAAGCACTAAGCTGTTGACTTTGTTAAAAATTGGGCGATTTTTGGTACTTTTGTTCGTGGGTTCAATCCCTCGTTAAAACCCTACCAAAACCAACGTTTCAGCCATCATAACTATCCACGTTTTTTGGATGAACGAAATCCCAAAAAAGGCACAGAGTCAACAGCCTACCCAAGCACTTTTTTTTGGAAAATTTTAGAGGAAAATAAAATGCTACTACAAGTTAAAGAAACAGGTCATTTAGTTAAGATATCAGAAGTTGTACAACTAATAGACCCAACCGTTGAAGAGATACATGGCAGAGAACAAGCCGGAGAAGAAGA
Source organism: Calothrix sp. PCC 6303 (assembly GCF_000317435.1). NCBI lineage: Bacteria > Bacillati > Cyanobacteriota > Cyanophyceae > Nostocales > Calotrichaceae > Calothrix > Calothrix sp. PCC 6303. The sequence continues at coordinate 5,481,094 of NC_019751.1, forward strand.
GCAAGACGTAGCAGCTTATCATAAAAAAAATCTAGTTTTCCCTTCTGGGGAAACTCTACCACGTTGTTGGGTAGATGCTAACTATCGGGATACTGAAGTTAACTAACAGCTTTTGACTCTAATAGCTAGGGTGACGCAAGGATAAGATAAAACAATATTTGCAGATTTAAATCTCAAAATCTAACTCTACCAATATTCATCCTTCCCATCCTTGCGTCACCCAATTCTTGTACTATGCTTCTACTCAGCAGTTGCCAATTCAGTTGAACCACGAGTGCGACGACGGGTAAGGGTATTGAACAGCATTTGTCCAATTGCCTTAACCAAATTACCTTCCAACTCTTGGAACATCTTCATATTGACACCAAAAGCATCATTCGCTTCTTCAACTATGCGATCGCATGTTGCCTCATCTAGGGGCATTTCGTCTAGTGCTGCGCGATAATTTGCTTTGAAAGCCTTCTCATCGCTGATTTCGGGAAACTCATAGAAAGCAGTCCCATCACCATCTGACAAATTCATCGCATTTTGGGCAATCCCTTTGAGAATTTGCCCACCCGATAAATCTCCCATATAACGGGTATAGGAATGGGAAATTAATAACTCCGGTGCGGTAGCAGAAATCTTGCGAATTCTCTCTACATAAGCTGCACCCGCTGGAGAAACCTTGATTTGATCTCGCCAATTAGCACCATAGTAGTATGTTAAATCTTCTTCCAAAGATTGTTTGCGGTTAAGTTGAGGGAAATTAATTTTGCCAACAATTGGATGGTTTTTGTGTTTATCCATCTCTTCTTCCATTGCTGAGTACACAAAATAGAAGTTTGCAACCAATTTCCGATATGAAGTTTTCTCGACAACACCTTTTAAAAAGCACTTGACAAAACCCACATTCTCTGCCATTGTGTGGGCTTTTTTAGTACCAATGCGTAGTTTGGATGCTAAATTGCTGCTCATACTAAAATTTCTCAACTTAAAAAGGTTAACTTGCAGGCTAGGGTAGCAAGACTATCGAACTAGTAAACACCCTATTCCTCAAAAATACTAAAACGTTACATTAAAACCATTTGATAGGAATTTCGATTAGTTTGATTTAAATTGCAATAAATTGTAACTTTTGACACTATTTTGCATCAGACCCTCAACAGCCCAAGGATGAGATCTTTGGACTTGATTTAGGGCTTCCAGTGCAATGTTGATTAAAACAAGCATTTCTATATGACTCACGCAGGTTTACCACACCCTTCCTGGATGAACATGACGAATACATTACATACATTATATTTATGTATTTTTACGAACACCATTGACATCAAACAGGGAAAATAGCCCAAAATTTTCCGCATTTGGAGAAGATTTTACTGAATCTTTACGGTTATTTGGTGAAACTTCTCAGTATTTACGGGCAATTGGGGTCAATAATAAGTAGTCTAGATATTGAAGTAAATCAAAATAATAATTCTGATTAAAATTATTTTATGTATTTGAAAAGAATTGTTGAATTCAAGTATAAAGTGTTATTCTCCAGTGTGACTGTGTGGAGTGTTTTAGCTTATGGTGTCGTTTGCAACTCGAACTCAAAACGGTATTTCTGGGGTTTCGACAATTGAGAAAGCAACAGAATTGATGGTGGGTGGTGTCTCTCTACCAGCAACAGCTTTGTTTGGAACTGATGGAATTCGGGGGAAGGTAGGGGAAATTCTTACAGCCCCTTTAGCCTTACAAATTGGTTTTTGGACGGGAATTGTTTTAACTAATCATGCCACTAATTTAGGTCCCGTAATCTTGGGACAAGACTCTCGCAACTCCAGTGATATGCTGGCGATGGCTTTGAGTGCAGGATTAACAGCCGCAGGGGTTGAAGTTTGGTATTTGGGTTTGTGTCCCACTCCCTGCGTTGCCCATTTAACAAGTATTTCCCAAGCTGTGGGTGGAGTGATGATTTCCGCAAGTCATAACCCCCCCGAAGATAACGGAATTAAAGTGTTTGGTGCCAACGGAAATAAATTACCTCAAGCTTTACAGCTAGAAATTGAAGCTGGGTTACGGGGTATTTCACCTTTAGGAATCATACAAGCTAATCCAGGAAGACATTACACACGTCCCGAATTAGTAGCTGATTATGCCGACAGTTTGAAAAAGCCTTTGCAAAATCGCCTCAATCTTCAAGGGATGAAGGTGGTGTTAGATTTGGCATGGGGTGCAGCAGTGGGTTTAGCACCATCAGTGTTTAAATCAATGGGTGCTGAAGTCATCTGTCTGCATAATAAAGCAAATGGCGATCGCATAAATGTAAATTGCGGTTCTACACATTTGGAATTACTGCAAACTACAGTACTTGAAAACGACGCAGATTTCGGTTTTGGCTTTGATGGTGATGCTGATCGCGTCTTGGCAGTGGATAATTTGGGAAGGAAGGTAGATGGAGATTACATTCTTTATCTTTGGGGAAGTGACCTCAAGGCAAAACAACAGTTGCCTGAAGATCTAATTATCTCCACAGTCATGGCTAATTTGGGCTTTGAGCGGGCTTGGAAGCAAATTGGGGGAAATTTGACCCGTACCGCAGTGGGCGACCAATACGTCCAAGCTGAAATGATGAAAACCGGGGCGACGTTAGGAGGTGAACAATCTGGTCATATCCTATGTAGTCACTACGGAATTACTGGTGATGGTCTATTAACAGCTTTACATATTGCAGCACTTGTGAAGGAATCTGGTGTGAGTTTGGGTGAGTTGATAGATAGCAGCTTTCAAACCTATCCCCAAATCCTGAAAAACGTCCGTGTTGAAGATCGTAACCGACGATTGGCATGGGAAAAATGTGAACCAGTGATGAATGCGATCGCATTGGCGGAAAAAGCCATGGGTGAAGCTGGTAGAATCCTTGTACGGGCATCTGGAACAGAACCAGTGATTCGTGTCATGGTGGAAGCAGAGGAAATAGATATGGTGAACGAATGGACTAATACATTAGTTGCAGTTGTTCAAAAACACTTAGCTTAGTCAACATCCTTTTAAAAGCAAATTCAATCAAAATATTGAATAAATAATTTTCACCCGTCGGGACACAATGATTTTATTGTGTCCCGACGGGTGTTTTCAGAGAATATTTTCAGTAGGACTTACGCAACTGGCACATTTTTTCTAGTGGGGTGTGTGATGCTATGAGAATATTTCAACCTAGCAATGAGACTTGTCGCGTCACGCACACCATCTTTTATATGTGATACTAACCTCAAAACCTAAATAGAAGTTAGGGGCTTGTATCCCATTATGTTCGGTCAAGGAAGCGATCGCATTCAAAATAAGATTGACTCACAGAACATAATTTCCCATTTTCTCATGTATACTTCTATAATTGCTAGATATTCCAGAATTTCCCCACAAAAACACCGACAAAAGCTGAAAGTATCACCATAAAACAACTAAATCAAATCTGCTTTCTATTCCCACAGGCAAACCAAGTAAGTAGAAACTCCCATCAGGTGAGAAAACACTCAGTCTTTGGTACGGTTACAACTACTTCCAATTAAAAAGCCAACTGTTACATTAGTTTACAGGAATAAACAAACTTTTAGAGGGCTAGTGAACGTTAAAGTATGGGCAAAATATTCTGTAGGATTTCATGGAACTGAGTACCTGTAACCTCACTATATATAGTCATCTTCCTGACAACCCCTATGTTCTAACCAGTCCTACAGAAAAATTTTAGTTAACTCAAATACAGCTACTCGCATTTAGATTTCTAGACAACAGCTTATTTTTGGTAGATTAAGGAGAACAACATGAGTAACCACCCAAACCGAGTTTCCGAATTTTTCAACAGCGACTCAGAAACAGGTAACTTATTGTGGCAGTACGTAAAATCCTTGAGTCCAGAAACGGTTACTCAACTGTCAAAACCAACCTCAAACGAAGTTTTCCAAGTGATGGAACGTAATATAGTTGGTTTACTAGGTCACTTGCCTTCCGAGCATTTTGGTGTCACGATTACTACAAATCGTGAAAATCTTGGTCGTTTGCTTGCTTCCGCAATGATTAGCGGTTACTTTCTCCGTAATGCCGAACAACGAATGGATTTTGAAGTAGCTTTGCAAGGATCTGAATCTGAAGAAGATACTCAAGAATTATAACTAATCCCCGTCTGAAAATAAAACAAAAATTGCTCCGTTAACCAGATAAAATACAAGCTCGGTGGATATGTCAAATCTACCGAGTTTTGTTATCATTAGTCAACATGAATCAAAATATAGATAATATTCCCCATAAAATTATTGGCGTCGCGGTCATTTGGAATGATCAAAAGCAAGTATTAATCGATCGTCGGCTACCCAAAGGTGATATGGCTGGTTTATGGGAATTTCCTGGTGGAAAAATTGAAGCGGGAGAAACAATCAAAGATTGTATACAGCGAGAAATTAAAGAAGAACTAGGCATTGAAATTGAAGTCCGCAAGCATCTTGTTACTATCGACCATACCTATCCTAATTTTAGAATCACATTAACAGTACATCACTGCTGCCATCTTGCAGGTATCCCCCAAACCATTGAGTGCGAGGAAGTACGATGGGTAGATTTAGAAGATTTAGATAACTTTGAATTTCCAGCCGCTAACCAAGAAATTATCAAAGCATTGAGGGATGGGGAATTTCGTGGAACTTATGAAAAAAATTGAAAATTTTCTCGATTTAGTTGCAATTGATCACAATTACCTGAGAAAATGATAAGAATATGAAAATACTCACAAATAACAGATAACCCGTGAAACTTGACTCTGTACCAAATGACTTTATTGGCTTACCTCAATCACAAAGCCACTCAGAATTGAATCCACAAGCAGTAAATTTAACTTCTTCAGTAGTTGCGACTCAGGAACATTCATCTTCTGTAGTCAGTGGAGTCTCTCGGAAATCAGAGTCAATATTTGTGACTTTTGGCACTACATTTGTAACTATATTTTTAGCAGAAATTGGCGATAAAACCCAACTATCAACGCTTCTGATGAGCGCTCAATCTCATAATCCTTGGGTAGTATTTCTCGGTTCAGCAGCAGCTTTAATTACTACTAGTTTTCTAGGGGTAGTGTTGGGTAGTTGGGTTTCTACCAAGCTATCACCGAAAACAGTAGAAAAATCAGCAGGTGTCATGCTGTTGCTAATTTCCATAATGCTATTTTGGGATGTGATCAACAATTAAAGTATCTTTTTAACCTTAACCACGAAATCAACGCTTAATTATATATATAGTGGTAGTGGAAATTAGGAGAATCTCATGCAAACCCAAGCTTCTAATGTAAACATCGGCATTGATGATGCTAACAGAGCTAAAATTGCCGAAGGGCTTTCGCGGATGTTAGCGGACACCTATACCTTGTACTTGAAAACGCACAATTTTCACTGGAATGTAACAGGACCAATGTTTCAAACTTTGCACTTGATGTTTGAAACACAATATAATGAATTAGCATTAGCTGTGGACTTAATCGCTGAAAGAATCCGTTCTTTAGGTTATCCAGCACCAGGAACTTACAGCGAGTATGCAAAACTTAGTTCTATCCCCGAAACAGCCGGAGTTCCCAAAGCAAAAGAAATGATTCGTCTTTTGGTGGAAGGACAAGAAGCAGTTGTGCGGACTGCGAGATCCATTTTCCCCATTTTAGAAGAAGTTAACGACGAACCGACAGCTGATCTATTGACCCAAAGAATGCAAGTTCACGAAAAAACAGCTTGGATGTTGCGGAGTTTACTGGAAGAATAACATCTTGCTTTTTTCAAAGCTACTATCTCTGGAAGTAATTTATAAAGTAGATATTGGGTACGTTATGGCTATCTAATGATTTGAGAGGATCGGAATTAGCCATAACGCAACCTACAACTGAATCTTCACTACCCGCTTAGGGTGTGTGACACCTTGATAAATTATGTGGGATAAATCAGGGTTTATAATGTCACGCACCAACAATTTATTGCGACATTATCTAAATTTTCGATATTTATTTAAATTATTTAATTATTTATGCGTCGTGCTTCTGGATGTTTATTTGGATTAGCTTTCGGGGATGCTTTAGGTGCTAAGACAGAATTTTTGTCAGTAGAGGAAATTATCCGTCGTTTCCCACCCCAAGGTCCAAAAGAATTAGAAGATAATCCTGCTTTAGTTACAGATGATACACAGATGACTTTAGCTGTCGGTGAGGCTTTGATTGCTGTAGCATCTGGGGAATATACAGCTAATACTCTGGAACCAGTTTTGAGGAAAGCTTTTGTTGATTGGTGCAATAGTCCAGATAATAACCGCGCACCAGGGATGACTTGCTTAAGTGCCTGTGAAAAATTGGAAACAGGTATACCTTGGTATGAAGCGACTGTGGCAGAATCTAAGGGTTGCGGTGCGAATATGCGGGTAGCACCAGTAGCCTTTTTAGGAGTGGAACAACAGGGGGCAATTGCCCAATTCCAAGCAGCATTGACCCATGGTCATCCTACCGCATTAGTAGGATCCGATTTGACCGCAAGAGCTATACATTTCCTCATTCAAGGTTGCCAAATCAAGGAATTACCTGCTCAACTTCGCAACTATGCTTACGAACAACGTACAGTTTACCATCACGATTGGTTAGGAAATTTGTGGGAACGTCCCTATACTAAAACACCTGAAGAGTTTATTAGTAGAGGCTGGGATGAGTGTTTAGGCATTTTAGATCGCCTTGATGCAGCCTTAATTAACCCCGATTATGACACAGATCCTTGTTTAGCTACTGGTGCAGGTTGGATTGCAGAAGAAGCTTTCGGGACTGGGCTTTTATGCTTTTTATTGTATCCAGAAGAGCCAGTAAAAGCCTTGCAAAGAGCAGCGGTTACTTCCGGAGATTCTGACTCTATTGCCTGTTTGACAGGGGCTTTCGCTGGTACTTATTTGGGTATGTCTGTATGGTCAGAAGATTGGATAAGTAAAATTGAATACCGGGATAGATTAGAAAGATTAAGTAAATTTTGGGATTAAACCAAAGCAAAACCTTGTCTAGACGTTCCACCGGAACGTCTCTACGTGTGGTTTCTTTACCTGAAAATTGCTGTAAAATTCCCCACTTCCCCTTATGCTATCTCCCACTCTCCAAACTAGACTTTCCACACCTCTCAAAATCGGAACCCTCCAACTCAAAAGTCGAGTTTTTCAATCGCCACTTTCAGGTGTTACAGATTTAGTATTTCGTCGCTTAGTTCGTCGCTATGCACCGGAATCAATGCTGTATACCGAAATGGTACATGCATCAAATTTACAATATGTCAAGGAAATACCCAAAATTATGGAGGTAGATCCAAATGAACGCCCTATCAGTATTCAACTATTCGATTGTCGTCCCCATTTTCTGGCAGAAGCAGCCCAAAAGGCAGTAGAAGAAGGTGCCGATACGGTTGATATTAATATGGGATGTCCGGTAAATAAAATTACCAAAAAAGGTGGTGGTTCCTCTTTACTTAGACAACCAGAATTAGCAGAAACAATTGTGAGGGAAGTTGTGAAAGCTGTAGATGTTCCTGTCACCATCAAAACCAGGATTGGTTGGGATGATGAGGAAATTACAATTCTCGATTTTGCGAAGAGAATGGAGGATGCAGGGGCAAAAATGATTACTGTTCATGCCAGGACTCGCGCCCAAGGATATAATGGCTCTGCTCGGTGGGAATGGATTGGGAAAGTGAAGAAAATATTAGAAATTCCAGTTATTGCCAATGGGGATATTTTTTCGGTAGAGTCGGCGGTGGACTGTTTGGAAGTAACGGGTGCAGATGGGGTGATGTGTTCACGGGGAACCCTGGGATATCCGTTTTTAGTAGGTGAGATTGATTATTTCCTCAAGCATGGGGAATATTTGCCACCACCAACTGCAATCGAAAGATTGACATGTGCAAAGGAACATTTACAGGCTTTGTACGAATATAAGGGTGACAGAGGAATTCAACAAGCCCGTAAACACATGGCTTGGTATGCTAAGGGTTTTGTGGGTGCTGCTGAGTTGCGGGGAGATTTGAGTAAAGTTGAAAATGTACAGCAGGGTGTAGAAATGATTGATTTAGTAATTGAGAAGTTAGAAACTGGAATTGCGTTTTAACCAAACTTGCGGAATTCCCCACGGCTCTATACCCGGATTTCTCACAACATTTTCAAAGCCTTACAAAATCTAAATTCTTAGATTTTCCTCTGTACTATAGCTAGAAGTCAAAACCTCTAAAATAAAGTCTAATAAAGACTTTGCCAAACCCATCCCAAAACTTGTGAAAAATAGAGGTATAGCCTGCGGATGGATAGCAACAGATGCTCCATCCAGGATCTAAAATATTTGATTTGATTTGATTGTAGAAAAATGGTAAGATTAGAGTGGTTGCGACCCACCCAGAAGACTAAGAGGCTACGGTACTCGGCTAAGATTGGGGAAGAGACATAAACCCAGCTGGTCAGATATTGCTGTAATTCCAAGGTAAGTCTGCCGACAAAATAATCAAACAATCTCAGGAAGGGGGATTGCTGCCTGTGGACGCGGTGTAAGACCAAAAGCTAGACGGCTGGTGGAGGCAATTGCGAATGAGACGGGAAACTCCGTAGACGAATAAAACCGTCCTTGTGCTAGTTGAAATTGGAAGCCCCATTTTCAGCCAAAGGCAAGATGGGGTACTTCACCTTATACTAATCTTCTAAAAAACTGATAAGTACTGATTACCGGAAGGTTGTAAAATTTTGGTCAGAGAGACCTAGCCGTTTAACGCCGAGGAACCTCCTCTGACTTCGTTAAATTGAAGCAAAACTCTTTTATTCCTCTCCACACCCTTAAGGTAATCAGTATGACAGCAACAACCCCAAAACCAACTTCAGCATATCCGGATTTCTGCGAAGGTATCCAATATTTTGGGGAATCGCTACCGGAATTTGCTAAATATGGAAAAGAGAGTGCAATATCTGGTGTTGCCGTCAACAGTAGTGATGATGCCGCAGTCTACCAAACAATTCTCTATGCTGATGCACTGCGCTATTTAACTTTGCAAGTTACCGGAAGTAAAGCGTCAGGACACCCCGGCGGCTTTGCTAGTCAAGCAGAAGCTTATGCAGCTTTGGTCATGCTGGGCTACAAAAATATTATCACCGAAGTAGGACACCATGCCCCCGGATTTTATAGTGCCATGTTCTTAGATCGCTCCCTAGAAGACATGGGTATTACTAACGTACAACAATTACGCGATCGCTTCCGCGAACAACATGGCTTATTAGGGCATCTTTCCGGTTATATTCCTGGTATTCTTGCACCTGCTGGACCTCTAGGACAAGGACAACATTTTGCCATGTCAGCAGCACTTCTCCATCGTGACAAGTTGTTTCCCTTCACAGTCGGGGATGGTGGTTTGGGTGAACCCTACATCATGAGTTCCATGGGACATTTCCATACAGCTTACCCAGAAGTTACCAATTTTCTCCCTGTTTTGGTGTGGAATGGATTTAGTCAAGAACATCACAGTATGGTTTCCACCAAAACTAACGCGGAGATGATTCAATATTGGCAAGGTAATGGTTTTGATGAAGTGATTTTGGTAGATGCCAAAGACTTTGATGATCAAAATCAACCTGGTGACTACGTTGATGGTACTGCCTTCTCCTTTACCAAGAGAATGGAATTTACCAAAGCCATTTTAACAGAAGTAGATCGAGCGGCAAAATCTGCATTAGGTGGCAAACTCACCGTATTTATCATTAAACAACTCAAGGGAGCCGGAGTCCACGCCAGAGGTGCAAAATCCCATAACTTGTATCCCAAAGATACCTTAGATGCTCCCCATATAGCTGATACACTGAAAGCGATCGCACTTTCACCAGAAGCTTGGCAATTGGTACGCAGCAACTTGGAAAAAGCTGGTGGAGGTTCTGCATCCAAAACTGCCGTTACCGAATTTGAATTAGCAATAGCAGACATTGGTACTTTACCCCTAGAGGAATACGCAGTGGGAGGAGAAGCCAAAGTTGCCACCACCGCTATGGGAAGATTAGTTGGTATAGTAGGGCAAAAAGATAAGCAATTCATCGTCACCAACGCAGATGGAAATGAAGCATCGGGAATTGCCAACATTAACCAGGCGTTGAAAATTAATCACCCTGTTAAAGATGATTTGTATAACCAAGCACCAGGTGGGCAAGTTTACGAACCCCTGAGTGAAGATGCCTGTGCCGGACTAGCAGCAGGTTTGGCGTTGATGGGTGCCAGAACATTATGGTGTTCCTACGAGTCCTTTGCTATTAATGGGCTACCAATATGGCAAACCGTCATCCAAGCCATGGCAGAATTACGCCGCCAAACCCCTTCAACTATTACTCTATACACAGCGGGAGCCTTAGAGCAAGGACGCAACGGCTGGACACACCAACGTCCAGAAATCGAAGCTTACTTTGCCGCAATGATGCGAAACGGGAATGTTTTCCCCCTATTTCCTTGCGATGCTAACAGTATTCAAGTTTGTTACGATTGGGCATTAACAACTAAGAATAAAGGAATTGTGATTACTGCTAGTAAGTCACCTTTGGCAATTAGAACTACCTTTGCTCAGACAAAAGAAGGCTTAGAAAATGGTGCGGTGGTATTGCAAGAAACACCTGGAAATAAAATGGTAGTTTTTGCAGTTATTGGAGACATCACATTATTACCAGCCTACGAAGCTGCTAAAAAACTGCAAGAACAAGGTGTTGGAAGTCGGATAGTTTCTATTATTAATCCTCGCCGTTTGTATCGTGCTGATGATGTGGCTTGGAGTACCTGTTCGGAAGCTGACGGAGGCTTTTTGGATGATGCTAAATTCAATCAAATCTTTGGTGGAGATGCCTTAATTGGTGTCACAGGTGGTGCAGCGGCAATGCTGGAACCTATCATGTTGCGAAGTACTTCTCCACGGGATACCTTTGCCTGGAAGCGTGGGGAAACTACCGCCAGTGCAGGTGAATTGATGGCGTTTAATGGTATTACTGCGGATGCATTAGTGAAGCGGGGAATTAGTTTGGTAGGGTAGAGATATTCCATACCCCATTTAGGTTCATCCTGAGTGGGGTTAGAAGAATCTTAGTTTAATTTTACGTAGTTTAATTGTAGGGATTTTAATTTTAGGGATTTTAATCATATCCTTCACCTGTCTACTTTTATGTTTACCAGTCTTACACCAATATGTAAAATGCTCACAATTATTTAAAATTAGATTATATTTACGTTCTCCTAACCTTTTCTTTGCTCTTTTAACTACACGTTCTGAGCAATAACATTTTTCATATTCTTGGATCTTAATACTTCTGCGTAGCCATTTATCCTTATATATCTTGCCGCGTCTTATTTTTCCATCCCAATAATGAATTACTCGATTATCGCCAATGTAAATACCATGATGAGTAAACTTTTTACCTGTGACTTTTTCGCGCAAATAAATATATATGTGGTCGCCTTTTTCCATTTGAGTTACATTTTAATTATCCCCGATTATTCTGTTGTAAATGTAAAACAATATTTTTGACATGACGTAAATACGGAAAAACCTATTAAATTTAGATAAATATTAGTTGTTTAAGTTATTCCAGGCTGCGGAGGCAACCTTTGCCCGTGTGAATAAATAGGGCTTGCTGTTCACGTAGCGCAACATTAACTGTAAAAGTCGTATTGAAACCAATATATTTTGAGCTTATCTAAAAGCCAAATATTAAAAATCTAAAATATCTAAAGATTCTTCGATTTCTAAATCTAAAATTTGTTCCTTTGCACTTTTATGTTCAGCTAATTTTCCTTCCTGACGATATAATTCTGTCGCTTTTTCAAAGTCTTCAATAGCACCTTGCTTATCTCCTGATTCCCGACGCAAATTCCCACGACTAAAATAAGCTTCAGCATCATAGGGATTAATCTTAATTACTTGGTTATAATCATCCAAAGCGCCTTTAATATCAGCCATGTCGTACTTAACATTCGCACGATTGTAGTAAATATCTGCATCATGGGGATTAATTTGTAAAGCGCTTGTGTAATCTTGAATTGCACCAGTAAAATCGCCAATATCATAGCGAGAGTTGCCACGATTGCGAAAACCTTCAACATCTTCAGGATGAATACCAATAGGCTGTAAATACTCCTGATTCTCAGCTATGATGGGATTTAGCTTCATTGCTTGATGATAATCCTCGATAGCACCTTGATTATCTCCCAAGCGCGATCGCACTTCTGCACGGTGAACGTAAATTCGTGCATCGTGGGGGTTAATTTGCAACGCTTGGGTGAATAGTGCGATCGCATTCTCCAATTCACCTCCTTGATATCGTGCTAAACCTAGTTTGTGTAATGCCTGGAGATGATGAGGATTCAGACTAACTACCTTTACTAAATCCCTAATTGCTTCATCATAATCTTTTAGATGATATTTAGATAAACCAATTTTATAGTAAATTTCTGAATTATCTATATCTAACTTTAAAGCTTCCTGATATCTAGAAACTGCCACTTCGTAGTTACCCCTAGCAAAATGATCGTCCCCTGTTTTCAGATATGAATTAATTAACTCTGCTAAACTCTGACTAGGATTTTTATCCTCCTCAGAAACAGCTATCTTTTGCGAATTTCTAACAAACTCATCTCCTGGATATTTTTTCCGATTCAGTAAACCTTGAGAATTGCTAGAAAACTCTTGTAAATAACAACTCAAACCACCACCATAAAGCAACTGTTCAATTCCAAAAGAAATTCTTCCAGTTCGCAACTTAATCATTGCTGTTGGTAAAAAACCCGCTAAAATCATGTGGTACTGTGATTGCGCTTCATGAACATTTTCCTGAATTAAGACACACACAATCACCGCATTTTTAGCTACTTCCTCTGCACTTACCGACCATGTTACTCGATCAATGCTTCCATATCTTGATTTTACCTCCACACCCACCAAGGGATTCCCACTCAGGGTAAAATCAACATTTCCATCACCACCAATCCGCTTCTCATAGTCAACTTCAGTAATTAAACCTGCTAATCTTTCCCGAACAACCTCTTCTCCCAACTTCCCCTTCAAAAAGCTAATAAAGACATCTCTTACCGGAGAAACCCGTTTATATTTTTCCGCCATTTGCCAGCAGAAATCCCGTAAACCCCTCAATCTCTCACCAGAGATGACGGTTAATTCACTATGCTGTCCCTCAATTTGACAGTGCAGCAACGAACCTGATAACAACCGACTTAAAAAATCTGATTGCAGCGATCGCAGTAGGGTAATCCAGTCCATTCCGTTGATACTTCTGCAAGCCTATATAGTTAAGTCATTTTACTTAAAAATGAAACACAGTAAAATATCCTTTATTGATTCTTTAATAATCTAGATAATAATTCGCTAACAACAAAAAAGCGTCCCCAATAGGGGACGCTTTCTTGAACATTCAAAGACTTTATTTGCCAGTCTTCAAACTAACTATTAAACTTAACCATTGATTGCTGGAGCGCTAACTGCTACAGGAACTTCTAAACCAGCAGCCAAATCCAGTGGGAAGTTGTGAGCATTACGCTCGTGCATTACTTCCATACCCAAGTTAGCGCGGTTGATTACATCAGCCCAAGTATTGATTACATGACCTTGTGTATCAAGTACTGATTGGTTGAAGTTGAAACCATTCAGGTTGAATGCCATGGTGCTGATACCTAAAGCAGTAAACCAGATACCAATTACGGGCCAAGCACCTAACAAGAAGTGTAAGCTACGGCTGTTGTTAAATGATGCGTATTGGAAAATCAAACGACCGAAGTAACCGTGTGCTGCAACAATGTTGTAGGTTTCTTCTTCTTGACCGAATACGTAACCGTAGTTCAATGATTCGGTTTCAGTTGTTTCACGTACCAAGCTGGAGGTCACTAGTGAACCATGCATTGCACTGAACAACGAACCACCGAACACACCAGCCACACCTAACATGTGGAAGGGGTGCATCAAGATGTTGTGTTCTGCTTGGAATACCAACATGAAGTTGAAGGTTCCAGCGATACCCAAAGGCATACCATCAGAGAATGAACCTTGACCGATGGGGTAAATTAAGAACACAGAGGTTGCAGCCGCTACAGGTGCAGAGTAAGCTACGCAAATCCAAGGACGCATTCCTAAGCGGTAGCTAAGTTCCCACTGACGACCCATCCAGCAAAAAATACCGATGAGGAAGTGGAAACAAACAAGCTGGTAAGGACCACCATTGTAGAGCCATTCATCCATCGAAGCGGCTTCCCAAATTGGGTAAAAGTGCAAGCCGATGGCGTTGGATGAGGGTACAACTGCACCAGAAATAATGTTGTTACCGTAGATTAAAGATCCAGCAACAGGCTCGCGGATACCATCAATATCTACAGGTGGTGCAGCGATAAAACCAATGATGAAGCAGATTACAGCTGAAAGAAGGGTAGGGATCATCAATACACCGAACCAACCTACATATATGCGGTTTTCGGTGCTAGTAATCCACTCGCAGAAATTATCCCATCGACTGCTTTCGCGTCTTCTTATTGTTGTGGTCATGATTGTATGGATTATAAATTTTCTGACATACTCAACACACTGTCTTTTTCAGGGTCAGTGTGGTTTTCTCAGCAACTCTTCTATGAAGAAATTAACTGTTCACGTATCGTCTCCCTTGGCTTAGTCTGTCCATAGGAGATGAGAAAATTTAAAGTCTATAAGACTTTTGGATTTCCAGGTAAAAGCAATTCAAGTTATAATTGCCAACTTGTCTATATAGGCAAGTTAATGATGAATGAGATTCACTTCCACATGATCTTATTAAAAAAATAAATTAGCACATGGATATTTTGTGATTGCTCATACATATATTTATTACATTAATTTCTTACATTGATCAAATTGCAATTGTTACGATTTAGAAATAATTTACCAATAAAAAATATCAGCTTTATTAACTAATGTAAACTTAGCCACTATTAAGGGAAATATAATTAATTTTTACTAACACAAAATTATATTGTTTCTCTTTGTTACAAGTTTTAGAGAGTCGTAACCACGTAAAAAGCGCCTTCTCACACGAGAAGGCGCTCTTCGTTAGCTAATTAACTTAGCTTAATTTATCTAGACTATACCAGCGGAATATTAACCGTTGATAGCAGGTGCAGATAATGCAACAGGTGAAGCATCACCAGCAGCCAAGTCTAAGGGGAAGTTGTGAGCGTTACGCTCGTGCATTACTTCCATACCTAGGTTAGCCCGGTTGATTACGTCTGCCCATGTGTTGATGACGCGACCTTGGGTGTCAATTACTGATTGGTTGAAGTTGAATCCGTTCAGGTTGAATGCCATGGTGCTGATTCCCAAGCTGGTGAACCAGATTCCTACTACTGGCCATGCTGCTAACAAGAAGTGTAAGCTGCGGCTGTTGTTGAAGGATGCGTATTGGAAGATTAGACGACCGAAGTAGCCGTGTGCTGCAACGATGTTGTAGGTCTCTTCTTCTTGACCGAATTTGTAACCGTAGTTTTGGCTTTCGGTTTCGGTTGTTTCACGTACTAAGGAGGAGGTTACTAGTGAACCGTGCATTGCACTGAACAATGAACCACCGAATACCCCTGCTACTCCTAACTGGTGGAAGGGGTGCATCAAGATGTTATGTTCTGCTTGGAATACCAACATGAAGTTGAATGTTCCTGAGATGCCTAAGGGCATACCATCTGAGAATGAACCTTGTCCGATTGGGTAGATTAAGAATACTGCGGTTGCTGCTGCTACTGGTGCTGAGTATGCTACGCAGATCCAAGGACGCATTCCTAAGCGGTAGGATAATTCCCACTCACGTCCCATGTAGCAGAATACGCCGATGAGGAAGTGGAATACTACTAGTTGGTAAGGACCACCATTGTACAACCACTCATCTAGGGATGCTGCTTCCCAAATTGGGTAGAAGTGAAGTCCAATTGCGTTGGATGAAGGAACAACTGCACCGGAAATGATGTTGTTTCCGTACATCAAGGAACCTGCTACTGGTTCACGGATTCCGTCGATGTCTACTGGGGGTGCTGCGATGAAGGCTACGATGAAGCAGGTTGTTGCTGCAAGTAGGGTTGGGATCATCAATACGCCGAACCAGCCGATGTATAGACGGTTTTCTGTGCTGGCAATCCAGTTACAGAATTGTTCCCATACGTTGGCGCTTTCGCGTCTTTGTAAGGTTGTGGTCATTGTTTTATAATTGCTTTATTTTTGTATGATTCGGTGCGGTTTTCCTCACCTGATATTAATTTACACTACTTTACATAAATAGTAGTGAATACTCACTATCATATTATATTATGTCTTAAATTAACTTTACTTATATTAATCAAGATGAGAGCGACTAGCTCACACCATTCCAAAAATTATCTTGTGAAAAAACACTAAAAACTAAAATAAAGAGGAGCGCAAAGTCTTGCACCCCTCTTCAAGAGAAATTTATAGTTTTTGGCGGTTAAATCATTATTGTTCTAGCTTCAATACAGCCATAAAAGCTTCTTGAGGAACATCAACAGTACCTACAGCCTTCATCCGCTTTTTACCCTTGGCTTGTTTTTGCAAAAGTTTCTTTTTTCGACTAATGTCGCCACCATAGCATTTGGCAAGTACATCTTTCCTGAGGGCAGGAATATGTTCGCTAGCTATGACTTTGCTGCCAATTGTGGCTTGGATGGGAACTTTAAATTGGTGACGGGGGATTAACTCCTTAAGTTTTTCAGCCATTCCACGTCCAACGTTGTAAGCCTTATCGCGGTGGACAATCATGGCTAAAGAGTCAACAGGATCGCCATTAATCATGATATCTAACTTAACTAGGGGGTTTTCCCGATAGCCAATTAAGTTATATTCCATGCTGGCATAACCACGCGATCGCGACTTCATTTGATCGAAGAAATCGGTGACAACTTCAGCTAAGGGCAACTCATAAGTTAAGGTTGTCCGTCCTTGGGTGAGATACTTCATATCTTTGAAAATCCCGCGACGGTTTTGGGATAACTCCATCAAACTACCCACGTAGGTTTCCGGGGTAATCATCTCAACTTTAACGTACGGTTCTTCAATGCGATCGCGTTCGTTAGGAGATGGCAAATGGCTGGGATTATCTATATATAACTCTTCACCTTTGAGCGTAATCACCTTGTAAACTACAGAAGGCGCAGTGATAATCAAATCCAGATTATATTCTCGTTCCAAGCGCTCTTGCACGATTTCCATGTGCAACAAACCTAGGAACCCGCAACGGAAACCAAAACCCATCGCGCTGGAAGTTTCTGGTTCAAAATGTAGTGCTGCGTCATTTAGCTTCAGTTTATCTAAGGCTTCCCTTAAATCTTCAAACTGATCCGCATCAATGGGAAACATCCCACAAAATACCATGGGATTGGCTTCGGTATAACCAGGTAAAGCTGTGGGGGCTTTTTTATTTACCAACGTGATGGTGTCTCCAACCCGCGCATCAGTCACAGCTTTAATTGCAGCAGCGAAATAACCAACTTCCCCAGCATGAAGTTCATCAACAGGCTTCTGAGTTGGTGATAACACACCCAGTTCGTCTATTTGGAATTCCTTACCCGATGCCATCAAATAGACTTTATCACCTTTTTTAACCGTACCATCCATAACTCGGAAGTAAACGATTACACCCCGGTAGCTATCGTAATAGCTATCAAATATGAGCGCTCGCAAAGGTTGGTCTATTGTATTTTTAGGGTGTGGAACCTTTTCTACTACAGTTTCCAGAATCTCATCAATACCGATACCTTCTTTTGCTGAGGCAAGGATCGCATTACTACAATCTAAGCCAATAATTTCTTCAATTTCCCCAGCTACTCGATCTGGTTCTGCCCCTGGTAAATCGATTTTATTGAGTACGGGAATAATTTCCAGATTATGTTCTAGGGCTAAATAAACATTCGCCAAAGTTTGTGCCTCAACCCCTTGGGATGCATCTACAACTAATAATGCACCCTCACAAGCAGCGAGACTACGGGAAACTTCATAGGAAAAGTCTACGTGTCCTGGAGTATCAATTAAATTTAGAACATATTCTTGCCCGTCTTTAGCTTTATAGTTCATACGGGCAGCTTGCAACTTGATTGTAATGCCACGCTCCCGTTCCAAATCCATATTGTCGAGAAATTGCTCCTTCATTTGCCGTTGCTCTACAGTTCCAGTCACTTGGAGCAAGCGATCGGCTAGAGTAGA
Source organism: Calothrix sp. PCC 6303 (assembly GCF_000317435.1). Classification (NCBI taxonomy): domain Bacteria; kingdom Bacillati; phylum Cyanobacteriota; class Cyanophyceae; order Nostocales; family Calotrichaceae; genus Calothrix; species Calothrix sp. PCC 6303. The sequence continues at coordinate 5,499,336 of NC_019751.1, forward strand.
TTTCCCGTGGTCAATGTGAGCAATAATACAAAAATTACGAATGCGATCAGCGGGAACGTCAGTCATATACTTAATTTGCTGTCTTTAGCAACCAAAGGAAAGAAAGAGGAAGATACTTAACGTATTTTAATGGTTATTCGTCCGAACGGTGATAATTAGAAATGAGGGAATATGAAGAAGCAGGAGAAAAAGGAGTAGGGAGAATGCTTATGGTGCCTAACAAAGTGTCAGTAAGTAGGATTAAGAGTCACAATCCCCCTTCTCCCCTGCCTCTTTTTGGGGCACCCTTGACAAAATTTTATAAAGTCTGCTTGTGGATTCTGGTATTCAACAACTAGAAGCGTACAATAAACATGACGAATCGCTACAAGATGTAAATAACATTGGCATCAGCATATTTTCCGATCACCAAAGTATTATGCTGTTCCGTAGCGATTTTTGCAGAACATCGTTGATAGAAGACTCAACCAACTTTCTGGATATAGTTTCTAAGAAAATTAATTTAAGGTACATCAACCAATGAATATGAAAGATAAAGCCACCGATGCAGAACAGCGACTAATTGACAAAATTGAAATTGCTGTACGTCTTGATTCAGAACTTGTGGAACAAATTCAACACTTGACTAATGATCCTAGCAAAGTGATTGAGGTAGCAATTCGTCAGTGGTTAAGGGGTGATGTACCTCGTGACGATGAACTTACACGTTCTCCTATTCGTAAACCAGTACCTCCTCGTGGGGAGTGGAATGACTGAGGAATTGAGGATAACATCATTTTCATCGAGTTATGTGGGGTCATTAAGAAATATCAATTTTGTTAAGCCCCAATTACTAGTCGTGAAAGAACCGGCGACCAATTATACCAAATACGTGAAAACTTGTGCCAAACTTTAAGCATAAGTAGCACCCGATATTTTTTGGTTGCCGTCAATAATATACAAACAATCTTGAGCCATGAGCATTGTTGTCAACTCCCAACTGCCGGATGTAACTTCACATAATTTGGAATCAATTGTCACTAGCGCTGATGGCTCATGGTTAGATGCTGGTGCTGAATTGGTATACATACAGAGTCGTGAAGGTATGTACCTAAGCTTTAATTGGCAAAAATGTCAATGTTTGGATTTAGATATTAATCAAAATCTGGCGAAGTTGAATCAGGAAGAATTATTCGTACCAGTTGATAAAGTTGCCTATTTGCAGCGGTTACACCGAATTTTAGCGACTTTGGTACCCGAACGTTACCAGTGTTGGTTTCGATGTCGGCAACAATTGATGGAGTTGGAATTGGTAATTAGCCCAGTTATGACTAGTTTGGGTCATCCAGCTACGACGGTGTTAGTGATGGGACGGTTGTTACAACTTAACAGCAATCGAGAGGATCTTAAAACACCATCATCAAGATTACTAGCTACTGAGCCATCTGTGCGAATTGATAAAATTTCTCCCGTAACCCAGGAAACAACGCTTACACTATCCCGAAATAATCATCAAAAGTTAATTAATAGGATCACCAGAAATATTCGTCGCACCCTGGATTTAGATGATATTTGGCAGCAAACAGTTACTGATGTCGGTGAGGGACTAGGTTTAGAACGTTGCATTATTTTCCCTTATAAACCCGGTGATACAGATATCACTGTCATTGCCGAGTACCATCAAGTGGGGATAAATTCAATGCTGGGTTTAGAAATAAATTTGGCATCAGAAATAGGTTTCACGCAGGCTTTAGAAACCCTCAAGCCTTTTATTATCGAACATCCTGTTCATCCAGAATTACACAAGCAAAAAATATTAGTGGCAGCTACCTGTCATCAGGAGCAACCCAATGGGTTAATAGTATTGACGTTGTGTGAGGAACGTTCCTCCCTAACTATTGACGAATTAGAATCAATCAAGGAAGTAGCGGATCAATTGGGAACAGCGATCGCACATGCTACTTTATATAAGGAACTCTCTGCCGCCCGTCAACAGGCTGAAGAAGCTTCCCGACTCAAAAGCGAATTTTTAGCTAATGTCTCCCACGAAATTCGCACACCACTCAACGGAATGATGGGTTTTCTCAAACTTATTCTCGATGGGATGGTGGATGACGAAGAGGAACGGAATAATTTTATCGAAGAAGCTCACCGCTCTTCCCTACATCTACTAAATATAATTAACGATCTTCTGGATTTTGCGAAAATCGAAGCCGGAAAAATGAAACTCGAATGTAGTTTTGTTAATCTAAATGAACTATTTACTGATGTTGGTAGTTTTATTAGCCTGCAAACTGAACAGAGAAATCTTAGTTTTCAGCTAGTTCAGCCAGAAACCTCCGATGAAATTATGGTGTATGGTGACTACCAACGTCTCAAACAAGTAATGCTGAATCTACTGAGTAACGCAATTAAGTTTACACACGAAGGTGGTGTCACCATTAGTGCAGATGTGGTAAAAAAGAAAAACCGCTTTCAAGACCAAGAATTTCCCGGTATGGTACGGGTACGTGTTGCAGATACCGGAATTGGTGTTTCCCTCGACAAGCAAGATAAATTATTTCAATCATTTTCCCAAGTAGATGGTTCCCGTACCCGACAATATGGTGGTACTGGGTTGGGATTAGTGATTTCCCAAAAACTCGTGGAAGCGATGGGTGGGGAAGTTCATTTCTATAGTTTGGGGGAAGGACTGGGTTCGACGGTGACATTTACAGTACCGTTATATCAGCAGCCAGTGTTAATACCTGGAGAAAATATTCAAGAATAGGGAAAATACAAACAGAGACGCGATATATCCTCCACGGATTTATTATTTAAGACAAATTCCCAATACCTTCGAGATAATCTACACTCAAGATGATGTAGATTGTTTCCACTTCCTCATTTATGTCCTCAATTATCGATTCTTTACCTCCGTCATTAGGCAAAATAGTTCAGCGCTTTCAACGTGCAACCGATCAAAAGCGACGATATGAACAATTAATTTGGTACGGTACGAAGTTGAAGGAGTTTCCTGAAGCTGGGAAAGTCGCTGAAAATAAGGTTTCTGGGTGTGTATCGCAGGTTTTTGTAATTGCGACTCTTGATGATGGTAAAGTGTCATTCCAAGGAGATTCCGATTCCCAACTTACCAAAGGATTGGTGGGGCTTTTGGCTGAGGGTTTAAATGGGCTGACTCCAGATGAGATTACTGCGCTCACACCAGATTTTATCCAAGAAACAGGTTTAAATGTCAGTTTGACCCCTTCCCGTGCGAATGGTTTTTTAAATATTTTTAAGATGATGCAAAAGAAAGCTTGGGAATGTGGAAACGAGATAATTAGTACCTAGCTTCTAAAGGGTTTCAGAAGAGATGCGATGGCTCCGCCCGCCGTAGGCATCGCGTCTCTTCTCAAGCCTACTAAAATGAATCATATTGGCATTTCAGCAACCAATGGTAAGCTGCTATACAGCTTAGTAAGTGAGAAGTGCAATGAAAATTCAACAGTTAGTAATTGGAAGTGCGGTATTTGTTTTGACATCTGTGGCAATTCCTAAAGCTCAAGCTGATGAAGTCTGGAATAGTACCTATGGCAGAGTTGTTTATCAAAGCGATAGGAATAAAACCGCTATCTGGACTTATCCAGAAGGAAGTATCTTCCTTGAAGGACTAGCTGGTGTACTTAGTAATCGAGGACAGTACCATGGTTATTGGGTAGGTAAATCGAATGTTAAGTGTGATACATCGCGGGAAGATGGCTCTGGTAAGTTGAACAACAGATGGGGACGGTTTTCGATTCGGTTCACGGTTCCTAATTTTCCCATGCCTTGGGAAGCAAAATGGAGTTACTGCGAAGCTGAACCAACATTCTCTTGGAACGGAACCCCAATAAAATAGGTTTCACCAGAAGCATATCAAGAATAGGAGGGCTGGTTATGATTTTAAGGGATATCGCTTCTATGCTGGAGAAGGTAGTAATTTCTTAGAAAACTCAGAGTTTTGAAAATCATGAATACAGATATTGGTGGAAATATTTGTAAATTTAGTTGGAATTGGCAAAATCAAGAGGTATCGATTGTCTATGAAACCCTGGGGAATGGTTCCCCAGTTCTCCTATTACCTGCTTTTAGTACGGTTTCCATGCGTTCGGAAATGGCAGAAATTGCCCAATTATTAGCGCCACATTTCCAGGTTTTTGCGGTGGATTTTCCTGGTTTTGGTGATTCTTCCCGTTTACCTTTCGATTATCAACCTGCACTTTACCGTCAATTTATCGAAGATTTCATTACTTCTATTTTCCAAGTTCCAGTAATGGTTGTGGCGGCTGGTCATAGTGCTGCATATATTTTACAATTAGCTCAAAAATTACCCAATTTATTTTCCCGTATTGCCCTAATTGCCCCAACTTGGCGAGGTCCATTACCAACAATGGGAGCAAATGTCAATATTGCGGATTTTACTAAAGATTTAATTTGTTTACCACTTTTAGGTCAATTCCTCTACAAACTAAATACCGCACCATCGTTTTTGAAGTGGATGTATAGTCGTCATGTCTATACTGATATGAGTCAGTTGACAGATGAATTTGTGCAATATAAGTGGAATAATACTCAAAAGCCAGGAGCCAGATTTGCCCCGGCAGCATTTGTGACCGGAAAGTTGGATGCAGTAAGTAGTCAAGGGGAATTTTTGGAACTGGCGGGGGGTTTATCGATACCATTAATGGAGATAATTGGTGAATCATCACCACCAAAATCCCGTTTAGAAATGGATGCACTTGCATTACTGCCTAATGTCCGAAGTCAGATTCTTCCGGGTACCTTGGGAATGCATGAAGAATATTCACATAATGTTGTCGAAGCAATCATGCCGTTCTTGAGAACGATATCATAAGTTTGATTAGGAAGAATCTGCTTCGCCACTTTACCGGAAGAATAATTCTCCCAGTAAGTTGACTCACTATACTCAAATAATTTTAGATTCTGGATTAATTTTTTTATGGTAACTGCGGAAATTTCTAACAGCGTACCTGTAACTGTTTTGACTGGTTATTTAGGTGCAGGTAAAACCACACTCCTAAATCGGATTCTCACCCACGAACATGGGAAGAAAATCGCTGTAATTGTGAATGAGTTTGGCGAAATCGGTATTGATAATCAATTGGTAATTGATGCTGATGAAGAAATTTTTGAAATGAATAACGGCTGTATTTGCTGTACAGTTCGCGGAGATTTGATCAGAATTATTGGCAATTTGATGAAACGCCGTCACAAATTTGACCACCTAGTCATTGAAACTACTGGACTTGCAGATCCCGGTCCTGTGATCCAAACTTTCTTTGTGGATGAAGACATGAAGGAGAAACTGGAACTAGATGCAGTGGTGACAGTGGTGGATGCAAAGCATATTTCCCAACATTGGGATGCTGATGAAGCAGTGGAACAAATTGCTTTTGCAGATGTGGTGTTGTTGAATAAGACTGATTTGGTGGAATTGGCAGATTTGGAGGAACTAGAAAAACGTATCCGCAGCATGAATGCGATCGCTAAAATCTATCGTACCCAAAATGCTGAACTAGAAATGGAGGCTTTACTGGGTGTGAAGGCTTTTGATTTGGAGCGTGCTTTGGAAATTGAACCGGAATTCTTAGAACACCATCACGATCATGACCACGATCATGATGATAGCGTGACTTCGGTCGCCATTGTGGAACCTGGATCTGTAGATGGGGAAAAACTTAATACCTGGTTATCAGGGTTGTTACAAACCAAAGGTCCCGACATCTTCCGGATGAAGGGTATTTTAAACATAGCCGGAGAGAGCGATCGCTTTGTCTTCCAAGGGGTACATATGCTGTTTGAAGGTAAACCAGATCGTCCCTGGAAAGCCAATGAAACCCCTAAAAATGAACTAGTATTCATTGGACGCAATTTGGATGCAGCTGAACTCAAGGCTAATTTTCTGGCTTGTAAAAATTAGCTATTAGCTGTTAGCCTAACTCAAAAAGCGATCAATCTTCCCCCAATACCCTGCCCCTTTTCCCCTTCTTGACCCATATTTTCCACCATGGCTGTAACGACTAACAAAGAATTTGAACAAAAATATCTTGGTCATCTTAACGACTATACTACTGCGATCGCCTGGTCAAACCAAGGCAATATTCTCGCTGCAACTTCCGCTGCTGGAGAGGTAGTTTTGTGGAACGATGGAGAAATCAAAAATTTAGCCACAGCTAGCGATGCATCTGTTGATTGTGCAGTTTTTTCCCATGATGGAGAGTTTTTAGCAGTTGGTGGACAAAATGGGCAGGTAAAAATTTGGCAAATTCAAAGCTGGGAACAAATAGAACTGATTACAACCCTAGAAAATGCCCCAAAATGGGTAGATAAGATGGTTTGGAACCCTACAAAGAACCAACTAGCTTATAACTTGGGACAGTATCTGCAAATTTGGGACACCGAAAGCCAAAGCGTAATTGTCACCCTCAACTTTGAGAATTCTTCAGTTTTGAGTATAGCTTGGCGTAATGATGGTAAATATTTAGCAGTTGGTGGCAACCAGGGTGTAAAAATTTGGGATTGTGAAGATTGGGACGCAGAACCTTACTTCCTAAATATGCCTACAGTCAGTTTAGCGATCGCATGGTCGCCAGATGGTAAGTTTTTCGCATCCGGAAATATGGACTTTACCCTCAGCGTCTATGAGTCATCATACATCCCTAGCGAAGACCCACAACCATGGATCATGAGAGGTTTCCCCGGTAAACTTCGTCAAATCGCCTGGTCTAATCTTAGGAATTCTAGTAACGTCCCTCTCCTTGCCACATCCAGCGTAGAAGGGATGGTAGTGTGGGAAAAATCCAAAGATGAGTCGTTAGGTTGGGAAGCAACAGTCTTAACAAACCACGTAGATATTATTCAAGATATTAGCTTTGCCCCCAACAGCTTACTTCTTGCCTCCGTCGCTAGCGATGGTTGGTTATGTTTGTGGAAAAGCGCAAAAAGAGTCTCCCAAGTCCTTACAGGTAGTACTGGAGGTTTCTCTTGCCTTGCTTGGCATCCCCAAGGTAAACTACTAGCCGCAGGTGGCGATCAAGGTGAAATTCTGATTTGGTCAAAAATACAACGTACCCAAGGATTTAGTAAAAAATAATTTAGTTGGGAACTCAATGACACATAATAATTGTCTTAATGCTTAGATAAACCTCGTCTATCTTGGGAACTTGAGTAGGCGTAGCCAGCCCTACGGGCTTATCTAGTCTGCGACAAGCCCCTATGTCGTAAGACGACATGCTATGCTACCCGTCTACCTTACGATCCTCCGGGAAGCCGCTACGCGTCTACGCAATGACGCATTTGAATCGCTCAAAAAACTCCGGGTTTCATCATGGACGAGGTTTATACACTACTGCTGTAGAATCTGAGGAACCAAAATCGAAAGTTAAAAGTAGCTTAACAGCCAGTTAATGAATAATTACTGCAAATTAGCTATGCTGTATCAATAAATAGCTTCTATAGGCATAAATCATGAAGGTCATCAAGCAAATTATACTGATTTTCCCCATCCTCTTCGTCTCATTGCTGTCATTTATCAATCCAGCATCTGCATCCAGCGTAAATTCAGCAGTTATCACAGCCAAAATTGAACTAATTACCCCACAACCAGTTTATGCGATCGCTTCTGCGATTCTTTCCCATTCTCAAACTTCTAACCCCATCGTCGATCAGATGGGTTGTAGCTGTGCTAGTTGTATGCAAGCAAAACTAGTCCCACTAAAATTAGAACTACAAGGCAAGTTACCACTGGTGAACTTTCTTTAAAAATCATGGGGAATAAACCAGGGCGAACGTTTGTTCGCCCATAACATGTATTTGATACTACAGTGGAATCTCAATTAGAAATTCAGTACCATTTCCTAAAACAGAATTACAAATCAAATTACCACCGTGGTTTGTTTCAATAATTTGTCGTGCGATCGCTAATCCCAATCCAGTACCTTTACCAACTGCTTTCGTAGTAAATAAGTGGTCGAAAATTTTCTGTATAACAGATTCACTCATTCCTTTACCATTATCATCAATTGAAATTTTGACATAATTATTTTCTACAAATGTCTTAATTGTAATCCTGTTAGGATTTTCTTTTATTTCCTCAAACCTACGTCCTATATTTACTTCATCCAAAGCATCAACAGCATTGGCTAAAATATTCATGAATACCTGGTTTAATTGTCCAGGAAAGCATTGAATTTGAGGTAAATCACCATAAACTGTTGTTACTTCGATAGCTGGACGTTGTTCGTTAGCTTTTAGGCGATGTTTGAGAATTAAAATTGTACTATCAATACCTTCGTGGATATTAAATGGTACTTTGTAATCTTGATCGGCGCGGGAGAAAGTTCTTAAACTAGTACTGATATTTTTTAATCTTTCACATGCCGTTAGCATTGTATTAATCATTTTCGGCAAGTCCTCTAAGCTATAATCCAAGTCGATTTCTTCAGCATGTTGAATAATTTCTACATTAGGATTTGGCAAATTCTCTTGATATAGTTTTAAATGCTCTACTACATCAGCAATAGTAGGTTTAGCTTGTTTAAGGGTTGCAGATATAAACCCCAGGGGATTATTCATTTCATGTGCTATCCCGGCAACTAAATTACCGAGTGCAGACATTTTTTCACTTTGAATAATTTGTAATTGTGCCTGTTGTAAATCCTGCAATGCATTTTCTAATTCTTGAGATTTTTCTTGAATTGCTGCCTCTGCTTGTTTGCGTTCTGTAATATCTAATAACAGTCCATCCCAGATGATTGTGCCATCACTTTGTTTGATGGGACGAGATACAGCTTGAATCCATTTTAATTGACCCGAAGGGGTAGTAATACGTCCTTGGTATTGCCAAGGTTGTAAGGTTTGAGCAGAAATGGCTACAGACTCTTGAAAATATGCTATGTCTTCAGGATGAGTCAATAATATTAGTTTATTTGCGTCTCTAACTGCTTGTTCCGGTAAAATTTCATAAATTTCATAGCATCCAGAACTGACATAGTTAAATTTAGGGATACCATCCGGAGAAAGTTGGAACTGGTAAATCATCCCAGGAGCATTTTCTGCAAGGTGTAGAAAGCGGGCTTCACTTGACTGTAAATTACTATATAGCTGGGCATTTTCTAGGGAAATGGCAATTTGAGATGAAAGTAGGCTAATAATTTGCTGACGTTCCTGAGTAAACACTCCAGAGGTGATTTTATTTTCTAAGTATATAATTCCTACTAGATGTCCCTGGTTCATAATAGGTATACACAGTACACTCTTGGGTTGATGTTGGAGCATATATTCTCCCATTAACCCAGAAATATCTGTTTGGCAATTATCAATAACTAATATTTGTTGAGTATTTTTAACGTAATTGATGATTTGCTGAGGAATTTCTTGACAAGTATCTATTGATTGTGATGAAAGGATAGTTTTGACTAGTTCTTGAGAATTTGATTCGTTATCAAGCAAGGTAATAGCTTTAACTTCCCAGTTGTTATTTTGGGGAAGAATTACTATAGATTTTTTTGCTCCAGAGTTTTCTAAGATAATTTTGGTGAGATTGGTGACGAGTTCATCTAATTCAATACTGCCAGAAATTGTTTGAGCGGCTTTGAGGATGGAAGCAAAATCTAAAATACCAGAAATACTGCTGCTACTAGTACTTAATCTATCAGTAGATGTGGGTGTCTGACCAAAGACAAAGCTAGAAATTGTTTCCCAAGGATTGAGGTTAATTCGTGGCTGCTCTAAGATGGCTTTAAGTAGTTGAGGATAGGATTTTTCTAAGTTATTAATTTTGGCTTTTGCCCCCCATTTTAGATAGCAATAGTAAGCCTCTTGTATATAGCCTGCGGCGACTTTTTCTTTGCCCCAATTGAGATAAAATTTGCAAGCCAGTTCGTTTCCTAAAGCTTCATCCTGAATAAAGCCATTTTCGTGGGCAAGTTTAATAGTGAGATCGTAGTATTCGATTGTGGCTAACTTATTATCTAAAATCTGATATCTAACTGCCTCTACCAGATAGTATTTGTGTTGATAATTCATTGGTGCAGCCTCAGCGTAGATACTGAGTTTTTTCTGATTTTCTTCAACTTGGGAAAGCAGTTTTTCTTGTTGTAAAAAATCCACTTGAGTATAAAGACTGAGACGAGTTAATGAGTCATAATAATAGTAGACAGGTGCAGAAGGCATCCCAATACCTGCTTTAATATATTTTGCTCCTTGATCTGCATCCTGAATTGCAAGAGAAATATCTCCAAATGAGTAGCTAAGTATTAACTTACTCAGAAAAAATAGATGAAGTGCCAGTTCGTCATTTTCTTGGATAAGTATCGACAAGTGGTGTTTTTCGTCATTGAGATCACTGCCAAGACAACTTGAATTTTCAGCTAATGTGAAATTTTTAATCGACCAACTAATAATATGTGCCCAAGATAAAAAATGCTGGCTTGTTAAAAATTTTGATTGGTAAATTTCTACTTCTTTGGATAAGTTCTCTAAATCATCTGTGCCGCTTAAATATGTGTAGAATAGTCTAAATGAAGTGGAAACAAGAGCATGAACTGAGTCACCTGTTTCTAATGCCACCTGATAGGACTTTTTCAACAAATCTATAGCCTGTCGGATATTTTGTCTATTTGATTGGTTGAATGCAGCGACTTTAAACTGAACCATACTTTGGACAGATTTTTCCGAAAATTCGTCCATGATGTGAAGTGCTAACTGCCCAAATTGATAGGCTGTCTCCAACTGATTTAGGACGGTACCGACAACAATGCCAAAATCTGCATAACCGGGTGCAGAGAAGGGTGAGTTACCATATTTCAGTGACAAATTAACTTGTTGACAAGCAATGCTAGGAAAGAGTTGGGGAGCAGCTTGGTGGATGGATGGGACAAGTCTAATCATAATCCGTAAAGCGGCTACAGCATTTAGATCCTGCATTTTTGGTAAGTTTGCCAGGTTAGCGATCGCTTGATCAGATAAAGATGCTAATGTGCTTTCTACTTGTTGCTGACTTTCTAAAGGGGTAACAGACTCAGGTAAAGTCACTCCTAATTTCTCAAGAATCTCCCTTCCGGTTGTAATTGCCTGTAGCTGTCTGTTTTGTACCTGATATGCTTGGAGTTTAATCTCATATATTTTTACTTGTTGAAGTAAGCTGTTGGTACGCTGCAATACCTTCTGACTTAAAGATTCCATCTGTTCAAAATCACAATTGAGTAATGCAACTTCTGCGGCTTCTTCGTGTAATCTATGCATTAAATCAGCATCAATATCCCAACCATTAGTTGTTAGCCATTCCATTCCATAATTAAGGTAATGTAGTGCCGTAATATAGGCAGTTGATTCTTTTGCTTTACGAGCCGCTCTGAGGTTTAATTGAGCATATTGTTGATGCTGAGGGAGTAAATCAATCGACGAAATACCATGATTTAACTGATTAACGATTTCAAAAATTTGCTCATCTTGTCGTGTTTGATGAGTATTTGCCAACAGAAGTTGTCCAATGCTGAGATGAGTCAGTTGTTTGTGTTCCTCTGGAATCAAAGAATAAGCAGCTTGTTGAATGCGATCATGTAGAAATTTGTATGTCACATTTTGAGAAATCTCTTGATTAACTAATTGACTTTCTTGCCCTATATAAAATTTATAAATATCACCAGTTGGCAAAATCAGACCTTCTTGTAAGGCTTTCCATAAACAAGCTGCGGTTTCTGTTTGTGATTGTTTAGAAATAATTGCTAAAGTAGCTAAATCAAACTGATTACCAATACAAGCAGCTAATTGCAAAACCTCTTGAGTTGACGAGGGTAATCTGCGTAATTGAAATGCCATAAAGTCAACCACATCATCTGTAGCTGATTGCTGAGTTATCTGTGTAACGTCACATTCCCAACACCCTATCTCAAAGTTAAATTGAATTAGCTTATCTTGATACAATGCTTTGAGACACTGGGTAGCAAAAAATGGATTGCCTTGAGTTTTTTGAGATATGAGTTGAGAAAGATCCCATGCTAATTCTTCTGAAAAATTAAGTGTATCAGCAACTAGTTTATTTATTTGTGTTTGATTTAGGGGTGATAAAGCAATGGTATTAATAATTGCTTTTGTTTTGGCAATTTCATTCAAGCTCAACATTAATGGATGTGTCGGGGTGACTTCATTATCACGATATGCACCAATTAAAAATAGATGTGTTGTATGAGCCATTAATAATTGCATTAAATTTAATGATGCAGAATCTGCCCATTGCAAATCATCTAAAAATATCACTAATGGATGTTCTTTACTTGTAAAGACTTGGGTGAACTTTTGAAGTAATAAATGAAATCGGTTTTGGGCGGCAGTTCCGGGTAGTTCTATAACAGATGGTTGCTTGCCAATAATTATTTCTAACTCCGGGACGATTTCAATTATTAACTGACCATTTTCACCAACAGCATCTAATATTTTCGTTTTCCACGCATAAATTCGGGCATCATTTTCTGTCAGCAGTTGCTTGATTAAATCACGGAAAGCTTGAACAAATCCGGAAAAGGGAATGTTTCGATTAAATTGGTCATATTTGCCTTTAATAAAATAACCTTGTTGCCGCAAAATAGGTTTATAAACTTCATTAACGACCGCAGTTTTACCAATCCCAGAAAACCCAGCTACCAACATCATTTCAGTTGCACCAAGACTAACTCTTTCAGATGCTTGGAGTAGGTTTTCTATTTCGGCTTCTCGTCCATAAAGCTTATCAGAAATAATCAGCCGATCGCATACATCATTCTGGGCAATTTCAAAGCTCTTAATTTTGCCAGTTTCCTTTAGTTGAACTAAACAATTATTTAAGTCAAATTTTAAACTCAAGGCGCTTTGATAGCGGTCTTCAGCATTTTTTTCCATCAATTTGCTGACAAGTTTTGAGATTACAGATGGAACTTGTGAGTTAATCTCATGCACTAATGGCGGCTTTTTGGCAATGTGGCAATGTATTAATTCCATCGCATTTTTTGACCGAAATGGTAATTTTCCAGTCAATAATTCGTAAAAAGTCACCCCCAAAGAATAGAAATCTGTACGATAGTCAATCCCCCGGTTCATCCGTCCAGTTTGCTCAGGAGATATATAGCTTAACGTCCCTTCTAGTACATTAGGATTGGTTAGGGTTTGAGTTTCCCGTGGGAGGAGAGATGCAATACTAAAGTCAATTAATTTAACCTCTTTAGTTTCGGGGTTAATTAAAATATTGCTGGGTTTAATATCTTTATGAATAATGCCCTCTTTATAGAGAATATCCAACGCGTCGCAGAGTGCGATCGCAATCTCTAAAAATTCCTGTAAACAGATTGTTTGTGCAGTCTTTAACTGGGCAAAATTGTCGAGAGAAATCCCCCCAAAGTCTTCCATCACCAACATATAGCCATTTTGATAAGTTTCTAGGCTGTAGGTTTGGACGATTAGAGGTGAGTTGAGGTTTTTGGTAATGGTATATTGATTGCGAAACTGCACCAGTTCGGTAAAGCTGGGACAAGAATTTTTCAGTAGTTTAATAACCACAGGTAATAAATCAGCCTGTCTAATCCCTCGATAAACTAGAATTCTGGAACCGTTGTAAAGTTGTTCACTGAGGTGATATCCGGCAATACTCACTGTAGTCATGACAATACCGCTAAATCTGGAAATTTTCTGAATTTAGTATTCCCAAATGAGCGACACAACTGTCTATTTTTTCCTGATTACCTGGGTTACACCAGGTCACAAAAATCCCGAAATATATCCAAGTTATCAAGCCGTCGTCAAGCCAGGATTTCTTAATTACTGAGCTTGCTTGACGTTGGGGACAAGCCACTACTGTTCCAGAGACAGCGACGTTGTGGGAACCAGAACGCTTTGCTAACGCGATAGCGAAGCGCCGAACTGTCGGTTCGCATCTTTGAACAAACATACCTATTTTCAATTTTCCTTGTGGGTAACATCAGTAATTGTTAACGTAGTCACAGATAATAGAAAAGAAGATGTCTGGTGCTTTGGTTAAGGGCATCTGGTAAAATTTGTAAGGTTTCTAGAAGCTGACAAGCAATGGGATCGACTGGTGTACGGATCGCAATAGATGCAATGGGAGGAGATCGCGCACCCGGTGAAATCGTGGCTGGCGCTCTGCGGGCACGGGAAGAATTGGGTGTCGATATTTTGTTGGTGGGTGATCCTCAACAAATTGAAGCTGTTTTGCCGCCTAAGACAAATTTGACTCAAGTTGAGATCGTTCCAGCAGAGGATGCGATCGCAATGGATGAGGAGCCTTTACACGCCATTAGGCGTAAACCCAAAGCTTCCATCAATGTGTCAATGAGTTTGGTAAAACAAGGTAAAGCTGATGCAGTCATTTCTGCTGGTCACTCTGGCGCAGCAATGGCAGCGGCACTACTACGTTTGGGTAGATTGCCGGGAATTGATCGTCCGGCAATTGGGGCTGTTTTTCCGACACTGGTTGCTAGCAAGCAAGTTCTCATACTTGATGTGGGTGCCAATGTCGATTGCCGACCCAAATTTTTGGAGCAATTCGCCATCATGGGGTCAGTATATAGTGAATTTGTCCTGGGTATTCCCCAACCAAAGGTAGGTTTGCTCAATATTGGTGAAGAAGACTGTAAAGGTAATGATGCAGCGGTTCGCACTCATCAACTGTTACGGGAAAATTCCCAAATTTCCTTTGCTGGAAACGCTGAGGGACGGGATGTACTTTCCGGTGACTTTGATGTCATTGTCTGCGATGGCTTTGTGGGCAATGTACTGTTGAAGTTCGCCGAAGCTGTTGGAAGTGTAATGTTGCAAATTATTCGTGAAGAATTACCCCAAGGTGTCCGGGGTAAAGTCGGCGCGGCAATTTTAAAACCCAATTTGAAGCGAATAAAACAACGTATGGATCATGCCGAACATGGAGGGGCACTACTTCTAGGTGTTGATGGCATTTGTGTTATTAGTCATGGGAGTTCCCAAGCTCCTTCGATTTTTAACGCGATTCGCATGGCAAAAGAAGCAGTGGATAACCAGGTATTGCAACGAATTCAATCGCAATATCAAAGCCTACAACGGGAAAGCAGTTAGTTATTGGTTGACAATCAAAAATCGAAAGTCAATTTTTTGACCTAGACTCTTGATGAATGACTAGCGGCGAATAACTAATAGCTAGAAGGAGTAGGAGTGCAAAATACAGGAATAGCAATCATTGGCAGTGGTTCAGCAGTACCCACTGCTTGTTTAAGTAACCAGGCAATGATGGATTTGGTTGATACATCAGATGAGTGGATTAAAACACGCACAGGTATCAGCCAAAGGCATATAGCAGCAGCGGGTGCCACCTTAAGCGCCCTGGCTACCGATGCCAGCCGGAATGCGATCGCTATGGCGGGAATCTCGGCTAGCGACATTGATTTAATTTTATTGACAACTTCCACCCCCGATGATTTATTCGGGAGTGCCTGCCAAATTCAAGCTGCTTTGGGAGCAGATAAAGCTGTTGCCTTCGACTTAACAGCAGCTTGCTCTGGTTTTCTATTTGGGTTGGTGACAGCTGCCCAATATATCAAAACTGGAGTTTTCCAAAATGTTTTGTTAATTGGTGCAGATGTACTCTCTCGCTGGGTAGATTGGCAAGATCGGGGTACTTGTGTACTGTTTGGTGATGGTGCGGGCGCTGTGGTGATGCAGGCAAATTCAAGCGATCGCTTATTGGGTTTTAAGCTCAAAAGTGATGGTAGCCAAAATCATTACCTGAATTTGAGCTATGCCGCTGACAGCCAGGAATTAACCCCAGGTGTGACAGTTAGTAAGGGCGCTTATCAAGCAATCACCATGAATGGCAAGGAAGTTTACCGCTTTGCTGTTCAATCTGTCCCAGAAGTGATCGACAAAGCATTATTTAATGCCCAAATCAGCACCGAGCAAGTCGATTGGCTGTTATTACATCAAGCAAATCAACGCATCCTTGATGCTGTTGCCCAGCGGTTGGATATTCCCAAACACAAGGTAATTAGCAATCTTGCCCAATATGGCAACACCTCCGCAGCCTCCATCCCCTTGGCATTAGATGAGGCTGTACGGGCTGGCAAAATCCAGAATAATGACATCATCGCTGCCTCCGGATTCGGGGCTGGCTTAACTTGGGGTGCAGCAATTTTTAGATGGGGAAGATAAGAAAAATGTCAAGGGTCAATGCAGGCAGAAGGCAGGAAACGGGTTTTTGGAGGAAGCTTGAACTCCACCAAAAACTTTTCCCCTTAAAAGGGGAGGCTTGTACTATGTTAGCTTTGGTTGAAATGATCCCGTTTGACTCTTGACGTTTTTCATCTCCTCAACTACCGACTATTTGAACATTTGACTATTGATCGTTGACTAATGACTAAAACCGCATGGGTATTTCCCGGACAAGGTTCCCAAGCTTTGGGAATGGGAATTGATTTGCTTGAACTACCTCAAGCTAAAGCCAAATTTGAACAAGCCGCAGAAATTCTCGGCTGGTCAGTGATTGATATCTGCCAGAATCAGGAAGAAAAATTATCGCGCACACTATACACCCAACCCTGCTTATATGTGGTGGAAAGTTTGTTGGTAGATGCTTTGCGTCAAAAAGAGCAGCCCGATTTAGTAGCTGGACATAGCTTAGGTGAATATATTGCCTTGTATGTAGCTGGTGTATTTGAATGGTCAGCAGGACTACGTTTAGTAAAACGTCGTGCGGAATTAATGGACGCTGCCGCAGGGGGAATGATGGCGGCATTTATTGGTTTTGATCGGCAACAATTGGATCAAGCGATCGCACAAACCAACGATGTGGTATTAGCTAATGATAATAGTGCTGCTCAAGTTGTCATATCTGGCACCCCGGAAGCTGTAAAATCAGTAATTTCCCAAGTTAAAGCCAAACGAGCAATTCCCTTAAACGTCTCTGGAGCATTCCATTCCCCCCTCATGTCACCTGCCGCTACAGAATTTGAAGAAGTCCTTTCCTCGGTAGCATTTTTACCTGCAAATATTCCAGTTGCATCCAATGTTGATCCAACACCATCAATAGATTCCGAGATTTTAAAGCAACGTCTGATTCAACAAATGACGGGTAGTGTTCGCTGGCGAGAAATTAGCCTCGCTTTACCTGAAAATAATATTAGCCGTGTCGTGGAAATTGGTCCAGGGAATGTGTTGACAGGGTTAATCAAACGAACTTGTCCAGATTTAAGTTTGATTAATATCCGGAACATGGATGATTTCAAGAAGTTTGTGTCAGTTTAATCAGAGTTTTTGTTTTGGTAAAAGCACAGCGATACTCCACAGGGGTATCGCACAAAAATTGAGTATTTTGGTACCTCTAACTAACTATTGACCAGGTAATCGCTGGGAATTTGGGTAAGCATTATACTGTTGTGGTTGACTTTGTTGTGGCAAGGTTGAGTTTCCATAACCACTAGTATTTGTAGAACCATTTGGTGCAGCAAAACCTGATGATTGTGTTGGTACTGGAGAATTAGAGGTTGATGTTACTGCTGCTGAAGATGTGGAATTGCTGAAATTATTACTGATATTACTATTGGGATAAGTGGAGTAGGTTTGTGTTTGAGGTACTGTATTTGATTGGTAAGAATTATTTTGAGGCGTTGAATTAACACCATTATTCGGCAAAGATTGATTAGGTAAAGAACTCGTTGATGAATTTTGCCCTAAATTATTCGTTGGATTTGATGTTACAGCAGGAGAATTAGATTTTTCAATTGCTGTCTTCAAAGCATCTGGAGTAGTTGAAGTTTGGTTTGGAGATTGATTATTAAAGTTTTTATCAGGTTGATTTAAACTATTAGTTTGTTTGGTTTGAGATGTGGGATTACTGAATTTCAATAAATCGTTTGCTTCGGTAATAAATTGGTTTTCCGGCTCACTGGTAACTGTAGTTTCTAGATTTTGAGGTGTACTTGAACTTGTCTTCTGATTTTTGATTGCCTCGTCTAAAGGATTTTTGCGTTTTTCAGTGGAATTACCTTTAAGTACAGGAGAATTCGCTGTAGCTAAAGCTGCCTTTTCGGCATCAGAAATGAGAACTGGTAAGTTGTCTATGTCAGCTGCGATCGCTTTATCCTCTGAGGATATATCATTACTTGGTTTTTCTATAACATCCGCTTTTGGTTCTTCAGATTGACGACTTAAAAAATTTGGATTGACAAAATATTCCCTTGCTACCAATCCAGCTACAGATAAAAAGATTGCCGTTCCCCAAACAGCAGGACGGGTCAAATTCCATAATTTAGCTTTGAGATAGCGTATAGAAGCAGGAGGGTAACGGTGATTTGGCATATTACTTACTGGGAAAAGAATAAATAATTTGATCGTAGCCTCATTACAGGTATTAGTCATCACCTAGAGACAGAAGGCAGGAGCAGCAGGCAAGAGGCAGTCTAGATGAAAAAATTTACCAGCATACATGTAAGTATCTTTTTTACCACTCACTACTCCCTACTCCCCACTCCCCACTCCCCACTCCCTTACCAATCAGCTAAAGTTCACATACCGCACTTCAAAAAAGGATATTTTTAGCGATCGCACTTAAAAACCACTCTCAAAAACCCATTCCTCGTATCATAAGAAATATTAGAAAACAGCTACGCAATCACGGTATAACATGGGAACAACTTGGGAACTTGATTTTTACTCGCGTCCAATTTTGGACGAAAACCAAAAAAAAGTATGGGAATTGCTACTGTGCGAAAGTCCGAAAGATTCCCGTACCAAAGTTGATTCGTTGTTCCGCTACGCTCAGTATTGCCCTAGTACCGAGGTAAACTCAGCGTGGTTGCGAACCGCAATTCAAGAGGCAATAAGCAAAGCAGGGGAAGCACCAACGCGGATCCGCTTTTTTCGTCGCCAAATGAATAATATGATTACTAAGGCTTGTCAAGATTCTGGGATTCCCGCACAATCAAGCCGTAGAATTTTGGTACTTCATCAATGGTTACAGCAGCGAATGGATGAGGTATATCCCCAAGAACCTGGGTACCAGGGAGGAAGTAACCCTTCGGTACGCTTAGATGCACCTGTTCCTCAACGCTTACCGGATGCTTTGGAGTTGGAAAATTGGGCTTTTGTGAGGCTAACAGCTAAGGATTTCCTCGATATGCCAGAGTGGGAAATTGGTTTTGGTGAAGGTTTTCCGCTGGAATTAGCGCAAATTTCCGATGATACACCCATTTCTGGAGTATTAATTTTTTCTTCCCGCTCACTACCTTTAGCAGCTTGGATGTCAGGTTTGGAGTTGGGTTACTTGAAATTTGATCAGAGTGAAGGTGGAAGATTGTTGTTAGAAACAGGTGCTACCGAAAGCTGGATTGTGGCGAATATTCGTAACTCACAAGTGATAAATGAGGCGAAAAATTTTGAAGTTGCCAAACAATCAGCAAATGGTGTGCATTTTATCGGAGTCCAGGCAAATCCCCAATCGGAATCTTTTGCAGGATTTTGGCTATTGCAAGAGGTCACTTTGCCGTAAATTTGTAAGGGGGTAATGGGTATATCAATTTTTCAGTTCCATGTCTCATGTCTTGTGACAATATCTGGAACTGAATGCCCAATTTCCTAGTTCCACTGCTAAAAATCATCATGGAGTCTCAAAACTCACAACAGGATACGCTAGCCGAACAGCTGTTGGAACTAGCGCTAAAATCGGGAGCAGATGCGGCTGAAGTATATCAGTCGCACTCACTTTCTAAACCAATATTTTTTGAAGCTAACCGTCTCAAGAAGTTAGAAACAAGCCAAGCTGAAGGTACAGCTTTGCGTCTTTGGTGTGGAGGAAGTCCTGGATTAACGGTGGCTTATGGGGAGGTTGAACCCCAAGTTTTGGTGGAAAGAGCCTTAGCTTTAAGCCAACTAAACCAACCGGAACCCATAGAACTGGTGCGTAATTCACAGCCTGCTTATCCTGATTTGGGAGAGAATGTCTCTGTTGAAACATTAGTGGGTTGGGGCAAAGAAGCGATCGCATTAATTCACGAAGCCCATCCAGATGTGATTTGTCACGGTGATTGGGAATGTGATGTAGAAACTACGCGCTTAGTTAACACTCATGGTTTAAATTGTTCCTACACAGATACAACTCTCAATTGCTATCTTTCCGCTGAGTGGGTAAGAGATGAAGATTTTTTATGCGTTTCTGATGGACAAACAAAACGTGGTGATTTATACCCCGAACAAGTAGCACAGCAAATTATCCAAAGGTTGGATTGGGCAAAGGAAAATGTCACACCTCCCAGCAGTGGTGTACCAATTTTGTTCACTTCCAAAGCCGCAGATATGCTGTGGGGAACAATTCAAGCAGCCCTCAATGGCAAACATATACTAGAACGAGCCTCTCCTTGGGCAGAAAAGAGGGGAAAATTAGTTACCTCTAGTCAACTCACTTTATACCAAGACCCCCTAGCAGGACCCTACAGTTGCCCCTTTGATGATGAAGGTACCCCCACTCAACCCCTGATATTAATTGAGGATGGAATCTTACAGAATTTTTATTGCGATCGCACAACCGGAAGAAGACTTGGTATAAATAGTACAGGGAATGGTTTTCGTCCCTGTCTAACTAGTTATCCCATACCCGGATTATTTAATTTTCTGATTGTTCCTAGCCACACATCTTTACCAGAATTGATTCACCAACTTGATGATGGCTTAATTATTGACCAAATGTTAGGTGATGGTAGTGGGCTTTCTGGTGATTTTTCCATTAATGTTGACTTAGGTTATCGCGTTCAAAAAGGCAAAGTCACAGGACGAATTAAAGATACAATGGTCTCAGGCAATGTCTACAATGCCCTAAAACAACTTGTGGCAATTGGCAGCGATGCCGATTGGAACGGTTCTTGTTATACTCCTTCTTTAATTGTTGAAGGACTTTCAATTACTAGTAAAAAATCTTAAACCAGTTAACTTTTTTATTGGGAAAAAAAACCAGTTAACAACAAAGGTGCCAAAATCAGAATTGAAATAATCAATAAGACAGTGGCTGGATCGATATTGATACCTTTATTGTTGGGGTCTTTCATTATTTGTGCCTGTGTTGAAAAAGTTTATTCATCTATCATCTAAAGTATATCCCATAGCGCTTTTCACTACTTATGTCCATTCAAGTTTATGGAATTCCTACCTGTGGCACTTGCAAAAAAGCTATGCAATGGCTAGACAAGAATCATGTCAAATATAAATTTATCAATACCAAAGAACATCCACCAAACGAAAGTACAATTCGAGAATGGGTCAAAACTTTAGGTTTTCAACCCATGCGAAACACTTCTGGACAATCCTATCGGACATTAGGTGAAGAAAAAAAGCAGTGGCAGGATGAACAATGGATTAAAGCTTTTGCTGAAGACGCAATGCTACTGAAGCGTCCATTATTTGTGAAAGATGAAACTGCGGTGATGGTAGGTTTTCGAGATCCAGATGATGTTATCCGCCAGAAACTAGCAATTTCTCCCAATTTAAACTAAATTTAGCTTAATTATCCGGCTTTCTTTAATAACTGAAATCAAATTATCTATTATCATTTTTATCTCATTATCTCGATATTCTATGTTAGAGTTGGAGAAAAATGATAAAATAATGACAAGTATTAAATGAAAACGAATATCAATACCTCAGAGGTGCGGGTACAAAAATATGTATCCTCAGCATCCGCTAATTCTGACAATATTTTAAAGAACATTTTCAAATATTTCCGTACTTCCACGCTTGTAACCGCAAAGTCCTCATTAATCATCGGAATTATACTGCTGGTATCTGGGCTAGCCGGGTGCAATTCCACACCCAAAACCGAACCAGAAACAACGAAAGTCACAGATACCGCAAAAAAAGATAAAAAAGTAATTTTAACTACCTTCACAGTCCTCGCTGACATGACAAAAAATGTCGCTGGTGACAAAGCAATTGTAGAATCAATAGTTAAGCCAGGAGCCGAAATCCACGGATACGAACCCACACCTAGCGATTTAGTCAGAGGTAAAAAAGCCGATCTGATTCTTGACAATGGGCTAAATTTAGAACGTTGGGCAGAAAGATTCTATAACAATATTCCCAAGGTTCCCCGTGTAACTTTAAGTACAGGTATAGAGCCTGTAGAAATCGGTGAGGATGCCTACAAAGGCAAACCCAATCCCCATGCGTGGATGTCGCCAAAAAATGCTTTGATATATGTAGAGAATATTCGCAAAGCTCTAGTAAATTTAGATCCTATAAATGCCAATACATATAACACAAATGCGGCTAATTATAGCCAAAAAATTCAAGCAATTGACCAGCGACTAAAAACATCTGTGTCAATAATTCCAGTGGAAAAACGTTATATGGTTAGTTGCGAAGGAGCATTTTCTTATGTCACCCGTGATTATGGTTTAAAAGAAGTCTATCTATGGGCAGTTAATTCTGAGCAACAAGCTACTCCTAGACAGATGGAAAAGGTAATCCAAACTGTGAAAATAAATAAAATACCTGCCGTATTTTGTGAAAGTACAGTTAACGACAAAGCACAAAGAGAAGTTGCTAATGCCACGGGGGCAAAATTTGGGGGAGTTTTCTATGTAGATTCTCTATCAACAGATAATGGTGCAGCACCAACTTATCTAAAATTAATTGAATATAATCTGAATATATTGATTCAAGGTTTACAAAAAAATTAGAATTTATCTTAACTTTCAGCTACTTATTCTCGTAGCTAATATTCCAAATTGCTATCTTTAAAGGACTAATGTCAATGATCAATGAATCAATCAGCATTGATATCGAAAATGTCACTGTCGCCTATAACGGCAAAATTGCCTTACATAGTGCATCTATGCAGCTTAAAGCGGGTTCAATTTGCGGTTTAGTTGGTATTAACGGGAGCGGAAAATCAACATTATTTAAAGCTGTGATGGGCTTTGTCAAGCCCACAACAGGAAGAGTTTTAATTAATAGCTTACCCATCAAAATCGCACAAAAGAAAAGCTTAGTTGCTTACGTTCCACAATCTGAAGATGTAGATTGGAATTTTCCGGTAAATGTCTATGATGTGGTGATGATGGGACGCTATGGATATATGAATATCCTGAGAATTCCCTCTAAAAAAGATCAAAAAATAGTACAAGAGAGTTTAGAAAGAGTCAAAATGTGGGACATGCGGCATCGGCAAATTGGCGAACTTTCTGGTGGACAGAAGAAACGCGCTTTTTTTGCCCGTGCCCTAGCACAGGAAGCACAGGTTTTACTATTAGATGAACCATTTACAGGAGTAGATGTCAAAACAGAAAAGACAATGATTGATTTGTTGATGAAATTACGAGAATTAGGTCATACTATTTTGATTTCTACACATGATTTAGCTTCAATTACAACTTTTTGTAATCAAGTAGTTCTCATTAATCGAACAATTTTAGCTTATGGAGATACTTCAGAAGTATTTACAGAAGAAAATCTGTCGCGGACTTTTGGTGATTCTTTAGGTGATTTACCCTTTAAAAAAAATGCAAATAATTGAATGGTTTACCGTCCCACTACAAAATAGCTTTATGGTGAAGGCAATCGCTATAAGTGCTTTAGTGGGAGTTGTTTGTTCACTATTATCATGTTATCTAACTCTTAAAGGCTGGGCATTAATGGGTGATGCGGTGTCACATGCAGTTATGCCTGGAGTTGTAATTGCCTATATATTAAATATTCCCTTTGCTATAGGTGCTTTTGTTTTTGGAGTTGGTTCGGTAATTGCGATAGGTTATATCAAAGCTCAAACCAGGATTAAGGAAGATACTGTAATTGGACTGGTATTTACAGGTTTTTTTGCATTTGGATTAGTCTTAGTTTCTAAGACAAAAAGTACTGTAGATTTAACTCATATTCTTTTTGGAAATGTTTTGGGCATTTCTAATCAGGACATTATCCAAACAGTTTTAATTAGTGTCGTGACTTTAGTAACTATAGCCATTCTTCGCAAAGATTTGCTGCTATTTTGTTTTGACGCTACCCACGCAAAGTCAATTGGTTTAAATACAGGGCTGCTTTACTACATTCTACTATCTTTACTTTCCTTGACTGCGGTTGCTGGACTACAAACAGTGGGAATAATTCTTGTTGTAGCGATGTTAATCACTCCTGGTGCAACTGCATATTTATTAACTGACAAATTCGACCACATGATCCCTATTGCTATGGCTTCTGGGGTCTTTTCCAGTGTTATGGGAACTTATATTAGTTACTATATTGATGGTGCAACTGGTGGTTGTATTGTGGTGTTTCAAACCTTACTATTTTTAGCAGCTATGATATTTGCACCCAAGCATGGTATAATGGCGAAACTAAAAAAACAAAAAGCTACTTCTTAAATCAATTTTCCAGATATTCTGTTAACGCTTAGGTACGTGATTCCTCACCTTTTTTATAAATCCGAATGTGACAAGATAAGAAAAGTGTTTACAGCTGTCACCTGATGTCTTCAACTAATCAATCTCTCGATTTGACACTTCAGCGTCTGCGGGAACTGCGACCTGTACTTCTGCGTTTACACAAAGCACTACTAGATTCTGAACGCACGCAGTACGAACAATTATATGGACAGATTCAAACAAATGCCCAATTTTTACAATTAGTGATTGGACATGAGTGGTTTAACTGGTTACATAGAATTTCCCAGTTTATCGTTCAGATGGATGAGGTTTTGTATTCTAAAAAACCAGTGGAGTTTGAGCAAGCTAATGTAATTTTGGAACAAGCAAAAACATTACTTCAGCCAAATAATGATGGTACAACCCCAGAACAGAGGTATTTCCACGCGATTCAGCGAGATCCAGATATTGCGTTGATGCACATTCAAATCGCTAAGATGTTGGATGCAAAACGCTAAATTTGATACATGTTGATTTCAAGCGAGTAGTGGAAAATAATGATATTTGCCACTACTCATTTTTTAGATTCAGTAGGTTGATATAGTAGTTGTAAATTCCCACACTTACCTATTTAGTGCCTTAGTGAGTGGAAGCGATCGCGTTAAGCGTACTTTCGGTAGTTTACCTCAAATATTGATCACACTCCCATCCTTGATTGAATAGATTTTTGACGTTACTGGTTTGATGTAACTAAGTCGGTGTTAAAAAGATTGAAACTTGGAACCTATAAACATGTTAAAAAATTTAGTATTAAAAACTGACAGATTGGTATTAAAACCCACCTTAGAAAGTGACTTGAGTACACTACACTCTATTTTTATTAATCCCTATGTTAAAAAATATTTGTGCGATGACAATATTTGGTCATTGCCACAGGTTGAAGAAATGATAGTGGAGAGTCAAAAGCTATTTGAAGAAAAGAAATTTGGTATTTGGTTGATTAATACCAAAGATGATCAGGAAATTATTGGGTTAGTTGCTTTGTGGTATTTCTTTGATGAAGAACAACCCCAGTTGGTTTATGCTTTGTTACCTGAAGCAACTAAAAAAGGTTATGCTACTGAAGCCGCAGCTAAAATAGTGAAATATTCTTTTGATGAACTTGGATATAAATATTTGATAGCGAGTTGCGATAAACCTAATCTTGAGTCTAAGAATGTAGCGGAAAGAATTGGGATGAGGGAAGTAGAAGAGAAGAGTGTGGATGATAAGCCTATACTATTTTTCAAGGTTGATAATTGCACGGTAAATGCTCGCCCAATCATCTTAGTAGAATGATATTCTTGATGTTCAGATCACCGACTTATTCAACAAGTCGGTGATGTAATTAATATTTAACTTTTCTATTCTACAACACAAGCTTTAATTTGCTCAAGCAAAGCTTCTTGATCAAGGTTTTGACCAATTAACACAAGTTGGTTTTTCTTCTCCCCTTTCCACTCATCATCGTCCATCGTAAAACGTTTGCCACAAAGGTGAAAAATATGGCGTTTGGGACTTTCTTCAAACCACATGATTCCCTTAGCACGGAATATATTAGTCGGTAGTTGATTATCTAGAAAATATTGAAACTGACGGATACCAAATGGTTTATCACTTTGAAATGAAATGGAGGTAAAACCATCATTTTCTAAATGAGCAGAATGATGATGGTGTTCGTGATCATGTTCACAATTTTCGTGATCATGTTCATGATGATCATGTTCATGATGATGATCATGTTCATGATGTTCATCTAAATCAAAATACTTCTCTGATGCAAATAAACCCACACTCAGAATCAAAGCTAAAGGAACTTGGGAATTTTTCGTCCGAATAATTCTTGCACCTTCTTTAACCTGATTAATTTTGGTTTCTAAGTTGTTTAATTCGCTTTCAGTAACTAAATCAGTTTTATTCAACAGAATGACATCACCGTAGGCAATTTGACTATGTGCAGCTTCAGAATTAAAAAGGTCTAAGCTATAATTAGCTGCATCAACAACGGTGACAATAGAATCTAAACGGGTTAAATCCCGTAATTCGGTACCAAGAAACGTTAAAGCTACAGGCAAAGGATCGGCAAGTCCTGTTGTTTCTACCACCAAATAGTCAATATTATCTCTACGTTCTAAAATCTTATAAACAGCATCAACCAAATCGGTGTTAATAGTACAGCAAATACAACCGTTACTTAACTCCACCATATTCTCATCAGTGCTGACAATTAACTCATTATCAATACCAATTTCACCAAATTCGTTAACTAAAACTGCCGTTTTCAAACCTTGCTGATTGCTGAGGATATGGTTGAGTAAAGTAGTTTTGCCGCTACCTAGAAAGCCAGTAATAATTGTTACTGGTATTCCTTGTTTAGTGGAATTCATTACCGGGGATTGGTTGGGACTTACTGCTGACTGCATCATGCGATCGCCTAATTGGATAAATAGCCTTTCTGATAATTTAGCGTAGACCATCTAGAGTCAGGAAAATTAGTTTAGACACAAATACCAATTATCTTTGGTAAATTAGATCCAGTTGAAAGTTAAAATTAGAGGCTAAATTTTTCTGACATGACCCTAACCGTTTACAATACACTCACTCGTCACTTGGAAGCATTTGAAACCGTCGAGCCTGGAAAAGTAAAAATGTATTGCTGCGGTGTGACAGTATATGACTACTGCCATTTGGGTCATGCACGCTCATATATTAATTGGGATACGGTACGGCGGTATTTGGCTTGGCGTGGCTATCGGGTAGAATATATCCAGAATTTTACGGATATTGACGATAAAATTCTCAACCGTGCCAAAGAACAAGGCTCGACTATGGAAGTCGTTTCTAACCGCTTCATTGATGAATATTTTACCGATATTCGTCGCTTGAATGTTACGGATGCTGATGATTATCCCCGTGCAACTGAGCATATCCAGGATATCCAAGATTTAATTCAGATTCTAGTAGATAAAGATTTAGCTTACAGCGCTGGTGGTGATGTTTACTACCGCGTGGAAAAATTCCCGACTTACGGTAAACTCTCAGGTCGAAATTTATCCGATATGCAAGCGGGGGCTAGCGGGCGTGTAGAGGCAGAAACTAGCGAAAATACCAAAAAACAATACCCCCTCGACTTTGCGCTGTGGAAAGGGGCAAAACCAGGGGAACCAGCATGGGATTCGCCCTGGGGTCAAGGTCGTCCAGGATGGCACATTGAATGCTCGGCGATGATTCGTAGCCGCTTGGGTGAGACAATTGACATCCATGGTGGTGGAGGAGACTTAGTATTTCCCCACCACGAAAACGAAATTGCCCAATCTGAAGGTGCAATTAATAAACCTTTGGCGCGATACTGGACACATAACGGGATGGTGATGGTGGATGGACAGAAAATGTCCAAATCTCTGGGGAACTTCATCACAATTCGGGAATTGTTGGATGGAAAATGGGAAAAATACCCCGAACCAGTTCACCCAATGGCAGTACGCTTATTTGTATTGCAAGCACACTATCGCAAACCATTAGATTTTACCGAAGACGCGATCGCATCCTCGGTGAATAGTTGGAAAACTCTCCAAGAAGGTTTGGTTTTTGGCGAACAATTTGGAGAAAAACTCGGTTTTACTGAAGATGGCAACCAACTTGATAAAAATCTAATTGAACGCTTTGAATCTTTTGGAGATGATGACTTTAATTTCTCCGGTAGTTTAGCGGTATTATTTGAACTGGCAAAAGAACTACGTCGAGAAGGGAATATCCTAGTTCACGAAGGTAAAACCAAAACTAATACCGCAGAATTACAGCAAGCTTGGTATACATTAGTAACTTTAGCTCAGGTTTTGGGATTAGAAGCGAAGCTAGAAGCTGTTGAGGATAACTCTTCAGCAGGTTTCAGTGATGCTGACATCGAAACCTTAATTGAACAACGTAACGCAGCCAGAAAAAGTAAAGATTTTGCCGAAAGCGATCGCATTCGCAATCAACTCCAAGCCCAAGGCGTTACACTCATCGATAGCAAAGAAGGTACCCGCTGGCATCGGTAAGGGGAATCTAGAGGTTCTGGTGTAAGTCAAAAGAACCTCTATCTATAGATTCCAGTATTTCATCCAGATTAAAACTACAGTTAAAGGTTTTTGAATATCCACCCCACAGAAAGTCCTCAAATTCTGTTAGTATTCAAGAGCATTTGCTGAAATAATATCTGAAAGTTGAACTAAATATTTTATGTTCGCTGATTTAAATAAAGCTTTATCACAAATCAATATAGCCGCTGATTGGGTTGGCATCAGAGCCGTTAAAGAAACTTTATCAACCCGGTTTGTGCGGGATGCTATTCCCCAAATCAATGGTAAATCCTTTACCTTAGGGGCAATGGTGGAGGTAATGGTAAACGGATGTATTGCCTACGCTGCTACCAATTCCGTCACACCCGATGACTTGCAAACGGCAGTTGAGGCAGCATACCATCATGCGATCGCATCTAGCGAATGGTCTGTATTTAAGTTTGATGTCACCACCTCCCGTCCCCAAGTTATTGGTGAATACATCTCCCCCCACGTTAAATCATTAGATACCCTCACACCAGCAGAAATCAACGATATTCTCATTCGTATTTGCAAAACCCTCAAAGTTAACGACAAAATCGTTCAAACATCTGCTGAACTCGTCACTACCGACAGAGAAGTTTGGTTTGTTAGCAGCAATGGTTCCCAAGTTTACCAAAAATTCCTCTTTATCAGCACCTACTACGGCGCTACCGCCCAAGATGGTAATGTAGTACAACAACGTAGTAGCAATGGTTGGCAAGCACATACCTATCAAGGAGGGATGGAACTATTTAACGATGCTAACTTGTGGCAACGGGCGCAAACCATCGGTGAGCAAGCAGTAGAATTACTGGCAGCAGATGAATGTCCCAATACCCGTACTAATCTAGTATTAGCACCAGATCAAATGATGCTACAAATACATGAAAGTGTGGGACATCCCTTGGAAGTAGATCGGATTCTCGGTGATGAGCGCAACTATGCAGGCGGTAGTTTCATCAAAGCAGGTGATTTTGGCAACCTAGTTTACGGGTCTTCATTAATGAATATCACCTTTGACCCCACCGTCTCCGGTGAAATCGCCAGTTACAACTTCGATGATACAGGAGCCACAGCCACCAGAGAATATTTAATTAAGGGGGGAGTATTAAAGCGTGGTTTAGGTAGCTTAGAAAGTCAAGCCCGCGCCGCTATTCCCGGTGTGGCTTGCGCCCGTGCTTGCTCATGGAACCGTCCAGCAATTGACCGCATGGCTAACTTAAACTTGGAACCAGGTGAAGATACATTTACAGATATCATCGGTGATATTGAAGACGGTATCTATATGGAATCTAACCGTTCTTGGTCAATTGACGATCGTCGTTACAAGTTCCAATTCGGTTGTGAATATGCCAAATTAATCGAAAATGGCAAGCTAACTAAAACCCTGCGTAATCCAAATTACCGCGCTACCACCCCAGAATTTTGGGGAAGTTTAGTTAAATTAGGCAACTCCTCTACTTGGGAGATGTATGGCACACCTTTTTGTGGTAAGGGCGAACCGAACCAAGCGATTTGGGTGGGACATGGTTCACCAGTTTGTGTATTTGCAGATGTAGAAGTTTTTGGAGGTGGAACTTAGTTCAGGGAATAATTGTTATGGTTCTAAAAAACCAGATCCCCGACTTCTTAGAAAAGTCGGGGATCTAGCGCTTTAATTAATTAATTTATTTATTTAAAATACTCAACATGAAAACTGAAGAATTAGACACCTTAGAAACCAGCTTTAATAAACTTGTTGAAACCCTCTTAATGAAAAAAGCACCATCTGAAGAATTCACACTCAAACTTAATAGTGAACGTAGCTTGTTTACTCGCTTCAATCACGCAAGAGTTCGACAAAGTGGTTATGTCGCAGATGGTTCAATTCAACTGACATTAATGCAGAATCAGCGCAGTAGTTACCGTCAAATACCATTTACGGGACATTGGGAAAGAGACTGGCAAGAATTATATTTAGCACTACAGGAACTTCGCAATGAACTACCAACTTTACCAATTGATCCATACCTAGTTTTACCATCAGGAAATAGCAGTAGTTATGAAGTCAATGAGGGGAAATTACCAGATTCAGAATTAATCGTCGCAGCCATTTTAGAAGCAGCAGCCAAAATTGATTTTACAGGAATTTATGCCGGGGGTTTGGTAATTCAAGCTTATGCTGATTCATGCGGACAAAAACATTGGTTTGCAACTAACACATTTACCCTAGATTATTCGATTTTTAATCCTGATGCTCAAGCTGTAAAAGGCTGTTTTGCGGGAAGTGAATGGAATCAAGAAGCTTATGTGTCTAAAATCCGAGATGCCAAAAATCAATTACAACTACTGGAAAAAACTCCCAAACAATTATCGAAAGGGCAATATAGAACTTACTTTGCTCCGGCAGCAGTCTCTGACTTATCATTAATGCTGTCATGGGGAGGTGTTAGTGAAGCTGATATTCAACAAGGAAACAGTTCTTTAGCAGCGCTACAACGTCAGGAAAAACAACTTTCTTCTAAGCTAAATATATTAGAAAACTTTCAACGGGGTTTTGTTCCTAGATTTAATGAGTTAGGGGAAATTGCTGTACCCCACTTTCCAGTAATTGATCAAGGCATTCTAGTTAACACACTAATCAATTCACGCACAGCCAAAGAGTACCAAAAAACAGCCAATGGTGCAAATAGTAGGGAGTCATTGCGTGCTTTAGAAATTACCAGTGGCAATCTTGAATTTGAGCAAATTCTCACAACACTGGAAACCGGATTATATGTATCTAATTTGCATTATCTAAATTGGAGTGATTTACCAAGTGGTAGAATCACCGGAATGACTCGATATGCATGTTTTTGGGTAGAAAATGGGCAAATAGTCGCACCAATCGAAAATCTCCGGTTTGATGAAACCTTATACAACTTTTGGGGAGATCAATTAGTCGATTTTACCAAATTTCAGGAATTTATTCCCGAAGTGGGAACCTATGAAGCTAGGCAACTTGGTGGTAATATGGTTCCGGGAATGTTGGTGGATGATTTTACATACACATTTTGATAGCCCTTGGCATAAATGCACGAGAATTCTTGCTTCACTGACACTACTGAAACCAGATACCTTGTACTGTCTAGTCCAGAGGTAAGACTCTCCCCAATTGCAAGGTTATGAGATTTAAAGGCTCAAAATCCATGTAGTTTGCTAGAAAATCGTGGGGTGAATTTTGGATTTGACCTCCAAAACCAGTATTATTCAAGCTGTGTGGCATATAGATTCCCTTTGTGCAGTTTTTCAGCTAACGCTGCGCTACACGTTTCTTGGATGCCCGAAAGGGCTATACAGCAGATCCCTAATTACGAATAAATGGCAGTCTAATCACGAACTCAGCACCTTGATTAACTGAAGAATTAACGTGAATGCTACCTCCATGTTTATCGATAACAATCTGACGGGCAATTGCTAAACCTAAACCTGTACCTTTACCGATGGTTTTAGTTGTAAATAAGTGATCGAAGATTTTGTTTTTGACATCTTCAGGTATTCCTGCACCATTATCTCGAAGACTAATTAAAACCGATGTTTTATCATTATCAAGGCTAGTAGTAATAGTAATTTCGTTAGGATTCGCTTTAATTTGCTCGAAACTAATCCCGGTACTGGATTCATCCAATGCATCAATAGCATTAGCTAATAAATTCATGAAGACTTGATTCATTTGTCCTGGGTAGCAGGCAAAAGGATTTATATCTCCGTAATTTTTGATCACTTCAATTTCGGGTCTAAGTTCTGAAGCTTTCAGACGATGCCTTAATATGAGTAGAGTACTATCAATACACTCATGAATATCACAAACAATCGGTTTATGAGTATCAGACCTCGAAAAAGTTCGTAAACTGACGCTAATATTATAAATTCTATCGATACTCTGCTTCATCGAAGCAAGCAATTTCGGTAAATCTTCATTAATGTATTCTAAATCAGCTTTGTCAATTTTACGGCGCAGTTTTTGACTTGGTTCAGGATGTTCACTTTGATATAAATTGATGATTTCAAACAAATCTTCAATATATTGTTCCGCAGGTTCAATATTGCCGCTAATACAACCAATTGGGTTATTAATTTCGTGGGCAATACCAGCTACTAAACCACCTAAAGCAGACATTTTTTCGCTTTGCACAAGCTGGATTTGGATTTGCTTAACATCTTCTAATGAGATTTCTAACTGTTCCTTAGTTATTTGCAAATTAGCAAGAGAAGATTCTAATTCCTTTGCGTAATCTTGAGAACGTTCATACAGTTGAGCATTTTCGATGGAAATTGCCGCTTGTGAACAAATCAGCTGTAATAATTCTATGCGATCGCTTGTGAACACGCCCGCAGTATTTCTGTTTTCTAGATACAAAAATCCCACTAGTTGGCTTTGACGACGTATCGGTAAACACAACAAACTCTGGGGTTGGTACTGTTGGATATAATTATCACTTAGCCAATTCACATGCTTAGTAGTATTATCAATCAGTAAATACTTGCTAGAATTCTTGACATAGTTTAGTACCGAAATAGGTACCTCCATGCTTTCTTCTAATGGTAAAGAATCAGAGTGAACTGTATTGTTACTTTTTATACTCTGGGATACAGCTTCAACAAACATTTGTCCATTCTTGATTAATACTAATGCTGCCTTACTAGCACCAGCATTTTCTAGGGCAACTTCCATCAGTACCATTAGCAGACGTTTGAGATCAATCTCACTAGAAACAGCTTGTGATGCTTTAAGCACAGTTGCTAAATCAAACACTGAAGTCATCAAACTGCTACTAGAAGAACCTGTTTGCGTTGCACTTAATACTAAAGTTTCAGTTGTTGTGACTTCATGGGTCTGATTCACAAATATCAGCAACTTTGGATAGCTTTGTTCCAAATGTTTGACTTTTGCTTTAGCACCCCAACGTGCATAAGCATAATAAGCATCAGTTAAATAAACTTGAGCAATCTTTGATTTTTGCCATCCCAGATAAAACTTAGCTGCTAATTCACCAGCTAAAGCTTCTTCATTTACATATTGATTTTCTCTGGCTAAATTAATTGCATTATCATATGCTTCCATTGCCTGTGTATGATTTCCATCAACCCTAAATATCTCTGCCTCAATTAGCAAATACTTGTGTAAGAAATTCTCTGGGCAACTATCTGCCCATTTCTTCATTTGCAATTGATTTGTCTGCAACTGTTCAAAATACTCAGATTTTAATTTAACATCACTGGTATTTTCATACTTATTAACTAAAGTCAGAGAGTAATAAAAATTGTGGACTGCGGTGCAGTAAAATCCTAGTACATATTGGATGATCTCTTTAGCTGCAATAGCATATTCGTATGCAGCTTCCCAATCACCATATATGTATAACACCTGACATTTCATTACTTTATAGGAACAAAGTCCCAGAAAACTTTTGCGTGATTCACACCTATTTATATACTCTAATTCGCTATTGTAACTCGTAGAAAATTCACCATAACTACCTGTCAAACCAGCTAAATTTCTGACTACCAATTCGATAGATTCTATAGCATCAGTTGTGGAAACATTATGAGTTTTTTCTGAAAAATCAACGAATCCCGAAAAATCCTGTAACATATCATTTAAATTGGCACCCTGACAAAAGAGGTTTAATGTTTTACCCCAAAGTGAGTAGCCAGAATTTTGAAATTCTCCAGATTCTAAGCCGTAGCGGTAAGCATCATCATTAATCGGGTTAGAAAAGCGGACGTGTTTATACCAATGATTGATGAAACTAGCAAATACGAAATAGGTTCGACATTTCAACGCTGGAGTATTAAAAAAGTTACTTAAATTAATTGCCAGTGTGCCAAATTCATAACCGGCTTGATAGTTTTGGAAAATTGAACCTAGTAAAACTCCATAATCAGAGTAACCACGGGCAGATTCAGGAGTATTTCCATACTGTAGTGATAATTTTACTAGTTTCAGAGCAACAATTGGGAAAAGTTGCGGCATCCCAATATAAGCAACAGAATCTAGATTCATCAGTAATCTGGCAGCAATAATTTTTTCCTGTGATTCCATCACGGGTAAATTAATCAAACTGGAAACTTTTCGCTGTGAAGTTAATTGATTAACTTCTGTATATTCTGCTTGCAATTCTTCATAGAAGTTATCTTCTGGTAAGTTTATATCTAAAAGCTTCAATGCATCTCTGCCAATTTTAATACTTTCAATGAATTTATAATTGAGGGTATATTGAATGATTAAAGTATTTAAAATATCGCATTTTTCCGCATTGGATCTTACTTTCTTTAAAATTTGATAAGTAAGTTCTTCGCTGTTATCAAAGTTGCCATTTAAATATTCAATTTCTATTTTTTCTCTGTACAATGAATATGTAAACTCATACTGTTCTTCCCAGCAATTTGATCTGAGTAAATTTATGCCCATATCTAAATACTGTTGTGCAGCCATATAGGCAGTTGCAGCTTTTGCTTTTTTAGCGGCAAATAAATTAAGTTCACAAATAACTTGACGCTCCGCTAAAATTTCAATGAGTTTAATACCTGTATTTAAATGATTAACAATATCAAAAATATTTTCTTCTCGTTCTGTTTCCGATGATTTTTCTAATAGCAATCTACCAATTTTTAAATGTGTTTCCTGTTTTTGCGTTTCAGGGATTAAAGCATAGGCAGCTTGTTGTACTCGGTCATGCAAAAACTTGTATCTGATTTTGATTTGGGTTTCATCAATTTTGATCGGCTCAGATTGACTAGAAATATTTTTAGAATCTGAGTGGAAGAATTTATATGTTTCATTTTTTGGCAGGATCAATTCTTCCTGTAATGCCTTCCACAAGTCTGTAGCTGTATCTGTATAATTTTTCTCTAAAACTATTGATAAACTATTTAAATCGAATTCGTTACCGATACAAGCTGCAAACTGCAATACTTTTTGTGTTGATGCAGGTAATTTTTGTAAAATTTGGGTGATTAATTCAACTACATCATTAGTTAATGCCCGTTCTCGAACTGCAGAAATATTACATTCCCAAGAACGAGAATCTAAGTCAAAAATCAATAATCCTTCTTCATACAAAACTTTCATGAATTGCGTACAGAAAAATGGATTTCCCTTAGTTTTTTGATAAATTAA
Organism: Calothrix sp. PCC 6303; assembly: GCF_000317435.1. Classification (NCBI taxonomy): domain Bacteria; kingdom Bacillati; phylum Cyanobacteriota; class Cyanophyceae; order Nostocales; family Calotrichaceae; genus Calothrix; species Calothrix sp. PCC 6303. The sequence continues at coordinate 5,534,975 of NC_019751.1, forward strand.
TTGTGCCAGTGGCAATGCAACTATTTCGGAGCAATTGAGGGTATCTGCAACTAAGTTATTAATATGTTCGATCTCTAAGGGTGCGATCGCTACTTCGTTAACGACCGTACCAGACAAACGAATTTGTTTAAGTGTTAAGAGTAGCGGGTGAGTAGCGGAAACTTCATTGTCACGATAAGCACCAATAATTAATATATGTCCGCTATCGGTTTCTGATGCCAACATTTGCATCAACTTTAATGATGCAGAATCAGCCCACTGTAAATCATCTAAGAAAATAACTAGGGGGTGTTCTGATGTGGCAAAGATCTTAATAAAGTTTTTAAATAGTAAATTAAAGCGGTTTTGGGATGCGGTTCCTTCCAACTCTACGACGGCAGGTTGTTTACCAATAATACCTTCCAATTCAGGTATGACATCAATGATAACTTCAGCATTTTCACCTAATACCTCTATGATTGTACTTCGCCAATATTGAAGAAGAGTGTCACTTTCGCTTAATAGCTGACCCATCAAATCACGAAATGACTGTACAAATGCCGAAAATGGGATATGACGCTGGAATTGGTCATATTTACCCCTAATAAAGTACCCGCGTTGACGGACAATTGGTTTATGAACTTCATTAACAACTGCGGTTTTACCAATTCCCGACAACCCAGCCAATAACATGACTTCGGTGTCACCATGGCTAACACGTTCAAAAGCTGTTAGTAGTTGTTTGATTTCATCTTCCCGACCGTAAAGCTTCTCTGGGATAATAAAGCGATCGCATAAATCCCGCTGCCCTAATAAAAAAGCCGGTATATCCCGCTGTTGATGCCAATATTTTTGACATCGCTCTAAATCATATTTTAAGCCTAATGCACTTTGATAGCGTTCTTCAGCATTTTTTGCCATCAATTTACTGACAATAGCTGCAAGTTGCTTAGGAATATCAGGATTAATACTAGTTACATTTTCTGCTTTTTGGGCAATATGGCAGTGCAGCAACTCCATTGGATCTTTAGTGATGAAGGGCAACTGCTGTGTCAACAGCCGATAAAAAGTCACACCCAAGGAGTAAAAATCTGTGCGGTAATCAATTCCGCGATTCATTCTTCCCGTTTGTTCTGGGGAAATATACGCAAGCGTCCCTTCTAAAGTGTTGGGATTTTTTAACTGTTGCGTCTCTCGTGGAAGTACTGAAGCGATACTGAAGTCAATTAATTTAACCTGCTTGGTATCGGGGTTAATTAAGATGTTTGCGGGTTTAATATCTTTATGAATAATGCGGCAGCGATGTAAAGCATCTAATGCGACAACTACTTGAATGGCAACATCAAAAAACTCATGGAGTTCTTTAGGCTTAGATTCATGAAAATACTCATCTAATGAGATTCCGCCAAAGTCTTCCATGACTAAAGCATAAAAGGTATTGTAGGTCTCCAACGATAAGGGACGCACAACTCCATCAATATCTAAATTTTTGGAAATGATAAATTGATTGCGGAACTGAACTAGCTCGCTAAAACTCGGATATTCATTCCGCATCAGTTTTACGATGACGCACTTCCCATCTGATTCACGCATCGCGCGGCAAACCAGGGTTTTTGACCCTGAATAGATTTGCTCATTAATTTCATAGCCAGGAAGATAAATGTTCATAGTGATTATTAACTCACACCACTGAATATATTTAGTCTGTGTAGTAATTGTTCCCATTTGAAGTCAATTTATAACACCTGGGTATTATTTGTTTGTATTCACAAAGTAATACAAATTATGAACTTACGTAGACTTCATATTATGTACTTAAAAGCAATCTATTAATCATAATAACTTTAAGTTATCCTTGTAATTTTTATCTGAGTATGAGTATTTTTTTACATTACTGATGAATATTCAACAGATAATCTTATGTTTTCTAGGAGTTTATTCTTAACTTTATAAATAGGTATTTATTTGCTTGATGGCGTTTAAATTTCCTTTAAGGAAAATTACGTATTTTCTGGCTTATCGTTTTGATTATTTTGATGATTTACTGTAAATAAAACGAAAGGGTGCAGATAAATTATTTTTCAGCATTATTAATTTGTTTGGTAATGTAATGATCAAATTTTTATTCGCAATTCCTATGATACAAATCATTGTTCATAAATATGTGGAATAAAAGCCATATGCAAACTAAAATTTCGACACCTATCCTTAGCTACATGAAGCAGTTGGAAAGCGAAGGAATAACTAATATAGAGGAACTATCTGATTACCTGTATGAGCATTACTTGCGACAGGTAGACTTGGGTTTGTATTCCAACGGGCGCTATACATTGACTGGAAGTGATTCCACAGCCACAGTTGCCTCAACCTTGGTTAATAGCGGAGAAGAATGTATTTTGTGGTGTATCAATCATTACCTAGGATTAAATAGAAATCAGAATGTAATTGATAAGGTATGTCTCGCTGTACGGGAGTTTGGTACAGGTTCCGGAACATCAGCTATGTCTGGAGGAATGTCCATTATCCACAAGCGAGTTGAAGACAAACTGCAACATCTGATTGGTAAAGAAGGTGTTTTACTTTTTCCTACTGGCTTTACAACAAATTTAGGATGTTTGTCAGCTTTGCCAGGAAAACATGATTTAATCATTTTTGATCGTGAAAGTCACGCATCGATTATTGATGGTGTTAAGTTGTCTGGTAATAAATGGATGACATTTAAGCATAACAACGTTGGAGATTTGGAAAGCAAATTAAACAAGTATCAAGATAAATATGAAAATATTTTTGTAGTTATAGAATCAGCTTATTCCATGAGTGGTGACTTAGCACCCCTAAGGGAAATAGTCGCATTGAAGCAAAAATATAAATTTTTCATTTATGTTGATGAGGCGCATACCTTCGGGATTTACGGTAAAAATGGATCTGGCTATTGCTCACATCTTGGACTTGTAGATGACGTTGATTTTATTGCTGCAACTCTATCCAAAGCAACCTCATCTATCGGGGGATTTGTTGCGATGAAATCGAAGTATATTCCCTTATTGCATTGGCGCGCTAGTACATACACTTTCCAAGCATGTTTGACACCTGGTGATGCCACAGCAATTTTAGCGTCGTTGGAGGAAATTGAACAAAATCCACAATTAATAGAATTACTTCACGAGAAAAATCAGTATATGCGCCGTTGTCTGACATCTTTGGGGTTTGATTTAGGTACAAGCCAAAGTCCGATTATTCCTGTGTTTATACCAGATGTAGAAAAACTAATGGCATTTAACAAAGAGTTATATGCTCGTGGTATTTTCTCTGTGTCAATTGTTTACCCAGGTGTCAAACCCCATGAAGGCAGAATTAGATTTATCTTGAGTGTGGCACATACGAAGGAACAGATCGATACAACTGTAAATGCATTGTATGAGTTGGGCTTAAAGTATGGAGTTATTGCTCATGCTATGACCGCGTGAGAAGATTCATAAGAGATTTTTTCCGCTTTTTCCGCTTGATTTTACTGATACTATTTTCGCTTTTTCCCTTGGGGAGAATTACTAGGGTTCAGTTGTTGCCTACCATTACGAATTATGTTTAGAATTTGACTTAAATCTGTTTCAATGTTGTCTAAAACACCATCAGCATATTCATCTGCACCTTGCTCAATTTGCTGTGCTTGGGCAATGGCTTGGCTTCGCATTTCTTCTAATTCTTCTTGGCAGTGACGGCGTTTGAGATCAATTTCGGTGAGAGTTTCTTTCATCATCGCTTCACATTCTAATTGAGTTTGGCGACGTATCTGTTGTGCTTCTTTATCTGCTTGAAGAATAATGTCATTTTCATCTAGGATTTGGACACGTTTAGCCTGTGCTGCATCAACTATTTGCTGTCCGTATTCTTCAGCTTCGAGAAGGATTTCCTGCTTTTGCTCGATAATAGCGATCGCGTGATTAAACGCATCGGGTAAAGATACACGGATTAAATCTAGTTGTTCTAGCAATTTCTCCTCATCAATTAAAGTTTTGCCAGTTAGTGGAATCCGAAAGCTAGAAAGTATCATCTCCTCCAGACGATTTAGTTCCTGCTCAACATCTATGGCTCTAATTCCGGTTGTATCTGTTCTGGAAACTCCATTGTCCCCTGGGGATGGGGAGTTGTTTCCATTTCCTTTGTGTTCTGATTCGATATCGGATAATTGTGTGCGTAGCATTGGTATATATCTAGGGCAACGTGGGGAGGTACAAGATGATTAATCGCACCACCAAATCTTGCAATCTCTTTTACCACACTACTACTTAAAAAACTATACTCGTTAGACGTGGCAAGAAAAACTGTTTCGATTTCAGTGGAAAGCGTTTTGTTGGTGTGTGCCATCGACAATTCTATTTCAAAGTCGGAAATTGCCCGCAACCCCCGCAAGAGAACCTGTGCTTGGCGGATATGAGCATAATTCACCGTTAGTCCATCAAAGCTATCTACCTCCACATTAGATAAATGCTTTGTTGAGTAGCGAATTTGCTCAAGTCGTTGTTCAACTGTAAACAAAGGTGTTTTGTTAGGATTTCGCAAAACAGCGACAATTATCCTTTCAAATAGCTTGGCACCACGTTGAATTAGGTCAAGGTGTCCTAGCGTTACCGGGTCAAAGCTTCCTGGATATATGGCAATCACAATTGCTGAGGTGCTTTCTCGTCATGTGAGTGCAATTATACCTAATAAATAGTATTTTTATACACTGCTTGCTTTTTATGGCGAAAAGTTTTTGCTTTCGTATTCAAGTTTCTTCCAAAAAACAGGCTACTGCCCTCATTGACGCTAATTAGGGGATCACCAAAAAATAAATTACCTAATTTTGTGGGATGGACATCCTGCCTGTCTTTGAGAATCTGCAAAACGGACTTATTACTTGTTACTTATTACTTGTTTTAATTAGAAATCACTAGCGGTAAAATTAGTGCGGCAACAATTCCCACCAGCACAATTATCTCAGCAACCGTCAGAGGAAGATTATTGTGGAGGGAGTGATTGATTCCTCCAGCAAAATTAACTGATGAATTACTGAACCAATTACGCAAACGGGTAGACCATTTTTGCGGACTATCTTCTGGACGTATTTTCCCCGAAAAGATGGAAATTAATAACTGTAAACCACCCACTTTGCTAGACATTAAAATGTGAATTGCCAAACAGCAAACTATTACCACCCAAGCAGTTAGATGCAGGTAGTACCAAGTGTGATTTAACTGTCCTGTAGGCAACCATTCTTCTTTCATCATTCTGCCAGACAACACTGCCAAAGCTCCAGATATTAGCATCAGCGTATTCGCAATTCTTTGTAAACTAACCCACCAAATTGGTTTATTAATCTCAGTTAGCTTTTGGAAGGAATCTTTTTGTAGCAGTCTTTTATTGCCTGCATGAAAGCTATAGAGAGCAAACACTGGGAAAATAACAAAGAAAAAGACTGCAAATGTTCCATGAACATCGATAATTGAGTCAACCGAAGGGATTGGTAGCTTCCCGAATCTACCATCGAAGGTATTGTAGACTAAAAAGCCTGTGATCATGGCAGCGATCGCTAAAATTCCGCTAACAGCATGAAGAATTTTTAACAACAAAGGTTGATAGGGTGCAGAACTTGGCATGAGGGATTATCTCAGTGGTTATTTTGAGCAGTGTTGCAAAAATACTATCTTACATTACGGCTGTAGTGATTTTTATGTTCCCGACACCCTGGAAGGGTGCGCTATAGAAACAAAGGCTGCCTCCGCAGCCTATAAAGATTTCACTTACCGCAGGCTACTATATGGGAAGCTACTGTGCATCTAAGTTTTGATGCGATTTAGGCTTTTCCCAGTGTAACCACTGCATTTTGTCCACCAAAACCAAAACTAAAACACATCATTTGATTAATTCTGGTTTCAAGATTCTCTCTGACAAAATTTAAACTGAATTCTGGCTCCTTCAAGCCTACACAAGATGGTAATATTTGTTGCTTTAATGCCATCAATGAAAAAGCTACACTTAAAGCCCCAGATGCTCCAATTGTATGTCCTGTAGCGCCTTTTGTTGAGATTATAGGAACAGATTCAGGAAATAACTTCTGTATTAATAAACTCTCAAACTGATCATTTAACACAGTACCAGTTCCGTGGGCATGAATGGCATCAATATCAGAAAAGCTGATTTGACTGCGTTGTAAACATTGCTTAATGGCAGATTCGGCGCTTTTTCCACTCGGTTCCGGTGAATTGGGGTGATGTGCATCCGCAGTTAAACCAAAACCGAGAATTTCACCGTAAATATTGGCACCTCTGCGGATTGCTGCTGTTTTCGATTCTAGAACAAATACTGCTCCACCCTCACCCAATACTAAACCTTCACGGTGTTGATCAAAAGGGTATGCACCCGTTTTGGCTAAAGCACCCATTTGTTGAAATCCGGTAATAGTTAGAGGTGTAATTGGTGCTTCCACCGCACCAGCGATCGCATATTCGCATTGTCCACTATTAATTAAGGAAAATGCCTGAAAAAGTGACCAAATTCCCGTTGCACATGCAGCCATTGGAGCCAATACTATCCCAGTTGATCCTATTTGTCGCGCAGATGCGATCGCATTCATATGGGGAAGGTGATTCATCCATTCTTCCTGACTTTGAATCCCCTGCGCCATTTGTTCCCAAACACCTTGGAAACCTCGACTAGAACCAATTACCACCCCACAATCTTCTAGAGGTTCACTTAATCCCGCATCTTGGAGAGCAGATGCGACAACCTGCCAAGTGATTTTTTTTACATCTGCTGGTTCATATCCAATCATTCCCAAAGGACGAGGCGCTAATTGGGGGAAAGGCTGATGTAACTTGATTCCAGACTTCCCTGCAATCAATTGTTTCCAACTATCTTGAAGATTATTACCGAGGCAGGAAACAAAACCAATACCAGTCACAACAACCTGAATCATACAAACCAAAGTTAAAAGTTATGAATTAGGAGTAAGCTTAGCCAAGTCGCAGCTTCGGCTTCCTCAGCTTAAAAAAACTCCTCCCTCATAACTCCTAACCTTTTATCTAATTTCCGCCATTCTTCAGGTTTTCTGCACCTTCAGTCACCTTTGCTGATTCTACGCGATCGCCTTGCTTGATTTTGTCAACAACTTCGTCCATTCCCGAAGTCACCTTTCCAAAAACCGCATAGCTGCCATCAAGGAACTGTAAATCAGCCAACGCAAAGTAAAATTGGGCTGAAGCAGAATCAGGTGCTTGGGATCTTGCCATGGCAATTACACCGCGTTTGTGGGGCAATTCTGGAGCTTCTTTGATAGTTTTACTATAAGTTGGTTCACTAGCACCCTTGGCTTTAATCTCCAAAGGAACATAGCGAGCTTTACCGGTTTTTGGATTCACAAAACTTCCACTACCCAACGCTTGGGGTGGAACTTTGGGATCTTTACTTTGAGGATCTCCACCTTGAGCAACAAAGGGATTCTCTGGTGGATTACTTTGGGGTCCAATCACACGATGGAAAGACACCCCATCATATACACCCCTTTGCACCAAATCCACAAAATTACCTGCCGAAATTGGTGCATTAGTTCCATCAACCTCGATGGTGATGGGTGAACCATTTACAGTCATGACAACTGTAGCTTTGCCTTCAAGTTTTGGTAAATCGTTCATTCCAGAAGCTCTCTCACTCGCATTAGTTACTGCGGAACATCCACTTAATAGTAGAGAACCGATGAATAAAAACGCAATTAGCGTTTGATGAATTTTGAATCGCATTGTGAATTTCTCAAATCCAATCCACAGTATATTAACAAACTCTCGGAATTCCCTATCTAAAGGAATAGGTTTACACGCAATACAGGTCAATTTAGATCCCTGACTTCACGGATCTAGTGTCCTGCAGCGAACACCACGCATTATTCAAGGTTAGTCCTCAATAGCGATCGCATTTATGACACTTTAGGGTGCGGAATATGGGTAACAACATTGGGGATCCAATTCCCGTGCAACTAGCAAGTAGCATCCTTACAAAGTTAAGTGGGGGCTATGCCCCCACTTAACTTTGCGGTGTTTTCTGTCGGAGTTAAATCCCCGTTACAAAACAGACTTATTACTTATTGCCCATTACTCATTACTTATTTGTAATATCCTTATTCTTCGTATTCTGGTTGTTTCTCTTTGACTTTGTTGGGAATATTGATGGGTTTTGGTGCATCATCGTCATCCCAAGCATCTTTGTCTAAGTCATCTGTGGGAGAATAGTTATCTCTCCCATATACTGATGTTTCATATTGAGGTATTTGATTATACCTATCTTTGTCGGTGGCTTCGCTCCAGTTATCTTCTTCATCGTCATCATCATCTTGGTAACGAATTGGTTGTTCTGGACGGGCTTCCATCACCTGACGGCGGGGGGCTTCATCTTCATAGTAATCTTCATCCCACACTGGTTCTGCTACAGGTTGCCGGGCGGGCATTTTCACTTTTGGTGCTTCTAAGGGAACACCACTAGGTAACTGATTACTAGCTGAGATGGCTTTGGGGGTGGAATAGTAATCACCATCTTCATCCCGGCTCCATGGTGCTCTACCGATACCAAGTCGTTCAAGTAATCCTACTGAGAGTTGTTCAACTCGCTCTTCGGCACCTTCAAATACTATCAACCGATTTGGTCCGGTGCTGACGATTTCATCGATAGAAAGTTCGTAGGTACTTAATACCTGTTCGGGGATTTGGGGTAATCCCAGGGAAGCAATAACAATGGAGTAAATTTTGCCGCTTTCACCGTTGAATTTAAAACCGCGTACTTTCCCCAAAACTTCACCAGTTTCGGTGATTACTTCCCAGTTAATTAAGTTGCTGAGTAAATCCACCTCAATATCTTCGATGACATCTTCGTTTTCCACGAGGATGACATCACCGATTTTTTCGATGCTATTTAGGTACATATAGCGGGGGATACTAGAAACGGAGATCAGGCTATCTCGCAAGCCAAGCGCTACTACTTCACGTTGATCTACGTCAACCCAAACCTGACTAACGATTCCTAATCGCCTAGCATCGCTGGTGACAACTTGAGTGTTTAAAATATCTGAGCGTCTAATTGCTTGTTCTGAAGTCATTATAATACCGAGTCCCGATCTCGAATCCGGTTAATCTATACACTATTATTAACAAAATTTCAAGCCGACGTTGTATCGGTTTTTAATTTGATTCCCAAAACTTGGGTGTAGGCACCTCTTGCTTGGGTAACACCGATTGTGCGTTCGGCTGATTCTATCATTGGGCGGCGCAAACTCACAACTATAAATTGGGCTTGCTGTGCTTGTTGCTTCACCATTTTAGACAATCTTTCGACGTTTGCCCCATCAAGGAACATATCTACTTCGTCGAAAGCGTAGAAGGGTGAGGGACGGAACTTTTGCAGGGCAAAGATAAAGCTGAGTGCTGTGAGTGATTTTTCTCCCCCTGACATGGATGCTAGTCTTTGAACTGGTTTACCTTTGGGGTGTGCCACCAAATTTAAACTACTAATAAAGGGATCTTCAGGGTGATCTAGTTGGAGGTAGCCGTCACCGTCGGAAAGGGTGGCAAAGATGCTTTGGAAGTTTTCGTTCACTGCGTCGAAGGCTTCTTTAAAGGCTCGTTGTCGCAGGGTGGTAAAGTTTTCAATTCTTAATAGTAACTCAGTACGCTCACCTTCCAGGGTTCCTAGTTTTTGGGTGAGTTCTTGGAGACGGTTTTGGGTACGTTCATATTGCTCCAAGGCTAGCATGTTGACTGGTTCCATAGCTTGCATCCGTTTGGTGAGGCTACGGAGTTCCTTTTGGAGTTCTTCTAAGTCTACTTTGTCGGGGACTTCAGGTAAGGGTGAGGGAAGTTCTTGGGAAACGCTGCGTAATTGGGTTTGGATATTGCTGAGTTCTTCCCTTTTGGTGATGATACTTTCTTGAATTTTTTGGATTTCCCACTCTAATTGTTGCTGCTTGAGTAAATGCGATCGCATTTCGGCTTCAAGGGTATCTCTTTGGTGTTTTTCTGCTCCTAATTTGGCTTCCATCTCGGTTAATTCGGCGCGAGTTTGGGCAATTTGAGCAGTTAAGGTGGTGATTTCGGCGGAAACTCTAGATATACCTTCTCTGGTTGTGGTTTGGTTTTGTTGATATTCGATAATTCTGGTTTCGGCTGCTTGGATACGTTCTTGGAGTCGTTGTTGCTGGGTTTCCAAGTTGACTAAGCGTTGTTCAGCTTCCCGCAGTGCCGTTTCTCGCTGTTTTAATTGTTGCTCGTTATTTTTGATGGTTGCTTGGATTTGTTGCCACTCGCTGGGGGTTTGGGAGGCTTCCAACTCTGCTAGGGTTTGACGAAGTTGTGATAATTGCTGCTCTTGGCTGGGTAATTCCCCTGAAAGCACTTCCAAGCGAGATTGGGCGGTGGTAAATTTTTCTTGGTTTTGAGTAAGTTGATTTTTCGTGGTTTCAACTTGATGGGTTAGGGCTTTGACATCCTTCTGTAACTGTTCTAGTCGGAGTTGAGATTCCCTTCTTCCTTGACGACTTTCAGTTAATTGCAGTGAATATTCCTTCACTTTCACGGTTAAATTGGCAATTACTTGATTACATCTGCCTAAAACTGCATCAATCTCCACCAAGCGGTTTTTAATGGCTTTAATTTCCTCAGATTCCCCAGTTTCTGGCTTGCCGAAGCGTAATTGCGATCGCGCTCCTATACTACCACCTGTCATTGCGCCACTTGTTTCCAAAAGTTCACCATCAAGGGTAATAATTCTGTATCTTCCCAAGTGGTTTCTGGCTAGCTGCAAACTCTCAAATACCACCGTATTTCCAAAAACATAGGCAAATACATCTTGATAGCGGGGTTCAGTTTCAATTAAGTTCACCGCAAAATCAATAAACCCGTTGGCATTTCGCAAATCTCCCAAAGACGGTAATCGTTGCCCCTGGATTTTATTCAAAGGTAAAAAAGTCGCCCTTCCGGCACGTCTTTGTTTGAGTAACTCGATTCCCGCTGCCCCAATGCCGTCATCTTCCACCACAATATGACCCAAACGCGCACCAGCGGAGATTTCCAAAGCTAATTGGTAGCGGGGTTCTACCCGTCCTAATTCTGCCACCAACCCACAGACACCTGGAAGTCCCGATTGCAGAATTACCTTACTAGCTTGGGTTCCCTGTGCTTCCTGCTGTGCTTGGGTTTGCGCCTCCAATTTATCTAGTTGGCGTTGCTTTTCTCGCTGTTCGTTGCTTAACCTTTTTTGGGTTTCCTGTTGAAGCTGTAATTCCTGTTCAGTGGCGGCGAGATTTTCAGCTAAATCTTGAATTGGAGTACTGGAAGTGGTAAAATTGCTTTGGAGACTGGATAGATCTGTGGATTTTTCTGCCAACTCCGGCTCTAAGCTTTGTAATAACTCAGATTGTTCGTGAATTTGCTCCTGCAACTGACTATAGCGTTCCTGTAGCTGCGCCTGTTCAGTGCGTTGGGGTTCCAAAGTCTGTAAAACCACCTCAATTTGCCGATTTAGCGCCGTTTGTTGCTGTACCCAAGCCTCCGAAGCAGTGGCAATTTCCGTAGCCGCTTGACGGGAAAGCTCCAATTCCTGTTGCACGCGATCGCGTTGTTGCTGACAATAGGTAATTGACTCACTTTCAACTATTTTCGCCCCACCAATTTCTTGGAGATGCTGTTGCTGTTGCTGAATCTCCCTTTGGGAATTTTCCAATTTCTGAGTAATTTCCCTTTTGGCAGCTTCCAACTCCCCCAACTGCCGCTGTAATTGTTTCTTCTCAGCCTCTTGATTTGCCAAAAGCGACTGAGTTGCTAAAACCTGCTCATCCCCCAAAGCCTTCAAATGGGCATTGAGTTTCTCCAATTCAATATTCTTCTCAGTAATCTCCTGATTCACCCTGAGAAGTTGTGCTTCCAAATCCTTCCCTTGCAATTCACCAGCTTGAATCTGATTGTGTAACCTTTCCTGATTACTTTGCAAAGTTCGCCAAGACAACACAGCTTCCCACTTCTGCTTCTCCAAAAACTCCACCCGCAGCTTTTGGTACTTCTCAGCCTTAGCCTTATCTTGCGATAAGCGATCGCATTGTGTCACCAACTCCGATTCAATAATCCGACAACTGTCTTCCTTTTCCTTAACTTCCTCTAAAGTCCCCTTTGCCTGAATAATTTTCCGATCAAAAGCCCCCACCCCAGCCAATTCATCAATAATTTCTCGACGTTCTTGACCCTTCATTGAGATAATACTGGTGACATCCCCTTGGAGAACCACATTATATCCATCCGGATGCACCCGCAGAATTTCCAACTCCTCATGCAACTCTGTTGCTGTGGAAGGAATCCCATTAATATAGTAATTTGATGTGTAGGTACCCTGCTTCGTCACCCTTAACCGTCGCGTCACACACCAATCTTCCCCTGGTTTGGGGCGAATTTTTTCCTTCCTTGTCAAATCATCCGGATTAAGTTCCGCTTCTTCTTCCTTTTCTGGCACCTCATCAGCCAAAAAATCATCTTCCACCACCGTCACAACCAAATCTTCCTCAAATATCTCATCTGGTTTATGATCGGACAAATCAAACGTCACGGTGACACTCGCTTCCACCGTTGCCCGTCCCTTACTAATTTGGGTAGTATTCACCAAATCCGGGAGTCTATCAGCACGCATCCCCTTAGAATTGGACAAACCCAAACAAAACAACAAAGCATCCAGAATATTTGATTTTCCCGAACCGTTGGGACCAGACACAACAGTGAACCCCGGTAGTAAAGGTACCGAAGTTGTACCACCGAAGGATTTGAAATTAGTCAGTTCAACACGCTTTATGTGAACCATCGGCGCTGTATCTATATGAAGAGGAAAGTAACAAGTGTACCAAGTTAGTTTAGTTGATAAATGGGTAAATAATTTACTGAAGCGGAAAATTTTCACCCATATTCTTTATCCTAGCTCAACCTGGTGCATCATAAAGTTGGAGAAACCTTAGAATAAGGATGTCAATCGGTCGAATTTACACTGTCTATTGATGCATCATGATTTTACAAACCCAAAATCAAATGACTTTGGAAGAGTTCCTCAACCTTCCCCCAGGTGAAGGAGATACCACTTACGAACTCGTCGATGGTAAAATATTTCCAAAGATGTCTCCAAAATTTCATCACTCTAAACTTACCCGCACATTCATTAAGATTATTGAAGAATGGAGCCAAGAAAGGGGGGAAGTATGTCCAGAATGGTCTATTAAACTAACCCGCCAAAAACGAGATTGGGTTCCAACACCAGATCTTTTATATATTTCCCACGGGCGTTTACCAGCCAATTGGGATGAAAACACCGCATGTCCTGTTCCTCCCGACTTAGTAATTGAAATTATCTCACCCGGACAAACCTTTGGGCAAATGATTGCCAAAGCCAAAGACTATTTAAATGCTGGAGTATCGAGGGTTTGGGTGGTAGATAGTCAAGCTAGAAGCATTACAGTATTTTATCCCGATGCAGCCCCACAAACTTATATGGGGGATGAGTTACTTGTAGATTCGATATTTCTGGGATTGGAGTTTCCCGCAGAAACAGTATTTCAAATGGCAAAGATACCTAAATTGTGAACCAAACTCGATATTATTGCTAACCAGAAAATCTTAGCAAAAATAAAAACTTTATAATCTATACTAATGACTCAAATTGAGAAATTGCTGAATAGAAACAACTGTTTGATGGTAATCGCTAGAATACCACCCCTGTGTTAGGGCAATATTTTCTCCAGAATTCAATTTAATATTGATTCTGTGTACATTTCCCATGCCACTATCACTTGTTTCAATGTCAATTGCGATAATTTCATCTAGAGAATGCTCCACTACATCGTAAATGCGTAACCATCGCTTCCGAGTTAGTGTAAAGTAATTACGATTACGATCAAACACACAGTTGGAATAGCATTCATTTCCAAAGATCGTAGCAAAAATTAAAGTCAGAATAAACCATCCAGTAATTACTGGCAAAACACTATCTGTCACTCTATTGCGAATATCTATTGTTTTTACTTCAGGGTTAGCAATAAATTGATTTATTTGATTAGCGATCTCGTCCATCTCAGATTGAGCGCTGAAACTACCTACTAAAAATAGAGTAAAAGGGATTTTAATATCATTATCAAAACTGAATTTGCTCAAAGGATCCTGAGTTTTCCACAACCGCAAAGCTACCCCATAATTATAATTTCCTGTTTCTTGATCAGGCTGATTCGATCTAATTACTTCGGCAGTTTTTAAATCAGATAATTTAAAGTTTTGTTTTTCATGAATTATCAAAGATGAACGCACAAGTTGACAATTTCCTTGTTTTTGTTCTAACCTCTGACAATTTATTCTCGCTTCTCCTATGGTTAATATCAAAGCAATTATTGATATGCTATTACCTAGTAAAAGAGTTACCCAAAATATAGCAGATGTTGTTTTGACTTTTAATTTTCCTGTATCTAGATACTGAAGTTGCATAATTATCCTAGATATTGCGATGTGGGAAGGACTCGAAATGATACTTATAGCCTTTTCGACTCTGATGAAGTACAGAAGCACCCCTCCCAATAGACGCGTAGCAGCTTCTCTTTGAGTACCCTCCCCGCTAGCCTACGGTGTACACACAAGTCTTTTGGAGTTGCCTCCCAGGCTTTTCGATCCCCCAACCCCCTACCTCTTACCCTGCGGGAACACCTACGGTGAACAGAGCGGCTGAGGCTATGCCGTTGGCAGGCTGAGTGCTTCGCACACGCCAAAGGCGAACGCCTTTCTGGAATGCCCGTAGGCGCAGCCGCCCTGAAAGGGCTAGGGCTATACGCCACACCCGCCGTAGGATGCCCGCAGGGCTGTAGGGCGAACGCCAAGAAAAAGGGGGCAGAATACCTCTCAAAGTCCCCTTTTTTAGGGGATTTAGGGGGATCTACGATGATTTTGATTTTATACAGAGATGTGTCTACACCGTAGCCCCACTAGCGGGCGGGTGGGGTCTATTCTATGTGATTGGCAAACGCTATATGTAAATAATACCAAGGGTGAATACATGTCTACACTCTAATACTAATAAATACCAATAGAGACGCGATACATCGCGTCTCTATGGTGTTAGGAAATAAGGTAAAATGGTTTTGTGGGTTTAATTCTTAAACCCAATTTCCCAGAAGTACGTATGCTCCCCAATAATAGGGTGATTTATACTTGGGATCATTCAGAACACTTAGTTGGGCACGACGTAAAGCTTCAGCTTTAGATACTCTACTTTTACGAGACTCACTAAGTTCCTCATAAAATTTACTCATTAAGGTAGCAGAAGCTTCATCATTGACTCTCCAGAGGGTGGCTATGGTACTACGAGCACCCGAACGAACCGCCACGCCTGCCAGTCCTAGGGCTGAACGAGCATCTCCTGAGGCTGTTTGACAGGCGCTTAGAACCAAGAGTTCAAGGGATTTACTACGGGATAATTCTACTGTTTGCAGAACACTACTGAGATCCTTGACGTTGATTTTTTCATCCCAAGTTAAGATGAAAGTCTTCTCTGCCTGGGAACTAAATTGAGCATGGGTAGCTAAATGCACAACTGGAAAAGGTGCAGATGCCACTTGAGCTTGGAACGCGGCTTTGGTAAATTTATCGTTGAGTAGGATTTTGCTAGGAATTTCTGATTCAATTTGCTTAACTTCCTTGATAACACTGGGGAGTGATGAGAAGTTGAGACGCGAAGCACTCAATCCTCCAACTAAAGCTCCCAGTTTTTCTTGTTTAGGCGATCGCGGTGCTAATAATTGTAGTCCAGGTGTGAGGGCGATACTATACTTTTCGATCAGGTATTTTTCGCCATCATGGAGGGCAGAAATAGGAATACTTCTGAGGGAACCATCCAAAACTAACACCAGTGTTTCAACTTTGCTGGCTGCTAATTCTGGGGCTGCGGGACGTATAATCAGATCGTACATCTTTTGAAGATCTGGCAGAATTAAATCCAGGGCATTGGCTTGATTTAATCCTCCGCGAACATCGGCTGCAAGTTTATTTACAGCATCGGCTTTGATGTCTGTTTTGTAATAACGAAACTCGCGTTTTTCGCCACTTTTACTGCTTGTGGGTAATTTTGGTAAACTGACGATTACTGCTAGTTGATCCTCTAGAATAATTGGGTAAATTACGCCTGCTTTTTCATCAACTTGATCAACTTGTTTAGGATCAGCATTTAGGCAAGCTTCACGGAAAAAGTTATCTAGTTCAACTAGTTGCAAACCTTCAATGATGTCTCGCGCTGTTTTCAAGTTGTCTTTTTGTTTGGATTCTACCAATAACCTCACAAGTTGACGGTGAATTGGTTCTACGGCATCGCGGAAAGAGAACTGAACATCAGGACTAGCTGTAGCTAAATCTGCGCGTAGAGACTTGATGGTATTGACGGCTTCCCTGTATGCTGCGATCGCATTTTCATTTTTTCCCTGTTCTTTGGTGACTCTCCCTAACTGCCATTGCCATAAATAGGTGATATCTTCGGCGTTAATTTGCTGGGATAGTTGCATTGCTTGTTGGGTGAGCTTTTCTGATTCTGCCCATTGCCCTGTTTCTTCATAAATACTACCCATAGTTCCCAATACATAGGACTCTGTACGGGGATTTCCTAATTCTTTTGCCTGTTTGGCTCCTAGTGCCAAGATTTTAGCAACATTGGGTAATGATGTGAGGGTTTTATCCTTTCTATAGATCCGCATTGTGCTTTGTGCCAGATTTACCCTAGCATCAATGCTAACAATGCTTGAAGGTAAGGCATCCACTTCTGTTTGCAGTTGGGGAAGTAGCTCTTTGGCTGATTCTAGCTGATTACTATCTATGAGTAAACCCAGTTGGTTTAGTCGGGCTTGAATCCGAATATTTGCGGGTGTGGTGGGAAACTCTGCTAAATTTTGATACAGGGTTGCTGTTGGTTTAAAGTTAATGGGGGCAAGAGTACCATCATCTAGAATTTCGTCAAAATTAATTTGAGCGCGGGAAAGGTTTCCTAAACTCAGATTATTTAAAGCTATGGTTTTTGGTATTTCCAGCTTTTGCGCGATCGCTAAACTATGTTCTAAGATGATTTTGGCTGCTTTAAACTCTCCAATTACCCGCAGGGAATCTCCCAAGATATATAACCCTGTAGCGTTTTCCGCTGATACTGGAATTACCCTTAAAGCAAGTTTAAGTTTTCCAGGTTCGGCAACCACATCTGTATTTACATCCAACGGCAGATTGAAGGTTTTTGCTAAAAAATCAGCCGCTCTTCGGTAAAGTCCCAGGCTTTGTAAAGCTTGTGCCTGCTTAATTTTACTGGTTAAAACCAACTGAGGTTGTTTCTGCTGAGTATAAATAGCTGTCACCCTTTCCCAGGTTTTTAGGGCAATCTCTGGCTTACCTCGTGATAATTGTAACCTTCCCTGAATGTCTAAAGTTTGTACTAGTGCTGATGTATATTCAGGTTTTTGACTTTTATTAGTGTCTAATAGTTTAATACTCTCAGTAATTGTACTTTCAGCATCATTCCAATTTCCTAACTGTTGCTGACACAGGGATAAATTGCTTAGACTTAAAGCCTGACGAACAGGGTCTTTTTTTTGCTGATACTGTTGTGCAGCTTGTTGGAAAAGAGTAGCTGCCTCATTATACTGTCCCTGGTTGTAAAGCGATCGCGCTTGTTGTTCGAGGGATGAACTAGATTGATTTTCAACAATCGGGGTTGCAGTTTGAGGAATATCAGAAATTTTAGCAAATCCCGGTGAAGTAATACACAGCAAAGCAGTTACCAACATCGGCAGAGCATACTTAGTAAACCGACGATAGGATATTCTCAAATGTGAAGTTGAAAATTTTTTCATATTTATATTTTCTGATGGAGTCCAGTTTTCGGCTGAATCAGAATATAGGGTCAATTTAGCCTTAAACTTTCTATTTCTAGCTAGCAGACCCAAATTTTCGGTAAATTTTGCCTACTCTAAGTATACATATCACCATTTACGGATAAAGCAACGAGTTTGTTGCTTTTTTTCAACAAGCACTCACATACGGAGGAAGGCAGATCCTTTTCATCCATCAGAATTTTGATCTGTATAAAAAGACTTCCAATTAAATAATTATCAACAGTAGGGGGTACCCCGATGCCTATGCGTCGCCAGTTTTGATTTGGGACGGCACGTTTTGAGAGTCGGATGATCACATCATTTATATAACTAAAGATTACGCACAAATATTAAATACTTCAGTATTTTCTCTAGATCATCACCTACATATTAATAAAATAGACAGTAAAGACATATTGCGTAATTAATTACCGTAGAGCAGAAATCCTATTATCACTAATTTTAGTTCTAGTTCCACATATCAAGCTGTATTATTTTACTTTCCAATTTGGATTCAGGTAAAATAAATAAATTTATACAATTTTATACTTATTTAATACTGATTAAACCTATGCAACTCAAGCCTAGCTTACTTCAACTAACTGTCATCATTATGATCTTATCCCTAGTTACATCATGTACAGGGAATTCTAACAATCAAGCAGATTGCAACAATCAGTCACAAACAGTAGCAACTAACTCTCAAGCAGGAAAAGTTGCTAATAAACAACCCAATGATTGCCCACCTAATTCTAATAGTGGTAGCAGCAGTACTGGAAATCGCTTTCGCAGTTCCGGCAGTAGTTCATCTTTTGGTTCTGGGGATTCTGGGGATTCTAGTAGATCTTCAGGTAAGGTTCGTGGGGGATTTGGGAGTTTTGGACGCGGTGGTTCTGGAGGTGGATAAACTGGTATGCTAATTTGCCAAAACTATCAAAAATATAAATAATCAATCAAATAAAAAAATGAATTCCTCTAAAAACATATTTAATAGTCAACAACGCAAGCGCTTATTTCAATCATTAAAAATGGGCTGGTATGATGTTTGTCCAATTGAAGAAGGAACCGGAATTCCTTTGAGTGAGAAAACTGTTCCCTACGCATTATATCACTGCCAAAAAATTCAACAGCAAACCATCCATGACATTCGACAAGCATCAGTGGCTGTAGGTAAAGTTTTAAAACGTACTTGGTCTATCATTAAATCATTAGATGATCAAACTTTAGAACAATATGGATTTCCCAAAGAAAGCATTAAATTAATTAAAAATGACATATTGACACCATTTTGTATGCGTTTAGACTGGTGTTGGAATGTAGAAACAGGTGTCAAAAAAGTTATCGAAACGAATCCCCAAACACCTAGCTTTTGGTTTGAATGTCACGAAGGAAATGAGAAAGTAGCCCACCATTTTGGCTATCAAGCACCTGTGATGAACACCCAGCAAATTTTAAGTTTTTGCTTGGAACAAAATATTCAAAAAGCCGCGAAAATTATTAATAAATCAGTGGCTGATTGTAATGTAGTGTTTACAGCTTTGAATAATGCCGAAGACTTGGGAACTATGAAATGGTTAAGTCGGCATTTTTATCAAAACTCTGTAACTATACCTCTAGAATTCATCGGAATTCAAGATGGAAAATATCTTTTAGATCAACGTACTGGAAAACCTATTGATATCTTATTTATGTGGTATCCCATAGAATGGGTAATTAATGATATTGATGAAAACGGTCAAGGTTTGTGGACAGCTTTAGAAGAGTTAATTTTGAAAAAGAAAATTGTTGTAGTAAATTTTGCTTCAGCATTTGCCCTGCAACCTAAAAGTGTCTTTGCCCTAATTTATGATTTGGGACTGGATTTTTTTAATGCAGAGGAGGCAGAAACCATTATCAAATTTTTCCCAAAAACTTCATTAGATCCTAATAATATTGGTGATACCTACTTTGCTAAACCAATATTAGGTAGAGAAGGGGAAGGAGGTTTCGCGGTGAAAGCTGGTAAAATTGCTTTTAGTAGCCCAACTAAAGATGATTGGTATCGGCAACAGCAATTGGTTTATCAAGAGTTATTGGAACTACCCAAATATGAAATCGGTGAAAATTTGATGACAACTGTTTGGGGTGCTTGGTTATATAACGATGGAAATGATGAATTTATCGCTGGTGGTGTAGGAATGCGAGTATCGGATAGCGAAATTACTGATAATTTAGCTTATTGGTGTCCAATTGGGTTGGATAAGTAAGCAGAAATATTTACATTCATTGTGAGAAAAGCGAGGCAGTTCTAAACCTTGCGTAAAGCCTACGGCATTCAAGAGTTTATTTTGGTCTCTACGATATTACTTCCTTAGATAGTATGACCGGGGAGATAAATTTGATAAATTGTTACTAGGACAAGTATATCGCTTGTCTTTTTACATCCAAGGTATAAAATCTATGAATTATCAAAAACTCGATGCGGCTTTGGCAATGGCAGTTAACCAGGTTGAAGATCCTCAAGAGGCAAACTTAGTTATATTTCTCCACACCCAACAGCCTTTGGATGAAAATGCGATCGCGTTTCTCCAAAAATTAGGAATCAACAATATTACGGCAAACACAAATGTATTTACAGTCACAGTATCTCTAGATACAATCTCGGAGCTATCACAGCAAAGTTGGATTCAATACCTCAAGCTCTCACAAAAGCTACATTTGAGCAGAAAAATCTAAATTTTTTTAACGAGTAAGCTGGGTTACACTTAAGATAAATTATACAATCAGCAATTTTTTCAAAGTTTCCATAACACAAATACTACAAGCACTCACCATAGAGAAATATCAGATAAATTCCCGATCCCCCTTATCACTGGCTCCAGAGCATCCTAAACTGAAGGTGGAGTTGACAGGCAGTCGGGAGAAAGAACAGTGAAAAAAACGTTAGCAATTATTCTCGGCGGTGGTGCAGGTACCCGCCTCTACCCTTTAACAAAATTACGTGCAAAGCCTGCGGTTCCTGTTGCAGGAAAATATCGTCTCATCGATATCCCTGTCAGTAATTGTATAAATTCGGAAATATTCAAAATTTATGTTCTGACGCAGTTTAATTCAGCCTCGCTCAACCGTCACATTGCCCGTACCTACACCTTTGCTGGTTTTAGCGAAGGCTTTGTAGAGGTTTTGGCAGCACAACAAACACCCGAAAACCCCAGTTGGTTCCAAGGTACAGCGGATGCTGTCCGTAAATATATCTGGTTGTTGGAAGAATGGGATGTTGATGAATACCTGATTCTTTCCGGTGATCACTTATATCGCATGGATTACCGTTTATTTGTCGAACGTCACCGCCAAACCAATGCTGACATCACATTATCGGTAATTCCGATGGATGAGCGTCGAGCTTGGGATTTTGGTTTAATGAAAATTGATGATTCTGGTAGAATTATCAGCTTTAGCGAAAAACCCAAAGGTGAAGCGTTAAAGCAAATGCAAGTTGATACAACAGTTTTGGGATTAACAAAGGAGCAAGCCGAACTCCAGCCCTATATCGCTTCGATGGGGATTTACGTATTTAAAAAAGAAGTTTTGATCAAGTTGTTGAAGGAGTCCTTAGAACGGACTGACTTTGGTAAAGAAATTATTCCTGATGCCTCTAAAGAATACAACGTTCAAGCGTACTTATTTGATGGTTACTGGGAAGATATTGGAACCATCGAAGCCTTTTATAATGCCAACTTAGCATTAACCCAACAACCATTACCACCCTTTAGTTTTTACGACGAAGAATCACCAATTTATACACGTCCCCGTTATTTACCACCAACAAAACTTTTAGATTGCCAAGTTACCCAATCCATGATTGGTGAAGGATGCATTTTAAAGAATTGCCGCATAGAACACTCTGTGTTGGGAGTGCGATCGCGTATTGAGTCGGGCTGTATTATTGAAGATTCCATGATTATGGGTGCCGACTATTATGAAGCATTTGCAGAACGGCAATGTAACATCGAACATAATAATATTCCTGTTGGTATCGGCACAGATACCATCATTCGTCGCGCCATTGTTGATAAAAATGCCCGCATTGGGCATGATGTCAAAATCATCAATAAAGACAATGTTCAAGAATCTAACCGTGAAAGCCAAGGATTCTACATTCGTAGCGGGATTACTGTAGTTCTCAAAAACGCCATTATTCCCGATGGAACAATAATTTAACAGTTAACTGTTAATCTTAGTTTCCCAGCTTTTGAAATGCCCCAGGTTAAAGCCTGGACAATTGTACGAAGCCTGGTTTTACAGGCTTCGTACAATTGGTGATAACATTCTCAACTATTGATTAAGAAACTGGGGTGCTTCCCTAATGACTAATGACGCTACTGATCATAAAAAATAGTATTTCAGATGCATCTCCAGATCCATACTTTTTTAGGATCAACTACAGAAGGTTTTGATAGTTTAATTTGTGGTTCGGAAATTGCCCAGATTGTGATGGGCAAAAACCACACTTGAATTCCAGCTAATGTTTGTTAGCTTAAGTTTGTTAGCTTAAATTTGTTGAAGTAATTATCGGGATTGAAAAACAGTTGTTTTCTACAACAAATCCGGAAAAAGCAACCAGACAAATTTATTTTGACAAATAACTACTTATATGCATGTGCTTAAGTATTAATTATGTGTTGATACCGCTGTTGAAGCCAGCCATAAGCGAAGCACTAAACTGGACGTATTTCAAAAATGCGTCATTTGCGTCTAAAAAAATATAAAAGTAATTTCTACAGGAGGCTGATCTATGGCTTCAACTGACTACAAAGATTATTATTCAACATTGGGAATTAACAAGACTGCTAGCCAAGATGAAATTAAACAAGCATTTCGCAAGCTAGCGCGAAAATACCACCCTGATGTTAATCCCGGAAATAAGCAAGCTGAGGCGAAATTCAAGGAAGTAAATGAGGCTTATGAAGTCTTATCAGACCCTGAAAAACGTCAAAAATACGACCAATTTGGTCAATATTGGAAACAAGCTGGTCAAGGTTTCCCGAATACTGGTACTGGTGCTGGTGTTGATATGGGTGGCTTTGACTTTAGCCAATATGGCAGTTTTGACGACTTTATTGGTGAATTATTAGGTCGTTTCGGTGGTAATCCAGGTTCCCGTGGTGGACAACAAAGTTATTCCTACCAAACTTCAACTTCTAGGCAAGCTGGTTATGGGGGGTTTAATGATTTTGGCTTTCAAAACCCAGGAGGAAGCACCACCCAAGATAGTGAAGCATTAATTTCGCTTACTTTTGGTGAAGCATTCCCAGGAATTGAAAAACAACTCAGTTTAGGTGGAGAAATCATTAAAGTTAGAATTCCCGCAGGTGCGAAAACAGGTAGTCGCTTGCGAGTGCGGGGAAAAGGACCAATTAACCCGATGAATCAGCAGCGGGGAGATTTATATCTCAAAATAGAATTGAAACCACACGCATTTTTCCAACTTGAAGGTGACAACTTGACATGCGAGGTTCCTATTACCCTGGATGAGGCAGCATTAGGTGCTGTGGTAGAAGTGCCAACACCGGATAATACTACAGCTAAAGTTAATATTCCCCCAGGAATTCGTTCTGGGCAATCACTAAGGTTGCGTGGAAAAGGTTGGGTTTTGAGTACAGGTGGGCGGGGCGACCTTTTGATTAAAATAGCGATCGCATCCCCTAAAGAAATCACTCAACAAGAACGGGAATATTACGAAAAACTTCGTGATATTCGCACCCACAACCCCCGCAGTAATTTGGAAAATGTCAGGTTGTAAATAAGAAAACCCTCGTAAAGACGTAGCAGTGCTGCGTCTGCATCTCAAAGTCTAATGTTCTCCTTACAATTGCGTAAGTCCTATATCTAATCAGGATCAATTCCCCGCGCTTTCAACAAAGCTCGTAATGCTTCTAACTCAGCTTCCGCATTTTCAGCCCGTTGACGTTCCTCTAATAAGCGCGATTCAGCATTTTCAGCCCGCTGACGTTCTTGTTCAGCCCGCTGACATTCCTGTTGTCTAAGTTGATCCAATTCTAAATAACTCAAAAACCTCTGTCCATCAGGACGAAATATTTGCAGATTATTATCCACCAACTCAAAGCGTATCCCCAAACGTGGACTCACCCAACCCACCATCTGCTCAATTTCTTGCAACTCATCCTCACTACGCAACCAACCTGTTAATTCTTCAGTATCTGGGTCATATAAATAATATTCTTCCACCCCATAACGCTGGTAAAACTTGTATTTAGCAATCATATCCTTAGCCCTATTTCCAGGAGAAAGGATCTCAAACACAACTTGAGGGGGAATATTGTCTTCTTGCCACTGAAGATAAGAACCCCGATCACCTTTAGGTCTACCAAAAACTACCATCACATCAGGTGCTCGACGATTAACATTATTACCCTCAACCGGATACCATAACAAATCACCAGCCACAAAAACATTTGCATCATCAGCAAACAGTAAATCCAAGTTCTTTTTAATTAACACAATTAACTCAAACTGCTTGGTATTATCTGCCATTGGCTGTTCGTCGCTATCGGGGTAGATGATATTGCTTTGGCTGGAAGGAGGCAATTGTGTAACCATCTGCTGTACTCCTGTTGCTATGTGCTAGTTTATCAGTTGATCAAGTAATTAATGATTAAACTTCTAGTTTCTCATATCCACTGCTTATTAAATAACTAGTATATAGCGGTTTTCAATCTTTGTGAAAACCACTCATTCTACTCCCCTTACCTAACATGTAAGGTGTTTGGGATTAGGGTCAGTGTAGTGGATGTACCTAAAAGCCACTATCTCTCAACATGAGATAAATCTCAAGAGTTAAACCATGATAACTATTAACTGTTAACTGTTAACTGATTTAATAATCTCTCCACGCTGGCATTATGATCTAAGAATGAAAATAAGTGTCGATAGAGTAATTTCCCGTCTTTAGCTAATAAAAACTGTGCAGGTAGTGGCGCTCCTAATGCTTGTCCTGTTTGATATTTACGAAATATATTGCAATTAGGATCGCTCAACAATGGCATTTTCAATCCTAAGTCCCTAACAACGATTTTACTTTGCCGTTCATCGGTGCTTGTAATCATGAAAACTTCGATTCCCTGTTCGATAAACTTCTCGTAGTTTTCATTCAGTGATTTAATATGGGGATAGCAAAATGGACAATATTGGTGTTCTGTAAAAATTCGTGTAAAAGCTAATATAACTGGCTGTTTATCTCGATATTCTGATAATTTAATTGACTGGTTATTTCTAATATCTGGTAATTGAAAGTCTGATGTTAAAAACCCAATTGGATGCTTATTAGTAGCAGGAATCGGTAAAAAATTTCGGAAAAAGCGTTCGTTAAATAAGCCGTTAATATTAGTGGAAAGTGCCATATTAGTTAGCTCAGTTAATTAAAATAAAAATTTGAATGGAATCACATTTATTTTACGGCAGTGCCTGGGGGCGGCAAAATTTCACCGCTAGTATTAATTTAGGACTTACGCAATTTTAACAAGAACAGCAGATTTTGAGATTACTTCCTCACGTCATTACAACGTAAGGAAGTAATTATTGCCTAAATTCTGCAACCTTTAAACAGCAGAGAAGAAAACTTTAGATTTAACTGGATCTGGGTTCATGGTTTTGTCACCAGGTTGCCAACCAGCAGGACATACTTCATCTGGGTGAGATTGTACGTGTTGAATCGCTTGTAATGTGCGTAATGTTTCATCTACGCTACGACCAAATGCGAGGTTGTTGATAGTCGCATGTTGGATAACGCTATCTTTATCGATGATAAATAATCCCCGTAAAGCAATACCTGCGGCTGGGTCTAACACGTTGTAAGCTGCGCTGACTTCTTTTTTAATGTCGGCAACAAGGGGGTAATTAAGATCACCAACACCACCTGATGTACGTTCGGTTTGAATCCAAGCAAGGTGAGAAAATTCGCTATCTACAGAAACACCCAGGATTTCGGTGTTAAGTTTCTTAAAATCTTCATAGCGATCGCTAAATGCTGTAATCTCAGTAGGACAAACAAAGGTAAAGTCGAGAGGATAGAAAAACAGCACGACATATCTACCACGATAGTCGGACAGTTTAACTGTCTTAAATTCTTGATCTACTACAGCGGTTGCTGTAAAGTCAGGTGCTTGTTGACCTACTCGAAGACATCCTTCCATATACTTTTCTCCTGGTGTTAATTTTTTTCTAGTAGCATCTGGACTACAGGTACTAAACTTACCGTAGTCTATGCTTTGACTAATTTATTACGAACTGTTACAAATATATCATACTCATAACGATTTTGAGTACCAAATGACAGATTTAGACACAAAAGAATGGTTACTCACAAATGGGTTGGGTAGTTTTGCCAGTGGTACAGTCTCCGATATTCGGACTCGTAGTTATCACGGCTGGTTATTTGCAGCGATGAATCCACCTTCTGGTCGTCATTTATTGTTGTCGCATCTTGAAGCTAGCCTAGAATTATCCCAAAAAGTTATACCCCTAGGAAGTAATTTTTGGGGAACTGGTGAAATAAATCCCCAAGGTTATCGATTGCTAAACTCTTTTGGTGTTGATCCAGTACCAAAATGGAGTTGGGGTGAGAATAACTGGCAAGTGACAAGGGAATTAATCATGCCACATTGTCAAGTGAGTGGCAAAGAATTCACTAGCAGTTTACTAGTTAAATATACTTACGAAGGCGTGGAAACGGCAATCTTGAAATTACGGTTGTTAATTGCCGATCGTGATTTTCATCATCAGCAGCTGCAAACTTCAGAATTGCAGTTTTCCCAGTTGATAGGGGAAAAACAAGTTTGCTTACAAAGAAAAAACTCAGGTGAATGTGGTATACCTTGGCACTTACGATGGACTCAAGGAGACTATGAAGCAAACGGGGTGTGGTATTGGAATTATGCCCTACCAGAAGAGACTGCGAGGGGGTTAAAGGATCGTGAAGATTTATATAGTCCCGGATACCTGACAATTCATTTGCAACCAGGAGATCAGGTGACATTGGAGGCAAAAGAGGGTTTTCCAGAACCTCAGCAGTTGACTTTAACTGAAGATAGTTTTGCGGAAGCTATAGTTGCTGAACAAAAACGACTAACACAAGTTTTTTTGAAGGGGAAAAAAACTGTATCTTTTTCTGATCCCCATACTTTACTTCTACATGCTAGCGATCAGTTTATCGCCTACCGGGCTTCTATTAGTGGTCCGACGGTAATTGCTGGGTATCATTGGTTTAATGACTGGGGAAGAGATACTTTAATTGCTTTACCTGGTTTAACATTGACCCCTGGACGTTATGATCTAGCAAAGGGACTATTGAAAACCTTTGGACATTATTGTCGGTACGGATTGATTCCGAATGCTTTTCCTGATGAAGATAATGAGCCAATTTATAACAGCATTGACGCTGCCCTATGGTGGATTGAAACCCTGGGATTATATTTAGAAGCAACCCGTGACTGGGATTTTTTAGCCGAACAGTACCCAGTGGTGCTACAAATCTATAAAGCCTTTGTTGGTGGTACTCGCTACAACATCCAAGTTGATTCTACTGATGGATTAGTCAGTTGGGATAATTGTGGTGTGGCGTTAACTTGGATGGATGCGGTGGTGAATGGAAAACCTGTAACACCACGTCGCGGGAAGCCAATTGAGATTAATGCATTGTGGTATTCAGCACTGTGCTGGGCTTCACGGTGGGCGGAAATTTTGAGCGAGCGAGCAGATGTTTCTGAGCAGGGTAAATTAACTAAACAGGCTAATAGATATAGCCAACATGCAGAGCATGTAAAAGTATCTTTACAAAAATTCTGGAATTCACAGTTAGGTTATTTTTATGACACCATTGAGCCTGATGACCGGAGAAACTCGCAGATTCGTCCAAATGCAGTGATTGCCTTATCGTTGGCACATTGTGGGTTTACTCAACTACAGGGACAACAAATTTTAGAAGTAGCGCGATCGCACTTACTCACGCCCTATGGTTTAAGGAGTTTATCACCGAGTGATCCTGAATATCAAGGTCGATATATAGGGAATGGGGAAACACGCGATCGCGCTTATCATCAAGGAACAGTTTGGTGTTGGTTAATTGGTGCATTTGTTCGCTCCTGGCAACGGTTTTACCCAGATCAACCCTTACCTTTCGACTGGCAGCCTTTAATTAGTCATATGAGTGAAAATGCTTGTGTGGGTTCTATCTCCGAAATTTTTGACGGAGATAAACCCCATTTTCCACGGGGTGCAATTGCCCAAGCTTGGTCTGTAGCGGAAGTTCTCCGCCATTTCCCCAAATCTTAGCGACTCCAAACACTACCACCAAAGTTTTGTCCACCAGAAATTTTTTGGATACGACCACCAGAAATTCTCAACGTCATTTCACCGTACCCTCTAATGCTACCTTTAGGAACATCAGCCCAACTGCCAACAATTCTACTGCCTGTGATGGTTCCTTGGAAGACATTTGACCAGGTTTGTCCACCATCACTACTTTGACCGTACCACCAAATTTGGTTTCCAACCTGGCGAATAAAGTAAACTCCACCATCGTTACAATTCCATGCACCAGTCATGTTGGTAGCTTGGGCAATTAAAGTAGAGGAATTCCCAACTTTTGCTGGGACACTAGTTAAACTTTCGGCTTTGATTGATTGTGATGCTGCGAAGGTGGAAGCTGTAGAACCCAATGTGAAAGCTAAACTGCAAGTAGCAATGCTTACCAATGACTTGAAGGTTTTTGTCGTTAAGTATGCCATAATCCGAATTCTCCAATTTTGACTTAGTGATTCAGGGGTTAACCCCCTTGTACTCAGTCATATGTTTGTGCTTCTGAGTTTATGCAGGAGAATTCGGAAAAAATTTTTCCCATATTCGTAACTATTAAAAAGCCCCTGGGGAAATTGCCCCTAAAACTGTTCGGTTCTACGACTTTTAGCTTGCGACAAAAACTAATAACCTCGTAGTTAAGCAGTGAAACATCTGTAAAAGTGTTCCATCTCGCTCTGAAGCTAAGGGGTGAAGGGTTGTGTATAAGTGGATTTTGCCAAGTTTGAGTGAAGTTATTGCGGATAACCATATCAGCACCGCTAAATGTTCGTCTGCCAAAGCCGAACAGCAGTGGCGTGTTAGCCTTGCCGCAGTGGAAAAACTGCTCACAAGTACACTCACAACAGCTTTAAGCGATACAATTAACGCATTAGTTATAGCTACACCAGCACCACTATTTAGCCAACTAAGGTTAACCCCAAATATAGAAATAGTAAATTTGACGGCAATGCCTTTTAATCCTCTGGCTTTGATGCCTTGGGGAGTTGCTGGTGGGGTTATCCCTACAAATGAATTTACTCCTCAGGAACCAGTTTTACCATTATTAGTAGCAGATCCCTTAGCAAAAGAGCAATTTTGTTTAGTATTTACCCACCATTTTCAATTAGTGCTAGTTTTAGCAGAAGATGACAATGGGGAGAAAACATTTACATTTTCTTTTGAGCCTGAGATAGTCAAGCAGACATGGCAAGTTCTAGCTGCTAGGGTGATGATGGTTAACCCTGACTGGTTTGCCCAATTAGCAGATCAAGTCAACGTTTATGCAGAAATTCAGCCAAATTACCGGATTTTGATGTATTTTAGCCAATTGTTGTTGGCAGAGCTTCCTGAAGTTGAAGAGTTAAAAGAAGTACGAGGGCAAAAAGAACAGACGGAGTTAAATAATGTCAAATTTAACTCTACCGTGATGTCAGTGGATACAGAGAAAGCTGTTACTGCTAATTGCCAGGGAACAACCCATAACTCAGTTGAAGCTGGGATGTCATCTCGTTCTGATGTTGAACTTCTACAAGCTTTTGCCCATGAGGTACGTACACCCTTGGCAACAATCTTAACAATTACTCGGTTACTGCTGAAGCAGCGGGATTTACCAGCGAATGTGATTAAGCGATTGCGGATGATTGAGGCTGAGTGTAATGAGCAAATAGACAGGATGGAGTTGTTGTTTAAGGCTGCCGAGTTAGAAACTTCCAGTGCAGCAAACTTCAAAAGTACTCAGTTAACACCCATGTGTTTGGAGCAAATTCTCCAGCAAAGTATTCCTCGTTGGCAACAGTCGGCAAGTCGGCGAAATTTGACTTTGGATGTGATTCTACCACAGCATTTACCAACGGTGGTAAGTAATCCAAGTATGCTGGATCGGGCTTTGACAGGATTAATTGAGAATTTCACCCGTAGTTTGCCTGCTGGCAGCCGAATTCAGGTTGAGGTAATTCCGGCTGGTGATCAATTGAAATTACAGTTTTTACCTTTGGCAGAATCTAAAGATGGTGCAACTACAGCAAGTTCTCCATGCACACCTCCAATCCGCCAAGCCTTGGGACAGCTATTGATGTTTCAGCCAGAAACTGGAACTATTAGTTTAAATTTAAATGCGACGAAGCATTTATTCCAAGCTATTGGTGGTAAGTTGATTGTACGGCAACGTCCCCATATTGGTGATGTGATGACGATTTTCTTTCCCTTGAAGTAGTTCCTGACAAGGAATTTTAGTTACCCAAAAAGGGGAAAAGCCAAATAGTTTATGTATATAGCTTATCAATTTTAGTTTTTCTAAGTGAATGATTGAAGACTTCGGGTTAATGTAAATAAATGCTAAATTTATTTCATCAATAAAAAACGAATAAACCGGACTGCGAAAACAATCCGGTTTTGAGAAAAAAGCGGGCTAACCACAGCTTACTTGGTTAACCCCTATTACATTGAGAACGCGTAGAAATACTTCTATTGCAATACCAATTTAACATTGGCATTTTGCAAACCGCGCTGCTTCACTTCAGTTAAGGTTTTATTCACGGCATACTTTTGATTGATCGAGTTGATCAATTCAGTTTGGTTGTGTTTTTTAGCAACACCCCAAAGGTCTGCGATTAAATCAAAAGAACCATCGCTGTTGCGTGACCAACCTAAGTCATATTCGCCTTCGAGAACTGCAACGATGTCAGAACGGACACGTTGACCGTTGTAACCACGAACATCTGCTTCGGTTTTCACAGAAATACCGAGGTCGCGCAATGAAGCTTTGAGGATTTCAGCGTCGGTGATTTTGGTGCGTAGGGTGCTAAAATGAGACATTTGGGTTTCCTCCAAAAGAGAAGATTGAGAAAAGGACAACAGTTTGTTTCGTTCGTTTCGTTTCAATCCGAGCCGCACTTAGCAGATTGCGGCTTTTTTAATTGCTAGCTTTGCGGCTAGCCTTTCCCCCTGTGGTAGCAGAGGAAAGCTTTTAGAACTCCATTCGCTGATATTCAGCGACTGAAGCTGCTGCGGGTCTGGCGCGTTGCCTAGCCCAGTCTCGCAAGGCTGTAACTTGCTCTTGCATCGTTCGAGACAGTGGGAGGGTAGCCTTAATTGCAGCTATAATATCTAGTTGTGTAAACTCGCGCTCTTGGGCGAATGCTTCGTACATCGCAGCCACGATCGCTTGTTCAATTTCTGCCCCCGAAAAGCCGTCTGACATCTTCGACAGTTGTGCTAAGTCGAAGCGGGCAATGTCGTCACTACGGCGTTTGGTCAGGTGGATGTTGAAAATCTGCTGACGTTCTTCGGGTGTAGGCAAATCCACAAAGAATATTTCATCGAAGCGCCCTTTCCGCAAGAACTCCCCTGGCAACCGTTCAACACGGTTAGCAGTTGCCATCACAAAAACCGGAGATTTTTTCTCTTGCATCCAGGTGAGGAAGGAGCCGAAGATTCGATTGGATGTACCTCCATCGGAATCTCCCGATCCACCGCTTCCAGCAAATGATTTATCTAGTTCATCAATGAACAAAATTGCTGGGGATATAGATTCGGCAGTTTTAAGGGCATTACGGAGGTTTGCTTCTGAGCGACCCACCATAGAACCATCATAAACTCGTCCCATATCTAAGCGTAGAAGTGGCAACCCCCAAAGACGGGATGTTGTTTTGGCGATTAGTGATTTACCACATCCAGGTACCCCTAAAATTAGCATACCTTTAGGCTGAGGCAAACCATACTCTCTAGCTCTTTCTGTGAAGGCGTTAGAGCGCTGAGTTAACCACCTTTTCAATTCCTCTAAGCCACCAACCGCATCAATGGTTTCATCTTCTTCTATGTATTCTAGTATACCATTGCGGCGGATTAATTGCTTTTTCTCTGATAAAACTATATCAACTTCTTCTTCAGTTAAGCGTCCGGTTGTCACCTGAGCTTTGCGGTATACTTTTTCCGCTTCATCTTTGGTGAGACCTAGCGCCGCTCTAAGAAGTCTCTCACGGGCATCCGTAGTTAATCTCCGCCCTCGGTTGTTATCTATATGAGATGTGAGAACTTTGTTTAATTCTGCCATATCTGGCAAGGTGAAATCGAGTACAACTACTTCTTTTTCTAACTCGATTGGCACCTGCTGCATGGGTGACATTAAAATTATATTTTTCTGCGTTCCCTTGAAACTAGCGATCGCATCTCGCAACGATCGGGTAGTCGCAGGTGCATCTATAAATGGATGTAAATCTTTAAGGATAAATATACCAGGCTCTTTCTGGCGAATGATCCACTCAATAGCCGCTTCTGGTGAAACTGTATTGTGTTGCGTCACATTCCGAGGCTGACCATACTCAACAATACCGTGAGTAACTGTCCAAACATATACCCGCCGCTGAGGTTTCGAGGACTGGGCAATGGTAAAAATTGATTGCTCTGCCCGCTCTTCCTCTGAGGTCACAAGATAGATGAGGGGATATTGAGCTTGAATGAGAATATTGAGCTCTTCTTTCATAGCATCGACCTTCTTGAGACCCTTATAGGAACCTTAAAGACACCGCTTTATCTGTTTTATTTATTGTATTGAGGCTATTAAATTGGGAACAATTCATAACCTAACAAGGAACCAATTCTTCTTCGCCTTTGCGATAGCTGCTCTCACCTTGCTCAAGTACTTCAACCTCTATAGGTATATGTTCTTGACCAATCACTCCAGGTTGTTTTCCTAGTGCGGCGAGTTCTCCATCTCTTAAAACTAAGGAACTATCACAACTAGGACAGGAGTAAACTCGGTGATTTCTACCGTATGAAGCTTCGATCTCTTCAACTAACTCGGAGTTAGTTAGGTAGAAAACAAGAGCGCGTTCGGCAAGCTCTGACATCGGTTCGGAATCAACTGCTGAACGGACTTTTAACCTTCTATGCAGTTCGGGTGATAAATATAAAGTAACCTTCTGCTTGACTTGCATAACTCTTAACTGTCTTACCCGGGTATGTATATCAAGTTATCGGTTCCCTTCGGACTTGTCAAGACGTTAAAACGTTTTAGCGTCAATTTCGTAACATTAGTTTACAAACGTTAGTATTGTTTGTTGCGACTATCACTTTAAGTCTTGATATCACTCTACTTTGAGGATGATTATTCAGGTTTTGGAGATGGTTAAATCCATTGCTAATACTTGGCAATGAATTTAACCGCATAAAGCAGTCCATTGAAATGGACTAAAAACCAAAAATATTCAGTCATCTTGTAGATGACTTTAGTTGGCGAGGGTGGGATTGTAGAAAATCGAGGGAATTCAAGACTTGTGTGTACACCATAAGGCACGTTTGTGGGGAAGTTTACCCCACAAAGCCGCCGACCCGATCCAAAAGGGTCTGCCATCGTTAGACAGGCGAGTTAAATACCCAAATTGCGTTAAACATTTGAGGATTACATAGTTAAAGAGTCAAAGATTGAGCATTGGTTTCAATCAATTTTGCTAAATCCCTCAAGAACGCAGCGCCATCAGCACCGTAGATAATGCGATGATCGCAGGTAATATTTACTTGCATTTGCTGCTTGACACCAAACATCCCATCACCTGTTGCGACAACTTGGGGACGAGAAGCACCAACTGCCAAAATCGAACCTTGTCCGGGAGGTAAAATTGCATCGAAGGTATCAACACCGAACATTCCCAGGTTGGAAATAGTAAAGGTTCCGGTGCTGTATTCTTCCGGTTGGAGTTGTTTTGCCCTTGCCCTTTCTACGAGGGACTTCCAGGTGCGAGATAGGGAGTAAATGTCGATTGCATCCGCGTTTCGCAACACTGGGGTGATTAAACCACCATCATCCATCGCTACAGCTACAGAAACATTGATATCTGAGTGATAAACAATACCTTGCTCCGAATAGCTGGCATTGATGATGGGGTGCTTTTTCAGCGTTAGCGCGATCGCTTTTGCTAACAAAGCCGTCATAGTCACGCCTTTTGATTTAATCTGCTTGTAAAGGCTATCTAAGGCATCAGTGGTAATAGTGTAGTTAGCACGGAATACAGGTACTGTCAAACTCGCCACCATATTCCGGGTAACGGCGTTTTGGAGCGCATTGAAGGGAGTTGTTTGTCCGGGGACTACGGTAGCTACAGGAGCAGGTGCTGGGGCTGTTCTAGGTATTGCTGGAGGTGCGGCAACTGGAGCAGGTGCAGCAGTAACAGTTGGAGGTGTACTTACTCTGCCAGCAGCGGCTTCGATATCCTCAGCAACGATTCTGCCAAAGGGTCCGCTACCAGATGCGATCGCATTCAGGTCTACTTTGAGTTCTTTAGCGAGTTTTTTGGCGCGTGGTGATGCCACAATACGCCCTTCGCGGTGATTTGAGGCATTTGTAGTAGTGGCAACTGGTGCGGCGGTGGTGGTTGCCCCATTAGTGGCAGCTTTGGCAGCTATAGATGGAGTTGCAGGAGCAGCAGCAGAGGTAGCTTTTGACACAGCCCCAGCAATTTCTGCTTCTGTTTCCACGACATACGCGATCGCGTTTCCCACTGGAGCAGATTCTCCCGCTGGAACTATAATATGTGCCAGGTATCCTTCATAAAAGGATTCCACATCCATATCTGCCTTATCTGACTCCACAACCACCACGGTTTCGCCTTTCTCCACTTTGTCACCTGGCGATTTGACCCAGGAAACAATTTTCCCCTCGGTCATGGTGGAACTAAGTGCAGGCATGAATACTTCGTATATGCTCATATGGTGGTTTAGGGAATCGATAATATGTGAACTTGAATGAAAAAGCAGGGGGGCAGCAGAAAGTTTGTGGGGAAGGTTTCCTTCTTTCAAAGTTTGGCGGGACGGAAACCGACACCGCCACCTGCTACAACGGGGGAAACCCCCGCAACGCAGTGGCTCAACTTTGCGTTTACACAAAGCTTTTCAAGACAGGCAGCAAGGGGGAAAAGCCACTCACGGGGGTTTGTACCTCTAGCTGCCCTTTCCGTCAGCAATAACTGCCTCTAATAAAACTATCAGATCGAATTGTATCTTGATGGCGAGCGCGAGGAACCATATTAAAACATAAAAGTCTATTAATTTGTGTTACTTATCGCCGAATTCCCACCCATAAATTTGGGAAAGGTTCAGAATCGGACTAGCACAGGAAAAAAGTAGGCAAAAAACACAATCTAGAATCCTGAAAACAGGAGACAGAAGACAAGTCCCATAAAGCTTATTTTCATAAGTCTTTCATCTGCTCAAAAAGTATTGCCGACAAGTTTAGCCAAATCACGTTTCATTGCCTTTGGTTTTTCTTTCTCCCTCACTCCCCCACTACCTCACACACAACAATGGAAAGAGCTTTTTATTATGTCAGTCAACTTAAAGCTTTTTTTGATTTTAATCCTCAGTCTCTTTGTCACAGCCGCTGCTGGGGCATTAATTAGACAACAACCTACGGAATTGACATCTGAGGTTAGTAAAAATCAGCAAGAACCTTTAGTATTATCCTCTTCTGTCTCTGTGAATAACACCGTGTCAGAGCCGGAGCGAATTGGATATAAAACAATACCTTTAGAAAATTTAAAATCGGCACTACAAGGAACTGAGCCGGATGCACTAGCGATGCAATTGGTGGAGGATATTCAAGGATTTGAAACGGATTTGCGAAAACAAAAAGTTGAAATTACTTATCCTCATCCGAATCAAATCATAGTCACAATTACTCAGCCTATTGTCTCTAAGGGCTTAAGTAAAAGGGGAAATCTTCAGCAAGTGGTTTCTGGAAGTACTTCCAAATCGACAAGATATCAAAAATATCAAGTTGAATTGACCAGCATTGGTAGTACAGTACTAGTAAATTCTCCCCCCATGTGGCAGATTGTTTGGGCTGGTTCTGAGGAATAATTTTTGAACTTAGGAATGTATAGGAGTGGACATCTCGGTTAGGACATACTATTTGTCTAAAAGGGAACTCTTAACAGGCAACAGAGAAAATATAAATGGCTCTTCCCCGCTCCCTACACCCATTAGAAGACTTTTACAGCTAACGCTGCGCTACGCGTTTCTTGGATGCCCGAAAGGGCTATACAGCAGACCCTACTTAGATCCCCGACTTCCTGAAAAAGTCGGAGATCTACAAACACAATTACTTAAATGTCACCGCGAACTTCTTCGACGATTCCATCACGTAGAACCACTTCTACTTGTAACTTACTGATCAAGTTGTCACCTGGTTCAATCCGGAAAAAGCCTTCCATCTGAAATTGATTGACTTCTTCATCCAACTCCAAAAGCTGTACTTGTTGGAGATTTTGCAAAAATTGGTTTTTTTGCTCCAGTAATTCGCTTTTCTTCTGATTTACCTGAGCTTGGATATTTTCAATTTGTTGCATACTTTGGGGTCCAGGTGGTTGTAAAGCCTGTTTCTGGATTTCAGCGATCGCTCTTTGTCCCTGAAGGTCTAATTGCTGTAGCTGTTTATCTGTTTCATTAATTTGACTTTGTAGTTGCTGTTGTACTTCTTCCTTCCACAATGTGGTGACAATTGCTTTGACGTTAACAGAGCGCTTTAATAACAGTTGTTTCGAGGCATCCATAAATGTTTTCCGTTCACTCGTGATTTTGCAGTTGTGGAGGATTAAGCGAACATGCCGTTAATCATATCGTGATAATGTTCTGCCACGACATGTCGCCGAATCTTCAAGGTTTGAGTCATCATGCCGTTTTCCATCGAAAACGGCTCCAAAATGAGTCTAAAGGGATTAATGCGATCGTCTGGTCGATATCCCGGACGATTTTGCACTTCCCGATTCAACTCTTGCCGGAATAAATCCTGGATTATTTTACTCTCCAGATTGATTTTTTGGCTGCCTGACAGTGTAACATTGTCTTCTTGTATACACAGGTCTAAATTGTGTTCCTGCGCCCATTTTGCCAAAGCTTCGAGATTGGGAACAATTAATGCCCCAATTGAGCGTTGATCTTGTCCCACCAACATAATCTGGTCGATGTAGGGCGATCGCAAGCAAGCATCTTCTATGGGTTGTGGTTCGATGTTCTCACCATTGGTTAATACAATCGTGTCCTTGGCACGTCCGGTGAGAATTAGGTCATTTTTGTCGCTTACCCAACCTAAGTCGCCGCTGTCAAACCAGCCTTCAGAATCAATTGCTTTGGCTGTGGCTTCCGGGTTTTGATAGTAACCCTGCATAATTTGTGGACCGCGTAATAATACTAATCCCCGTTGTCCGTTTTCTATGGGTTTACGGGTTTCTGGATGCACAATTTTTACTTCTGTTCCCGGAATTGCTAATCCAGCAGCACCACGCAAATTTCGCCAACTTCGACGTACATGGGTAACGGGGGAAGTTTCTGTCAAACCATATCCGACAAATATCTCTACCCCAACAATTTCAAAAAAGTTATCCACGTAGCGTGGTAGCGCACCACCTCCGCTGACCATTTGTTTAACTTTGCCTCCGGTGGCTTCGCGCACTTTGCCGTAAACTAGTTTTTCTCCTACTGCATGCAATGGTGCGAGGAATATACTTTGAATTTGGGCTGTAATTTTGTCCAAAACTGAGGGTTGAAAATTATCCAAACTTACACCTTGGACTATTCGTTGAGCTTTGATATATTTCTCGCTAATGGCAAAGAGATTCTTAACTAATTTTTGTTTTGATGGGGGTTGTTCTCTAAACTGCTTTTGTACCCCTTCGTAGATTGATTCCAATAGCCGAGGGACTGCAATAATATAATTAGGTTTAAATTTCTTCAGGTCATTCTTTATTGAACGCAGACTGGTGTAAATCTGCATACAACCCTGGGAAAAGAGAAAGTATTCACAGCTACGTTCGTAACTATGCCAACTTGGTAGGATACTGAGGACAGTATCACCTTTTTCAGGTTGTACCACCGAACCTAAAGAGGTGACTTGATGCATAATATTTCCGTGGTTAAGCATCACACCTTTTGGTTTGCCTGTGGTTCCAGAAGTATAAATTAATGTTGCTAAATCTGTACGTTTGAGTTGAGTGGGTATCAAAGTATGCTGTCCACCCAGAGTAATTATTTGCTCGAAGTTAAGAATTTTGAGACTTTCTTCTGGGGGTGGTGTTTCTTCTGAAAGAAGGATAGCAAATTTGATTCCCAGGTCATCTAAACCTTCACGTAGCTTTTTCAGGGTTTTGAAATTTTCTAGAACCAAAGCAGTACTACCGCTGTTGGCAATAATGTATAGTAATTCTTCCCGTTCAGCTTGGGAACCCCGGACTGCATCCACTGCCCCAGCCATCATAATCCCTTGATCTGCTACTAACCAAGCCGGAGAATTATCCGAGATGAGGGATATTCTTTCTCCTGCTTGAATACCCAATGCCTGTAACCCGGATGCAAAAGCGCAAATCTTCTCATTCAACTGTTTGTATGTGAAAACTACCTCTGGTTTTGCGTGGGGGTCACATACGGCGATACTATCACCAAACCGTTGCGCGATCGCACTCCACATCAAAGGTAATACTTCAATATCTCCGTAATCTACCAAATGCTTCGCCTGTTGGCGTTCTACTTGGGAGTAGTTAGCTAAAAATCCTGCCTCTCCGTAAACTCTCACCATCAGTATCACCTCAACTCAATTAATACATCTATCTGTTGTAATCCAAAATCTTTTTTCCCATATATTAAGCTACGCTGCAATCACGCGATCGCTACCCATATATTTCTCACTGATTACGATTGTCATTATCTGTCATATATTTAGAAAAACTTATGCTAATATTGATTTATGTAGCCTAAACCTTATGATAAATACATCATTAAATGGTTATATATAAACAAAAGTCAGTTTTACCTGCATGGTAACTAAAGTATGTTAGAGATACCTCGCCCTAAAACAGCGAAGCTTTCTCTTACTTTATGGAAACTTCTGACTTATAACTCTCCTATTTTCACGTTTTTAGTTTTTAACCCCGCAAAAAAATTACAGAGGTAACTGCATATGGGTTTTCTGGATGCCATATTCCTGACACTCGTCAATACAGTAGCCTGCATCGCACTACCGAGGCTTCTGTCGTTTTTGTTATTGCTGAAGAATAGAATCACAAACTCTGCCATCATTTCCGTAAAACGACAACAAAGTCAACTTCAAAGCACCAGTTTTCCCTACTGCACGACACAAAGTTTAACTGGTACACCTTCATGCCAGTTTAGCCCAGGTTTTTGTGGAAAATGCTTTCCTAAATTAAATTAAGTGTGTTTCTATTAAATAATAAGGATACTTGATACACTTCCCAGCCTTTCAACAAAGTCTGGGGGTTTGATTCCCCAGTAATCAACGACGGCAGCAAGTTTTGTGTCGGGGTGGCACGTTTGCTTCCGTCTTGTTTTAAGGACTGGGGACTATATGAACCGAAACAGTAGACTTAGCTCAAAGGTGCGAACCCAAATGTTGTATTAAATTGGCGGCACCATATTCCCACAGATCTATAATTTACGACCTGAATATCTTTAGGTATTAAATAACGTTGATTGCCACTAGTGCTTTTCAGAGGTGCGAGGTTTACATAATCCCTATCTCGAATTCCCGACTTAGGAACCGTCGAATCTCGGTACAAAATTACAAACAAATCAGGACCAGAATCAGAGCGAAAACTTTGATCGAATTCCAAGTAATTTTCCCCACCTTCCTGAACAATACGTACATTCCCCTGAGTTGAATATTGGGCAGCTTGAAAGCGTCCTAAATTTTGTGATGCTGGCGTATTAGTGGTTGATATATCTGGATTGACTTGCCCCGAATTAGTTGAAGTGGAATTGTCAGAAGGGCTACAGCCTACTAGAAAAACTATTGCCAATAGAGGGATTACAGAAGATTTTATCACCATATTCAAATCACCACATTCCTGAAAGAACATAACAAAAATAGTAATTAAGATTGCCTAGACTTCGCTCAATTAGCAAAGCCTACTGAGCGAAGTCGAAACTACCATTCCAGATCAATTGGTATGATGTGTACTGCTGTACTTAACCCTGGTTCCAGCCCACAATAGCTTTTCCCGTAAAGTTCGATAGTAAGAATTATTCTCTCGTAAGATAATAAATTTCGCACGACATTCTGCCATCCGAATATCAACACGATGTCCGGGCCAAATCGAAGTTCCCAAAACCCCATCTGTCCAAAGTTTAGTACTCAAATCATAATCACCTAGGGGCCACACACTTACCACTGAACCCGGAGGTAAAACAATCGGGCGACTAGAAAGACTCATGGGACAAATGGGAGTTACAGTTAGAGCTTCCATCCCATCATGCATAATTGGACCATTGGCAGAAACTGTATATCCAGTAGAACCAGTGGGGGTAGAAATAATCAAACCATCTCCGACATATTGATCAATGACTTCTCCATCAATTTCCATTTCCAAAATTGATGTAATCATTCGATCAGCTGAAGCGGGTTTAATACAGATTTCATTTAACGCCAAATAGCGCTCAGTAACAGGTTCTAAATTTGAACCATGTCCCTCATACACAGCGGCTTGTAGCATCATCCGTCGCTGAATTGCATAGCGATCTTCCAGCAAACGTTGCCAAACTGCCTCGGTGTCTTGAAATTCTTCCACAGACTCAGTTAAAAACCCCAGATGACCTCCCACATTTATACCTAAAATGGGAATGCCAACTGGGGCTAAGTGTCTGGCACCAGTTAAAACAGTGCCATCGCCTCCCAGCACTAAAGCTAAGTCAATTGATTGGGCAGCGGAAGCCAAAAATACGGGGTAAGGATTATCTTTTGGTCCACTTGGTCCCATCAAAACATGACAATGGAGGCTTTCGAGTTGCTTGGCACAGGTTTCAGCCCAGCGTTGGCTTTGAGCATCCCGTGCCTTATAAGCAATAATTACCTGCTTTAAATCCACACAACTACTACCATTTCAGGAGGTTAAACTGTTCCATATCGACAGTATCTCGGTTCCGGTAGATTGCCAAAACAATTGCCAATCCCACCGCTGCCTCGGCTGCCGCTACAGTAATTACAAAGACAGTGAATACTTGACCTTTAATTGCAGTAGAGTCAAGGTAGTTAGAAAATGCCATTAAATTCAAGTTCACGGCATTTAGCAATAACTCAATTGACATAAGTACACGCACTGCGTTTCGGCTGGTAATAACCCCATAGATACCAATACAAAACAGTGCTGCTGCTAGCAATAAAAAGTATTGGAGTTGCATAATTTTTTTACCTTTTCTTGCCTAAATTACTTGTTTTTGATGAGTTTTGATGATTGAATGTCTTGGTGAATGTTAATAGTTATCGCTTACTGGTTTATTCTTGGGTTTAAATCTCTACTTCTAAGTAATCAGGCAGAGTTAATTACACAATGTCACAAAAGAGTGAGTGTAAATATTCTTGCCAATCTCTTTATAAAGTGAGTAGATTTCAGTAAGGTTGGATGTCTGGCTGAAACTGTGATAACTGTTAACTGATTTCAATTTTTACTCGTTTTCACTGCCTGTTGCCACCAATTCTTTTGCACGTTCAGGTAATGTCAAAACTGTTGGTGCTAAAGCGGAATCAGCAGTTTGTTGTGGCAAATACTCGCGGCGTGCCAAAACAATTGCACCCACCATTGACATTAACAGCAGCACTGAAGCTAGTTCAAAAGGCAATAAATAATCGCTAAAGAAATGTTCACCAATTACGACTATTGGATTATCAACAGGAGTTCCAGTAGATAGTGACCAAGGAGTCGCTAACACCATCGTGCTTAAAAGGGCAAATAAACCGAAGCTAACAACCGCTGTTAGTGCTTTTCGTACCCAAGCATTGGGAAGAGAAACAAAATCTTCCTGTTTATTTACCAACATGATGGCAAACAAAATCAAGACATTAACCGCCCCAACATAAACAAGTAATTGTGCAGATGCAACAAAGTCAGCATTTAGTAGTAGATACATTCCTGCCATACTAATGAATACGCCACCTAATAAAAAGGCAGAATAAACAATCTTTTCAAAAAGAACTACTCCCAAGGCTGCCCCTAGCATCATCAGTGCCAATATGGCAAACGTAACAGTCTGTACACCTTCAGCTAAATTCACTTTTTTGTCCTTGTTAACCTTACAAAATAGTTAATACTTATTTTTCCGCTTTTTCCACCAAATCTTGGGGGTAAGCACCTGCGCGGGGTGCATCTGCGGGTAGATCATGAGGATCCATAACTCCGCTGGGCAAATACACTAATTCTCGTAGTGGTGTAACCATTGGATCATCGGTAACTTTGTAAGGTAAGCGACCAAGGGCAACGTTATCGTAGTTCAATTCATGGCGATCATAGGTGGCAAGTTCGTATTCTTCTGTCATTGACAAACAGTTTGTTGGACAGTATTCGACGCAGTTGCCACAAAAAATACAAACACCGAAGTCGATGCTGTAGTGCTTCAGTTTTTTCTTTTTAGTAGCTTTGTCAAATTCCCAGTCAACTACAGGTAGGTTGATGGGACAAACTCGCACACAAACTTCGCAAGAAATACATTTATCAAATTCATAGTGAATCCGACCTCGGAAGCGCTCACTAGGAATTAGTTTTTCGTAAGGGTATTGAACGGTGACAGGACGACGCTGCATGTGATCGAAGGTTACTGCCAAACCTTGACCAATATAACGACCTGCTTGTACCGCTTCTTTGGCATAATCGCCGACTTGTTTGAGGAATTTCAGCATTGTGTTCCACTCTCAATAATTACCAGTTAGGGATTAGGAGTTAAGAATTGGGAGTTAAACATTGCTTATCAAAAGTTCAAAATTGGAAATTATGAACTTTTGACTGGCTTGATTTGTTCCATCAACCCTTCGTTCTTAACTCCTAATTATTTTTATCCACCGAAGGCCGCAGGAAAAACTAGTTTTAGGGCTGCTGTTAGTAGTAAATTAACTAAAGCAACTGGTAGTAAGAACTTCCAACCCAAATCTAGTAATTGGTCAATACGAACCCGTGGTACTGTCCAGCGCAAAAGGATGGCGATAAAGACAAGGAAATATGCCTTGAGTAGGGTCATGGTAATACCCAAAGCCGCAGTTACTACTTGTAACCATGGTTCGGTTTCACTAACTCCGATTAGGCTAGCAATTAAGTTGATGGGGATGGGGAAATCCCAACCACCAAGATACAAAACTGCGACTAATAGGGCAGAAAGTACGAGGTTAATGTAGGAACTTAGGTAGAATAGCGCAAATTTCATCCCGGAGTATTCGGTTTGATAACCTGCAACAAGTTCTTCTTCAGCTTCGGGTAAGTCAAAAGGCATCCGTTCGCATTCTGCGAGGGCGGCGATCCAGAATATGATAAAGCCAGCAGGTTGTCGCCAAATGTTCCAACCTAAGATGCCATAACCAGATTGTTGGTTAACGATATCTACGGTACTGAGGCTATTGGACATCATAGCGATCGCTAGTACGCTCAAAGCCAAGGGAATTTCGTAGCTAATGGATTGTGCCGCAGCTCGTAAACCACCTAATAGGGCATATTTATTATTGGAAGCATAACCTGCCATCAACAAGCCGATTGGCTGAACGCTAGACAGGGCAATCCACAAAAATACCCCCATACCGACATCGGTAATTAGTAAATTCTGTCCGAAGGGTACGATTAAGTAAGACAGAAATACCGGTAATACAACGATGATGGGACCGAGGGTAAACAATAAAGCATCAGACTTAGCTGGAATAATGTCTTCTTTAAAAACCAGCTTTAGACCATCGGCTACAGGTGCCAGTAAACCCAATGGACCAATATATTCAGGACCAATCCGCTGTTGTGCTGCTGCCGATATTTTCCGTTCTAGCCAAACGCAGGTAAGTACACCGACTGTGGCACCAATCAGCATTAAAATCATTGGCAGGGGCATCCAGAGGGCTTTAGCTGTTCCCGCTGGCAAGCCCAATTCCTTGAGGGAATCAATAAATGTTCCTTGCAGATCAATTCCTGAGTTCATGTTTGCGCTCTTCAAGTCATATGAAAGATGAAAGTATCAGGTGGGAGTTAAGACCAAAAGTAGAGATTTTTAACTTTCACATCCTACACTTTACGCCTGAGTGTTTCACCTTTGCTGTGGTCATTGATTCATCGTCGCCGACAACTAACTTCTGTCAGAGAGACCCTGCCGCTTCACGGCGAGGAACTTACTCTGACTTCGTGAATAAATGTAAATTCATCCGCAGTATCGTCGCTGATAATCAGGCAAATCTTAGATTGCTGACAATCCCATGC
The DNA here is from genome assembly GCF_000317435.1 of Calothrix sp. PCC 6303. Classification (NCBI taxonomy): domain Bacteria; kingdom Bacillati; phylum Cyanobacteriota; class Cyanophyceae; order Nostocales; family Calotrichaceae; genus Calothrix; species Calothrix sp. PCC 6303. Next base: position 5,579,435 of record NC_019751.1, read on the forward strand.
CTAGTATATCGCTGCTTGGTTTTTGGCTGATTACCGCTGGTGAGAATTTCTACTTATGGTATTGATTAGAAATTAGGTTTTGAGTCTAGGGAGTCAGGAGTATTCTCTATTGTCCCCAGATCCTTTGATTATCTTTTCTCAATTGGCGTGTAGAGCGCTTCATGAACACCATTGTAGACTTGGGTCGGTCGGAAAATCCGGTTTTCTTCCAGTTGTTCTTTCCAGTGTGCTAGCCATCCGGCTACCCGTGCGATCGCAAAAATCGGTGTGAACAGATCTGTGGGTATTCCCATTTTGCGGTACACTAAGCCGGAGTAAAAGTCAACATTTGGATAAATTCCTTTGTGACCCAGTTTTTCCTCAACAACTCGCTCCATTTCCTGGGCAATATCAAAGTATTTATCATGCCCAAATTTAGCAAACAACTGTTGGGCTAAATCCTGGAGAATAGTAGCGCGAGGGTCTTTCACTTTGTAGACACGATGTCCAAACCCCATAATTTTCGACTTACGCTGAATGCAATCTTCGATGTAAGGACGGACATTTTTTACCGTTCCAATTTTCTCCAACATCTCAATTACTTCTTCATTTGCCCCACCATGCAAAGGACCACCCAAAGTTCCCACCGCACTTGCCACCACCGCATAGGGATCAGTTAAAGTCGAAGCTGTCACCCTAGCACTAAATGTAGAAGCATTCATCGTATGCTCAGCATGAAGAATTAGACACACATCAAAAATTTTCGCTGCCAATTCATCAGGTTCCTTCTCATTTAACATGTATAAGAAGTTGGCAGAATAATCTAAATCATCATTGGGACGTACAGGATCATTCCCCTTACGCATCAACTGGAATGCAGCCACCATCGTAGGAATAGTCGCCAGCAGTTGCACCACCGCACCCCGAATATAGACAGGATTATGTAAATCTCGTCGAGAATAAAATAGACCCAAAGCCGCAGCCGAAGCTTGCAAAGCATCCATCGGATGACCGCTTTCCGGAAACGATTTCATCATGTCGCGGATACGATATTTAATCCGACGATGGTAGCGAACCTCATGTTCAAACTTTTCCAATTCCTCTTTTGTTGGCAATTCATTCCAGATCAAAAGGTATGCAGTTTCCAAAAATGTACTTTTTGCTGCCAGTTCCTCGATCCGGATACCACGGTATTCGAGTATACCTTTCTGCCCATCAACGAAGCTAACACTTGATTCGGCGGCAGGAATGCCTTCCAAACCGGGCTTATATTCGCACACCATCATGGCAACACCATCTGCTTTTTGCTCGTATTTGCTTAGGCTAAATTACCAGAAATTATGTTCGCCATTACAGTATCGGTTTTAACAGAAATTTTTTCTACAACATTTAAATCCCGTTAAATCAAGTACCTTGGTGGTGTTAACCAAAACATATCACTGTGACCCAGGAGAGAGCCTGTTTCTGGTGCCTTTATCCCGATCATACCCGCTTTTTTGAGGACTAACCGTCCTTTGGCTTCACCGTAAACCAGAATTTCTGCCCAATGCCCCAAATCTGGCTCATGTCCAACTAGTACTAACTTAATTTTAGATGAATATTTTTTTGGTTCTAACCAGTTAATAAGCCACTCGGAGATTTCACCGTCAGGGGCAAGATATGCTGACTCCTCCACTTTTTGGCTAAGTCCAGCTTGCATAAGTATTTCTGCTGTATGTTTTGCCCGGACTAGGGGACTAGTGAGAATTAAGTCAAATCGAAAATCCAGTTTTTTGAGATACTGGGCGACTTTTTCGGTTTTCTGTTGTCCTTCTTGGGTTAGTTTTCTATCTTCATCTGGGAGTTCTGCCCGCTTTTCTTCGGCGATGCCGTGACGAAATAAATAGATTTCCACGATGGTTAAATTTTGATATTTATCTAACTTTACCAATCCATCATCTCAAAACTCAGAAGCTAAATCTCCCCTATTTTGAGAACCGTAGTTTGTAACTCTAGATTATGAGTAGGGTTTAGCCGAGAGTCAACTTCAGGTTATTACGGTGCGTTCAATCAATAAAGACTTAACTTATTTCAGTAGTAATGGTAAACTCGTGGCGAAAAACACCTGTTGTTCAACTTTCCCATCCATTAATATGTTCAATCTGATACTACCCAAGGAGAATTAGTTATTTCCCATCCGCATGGGAAAAGGTTTTTGACTTCTGTGGGGACACCACAAGAGTATAAAAGTGAATGTAAACAGGCTAAAAACTAGCGATCGCAAAGTATTAACCCTGATAGTGTAACTGAATAACTGTAAATAAATAGCAAAGAAACTTTTTGAGGTCACTAACTTCATTAAGCTCATGAGGATAAGGTGTGTAGGTAACAAGCGAGGAATATAAATTGTTAAACCCATTCAAGGGAACTGCTAAAAAAGCTGCAAAATTCAAACGCTTCTTGCCAATTAGCGACAAAATGTGGGCTAAATTTGATTTGCTCAGAACTATGGTAAGACGAGATTTGGAAGCACGTTACAAAGGTTCTGTCTTGGGTAATCTTTGGCCCCTACTTAATCAATTAGCGCAACTCCTGATCTATACTTACGTCTTTTCCTTCGTCCTCAAAGTCAAACTAACTCTCAAAGGTTTACCAGAAAATAACTTTACCTTCGGTTTGTGGTTATTTGCTGGACTCCTGCCTTGGATTGCTTTTAGTGGTGGTTTAATCCAATCGGCAAACTCAATTGTGGCACAGCCAAATTTGGTGAAAAAGGTCGTCTTCCCTCTAGGATTATTACCACTTGTACCAATTCTTTCAACCTTTATTGAAAGCGCTTTTGGGTTAATGCTGTTAATTGTGTTTGTCGCTTTTACTTCTCACACCTTACACCCAACGTTGCTACTTTTGCCCCTAATTTGGCTACCACAACTATTATTAACCGCAGGATTAGGTTATTTAGCAGCTGGTGTCACCGTATTTCTACGGGATATTCCCCAAACAATTAGCGTATTGTTAAACATTTGGATGTATATGACACCAATTATTTACCCAGCGTCTTCAATTCCTGAAGAGTGGCGAAATTGGATATTCTGGTTAAATCCGGTAACTGCGATCGTTGAAGTTTACCGCGACTTGATTATCAACGGAGAAGTAACACATTGGGGTGAGTGGGGTGTAAGTTCTTTAATTGCCTTAGCAATTTTCTGTCTTGGTTTATGGTGCTATCGCCGCTTACGTCCAGCTTTTGCGGATGTTTTATAAACACTTATAACTTGAGGAAGTTAGGTATTGATCCAGATATCTTGGTTTAATAGTGCGATCGGCATACAATCAATATTGTATTTGTCAGATATTCTGATGTGGCAAACACAGACTGCAATAAAATTACTTTAGGATTGTTCGGGAACGGCGAAGGGATTGTTGTAATAACAAGCAATGAATAATTATAGTTTGATCAAAAACATAGAAGATATAACTATAAACCTAATTTTTGAGAGTGGTGTGAGAGCTTGAGGATTGATGTTAAAGATATGGGGGAAGGAATTGCTATTTCACTCAACAATGTTTCTAAGTGCTTTAAGCGGTACAACCGTCCTGTAGATAGGCTCAAGGAAATATTACTGCCTGGTAAAAGCAGAAGTGAAGAATTTTGGGCACTGCGAGATATCAATATCGAGATTCCGCGAGGGCAGACAGTTGGAATTGTTGGACGTAATGGTTCAGGTAAAAGTACATTACTACAAATTATTGCCGGAACCTTAACGCAAACTACTGGCGAAGTACAAGTAAATGGTCGGGTCTCTGCTTTGTTAGAATTAGGCAGTGGTTTTAACCCAGAGTTTACTGGAAGGCAAAACGTATTTTTTAACGGCAGAATTTTAGGCTTAAGTCAAAAAGAAATAGAAGACAAATTTGATGAAATTGCTAGTTTTGCTGATATAGGTGATTTTATTGATCAACCTGTAAAAACCTATTCTAGCGGGATGTTTGTTCGTTTAGCGTTTGCAGTTGCTGTAAATGTGGATCCGGAAATTTTGATAGTTGATGAAGCACTATCAGTTGGAGATGTAGTGTTTCAACATCGTTGTATGCGACGGATGCGAAATTTGATGGACTCAGGAGTAACAACTTTATTTGTCTCCCACGATTCTAGTGCAATCAAAACATTATGCAATTCTGCTGTGATGATCCATGATGGCAAGATGTATACATCTGGTTTGCCAAATGCAGTCATTATTGAGTATATGAAATTACTCACAGATTTAGAACTGAATATAGGTCAATTACATGAACATGAAACTACTCATAATCATCTGAAGTCAATTGAAAACAATCTGGAATCTTCTCCATATAATTCAGAACAATTAAGTCAATCAAAATCTCTAATCGCGAAAGAAGAATTTAAACGTCGTGGCAGTAGCAGAGCCTTAATTGAAAAAATTCAACTTCTAAATCAATTTGGTGAAGATGATGGGGAAAGTCCAATTTTTTCCTTCAATGAGGAAGTTACTTTAGTCGCTAATATCAAAGCTTATGAAGCATTAAAAAGCTGCTTGATCGGGTTTTATATATGTGATAAAAATGGCAACGAAATTTTGGGAACTAATACATTTGAAGAAAATCTCAAAATTGGTGCTGTTGAAGTTGGTGAGACGATTCAGGTTAGATTTAAATTCAAAATTCCTTTAAGAAATGGCTCCTATAGTTTAACTGTTGCTGTGTCCGAAAGTTACCAAGTATTAACTCTAGACTGGATCGATAATGCAATAGTTTTTCAAGTTTTACCACCAGATACAGGAAAAACAGTCCATGCATTAATAGATCATCCTATTGAAGTGGAAGAAATTAGATTATCTAGGTTATTAGGTTCTAGTTAAAATCCCAAATATTATATCTGCTTTAAAGTAGCATTTAATTTTGTTAAAGTTTTACATCAGTAAAAATCACACATTAAGGTGAGGAGAAACTATGTCAATTATCAAGCAATCAAATATTGAAAACATGGAAATGGGGCAGAGTAAAGAGGAAGATAGAGATTTGCGATCGCAACTTCACCGGACTCAAGCAGAACTAAAACAGTTACAACTACAATTAGACCAAGCCCGTGGTTTAATTAGAGGTATGGAAAGCAGCAAATTTTGGAAACTGCGTACCCAGTGGTTTAAGGTAAAAGCCCTTTTCGGATACAAGGAACCAAATGCCTTTCGTGAGCAAAAATCTATCGCCAAAAATCTCCAAACCACAAAACCTGTTTATACTAAAGATCCAAGCGGTTATTATTTTCTCGGTATGACAACAGCTGATGAACAAGCCTATACCGAAGAATACACAAAATCAAACTATACGGGAGAGGGGGAAATCGTTGAACTTGGTTGTTTTATCGGTTCATTTTCCATTTCCCTCGCAAGGGGACTAGAGGCAAATTCCAAAATACAAAATAAAGATAACCGTATACATGCTCATGATATCTTTATTTGGGATGAATATATTGGTCAAATTTTTGAAGGTCATGAAATAGGAAGTAAATATCAACCTGGAGACAGTTTCATTGGCGAATATATAGACAGAATTAGTCTTTACAAACAGTATATTCAAATCCATGAAGGTGATCTCATAAATAGGACTTGGGAAGGAGGTAAAATAGAGTTTCTGCTAGTGGATGCGATGAAATCTTGGGAATTGACAAATAGCTGTATTCAAAACTTTTTCCCATATCTTATTGCTGGTAAATCTCTATTACATCATCAAGATTTTTCCTACTTTTGGACAACATGGATTCATTTGACAATGTACCGACTGAGGGAATATTTTCAACCCCTATATTATGTTCCAGAGTGCTCAGTTATTTTTAAATATATCAAGGAAATTCCTTCAGAAATACTAGCAGCTAACTATTCAATTGATTCTTTCTCTAATGAAGAAATTGAAGCAGCTTTTGGTTATTCACTCAGCATTGTCCCCGATTTTATGCGTCCAAATATTGCAGCAGCTAAAATTACGACATATTTTCAAAAAAATGATTTAACACGAGCAAGACAAGAACTCGAAAAAGCCAAATCCATAGGACTATATCGGGAAAATAGTGACTATTCTCAAATCGAAGAATGGTTACGGTAGTTTATTTAAATTAGGGTAGATAATTTTTAGTTGGTTACTTAACCAACTAAAAAGAAAATATTTTGTTTTTGGATCAACAATCTATATAAAATAATTGGAAGCCAGTAATCGGTATCTTGTATATGTTGAGTGATAATCAAGTTTATGTATAAATTAGAACATATTCAACAGAAAGTCCAAGAATATACCTATTGTAGTCTTGGCAAACTGAAAAATATTAGTCGAGTTTGCGAATATATAAATAACAATAATGTTCCGGGTGATTTTGTTGAATGCGGGACATATAAAGGTGGTTCAGCGGCAGTTATTTCTCAACATTTAAATTCCGGGAGACATCTTTGGCTTTATGATAGCTTTGCAGGATTACCAGAAACATCGCCTGAAGATGGAGAAGATGCCAAAAAATGGGTTGGTGATTGTCTAGCAACTGTTGAAGATGTGGAAACAGTGATGGGTTTAGTTGGAACAAAAGCGGAAAATTACACTATTAGAAAAGGATGGTTTGAAGATACTTTTATTAATTCACCATTACCGGAAACAGTTGCGCTTTTGCACTGTGATGCTGATTGGTACAAATCTGTTTTACTGGTATTAGAAACGTTTTACGATCGTATTCCTGATGGTGGATGTGTGATCCTAGATGATTTTGGTTTTTGGGAGGGATGTCGAGAAGCATTTTATGATTTTTGCCATCAACGTCATGAAAAACCATTAATTGAACGTGTGGAAAGTGATCAAGCATTCTGGATCAAAGGTAGAAATAATAATCGAGAAATTCCATCATATTTATAATCATAAATGGCGATTATTAGGTAATTAATGAACTTTGGGGGTTTAAGTCCTCTAGAACTACCAAGCAATATGTTTTGTGTCGGGTTCAAATCCCGTTAGAAAATATAATACCATTACGCTTGCTTCTTGCTCTGCGAGTATTGTATAGCTTGCTTCCCGCTATCACGGGTATTGCGAATTTTTTTAAAAGGGATGTTACATAAATCATGAAACCAATTGGACATCAACCTCAACTATATATTTGTAGCGATAGTTTTGGTGTCAGTGGGGTGACAACTCAAGCGTATTATCTAGCACGAGGAATGGCTGCATTAGGCTGGGATGTGCATGTTATTTGTTACACTACCTATGGTAATTACTATCCAGCTTTTTCTAGTTTACCAATTACAATCCATCAAATTAATACTTTTACATGTGAGGATTTTGCCAAATTATATAGTTACAATCGTCAAGATAAAATTGATATTGCCACTAAAGTTAGACAGTACCTTGAACACAATGGAATTTTTGATCCGGTAAAACCGGGGATATTGGTGATCAACTATATGTTGAGTATGCTATATATCCTTGATAGTATTCCTCATAATATTGCCAGGACATTTATTCTACATTCAGATGAAAAATATTATTATCGGCTTTTAGAGCATTTTTATCCACATTTTGATGGCATAGTTACAGTCAGTAAACATATTTATACTCACGCTCAAAAATTCGTCCCTTTAAATCAGCTTTCTCAACCAACAGCAGTAATTCCATATGGTATTGAAACTCCTATTATCCAAGATAGCCATAAATTAAAAATTATTTATACTGGTAGATTTGTTGAATATCAAAAACGCATATTCGATACTTTAGAAATAGCTTTTTTACTCAAGCAGTGGGAAGTACCATTTCATCTCACATTAGCTGGAGATCAATCTAACCGTATTACCCTTGATAAGCGTATTCAACATCTAGGTTTAGGAGATTGTATTAGTATTGTTGGTCCTTTGAGTCGTGAGGAGGTAAGTCAACAATTAAAATTACATCATGTATTTCTACTGGTAAGCGAATTTGAGGGATTATCTTTGTCGCTATTAGAAGCAATGGCACATGGTACCATACCCGTTGTGAGTAGAATTTCTAGTGGTGTGGAAGAGGTAATTCAAGAAGGTGTAAATGGATTTCTGGTGGAAACGGGAGACATTCACGGTTTTGCTGCGGTTTTGCGGGACTTAGCAGGAGGATTTTCTAAATTTAAATCCCTTAGTAATGCAGCGGTGAATAGTATCCGGAATAAAGGATGTACCGCTGAAACAATGGCTTATCGCTACGCTAAGTTTTTTGATCGCGTTTTATCTTGGAATGATCTTAACTGCGATCGCGTCCGCCAGCAAACAGTAGATCAGGACTTTGCATTAGAGGAAATTTCTCCCCAATCAGCAGTTAAAATTACCCCTCATAACCAATGTTTGCCCGAAGTTTCAACAACTTCTGTTGCTAAAATACAGCAAATTACCTATATTCAAGAACATCCCACCGTCACATTTTTCCTTGATGGGATGCATGTTGGTGGTGTGCAAACTTTTGTTAAGCACATGTTAGTTGCTTTACCTAAACACCAGTGGAATGCACGGTTAGCGCTTTATGTCAATAATTTGGATGATTTGGAGGTCAGAAAACTTCAGCAGCAAGGAATATCGATTATTGGCTATAACTTTAGCGAAAATCAAGGACATTTACCCGAAGAAATTACATCAGCTTTACTGTCAGATACAGCAGGAATCATCATTCCTAATTTTATCAGTCAAGTTTACGAACGCACAAATAAAATACCCTCTCGTTTTGCCATTAGCCATATTTTTCATGCTGACGAGGCATTTTACTACGATATTTTCCAGAATAATCTCAGTCGGATCCAAAGCGCGATCGCAGTCAGCCAAGTTTGCTATCAAAAAGCAAATCAAATCCTTAAAGATAATTCTACAACCATACCATTAACCCGCATACCCTACGGAGTTAAAATGAACTCTCAATGGGTAGAAAGAAAAAACAGTCAAACGCTGAAAATAATTTACTCTGGACGAATTATTGAACACCAAAAGTGTATCTTTGAAATTCCTCAACTAGCAGCACTAGCAAAGCAAAAAGGATTATCCTGTGAGTGGACTTTGGTTGGTGAAGGTGATGACACTGAACTCTTAATGCATAGAATTCGTTCACTGCGGGTTGATGATTGCATAAACTTTATTGGCAGAGCCACGCCAGAACTATTATCTCACCTTTTAGAACACCATGATGTGGTCATTTTAACTAGTGAATATGAAGGCTTGCCGTTAGCTTTATTGGAAGCAATGGGACATGGATGTGTACCAGTAGTATACGATATTCCTAGCGGCATACATGAGATAATAAAAGACCATCATAATGGATTTATTACTCCCCAAAATCAACGAGTGAGATTTGTGGAAGCACTAAGACAACTCTGCTTTGATCGAGGATTATTAAAAGAAATGTCTTATCATGCTTGGGAAACAGTTTACCCTACTTATTCCGTCAATCAAATGGTGTCAAAATATATTAATTTCTTTGATGAGGTGCTTCAAAATCATGACAACCAATTCTGATGTTAATCTTGAATATACAGGAGAGCGACATATCGCTGGACAAGTTGGTGTGGAAATGCTACCTTTCGCTAACTTAGAACACATGATTCGCTATGCTTTTGTCGCACCTTTTATTCAAGGAAAGCGAGTATTGGATGTTTCTTGTGGTAGCGGTTACGGAACTCAATATTTAGCCCTACAAGGTGCTACCCAAGTAGTAGGTGTTGACATCGATCAAGAATCTATTGAATTTGCTCAAAAGTTTCATCAGCACCCAGCTATAACCTATATTCAATCAGATGCTCATCATATCCAAGAATTAGCTGATGCTAGTTTCGATGTGGTAATTTCTTTTGAAACTGTAGAACATGTAGAAAGACCAAGGGATTTTTTATTTGAATTAAAGCGATTATTAAAAGCTGATGGACAAGCTTTTATTTCCTGCCCTAATGATTATCGGGTTTCACCCTGGATTAGTGAGTTTCACCTGCATAAATTTAGATTCAGCGAATTTAGAGATTTAATGGTGAGTATTTTTGGTGAAACAGTGTTTTTAGGACAACATCACACCCTAGCGAGTTGCTTATTTAAACCAACTATAACTAGCGAAAAATTCTCACAATTTGAAGCTTACAGGGATTCATCACTATCTCCAAAGTTTGATAAATATTACGTCGAACATATCTCCGGAATTGAAAATGCTGATGGTTATATTGGAGTTGTGGGAACTGACATATCTTTAGTTGGGAACAGTTTGAGTATTTCTCAAGATGCATTTCAAATCGTAATGAAGTCAGAACTTGAATCACAACAAAAGTCTTTAGAAGGTGCGAAAAAGGTTCAAGAATTCCAAGATCAAGCTAAAGCAGATTTATTGAATTACGAAGCAGAATATCAGCGAAATCTGGAATATTATCAGAAAAAATATCAGAGTGAAATCGAGATCAATCAGCGAGAAATTGAGATTAATCAACAGAAGCTTCAAGTTCAACTAGATACTGCATATGCAGATATTCAATCGAAACAAAACTTAATTAATATTTTGGAAGAGAAAGTAAAAATTTTGGAAGAAAGGCATGGACAATTGTTGCGAGATAAAACCTATTTAGAGAATGTAGCTAGTACATCTAGGATTCCCATGGTGCAGACGCAGCAAGAACTTCTCCAAGCACAAGCAAGAATTACAGCTATGGAAACCTCTAAATTTTGGCAAATCAGAAAGTCCTGGTTTCAGTTTAAGCGATCGCTTAACTTACCGGGTGCAGACAAAGAGTAATTCATAATAAATCTTAATAATATTTAGCACCAAGAAAATATCATTCCAGTTCAATATATGTCTACCTTCGTTTCAGTCATTATTCCCACTAAAAATGGTGCAGAATTTTTAGATGAAGTTCTAACAGCAGTTCTTTCTCAGAAAACTGATTTTGGTTATGAGGTAATTGTCATCGACTCTGGTTCAAAAGACAACTCTCTCGAAATTATTCAAAAGCATAATGTAAGACTTATCCAAATTCATCCCACTGAGTTTAATCATGGTGGTACTCGCAATTTTGGTGTTCAAAACTCCCAAGGAGAATTTATTGCTTTCATTACTCAAGATGCTACCCCAGCAAATGATCAGTGGTTGCAAAACTTGGTTCTACCTCTACGAGAACAACCAGAAATAGCTGGAGTATTTGGCAAGCATTTACCGAGAGAAGACTGTGATCCGATTGTTGCCTTAAACTTATATAGACATTTTGATGGGTTTTCACTTCAACGCAAATGTTGGCAGCAAGACCAAAAATATGAAGAAAATCAAGGTCAATATATCTTTTTTTCTAACAATAATTCCTGTATTAGAAGAAGTATTTGGGAAAAAATTCCCTTTCGATGTGTAGAAATGTCTGAGGATCAATGGTGGGCTAAAGATATAATTGAAAATGGTTATATTAAATGTTATGAACCCACCGCAACTGTGTATCATTCCCATACATATAGTGCGACAGAATGGATGAAAAGACAATTCGATGAATATCGAGCATATCAACAAATTGGGGTTGTTGAAAAAGCATCTATTTTTAATTATATGAAAAGATTTGTCGGTCTTTTTTATGGCGATCTTAGGCAATTAGTCAAAACCTCTCAACTTTCATTTACACAAAAAATATATTGGATTTGGCAAAGATTCTTTAATAATTTGGGAATTATAACTGGTCAGTTTTATGGAACATATTCTGACAATATTCCCTCTTATATTAGTCGAAAAATTTTATCGGAACAATCTCGTAAACAAGAAAATTAGATGCTAATTAAAAGAATATTGTCTTTAATTAACAAGACTTTTAACAAAATTCAAACGATTGGTTTACGTTTAACTATCTCCCGTATTTTTTACAAAATTGCACTTTTTTTAGCTACACCTAATAAAGAGAACGAGACTTCAATTAAGCAGACAAAACAGGGTAAAATCCCTGAATTTGAACAAATAATTATTAATAGTTTAGAGTATCATAATCAAAAGACTATTCAAAAATCCACTGATTTCAGTAAGAATATTTGCAAACCATCAGCTTTAGAGTTTATTTGGCTAATTCCCTATTTTTCCAAAGGTTCAGGAGGACATAAAAACCTATTTAGGTTTGTGAAATTCATTGAATTGTTCGGTTGCAAATGTACTATTTACATTGTTGGAGATTACGATAGGTTAATTAGTCCAGAACAAATACAAAAGCAAATATGCGAGTATTTTGAACCAATTAACGCGGAAGTAAAAATCTATAATCCGACGACTCACGGAACAAAAACAAACATTCTTGTTTCTACATCTTGGATTACTGCCTATGCAGCATTAACTATAGATGCAGATTTAAAAACGTACTTTGTCCAAGATTATGAACCTTTATTTTACTCATTAGGTAGTTATTATTATCTAGCTCAAAATACCTATAGCTTTGGTTATTATCATATTACATTAGGTCAATGGTTAACCAATTTATTACAAACAAAGCACCAGGTTGCTGCTGATTTTTACCATATTGTTGTTGAAAAAGACATTTATTATCCGCGAAATCAAATTAACAACCAAGCAATTAGGGAGTTAACAAATAATCATAGTTTTAAAATTGCCTTTTATGGACGCAGTGTTACTCCTCGACGTTGCTTTGAATTAGTTTCCATCGCACTACATCTATTTTCTCAAAAAGCCGAAAATATTACCTTGATATCTTACGGCTGGAATGATATTCCTACTGTCCCATTTAAATGTTATAACGTGGGGATGTTATCAGTAGAGTCTTTAGCAGAATTGTATTCTGTTTGTGATGTTTGTATTGCTCCTTCCTCTACAAATTTATCGCTTGTTGCCCATGAAGTTATGGCTTGTGGCTCGATATTAATGGATTTGGAGGTTGAAAATACTAGCTATGACTTAGTACATTTAGAAAATAGTTATCTTGTCGAACCTAATCCACAATCAATGTGTGATGCTTTACTAGAACTATATAATCATCCAGAATTACGACAGTCACTCAAAGCTAAATCACTTGAATATATTGATAGATTAGCAGATTGGAATGAGCAAGGGAATGTTTTTCATCAACTAATAAATCAAAAATTAGATGAAATCTATTCAGATTCCAACCTATGAAAATAGCAGCTTATATTACTGCATATAACGATTTAGCATCTGTGGAAAAATGTCTTCAGGCAATTCACAACCAATCCCATCCAGTTGAAAAAATTTATATTTTAGATAATTCCGCAATTAGGCTAATTACTGATAATTACTATCAAGATATTAATATTGAGCATCACCCAGAAAATCAGGGAATTGGTTATGGTATATCTTGGGCAATTAGCGAAGCAATTAAGCTAAATTATGATTTTTTATGGGTATTTGATCAAGATAGTATTCCCGCAGAAAACTGCTTACAAAAACTATTAGAGATATACTTGGATTTTCCATTAAACCAGCATTCTCTGGGAATTATTGCTCCAACTTCGATAGATATAGAAACTGATAATATTGTTCAAGGTGCAAATTTTAATGGAAGTTATTTTACAGCTTGTCCGCATAAAATAGATGCTAAATATTATGAATGTGATGCACCTATTACATCAGGTTCTTTAATCAATTTAGCGGCTGCAAAAACTATTGATCTACCCTGTGTAGACTTCTTTATTGATGGTATTGATATTGATTATGGATGGCGTTTTAGGAAACAGGGATATCATAACCTAATTGTAACAGATGCTATTATGCAGCATCAATTTGGTCAGCCTTTAAAAGTGAATTTTTTGAGCAGAAAATTAATAATTCAAGAGTATTCTAGCTTACGTCATTATTATATATGTCGCAATCATACATATATAGAAACTAGAAATACAACAGTATCCCATAGGCTAAATTGTGTTAGATATCGCTTCAAGTATATGCTGTTTAGCATGATTAAAATTCTTCTCTATGATTCCGACCAAAAAGGGAGTAAGTTATTTGCTTGTTTTCTTGGAACCTATCATGGTTTTATCGGCAAATTAGGTAAAATTTGGGAATTACCAATCAATAGAAATTAGTTAATTAAAAAATTGTTCCAAAATCTGTTGTCCAGTAATGATTGTAGTTGACATTGCCTGTATCGTTCTCCAAGTAGTAGTAACCAACACCAATTTCTTGGTAATCAGCACTCATGATGTTAGCGCGGTGTGTTGGACTATCCATCCAAGCTTGAACTACCTCTTCGGGTGAATATTGCCCAGCAGCGATATTTTCACTCGCCAACGAATAATGGTAGCCTGCATTGTAAATGCGATCGCTTACTCTAGAACCATCTGATCCTGTATGGTTAAAGTAATCTTTTTCTGCCATATCCTGGCTATGGGTGGAGGCTGATTGGTTTAATTTTGCATTCAAACTCAGCGGTTTCAATCCAGCTTGAATACGTTCATAGTTGATGAGTTCGACTACGGTTTGAGTGAACTTCGGCTGAAAATCGCTTGTGGTGGAAATTGGGGATATAGTTTTTGGCACTGTATCAGAGGTTGATGTTACAGCCAAAGTTAAATTGTAATTGGTATTCGCACCTACATTTCCTTGATAGATATGAACAAAGTAACTACCCACTGCCAAGTTCTGATAATCAATCGCTTCCATACTTGTACCTTGATTGATTGAACTTGCTAGTTGATTTCCTTGCATATCCCACAAGTCTATTTGTGCATCCGCACTCAATCCGTTCAATTTCACTGATAAGTTGACATTTTGAGGACTGACATCGAATTTATAGATGTCAGATGTATCAGTGTCTCCAATTGCATCCCTGAGTATCACAGGCTGAGAATTTAAACTAATTTGTCGTGCAGAATCGAAACTATTGCCAGCAAAGTCACTCTGAATATACTCACTAGCATTCCTCCCCAAATCCAAACCGGAGGAAACGAAGTCTTCATATCCTTGCTTGTAGCTAAAGTTTTTCTGACTCAAATCTGAGTTCTCTGCCAAGTAATATCTAACATCAAATCCATCTGCTGTAACTCTTCCTTCATCCAACCCATAATTACTTAGGTGTTCCAGCAATTGCTTATTGGTGTAATAAGCAATATCTGGACTTGCATTCCGATAATAATTGACATCAAATGCCACTGAAAATCTACGTCCTTCATCCAATCCAATAATCATAAAGTGATTTAACCCAGCTAGCTTATCTCCCTTCACAGCTTGGTTAACATCTGGATTTACGGCTAGATAGTAGTTGACATCAAAAACTGAAGAAACCTTTCTACCTTCAGTCACACCATTGCTTCTTAAGTGTTCAAATAACTGTTCGTTACTGTAGTTACTTAAGTCAGTATTATTTTGACGGTAAAAACTCAAATCAAATATTGGGGAGAATTTGCGTCCTTCGGCAATATCGTAATTAGATAAATTTTCAAAAGCCTGTTGATTAGTGGATAACCCTAATTCAGGATTACTAGCGCGATAAAAACCCAAATCCACAAATGGGGAAAACGAACGACCTTCATCTAAGCCATAATCTTGAAAATGCCTTCGTGCATCAACATCACTATAGTTTCGCAGATCTGAATTAGCACTGCGGTAGAAGTTCGCATCAAATAAATTTAAAGGCATAAGTATGTTTCCAGATTTACTGGATTTACTTTTTACCTGGTATTTCTTGTGCCATGAAGCATCTAGCCACAACAAAGCAAAATTTAGCTTACTGTGACAGAGTTTGTAGAAATAGCCAAGCGGGAACACATTCACATCATTTTATCAAAATATATACAAATAACTTTTTTTACATGTATTAAATGACTGTACTGATACTGAAAACCTTCACTACAAAGGTTTTCCAGATTTTATTTTTTTAGAAAAAAGTTTTGAAATATCTTCATTACCCACTACCTAAGGGTAGAGATCGGACTTCAGTACTCAGACAGAATTAAATTTCACCCAACTGTACAGCGTTCCGAAATCTACCGAACAAGCTAAAGTAAATAAATGTAACTAAATCAGATAAAGTTATCAAAATATGGAAAGCATTACTTTAGGAACCAGTGGTGTTGCTGTCACCCCTCTTTGCATTGGCACTTGGGCTTGGGGTGATAAACTATTTTGGAATTATGGAAAAGATTACGGTATTGAACAGCTTCAAGATGCTTTCAATACCGCTTTAGCAGCTGGGATTACTTTCTTTGACACTGCTGAAATTTACGGTATGGGGTTGTCGGAAAAGATTTTAGGGGAATTTGCTCAAAAAACCGACCAAACACTACAAATTGCCACCAAATATGCACCAACACCCTGGCGATTTAAAGGTGAAGCTGTTGGTGATGCTTTAACTGCCAGTCTCAAGCGGTTGCAAGTTGAAAAAGTAGAACTATACCAAGTCCATTGGTCATTTGCGTTTTTCATGAGTCAACATACACTCATGAATGCATTAGCAGACGCAGTTGAACAGGGACGCATCACATCTGTTGGTGTTAGTAACTACTCAGCAGAACAGATGCGTGAAGCACATCAAATATTAGCTCAACGGGGAGTCACCTTAGCGGTGAATCAGGTTAATTACTCTTTGCTTACCCGGCAAATAGAAAATAATGGTGTTATGGATGTTGCTAAGGAATTAGGTGTAACAATCCTAGCTTACAGCCCCTTAGCACAGGGTTTATTAACTGGAAAATATAGACAAAATGCAGGAGTTCAACCAACAGGCGTGAGAAAGTTAAGTCCTCAATTTCAGCCCGATGGATTGCGAAAGATTGAACCAATTCTGAATTTATTGCAACAAATTGGTGATAAGTACGGAAAATCACCCGCCCAAGTTGCTCTCAATTGGTTAATTGCTCAAGGAAATGTGATTCCCATTGCTGGAGCAAAAACTGCTGATCAAGTTAGACAAAATGCTGGTGCATTGGGCTGGCAATTGAGTGAGGATGAAGTGAGGGAGTTAGGAAGTATGAGAATTAACTGACTTTGATGTGAGTCATTCGTATCAAGGAAACATAGCTTGATTACGTTTTGCATCAAAGCTGCCAAAATTCATTAGACGATCTAAAAAAGTAAAAAACATAGCTAACTATAAGCCAGATAAAAAGACGAGCTTTTTATCTGACTTTTAAACAACTGTGGTGTTAGTTAGAGTTCTGTTCTACAAAGGAAGCTTATTCCTTGGTGCTAGCAGAACCAAATTTCTTGGCTGGGGTTGCAGAAGACTCACGTCTAGAAGTGCCACCACCGCGAAGTTTGGGTTTGGCAGAGCCTTTTTCAGCATCGCTGCTACTGCGCTCAGAACTACCCCAAGAGCGGCGAGAGCGATCGCCTGAATGATCCCGACGGCGACCACCACGGTCTCCACGGTCTCCACGATCACCGCGATCGCTGCCACCACCATCACCGCGAAGTCTGGGTTTGGGGTTGCCGGACATATCTTCTTCCGGAACATCAAGCTCATTTTGCAGCCAAGATGGGCGGGTTTGATCGTAAGCTAGTTGCAGAGCCGCAGCTGCGATCGCTTGCGCGTCATATTGCTCACTTAACTCGCGGACAATGGGTAAAAATGACGCTAAACGCTCACCAGTGAGGGCTTCACGCACCTGTTCCTGTAGCTTCTCAATGTGACGAGCTTCAATTTGCGCTCTGCTGGGAATCGTTTGGATTTGCCAAGCTTGACGAACGTGACGTTCAAATGCTTGCTGTTTGCGGCGCTCAAATGGCTGCACTAAAGAAATTGCGGTACCTTCAGCACCTGCACGACCTGTTCTACCAATTCGGTGAACATAGGTTTCGGGGCTATCTGGTAAATCAAAGTTAATTACACAGGACAGTTGATCCACATCTAAACCCCGTGCCGCGATATCAGTTGCTACCACCCAGCGAACTTGGCGGTTGCGGAAACGTGTTAGTAAGCGTTCTCTCGCTTGCTGTGATAAATCACCGTGGTATTCATCAACACTATGTCCTGCTGATTGCAGCTGGTTGGTGAGTTCGGCAGCGGTACGACGGGTACGAACAAAGATCAATGCTGATTCTGGATCTTCCATTTCCAAAATAGGTTGCAACGCCTTTGCTTTTGTCCAATGACGGGGAACCACATATGCAACTTGGTTAATTTTGGTGGGTGCAGCTTTGGGTTGTTGAACGGTGACAGTTACCGGATTCCGTAGGAATTTATTCACCAACTGGCGAATTGATGGAGGCATTGTTGCCGAGAACAAGGCTGTGTTTCGTTCTTCGGGTGCCTTGGATAGAATTCTTTCCACGTCATCGATAAAGCCCATGCTCAACATTTCGTCGGCTTCATCTAAAACAAACCAGCGTACTGAGTCCAGTTTGAGACAACCCCGTTCGAGTAAATCAATTACCCGTCCTGGTGTTCCCACAACGATGTGAACACCACGCTTGAGTTGCATCATTTGGCGGTCAATTGATTGTCCACCGTAGATTGCGAGGGTACGTAACCCCGAATTACCAACGAAGTTAGCAACAGCATCATGAACTTGCATTGCTAATTCACGGGTGGGTGCCAAAACTAAAGCTTGAACAACTCGCTGTGAAACATCTAATTGTTCAATGATGGGTAATGAGAAGGCTGCGGTTTTGCCTGTTCCTGTTTGTGATTGACCAACAATGTCCCGTCCGTTCAATAGGTGGGGAATTGCTTGTGCTTGAATATTGGTTGGTTCGGTAAAACCAAGTTTTTCTAAATGTTCAACGCGTTCTGGTGATAGTCCTAATTCTTGAAAGGAAGGATTCATTAATTCTCCTAAATTGTTTGTTTTTGACTTTTTTAGAAGTTATGAATTGATAAAGACGCAATAAATAGTGTCTATATGGAAGTTAGAAGTTAACTACTTAACTCAAAATTTTGAATATAAAAACTCTTAACTCCCGATTCGTAACTCCTAGGCTGGATTTACTAGATTTAATTGAGAATATGACCGTAAAGATCATAGGTGTCAGCACTTTCAATCATTACTGGCACAATGGTTCCCAGTTTGGCTGCACCACGAACATAGACTAATCCGTCAACTTCGGGGGAAAATCTGCCGGAACGACCAATTAATTCACCTGTTGCGGGATTTTCCTGCTCGATTAAGACATCGACTACTTTACCAGTTTGCTGTTGATTTTTTCGCAGCGAAATTGGCTGTTGTAGTGCCATGATTGCATCCCTTCTGCGATCCATGACTTCTTGAGCGATTTGGTTGGGTAGATCTTTAGCTGGGGTTCCCTCTTCTGCTGAGAAAGTAAATACACCAACGTGATCAAATTCATGTCGCTCAACAAATTCCAACAGATGTTGAAAATGCTCTTCTGTTTCACCGGGAAAACCAACGATTAATGTTGTTCGTAATACTGCACTTGGTAGTGCGTCTTTGATACGTTCAATAATTGAATCGTTTACCCGTCCTTGGAAAGGGCGGTTCATGGCACGGAGAACATCGGGGTGGGAATGCTGTAGGGGCAGGTCTAAATAGGGCAGAACGTTAGGTGTGTCTTTGATGGCAGCAATCACATCAGGTGTGAGTCCTGTGGGGTATGCATAATGCATCCGAATCCATGGAATATCCACTTTACCCAAAGCACGGAGTAATTCGGCAAGTTGTGGTTTGCCGTAGATATCTAAACCGTAGTTGGTGGTAATTTGGGAAATCAGGATGATTTCTTGCACACCTTGGTTGACTAGCTGTTGAGCTTCGGCAACGATAGATTCAATAGTACGCGATCGCTGATTTCCCCGAAGATGGGGAATTATACAAAATGCACACCGATAATCACATCCTTCTGCCACGCGTAAGTAAGCAACGCCTTCGGTTGTTGTTCGATAACGCGGGGTTGTCTCATCAGCGATATATGTCGGCTCGAAGCTAATCTCCTTAACTCGTTCACCGGATTCTGCACGCTCAATCACGTCTACTATTTTGTGGTAGTCTCCTGTCCCTACTACTGCCACAGCTTCCGGCAACTCATCCAATAATTGCTCTTGGAAGTGTTGCGCCATACAACCAGTGATCACGATTTTCTTATTGGCTTCCGCCAGTTCTACCAATGTCCGGACTGATTCAGTGCGAGCAGCTTCAATAAAACTACAGGTATTAACAATTACATAATCTGCT
The DNA here is from genome assembly GCF_000317435.1 of Calothrix sp. PCC 6303. Lineage (NCBI taxonomy): Bacteria > Bacillati > Cyanobacteriota > Cyanophyceae > Nostocales > Calotrichaceae > Calothrix > Calothrix sp. PCC 6303. The sequence goes on from NC_019751.1 coordinate 5,599,489, forward strand.
AATTCTTCGTTGCTATCTACACCATAACCTGCTTCTACTAGTAACCCTAGCATATGCTCGGTGTCGATTCGGTTTTTCTCGCAGCCCAGGTGAGAAATGGCAATTGTTGGCTTGTCACCCATATTGTGGAAACATTTTTTTATTTTTTTCCTGTTGTCAAGTGGTTAAGCTTTTGCTTCCCGACCAAACATTAGCGCGAAATCAAAATTCCTTCACTACAATTTGGTTGAGGTCGGTAAATTCCTGACTGGAATCCAGACCATAACTTAAATGAATAGCGTGCTATTATACGTTCAATCATCTACTTTCCGGTGGAAAATCAACGGAAAATTAAAATAAATTTAGGGTAAATCAAACACTGGTGATTTTTATTTAGGAAGCCAAACTGTTGGTATTTTACATTACCACAGCCGCTACGATGTGAATCTACCCGTCGGGAAGCCCGCCCTTGGAGGACATGAGATCGGATATTTCCTACTACTTTTTGTCCGTGGCGTTTGTTGAGAAGTCGCAACCTGGGGTAAAATCGCACGCACGACTGCATTTTCGAGCGGTAATGCAACCCTTTCACTGCGGCTTTGCCTAACTAAAAAACTTGCGTTTCTTAGTGTTTAGGATTCGTGAGACACGATTTAACCCTCTTACTAGTAAATAGTTACTGGTAAACCTTAATTCAGGTTAAAGGGCTTTGCAAAGCTGATTCGTCGCGTGCGGCTTGTGAGTGGCAAACTCCTCTGATAGCCAACTTCTATCTTAACATATCTTATGAAAGGTGAAACGCCAATTTATTCCTCCAGAGGGACGCTAAAATGTGGATGAGATATCATGACCCCGAAAGTGATGACCAAAGAGGATAGGGGGAAAGGAGTAGGGGTATTTCTCCTTGGGTGTAGATAGAAAAAATAAAATGTAGAGGTAAGCAGAGCGTGTCCGCTACGGACTTATTCTAACCTGGGGAAGGTGCGCCGTAGGATACCCACAGGGCTGTCTTGCCTCCACCAAGTGTTACATCGTGCCTCCAGCCTACGATTCGCAAGCTACGGAATGACAAAATATAGTTCTGTTTATTTACGCCGACCTACTTATTGGGATAAAGGTTGATATATTTACCTTTGGTGAGAGCTAGATCAAGAAGAATTCAGATGGCTCTAAATCCTTAACCGCTCGTATTATAGTTAAAAAACGTGGACTTATATCAGTTATTTAAAACCAGAACTCCAATTATTGGTGTAGTTCATCTTTTACCATTACCAACATCGCCTAGATGGGGAGGTAGCTTGAAAGCAGTTATTGACCGTGCTGAACAAGAAGCTTTAGCCCTGGCAAGTGGTGGCGTGGATGGTCTGATGGTGGAAAATTTTTTTGATGCACCATTTACGAAAAGTCAAGTCGATCCAGTTGTGGTGAGTGCTATGACTGTCGTGGTGCAGAGAATTCAGAATCTGGTTTCTTTACCAATTGGTTTGAATGTACTGCGGAATGATGGCAGAAGTGGTTTAGCGATCGCATCTTGCATCAAAGCCCAGTTTATCCGTGTCAATGTCCTCACCGGAGTCATGGCAACAGACCAGGGACTAATTGAAGGTGATGCACATCAATTATTACGCTATCGTCGAGAATTGGGTAGTGATGTCAAAATTTTTGCCGATGTTCTTGTCAAACATGCACGCCCTTTGAGTTCACCAAATTTAACTGTGGCAGTTAAAGACACTATCGAAAGGGGACTAGCCGATGCCGTAATTTTATCTGGTTGGGCAACAGGTACCCCCCCAAACCTGGAAGACTTGGAACTAGCTACTCAAGCTGCTAACGGTACCCCCGTATTTATCGGTAGTGGAGCCAGTTGGGAAAATATTGCTACACTAATGCAGGCTGCCGATGGTGCCATAGTTTCCAGTTCTCTTAAACGTCAAGGACGGATTGAGCAACCAATTGATCCTAACCGCGTCAGCCAATTTATGGAAGCTGTGCGCCAAGGTTGGAATCTTAAAACTGATGAACAAAAATCACCGTCATCAGTTAAGCTACATTCGTAAAGTAGCCACCACTGTAAGCTTTGTTTACAGTGGGGGTTAACGAAAAAATAATGGGATATTTTTATTTGGGCTGGACTTTAAACAAAAGCAAAAGAAGTGGAGGGGAACGAGATATTCCTTCTGTTGCCTCTGATTGAACTAGGTTTTCCCAATTTGTGCGAAATTACTTAGCTAATATTCTTATACCCGATACCCTTAATATCTGATTTAATTATGAATCGTCGTCGTTCTATCCCTTGGATTTACCGCTGGTCACGGATAATTATCGCCGTGATTGCCGCCTTAGGTGCTTTGACTACAGGTTATCTTACCTACACTAAACTCACAGGAGGTAAGGCTGCTTGTACCGCTGATGCAACTAATGCAGGCTGTAATGACGTTCTTGCCAGTGCTTGGGGAACAGTGTTTGGTCAACCCCTGGCTTTGTTCGGTTTTTTGGCATACACTAGTATGCTGGTACTTGCCTTGCTTCCTTTAGTAATTAAACCAGAACAAAACAAAGAGCAGCGCAAAAAACTTGAAAATATAACCTGGCTACTACTATTGGTTGGTAGTATCGCCATGACTGTATTTAGCGGTTACTTAATGTATGTACTGGCAACTCAACTCAAAGTAGTATGCCCTTACTGTATCGCCTCAGCTTTATTCTCACTTAGTATGCTGGTGCTGACTTTGGTTGGTAGGAGATGGGAAGATGTGGGACAAATTATTTTTACTGCCTTTATCGTTGGTGTAGTCACTTTAGTTGGAACTTTAGGTGTTTACGCTGGTGTGGGGAACGAGGCAAACAATCCAAATCCCGGTTCCTCAAAAGCTGCTGATGCAGCTTTGATAATTAAACCATCTGGAGAAATCATTTTTGATCAATTTAAGGCTGAGAAACCAAACCCCCTATTTGGCTGGGAAGTAACAACTACATCGGGTGAAGCTGAAATCGCACTAGCCAATCATATTGTTAAGACTGGGGCAAAACAGTATACGGCTTTTTGGTGCCATCATTGCCATGAGCAAAAACTAATATTTGGAAAAGAAGCTGCTGAAATTCTAACTGAGAATGACATTAAGGTAGAATGTGCCGCCAACAGCCCCAAAGGCAAACCCGAAGATTGTAAAGCTGCAAAAATAGAGGGTTTTCCTACGTGGGTAATTAATGGTAAGCAATATAGTGGTGTACAAAACTTGGATCAACTTGCCAAGATTACTGGGTACACTGGTCCGAGTAACTTCAAATATTTTAAAGCGAAAGCTTAACTTGATGAGATTCTCTGTACTAAAAGTAGGGGAATTGCAATGAATCTAGCAAACTTGGTTTCATTTGGGAACCAAGTTTTTTATTTTTTCTATATACGAAAGTTGCCATTTGCCGAAGTATGCATTATCACATATTAAAGCTAGCATTGTTAAGAAAAATATTTTAACAAAATTAACTAATAAATTTTCCCCAGTGGATAGTAGGGATGAGCAAACAGCAGAGTAAGTATGTAAAGAGATTATTGTTAACTTGGGAACGGGGGTTAATTCGCGGAAAAAGGGAATGGATAACTGCTTTGAGCGTAGCAGGCATTGTTTTGGTTGTGCGATCGCTTGGTCTGCTGCAAGTCTCAGAATTCGCTGTTTTGGATCAATTTTTCCAATTACGTCCTTTGGAAATGCCCGAAGAAAGGATCACAATTGTTGCCATTGATGAGGTTTCGATTCGCCAAATTGGCGCTTGGCCAATCTCTGATGCTCAACTTGCCCAGTTGTTAAATAAATTAAAGAAATACCAACCCAGTGCTATTGGCTTAGATATTTATCGAGATTTAATTACACAGCCAGGTTATGAAGAACTGATCGATGTGTTTAAATCTACACCCAATTTAGTGGGAATTGAGTTCCTCTCATCAAATGATGCTAGACAGGTACAAGCACCACCCCATCTGAGTAAAAATCAAGTGGGATTTAATAATTTATTAAGTGATCCTGATGGTAAAGTTCGTCGGAGTCTCTTATATTATTCCGATTCTCAAACAAGGCAAAGTTATCAGAGCTTCGCTTTAAAGCTGGCAAAATTATATTTAAAAGCTAAAGGTGTCCCGGTTAAAGATCCAAGCCGAAAATCAAATTTTTTGCAGTTAGGAAAAAAGGTATTTCATCGTTTTCAGCCCTATGATGGGGGTTACATTGGGGCAGATCATGAAGGGTATCAAATTATCTCTAATTTTCCTAAACCCAGGTGTGAAACTTGCGAAGAAAAAGAAAATGCTTGGGGTTTTCGCAAGGTAACTTTACGGGATGTTTTAAATGATAAAGTCCCGGAGAGTTGGATTAGCGATCGCATTGTTTTAATTGGCTCTGATGCATCAAGCCTTCCTGATTCTATTTTAGTTCCTTATTCTAGCCAGATTGTGGGTAATGCACAGTCAATTACGGGCGTGGAATTACAAGCTTATTTTATTAGTGAACTATTGCAGGCGGCTGATGGTAGACCTTTGCTACGTGTCTGGTCTAATGGTATAGAGTGGTTGTGGATTGTTGTTTGTGGATACTTAGGTGCAGTAACACGATGGCGAATCAAAAGGACTAGTTATAGTTTTTTGGCAGTATCACTGATTTGTTTTTTACTTTTGGGTGGCGCTTTTGTGGTTTTCTTAGATGGTTGGTGGATTCCAGTCACTCCTGCTTTATTGAGTTTATTTGGTTCAGCTATTGCAATTACTTATCAAGTTGCTCATATTCAGGAAGAATCGAAGCGGTCGAAGGAATTTTTACATGAGGTAATCAATACTATTGCTGACCCAGTTTTTGTCAAAAATGAGCAGCGTCAGTGGATTGTTTTAAATGATGCTTATTCTCAATTGGTTGGTCATTCTAAGGCTAAATTGTTAGAAAAGTCAGATTATGATTTTTTCCCGAAGTATCAAGCAGATATCTTCCGCTCACAAGATGATTTAGTTTTTCAAACTCAGCAATCCTATGAGCATGAAGAGGAATTTACTAATTCTCAAGGTAATATGTACCTGATTTCCACTAAGCGATCGCTTCACAAAGATGCTGCTGGTAATTTGTATCTGGTGGGTGTGATTCGTGATATCACCGAACATAAGCTGAAGGAAGAAGAACTTAAACGAGCGGCAGCAGAGTTACACCGCTCTAATGCTGAATTAAAAGAGCAGGAAGATCGTTTACGCTATTTAGCTTATCATGACCCCTTAACAGCACTTCCAAACCGGAAATTTTTTGAGGAACAACTACAGGAGTCTCTCAAGTGGTCACAGGAAAATAATTTATTACTGGGATTGCTGTTTATTGATCTTGATGGCTTTAAACAGGTGAATGATACCCTAGGGCATGAAATGGGCGATCGCCTATTAATTACTATTTCTAAAAGACTTAGCCATTGTCTACGTGGTAGTGATACTGTTTCGCGTCTAGGTGGAGATGAATTCACCGTAATCTTACCAGCTATTCCCAAAGTCGAAATTGTAGCTAAGGTGGCTGAAAAAATTCTTCTCAGCATTGGAGAACCGATTATTCTGAATGGTGAAAAAGCCGCCGTTTCTGCAAGTATTGGTATAAGCATATATCCCTTTAATAGTCAAGATAGCGAAATATTGATTAAGCAAGCAGACGCGGCAATGTACCGTGCCAAACATTTCGGGAAAAGTCGATACGAGTTTGCTTAAGTTGGATTTTATCCTCATTCTTATTCTTGTCTAATTTGTATATTTTGATTACAAAAATGTTTGAATATTTTCTTGAAAAGTATACATAAGGGGAAATACTTATTTTTGCGACTACATAGGGGATAAACAATGTTTGTAAATGAATTTGTATATCTTAACTGTGAAAATGTTTAAGTATTTTCTCGTAAAGTATACATAAGGGAAAATACTTATTTTTTGCGACTATATAAATATGAACCGCTTTAAATCGAATTCCCCAAAAACAAGGATATTTGTCTTAAAATCAGCTTTTTTGCTCAAATAAAGGTATTAGTATTGTTCAAAAGCACAGAAAAATCCCATAAAAACATTTAGCTTAATTAAATAAAAATAGTGATTATACTTACAAATATTAAGACTATATAAATAAAGACTCTGATCTCTCATAATGCCATGTTACTTTTTATGCATGAGATTCAGTCTTTCGACAGATTCAAAAGGTGTCATATTAGTGATACCACTTAAGCGTGTGTGCATCTATGATTGGTAAATTGAAGGTTCGAGTGGAATACCTCGGTGATTACAAGTGCGCCAGAATACTTTTAATAAAAAACAATAAATTTTGTTAGTTTATCTTTCGGAACATAATTCATAGGAGTTTACATGCGGCTATGGCTACTAGTTTTAGAATCACAGGTTTCATAGCATTGTTTATTGGGGCATACTTATTAATTCCAAAATTAGCTGATGGCGCGCAGGCGTTTACTGGCTCAAATGTTCAACTGTCTAACTCGGATGTAGCAGTTGAAGATAGTCTGAATACCGATTTGGAAATACCATATTTTGGGGAACCGAAGAGTCAGCATGGTAGTGGTACCAGATAATACCAGGTACCAGGTATCAGTTATCAGTTATCAGGCATCAGTCAGTTAAACCTCATCCATGATGAAACCTGGAGTTTTTTAACCATTCAAATGCGTCAAACAGTGACGGAAGGTAGACACGAAGCAGCTTCACTCCTGCGGAGAAGCAAGCTACGAAGGGTAGTGGGGGTTAGTTGGATGCCAAAACCCTTGTAGAGAGGCAAAATTTTGCATCTCTATATCCTTCAGAATTAACGGGACAGACCAGTAGTATAAGTCTGTAGGGCTGGGTATGCCTACTCAAAGTTTTTATCGAAAACTACAGTTCTCAAGATATACGAATGTCTATCCCACAATATTGGATCATCTTTTTTGTGGAGTTCTCTAAGTTATTAGGTAACAGCTAGATTCAAGTTTTCTGGTGTGTTTCCTCTAGCTTGGCACAAGCAGTTATGCATCTACACTGTTGACTGATTTAAGATTGATTCTGTGATTTCCAAAACTTATTTTGTTGAATAAGTGTATGAACTTGCCACTCAGAAGATTGTGTGGGGTAATCGAGGCGATAGTGTCCACCACGGCTTTCTGTTCTAAAAGCTGCACTTTTGAGAATTAGGTGGGCAACATCTAGTAGGTTATAGGTTTCTGACCACAAACGCAATTGTTTTTCAACGTCGCCAATATTAATATCTGCTGTTGTTGTCGGCTCTAGTGAGAATATAAACTTGCTGATGGGTAAAGCTACAAATTCTTGATGCCAAGATTCTAGCAACGCGATCGCACTTTCTAACAAACCCTGTTCCCGACAGATGCCTGCATTTTCCCAAACCAGACGAGGGATATTTTTGCGGATGGTATCAATTAATTGTTGTTGGGCTATCCAATCAGCTTCTAAAGGTTGAAATTCTTGGTTGTTTAGAGGTTCTAGCACCCTTGATAGATCAAGCTTATCCTCAAATTTACCCATTTGAGCGCCAAAAACAATACATTCCAACAGAGAATTACTGGCAAGGCGATTTGCACCGTGAACTCCGGTACTAGTGGTTTCCCCTACAGCATATAAGCCGGGAATATTGGTGCGGTTTTCTAAGTCGGTAACTACACCACCCATCCAATAGTGTGCGGCTGGAGCGACGGGAATTGGTTCGTTGAAAACATCCACACCCCAATATTTGCAAACTTTGACAATATTGGGAAATCGGTGGCGGATCTTTTCTGGGGGAATTGGGCGCATATCTAGCCAGACATGTGCTGTAGCTAAATCTGCGGCGTTTTTTTGGAGGTGGCTGTAGATGGCACGGCTAACGATATCGCGGGGGGCTAATTCCCCGGCTGGGTGGTAATCAAAGGCAAATCTAACCCCTTTATCATCCACGAGATGGGCACCTTCACCCCGTACTGCCTCGCTGATTAAAAATCTATCTGCACCGGGTTTGGTGAGGGCTGTGGGATGGAATTGGACAAATTCTAAGTCCCGCAAAATTGCCCCAGCCCGCCAAGCCATGGCAACTCCATCTCCAGTGCTGACTGCGGGGTTGGTGGTTTGGGCAAAAACTTGTCCACCTCCACCTGTTGCTAAGACTACGGCGTTTGCTTGCAACCAAATAATCCGACCTTGGTAGAATAGGCTCACACCGCGACAATGTTGGGTATGGGATTGGGTGTCAGGATCTAACCACAAGGATAAAGCTAAGGCTTGTTGAATAACTTGGATATTTTCTCGTTTGAGAACTTGATTTGTGAGGGTGGTGGTGACTTCCCTCCCGGTGGTGTCTGCTGCGTGAAGTACACGGTGACGGGAATGTGCAGCTTCTAGGGTGAGGGCGAGATTTTTACCTTCTCTATCGAAGGCTACACCGAGATTTACTAGGGCTTCAATACTACTGGGGGCATGTTCTGCAAGGAATTCTACCACTGCGCGATCGCATAAACCAGCGCCAGCTTGTAATGTGTCTTCAACGTGTAATTGGGGAGAATCTTCTTTGGAGATAGCCGCAGCAATACCTCCTTGCGCCCAATCACTGGCACTTAGGGCTATAGTTTCTTTGGTAATTAAGCCAACGCGCAGGCTTTTTGGTAGACAAAGGGCTGTATAGAGTCCAGCAGCACCAGCGCCAACTACTAAAATATCAAAGGCTGGAAGTGAAGAGGTGTGGGGATGCAAAGGTTTTAGGAATCAGTTATCAGTTAACAGTTATCAGTTAACAGTAGAAAAGACAGCTGCAAGTTTTTGGGAGTTACAGTTTTCAACTTCTGAAAGTTGTGTATTATTCTGAGGCTTGCTGGCACAAGTCTATGCTGTTGACTGAGAGGGTTTGGGAATGGGAAGGGACAGATTATATTAATCTAGCTGATTCCCGATTCCCGATAAGCAAAATTATCTACTTATCTATAGATACCATTGTTATAACGGTCGTCGCCTTCGGTAAATACAGACTCAACTTCTGATACGGTAAAGTTATCGAAGTTAGATTTGAGAATATCCTTTTGGCGATCGCTTAATCCATTAATGTCTAAAATATCCTTGACATCTTTGTAAGGAGCATTTTGGACAATTTTACTGGCTAAAGTGGGATAAAGTCCAGGAAAGCGTTGAAATGACGCAATGTTGGTATTGTTCAAATCGATTTTTTTACCATACACAACCCCTAACTTGTCGTCAGCACGGTTACGTAAGCCTTCGATTTTTCCAGATGCTAAAACTGGCATTGAATTCAAAGCAAAATGATCTAAACTCAAAGCCTGGGTTGGTTGAGTTGTTCCTAACCATCCAAAAAATCCGATTAATAAACTAAAAACTGATAATAAACGCGCCAATCGTTTCACGATGTTCCACCTCTTTTCATCAAACAAAAATTTGAGATTTACGTAATATGCCTTTGGATATGGGAATTTTGGATTTTGGTAGTTTTACCAAGTCAAAATTCTTTCAGCCAAAAAACCTGAAAAACACACAGCAGTTATCAGAATCTAATATACAGCGGATCAATACCTAAATAAACTCTCCTGGTTTGGAAAAACTAGGATCATGGGTTGTTGCGATCGCAATCTGAATCTATGCCAAGCTAATTATGCGATCGCTGCTGCCACTAAAAACAACATATCTACTAAAATCGTACTTAGTACAGCCCCGCTAAAGGCGTACCAATGAGGTTGTTTTTTGGATAATGGCACAATACCAACGGTGAGTAAAACTACCATTAAAACTATTGCCCAAGCACCTCCCCAGGGTGTGTGTACTTGGGTTAGGGCGTTTTGCAAAATGGGGAAGGCTTCTTCTGGTTCCACCTGCATAACCTCTCGCCAATAAGGTATTAAATTAACTAAATAAAAGTAAATATCTGTTAAGACGGTGCCAAATAAGGAACCTAAATAAAACCAGTTGCCGACTTTGCCCCAGTTGCGACGTAAACACCACACTGCGAATGGTAATGCGATCGCTTCTACTGGTAAATGCCACAATGGTTCCCAACGTAACCAACCCCAGTAGATTGCACCCGCAAACCAACTCCAGGTAAAGCCAAACAACAAATCTCCCCATAAATATGTCGAACTGCGGGACATTAAGTTTAAACTCAACCACAGCCAAAATCCTGTTAAACTCAGGCTCAACCATGGTAAATTTCTGACTAGTGGTGCTTCCACGAACACAGGTACCGATACCAGAAATATGGCAGCGCCAAATATGAGGAAGGGTAAAGGCAAGGAAAATGAAATTGGCAAAGGCAGAGTTGCCGAATCTCCATCCGGTGAAACTAAATAATTTTCTTTGCTAACCTGGCTTTGGGAGATTCCACCTTCCTGCCCATGCTTGATTGCAGGTGATGACTTTATATACGCCGATAACGTTGTATTCACTAAATCTTTTTTAATATTTGTTACTTAAGTTTATATTACACAACCGAGCATCGCAATTGAAGCCCTATTGAGGTGATTATTTTGGGATTTTTCCACTAATACCTCTGTGAAGTAAACACTCAACTAAAAGTAACAATTATTAAACTTTCATAAAATTTTGAAATTAAGTTGACTTGGGAAGACGAGTGTAGGAATATTATCTGCGTTCTCGCTGATATTTATGGAAAAAACTGTATAGGGAATAGGGAACAAGAAAATGATGTGTGAATTTTCTGTTTTAAGTAGCTTTTTGAGCGAATACACACTTAACTTTCAGACTTAAAAGCTGACAGCGAGTCTTTTGTGCTTCCAACAGTAACATTTATATAGGTTTAAGCTGATCTGTGACTGATTTAGAAAGTCGAGAATCTGAATACCAGCAATACAATCTTACCCTCACAAATCAACATCTAACTTTATAGATATATAGACATGGAATATATTCAAGCTATTATTCTTGGTATTGTTCAAGGTATCACTGAGTTTTTACCAATCAGCAGTACAGCACATTTAATTATCTTCACTGACGTTTTGCGCTGGGATGTTACCTGGAAAAAAGAAGCGATTGACGCGATTCAATTGGGTAGCGTGTTTGCAGTGGTGATTTACTTCTGGAAAGATATTCGGAGTATTATTAGCGGTGCGTGGGAGGCATTCCAACGTAAAAACTGGCAACAGGAAGAATGGAAAATCTTCTTGGGTATTGCCGTTGGTGCTTTACCTGCGTTGTTTGGGGGTTTGGCGCTGAAAATATTAGAGGTAAAATTAGAAAGTCCGTTGATGATTGCTGTGATGTCCCTGGTGATGGCAGCATTATTAGGTTTGGCAGAAAAAACTGGTTCCCGTAAGCGTGGTTTTGAAGATTTGGAAATCAAAGATGGGATAATTGTTGGTTTAGGGCAGATGATTGCCCTTTTACCAGGTGCTTCCCGTTCTGGTTCAACTTTAACAACTGCTTTATTTTTAGGATTGCAGCGACAAACTGCGGCAAGGTTTTCGTTTTTATTGGGTTTGCCCACATTAGCGATCGCTACTTTAGTGCAAGCTAAGGATGTCGTCAACGAAACCAGTATGTTTTTACCTTTACTGGTGGGGATAATTTCAACTTTTATTTTTTCCTATATATCTATTGCTTGGTTGTTGAAATTTCTCCAAAAACACAACAATTGGGTATTTGTCTGGTATCGGTTTGGATTTGCGATCGCTATTTTAGTTGCAATCAGTCAAAATGTGTTTCCAAAATAGCCCGAAACTTTCCTAGAGACGTAGCAATGCTACGTCTCTACAATTTTGATATTATCCGCCAAAGTTACAGCCAACTTATCTGCAATCCCGGAAATCCATGTTTCATCCTGCTTAGTATAGCTGCGGGGGGCATTTGCACCTAATATCATTACCCCTTCCTTGCCAATTGGTTGACAAATAATACCTTGGGTATTTTCTGGCAAGTAATCAAACTCAATTCTACCGGGATAAGCCTTAACATCAACCAAGTAAACTGGTTTGACTTTTTCATATACACGTTTGAGAATTGCCCCTGGTGTGACTTCCGATTTTGGGGGTAATATTCCGCGTCTGAGTAAGACTTTACCTTGATAAATCACAACAAGCGATCGCGTAACTGTATTAGTTAATAATAAATGTGATGCCCAAGCTAACTCTGTCTTTACAGTATCTGGCAATTCCGGCACCAGTTCAAATTTTTCCTCACCAATCAATTGCACCACATCAGGAATTTTTGCCTGTACCTGCTGCCATAATAAACCAGTCAAAATTAACAAAGCGCTCAAAAGCACACCCAAAGCATCTGCACGGGATTGAGAATTGGTAAGTTCGGGTGTCAAAATCCGATTCACAAACAACAAAACAGCACCCAAACTACCAACAACTATTGGTAAGCCTCGCAGTACTCGATTAGGATCAGATTTTGACATATTGCTTTCAATCTAAAAAATAATTTATAAAATAAATTCTGGCATCTTTCTACCTGTAGGGTGTGTGACACTTCGATAAATCATGTAATTGAACTAAGGATTTGTAGTGTCACGCACCAACGAGAGATTGTGACAAAAGTGATATTAAGACAAAAGCCACATGTCTTGTCTCGACAAAATTTGATGTTTTGGAATTTGCTGTATCAGTGGGATAGATTATGCAACAAAAGTCAAGCAGGTTTAAATCTTATTAACATTTTGATTTTTGATTAGACCTGCTGCACACTTTTAATTACCCTAACCCACCTAATCCATCACTTTTAACTCCTAACTTCGGTAATTAATCTTGAATTTTAAGTTGTTTTACTCCTCCCCTGGCTCAATTATGCGTTGAAAAAGGTAGCCAGTACCCCGCGCAGTCAAGATTAATTCAGGATTGCTGGGATCATCTTCCAGTTTTGCCCGTAACCGGGAAATATGCACATCCACCACACGGGTATCAACATGACGTTCTGGGGTATATCCCCAAACTTCTTGGAGAATTTCTGAACGGGAAAAAGCTTCACCCGAACGACTTACCAACAATTCCAGCAAGCTAAATTCCATTCCAGTTAAACGGATACGTTCATCACCTTTATAAACTTGGCGCTTATTGGTATCAATTCTGATGGTGCTGACGGAAATCACACCAGAACTAGGAATTCCCGAAGCACCCGTTTTATCAACACGACGCAATACTGAACGAATTCTCGCTTCCAGTTCTTTGGGAGAGAACGGTTTAACTACATAATCATCAGCACCCAACTCCAATCCGGTGATCCGATCCGCGACATCACCTAGAGCTGTTAACATAATAATAGGAACATCTGATTCCTTGCGTAGCTCCTGACATACACCGTAGCCATCAAGCTTCGGCATCATCACATCCAGAACTACTAAGTCTGGTTCAGCTTTGCGAAAAGTCTCTAAAGCCTCTTCCCCATCACCCGCAGTGACGACATCATAACCAATCATTGAAAGGCGTGTTTCTAGGATGCGGCGAATGCTAGCTTCATCATCCACTACCAAAATTTTTTCTTTATGGTTTTCCAAGTTTCTCAACGCTCCTTCACTAAAATTTTTCTAGATTAATTTTTACTACCATCTTATTAAGATATCATTCATATAATTCATTAGTGAAATGGTGTAGGCATTGCAGTTGTCGGTTTTTCCTAGCATTCAAAAATTAAGAAACAATTAAGAATACTTAACAAATAAAAATGGCAAAGTCACGCACCATTTACGTTTGCAGTCAATGTGGACACGAGTCACCACAATGGTACGGTAAATGCCCCAGCTGTGGAACCTATAACTCTCTAGAAGAAGAGCTTACCATGCAGGTGTCGGGTGATTCACCAAGTCGAGGGGTAGGTGCTTGGCATAGCCAACAGGGGCAGGGTAAAGCGGCTAAAAAGCCACCACAACCTAGATATTCTCTCAAATTTGACCAAATTACTGATCGTCAGGTAACACGTTGGGAATCAGGTTATGGAGAATTAGATCGGGTATTAGGTGGAGGTGTGGTTCCCGGTTCGATGGTACTCATCGGTGGTGATCCGGGGATTGGTAAATCTACTTTGTTACTTCAAGTATCAAATGAATTATCACAAAGATACCGAGTGCTGTATGTTTCGGGAGAAGAATCAGCCCAACAAGTCAAATTAAGGGCTTCACGTTTAGGTGTGGCTAAGTTACAAAATGAAGTCAGTGGTCAGGAAAAAGAAGTCCATCAAAATGGGAATGGCAAAAGCGCAATTGTAGAAGTAATAGAAGTCAAGGAAGATGTCAAAAATAATACTTCTAAAGTTGAAGTTTTAGAAGGAGTTGGGGCTGATTTATATATTTTGCCGGAAACAGATTTAGAAGAAATACTGAGAGAAATAGATTCCCTCAGACCAAATGTAACGGTAATTGATAGTATTCAAACTGTATTTTTTCCCAGTTTAACTTCTGCCCCTGGTTCGGTGGGACAGGTGCGGGAATGTACGGCTGCGTTGATGAAGGTGGCAAAGCACGAAGATATCACAATGCTAATTGTGGGACATGTAACCAAAGAAGGTGCGATCGCAGGTCCCAAAGTATTGGAACATTTGGTAGATACGGTACTTTATTTTGAAGGAGATAGATTTGCATCCCATCGGTTGTTACGAACTGTAAAAAACCGTTTCGGTGCCACCCACGAAATTGGTATATTTGAAATGGTTTCGCATGGATTAAGGGAAGTACCAAACCCCTCAGAATTATTTTTAGGCAACCGTGATGATCCATCCCCAGGTAGTGCAATTACTGTAGCCTGTGAAGGTACACGTCCCATAGTTGTGGAACTTCAAGCTTTAGTTAGTCCCACCAGTTACCCCTCACCTAGGAGAGCAAGTACAGGTGTAGATTATAGTCGTCTGGTGCAAATTCTCGCTGTTTTAGAAAAGCGGGTGGGAATCCCCATGTCCAAACTAGATTCCTATGTTGCTTCCGTCGGTGGATTAAACGTGGAAGAACCAGCTGTGGATTTGGGTGTTGCTATAGCTATCGTTGCCAGTTTCCGCGATCGCATTGTGGATCCAAGTACTGTATTAATTGGAGAAGTTGGTTTAGGGGGACAAGTACGTTCAGTTTCTCAGATGGAACTGCGACTTAAAGAAGCTGCCAAATTAGGCTTCAAACGCGCTATCGTTCCCAAGGGTACCAGCTTTCCAGAAATTGGTATCGAGATTTTACCAGTTGCCAAAGTCATTGATGCCATTATTGCTGCCATCCCCCAACATAGTTTAGAAGATAGCGATTTGGAACCAGATGACGAATAGTTGTAGAGACACGATATATCGCGTCTCTACAAATCAGTTTGTATGTATCAGCATCCTGGAGTAAATCGGGTTTCTGAATTAACTTGCTAAATATTCGTTAATTTCCACCTTAGATTTACGGAGTTTTGTCAAAGCTTCTCGTTCAATTTGTCGCACTCGTTCACGACTAATATTGAGAATTTCTCCAATCCGCGCTAATGTCATTGACTGACCATCCTTTAACCCAAAACGCATGGATATAACTTCCCTTTGTTGGGGTGTGAGGTTTGCCATTAACCGCTCTAAATCATTTGATAACGAGGATTGCATGACAAATTCTTCCGGGGATGCACCAGTATCTTCGAGCATTTCACCCAATTCTGTATCATGATTATCTCCCAAACGCAAATCTAGGGAAAGGGGCAATCTGGCTTTTTCCAGATATTCCCGTACCTGTGCGGGGGTCAAGTCCAATTCTTTTGCTAACTCACCAGCAGAAGGTGCGCGTCCCAATTTCTGTGATAGTTGACGCTGTGCTTTTTTAATTTTGTTGAGTTTCTCGGTGATGTGAATTGGTAAACGGATAGTCCGTCCCTTTTCGGCAATAGCACGAGTAATAGCTTGGCGAATCCACCAGTAGGCATATGTAGAAAATCTATATCCTTTGGTGGGGTCAAACTTTTCTACACCCCGTTGCATCCCGATACTACCTTCTTGAATTAAATCTAGAAGATCAACGTTACGCTTGAGGTACTTTTTGGCAACAGATACAACCAAGCGCAAATTGGCTTCCACCATCCTGCGTTTAGCTTCATCTGCATCCGCGATCGCTTGATTCAATTCTAGGGGTTCTAGCTCGGATGCGATCGCCCACTCTTCTAAAGTTGGTTCATGACCCAATTTTAGTGCGAGTGATTCCCTGACTTCATTTAAAACAACAGCACGTTGTACTTGTTTACCAAATTTGATCTCTTCCTCGTGGCTTAAAAGTGGTACCTTACCAATCTCACGCAGGTAAGTCCGCACGAGGTCTGTAGCAGTCTGAGCGGTCTTCATAAACTTTCGCTATGGTAGTTTGGTTGGACGATAGTAGATGAGTGCTGGTAGATGCGTTTCAAAGCTCTAATCCAGTCGTATAGGAACTTTGTGTTTTGTGGAAATAGCGCCCCAACTACGAGGACGATAATTAGAATCAAATATTGATTTTCTTATTATTTGCTAGAAGTTACTGCATTTTTTGCCCTTCTCGCAAGTATCTATAGTTAGATACAAAGTAGCCTCACTGATATTTAACTTATGCTTGATTATTAATAATTGTAACATTTGTTAATTTATTTGTGTAGTGGAGTAAGTTGAAGTTTTTCAAGGCTTTCACAGGTCTTTGGTGATGCCTAGGGTGTCATTATCTAATAATTTTTCTTGTTAAACCATAAATATAAGATAAAGTTTCTAATTTTTGTAAGAAAACTCAATGGTATCTATAAGCCTTTAGAGAAGGCAGGGGAGGTAGGGGAGCAGGGGAGGGGGACTCGGTGTATCTAACTGGTTTTCCAGGCTGCATTTCTCATCTGGGTTTTGCAGCGTGGAGGCTGGGCAAAGTGTTGACTAATTTCTCGGTTTCCCCATCCCCGTTTTCTCCCTGCTCCTTTCCCCCTATCTACCAATGTTAGTTATACTCTTGGAGAGCTTTTACACCCAAAGTAGTATTTTGCAAAGAACGAATAGCAGCGGCAGTGGCTTTGGCTGCGGCGATGGTGGTAATGGTAGGTATTTTGTAAGTTAGGGCAGTACGGCGAATTAATCTAGCATCAGTGTGGGCTTCTTCTCCAGAAGGTGTGTTGACAATAATTTGGATTTTGTGGTTTTTGATGGCATCAAGCACATGGGGACGACCTTCGTGTAGCTTGAGAATTAACTCCACATCTAAGTTATTTTCTCGGAGAATTCGCCGAGTTCCATCAGTAGCAATAATAGTGAAACCCAAATCGATAAATTCCTTAACAACATTAACGGCAGCCGCTTTATCACGATCATTCATCGACACAAATACAGTACCAGTGAGGGGTAACTTTTCACCTGCACCTAACTCAGCCTTAGCATAAGCCCTGCCAAAGTCCACATCTATACCCATAACTTCGCCAGTTGAGCGCATTTCTGGTCCCAACAAAGTGTCTGTACCAGGAAACTTGTTAAAAGGTAGTACAGCTTCCTTCACGGCGATGTGAAGAGGAATGACCTCTTGAGTAAAATTAAGTTCCTCTAAAGTTTTACCTGACATAATTAATGATGCCAGTTTTGCCAGGGGTATGCCTGTAGCTTTCGACACAAAAGGGACAGTTCTTGAGGCTCTGGGATTTGCCTCTAAAATATACACTTGGGGTTGGGGAGTTTGGGCACCAATGACAGCAAATTGAATATTCATCAAGCCGATGACTTTAAGCGATCGCGCTAACTCAGCCGTCCAGGTTCTAATTTGTTGGAGGATACCAGGTGCTAGAGAAATAGAAGGCAAAGCGCAGGCAGAATCACCAGAATGGATTCCCGCCTGTTCGATGTGTTCCATAATACCACCAATTACTACCCGTCCGGTGTGATCGGCGATGGCATCCACGTCTACTTCGATGGCGTTTTCCAGGAATTTATCAATTAAAATCGGGTGTTCTGGCTCTACAAGTACCGCGAAGGTCATGTAACGTTCCAGTTCGGTATCAGAATAGACTATTTCCATTGCCCGTCCACCGAGAACATAGCTAGGACGAACCACCACCGGATAACCGATACGTCGAGCAACTACCAAAGCATCTTCATAGGTGCGGGCAATCCCATTAGGGGGTTGGGCAATATTTAACTCTTGGAGAATTTGCTCGAACCGTTCCCGATTTTCCGCTGCATCGATGGAGTCGGGAGAGGTTCCCCAAATTTTGGTAGTTAGTCCCAATTCTGGGTTATTGATGGCATTTTGCAGAGGAATCGAAAGTTTGAGGGGTGTTTGTCCGCCAAATTGGACAATTACACCAACGGGATTTTCTGCCTCAATGATGTTGAGGACATCTTCCTTAGTTAACGGTTCAAAGTATAACCTGTCGCTGGTATCGTAATCAGTGGAAACAGTCTCAGGGTTGGAATTCACCATAATTGTCTCATAGCCTGCATCCTTCAGGGCATATGCTGCATGACAACAACAGTAGTCAAATTCGATACCTTGACCAATGCGGTTAGGTCCTCCCCCCAAAATCATTACTTTTGGTTTGTCGGTGGGGAGAATTTCGTCTTCTTCTTCGTAGGTGGAATAGTGGTAGGGGGTGAAAGCTTCAAATTCCGCAGCACAGGTATCTACAGTTTTGTAAACGGGAATGACACCTAGTTGTTTACGGAAACTGCGAACTTGATCTTCATCGGTTTTGGTAGCAAATGCAATTTGGCGATCGCTAAATCCAAAACGCTTAACCTCATACATTTGCTCTTTTGTCAATTGTTGGAGGGGTGTGCGTTTGAGAAACTTTTCAAGATCGATAATTTCCTGTAATTTATCCAAAAACCAGGGGTCGATTCCCGTTAATTCAAAGATTTCCTGATTAGTAATCCCTAATTGCATCGCATGACGCACCGAGAAAATCCGCTCTGGGTTTGGAGTCCGCAGTTGAGCGCGAATTTGTTCACCACTAGGTAGTTTCTCAGTGCGATCACATCCCCAACCCGCACGTCCAGTTTCCAAGGAACGGATGGCTTTTTGGAAGGATTCGTTAAAGGTGCGTCCAATTGCCATTGCTTCCCCCACAGACTTCATCTGAGTAGTTAAGACAGCTTCGGAACCGGGGAATTTTTCAAAGGCAAATCGAGGAATCTTTGTCACCACATAATCGATGGTGGGTTCAAAGGAAGCAGGGGTTTGCTTGGTGATATCGTTTCTAATTTCATCCAGGGTATAACCAACTGCCAACTTCGCCGCCATTTTCGCAATGGGGAAACCTGTTGCTTTACTTGCCAAAGCCGAACTGCGGGATACACGGGGATTCATTTCAATTACCACCACATCCCCATTCACCGGATTCACAGCAAACTGAATATTAGATCCACCCGTTTCTACACCAATTTCCCGAATAATTTTGATGGCAATATCCCGCAACCGTTGATATTCTTTATCGGTAAGGGTTTGTGCGGGGGCAACGGTAATGGAATCCCCAGTGTGAATCCCCATGGGGTCGAGATTTTCAATCGAGCAAATAATTACCACATTATCTGCTAAGTCTCGCATTACTTCCAACTCATATTCCTTCCAACCCAACAAAGACTGATCAATGAGGATTTGGGAAACTGGGGAAGCATCAATACCTCCCTGAGCCATTTCGGCGAATTCCTCCTCATTGTAGGAAATACCTCCCCCAGTTCCCCCCATAGTGAAGGCAGGACGAATGATTAAGGGATAGGTGCCGATACGTTGCGCGATCGCTTTTGCCTCATCCAGGGTTGAAGCCGTACCACTGGGGCAAACATCAACCCCAATCTTTGCCATCGCTTCGTTAAACAACTTCCGATCTTCGGCTTTCTCAATTGCTGGTAACTTGGCACCAATTAGCTCCACATTGTACCGCTCCAAAACCCCATTTTTTGCCAGAGCCACGGCAATATTCAGTGCCGTTTGTCCCCCCATCGTTGGCAGCATCACATCTGGACGTTCTTGGGCAATGACTTTTTCCACCATTTCTGGTGTCAAAGGTTCAATATAGGTTCTGTCGGCAGTTTCCGGATCTGTCATGATGGTTGCCGGGTTGGAATTCACCAACACCACCTCATAGCCTTCTTCCCGTAGCGCTTTGCAAGCTTGAGTTCCCGAATAGTCAAACTCACAAGCCTGTCCAATTACAATTGGACCAGAACCGAGTAACAAAATCTTTTTAATATCTTCGCGGCGTGGCATAGTCTTTGCCCTGAGGTATGAGAATACAAATCCTGATTATTTTAATGGTCTTTATCCACCAATCACGCTATTTGCAATAACTTTTCCTTTATTTGCTCTCAGTATTGGGAAGTAATATTTATTTTTTCTTCAGAAATAACTGAGAAAGAATTGCATTTAAGTTATCATGTTTAAAATACTAATCTCTCATTTTTATTATTTGGTGGGTAAATAAGCGGGGGCTATATGACTCATCAACCAAGACTAGTAGTCTGTCAATCTTATTTTGACGGTTATATACATCCAGAATGCTGTAGAGACGTAGCACTAGTACTTCTCTACAACCATAATTTTTATCTTGACAGACTACTAGGAGTAAAAAGAATTGCTCGGCTTTGAGGGCTATCGGCTAGTTCTTCTCTGGGATTGCAGCAATTTGAGACGATTAGTATCAACTAGTTAAA
This sequence comes from Calothrix sp. PCC 6303, assembly GCF_000317435.1. Classification (NCBI taxonomy): domain Bacteria; kingdom Bacillati; phylum Cyanobacteriota; class Cyanophyceae; order Nostocales; family Calotrichaceae; genus Calothrix; species Calothrix sp. PCC 6303. The sequence continues at coordinate 5,620,043 of NC_019751.1, forward strand.
AGTATTTACTAACAAGGAGTTATTTAGCATGGGTAAACTAAATACAAGTCAAACTTCAGAATTTTGTTTAGAAGGACGTTTTTTAGAATACGCGATCGCAGACGGTTATAAACTCAAAGGTTTGGTTTTGGGAACCGCTGAGGGTGAATGCTATGTGAAACTTGGCAAGCACCTACGTTCTAACTTCGTTGGCAAATTACAGCGGGGAACTTGGTTAGAAATTGTTGGTACCAAAAAATACTCTTCAAAAACTGGTGAATTCCAACTCAAAGCTGAACGAGTGATGACAGGAAGGGAAGACGGTGAAGCATATATTACACCCCAGGAACCGGAGATAATTCCACCGGCTAAAAAAACTACTATTTTAATGTGTCAAAAATCTGATTGTATGAAGAGGGGAGGCAGGGAACTTTGTCAAGCCCTAATTCAGCAATTAAGCGATCGCGCTCTTGATGAAAGGGTTACTATTAAAGCCACGGGATGCATGAAAAACTGCAAAGGTGCGCCAAATATCATCATGCCGAATAAAACCCGCTACAGCGGCGTAAAAGCAGCACATGTCCACGCATTACTGGATAAACACTTTGGGAAAGTTATTCTCAAACCTGCAGTTAGCATAACAGCAGCCACCTGTTCTCTTGCTCCAGTATAAGATTAGGGTGTGAATTAGCCCACAGGTGTGGATTTTATTGGAAGTCAGCGTAAAACCTTGATCCTTTAGGGCAGGGATATAAGCTGCGTAGCTTGAGTCGAAGAACGAAACCCAACATTTGGGGGGTTTGTCGGGTTTCACCACAATTATCCTTAACTGGAAAACCGTACCTAATATTCGTGTTTTTACTACCTCTATCTTTGGTTCGGTTATCATCAAGAATAGAGGTGATAAAAACCGTATTTGTAATTATTTAAAATGTCATTAATATAATAACTAAGGCAGGAATAAATGCCGCGTTTAATCTAAATATATACTTTACTGGAGCAAGATGAGTATGTTGGTACGTTATAATCCTTGGGCTGATATGACTGCAATGCAACGTCAACTCGAATCTTTGTTTGAAGACTTGCAAACACCAGTATTTAGAACCCCAGCAGTAGAACTGCACGAAACCGAAGATGCAATTAATCTAAAACTGGAATTACCCGGTATTGAAGCCAAAGACATCGATATTGAAGTCACAGAAAATGCAGTTAAAGTATTTGCAGAACGCCAATCTGAAGCTAAATCTGATACCCGTTCGGAATTCTATTATGGTAAATTCCAGCGTGTGATTCCTCTCAAAACAAAGGTTCAAAATACTGCTGTCAAGGCTGAATATAAAGACGGTATTTTGAATTTAACATTGCCTAAGACTGTTGAAGAAAAGAATAAGGTAGTCAAGGTAAATATAGAGCAAAACTAAACTATATAGTCATTGCATCTGCAACGTCATAGAGTAAAGAAAGCCTAGTTGTGAAAGCAATTAGGCTTTTTTTTCGAGACCATATATATTCCCCCACGAGCATAGTTTAAGCTGTGGTTAAGTAATCTATATTTCTTTGCACCGTGGTTTTAGATGGTGCGATAGCGAAATAATCACAAAAACTCCGCGATTGCTTCCTCCCAATGCCTTCCGCTTGCAACGACAAACAAGGTGTTCATCGGGTCAAGTAGTAAATGAAATGCTGAAAATACACATTAAATGGTTTATGATTTACTTCCATGATTACCAAAAGTAATTTGCACCTAATGATAGACAACTCACCTAACAACTATGTCTGCACGCACAATTGAAAGTATATACACAGATGGGGCATGTACCGGAAATCCGGGTCCGGGTGGTTGGGGTGTTGTCGTTTATTTGAATGACGGTTCAGTTTACGAAATAGGTGACGGCTGTCGCCAAACTACCAACAACCGGATGGAAATGCAAGCGGCAATTGCTGCGTTGCAGTATTTTCAACAGTCTGGACAATCGGAACCAATTACCTTATACACAGATAGTGAGTATCTAATTAACTGTGTCACCAAATGGGTGAAAAGTTGGAAGAAAAAAGACTGGAAAAAAGCTGATGGTAAACCTGTACAAAACCAAGATTTATTGGAAGTTCTGGACGAACTGAATAATCGTAAAGTTAAATGGCAACATGTACGGGGTCATGCAGGTAACATTGGCAACGAAAGGTGTGATGTGATCGCACGAGCTTTTGCAACGGGGAAAAAGCCACAACTTAAACAAGAATCATCTCCCCCAACTCATGTCCCCTTAGACAATATGAGTGAAATAACTGTAGCCAAAGAGCCTGAGGTTACAGCAAACTTGACAACAAATAACCCAAAATCCACAGCAGTGAATACTGTTGAGCATGATATGACAATGATGGAGCCATCTCTTGCACCTGCAACACATACACATGAAAATGTACCCCATGAAACGCGGGTGGTGCTACTCCGTAATTTGGTTGAAACCCTTCGCATTGCTGACGAAGTTGCGGAAAAAGGTTTTTTAATTACTAGTTCTGAGCTTGCTGATTTAATGGATGTTCATGCTAGTGCTGTTACTAGTCGTGGTGATCAATGGCGTTGGCGTAATTGGATTGTATCGCGGGTGCGCCGAGAAGGAAACCAAATTCTCTGGGAACTGGAACGGGGTGATCAGGTGGAAAGTGAAGAGGAGTAAGGAGTAGGGGAGCGGGGGGGAAGAGAGCAGGGAGCAGTGGGAAAGGATTTGATCACCTTACTGTTCACTGTTTAAGAATACTTTCTCCCACGCCATTTTTTGGGTTTTTTGAGTGCTGATAGGAGGATGCGGAAAACTGCTAAGGGATCTGCTAATGGTGAAAGCCAAAATAACCAACTACCCTTAGCTTGACTGAAGTCGTAGGAGGATGCGATCGCAAATAGCATTCCAAAGCGTATTAGCAGCAAAAATGAGTTCAAACCCAAAAGCAGAGATACTGTTAGGGAAACTGATGGCAACCAGGGGAGGAAAATAAATAATACCACCAAGGGTAAAGCTTGTACTGAAACCAAAAACCAGATATCTCCCCAAGTTTGAGTTGCGGGTGCAGCGTCTTTTAAATCTAAGCTGCGTCCCCACTCATTCCAAGTTTCCACTGCACCCTCATACATCCTAACTTTTAAAACTTTCGCACCATCCAAGAAACCAACTTTAAATCCAGCTGCGGCAATATTTCTTGCTAATGTGACATCATCACAAAAAGAACTCTTAGCACTCATATATCCACTGACAGCAGCTAAGACAGAACGACGACAAAGAAAGCACTGCCCGTTTGCCATAACTCTTTCTGGCTGGTCTGCATTAATTCCAGCAGGTTCAAAGCGATACAGCAATGTCATTAATAATGCTGGCTGCAACCAACATTCACCGGGATATTTAAGAATAAACTGGGGTGAAAGGGAAATTAAATCATAACCTTGGGTTGTGGCGATATTAACCAAACTAGCAACTAAACCCGGATGTGGTTGAGTATCAGCATCCATACCCAAAAACCACTCACTACCTTCACAACTGTGAATAAAACCATTGTGTAATGCCCAAGGACGACCAACCCAACCTGTGGGTAAAGGATCATCTGTCATTACCCGAAACCGAGGATCTTGGATTTGCGCAGTTTTGACTAAATCAGCGGTACCATCAACTGAGTTACTATCTACCACCAACACTTCCCGGAGTTCATAGCTTTGACGACTCAACCCTTGTAATAGGGGGGAAATACGTTCGGCTTCATTTAGGGTAGGAACGACAACGCTAACGCTACCCAACATGTCTAAGGTTGGTTTTTGTGGTTGAATGGGTGGTTGACGTTGGGGTCCTTTTAACAGTCGTGAGAGTAAGATGGCGACTGCGGGGAGTTGGATTGCTAGTAGTAGCAGCGCTGTAAAACTCTCTAAGATCATTGGCATCTATTTTACTGTAACTTCCACAGGTGTAATTACCATATCTGTCTGTTCCTGAATCATTGCTGAGGATGAATTGGTTTTTACTGCCTTCCACCACAATAGAGTTACCGGAATGACTCCGAAAACAAAACCGATTAAAACTGGTATGGCAAATCCTTCACCTAGGCTAAGTCCGGCTGCGAAGGCAAAATTAGCTATATATATAGCCATAGGAAGATTGAGTTTTTGGCGGTTCATTTCAATAGATGTATTTCGCCAAAAAAGAGCCGCAATTGTCATAAACAGACCGCTAGTACCAAACCAACCGAGATAATTACGGTAAGGTGTGCCAAAAAATGCTCCTGGTTCTTGCCAATACCAAAATGGCAGTGAGGATTGACTCATGGCTGGTTCTAGGGCAAAATCCCAGCAGGTAAAGAGCATTGCGCCTAATGCGATCGCGCTAACTTGCCGCCATATACTTGATTTTGATGTCACCCCAATACCTGCACGGACAATTAGGTAAGCTGATAATCCGACGTAAAACCAAGATAAGGGAATCGTAAATGGCACTAAACCAGCGATTTTATACCCCAAGCCGTTGAGATAAGTATAATCGCCAAAAGGAAAACCCGTGCTGGTTCCCAACAATTCACTTCCTACTGAGATGAATACTGCTGGTAACATAAATCCTAGCCAGGTTTTGATACCTAAGATTCTATATGCATATATTGAGACAGCGATTGTCCCTAAAATAATATCAACAACGCCACCTTCAGACATGCTGATGCGAATGGCTGATTCTCCAATATCTACAAAATTCATGATTGTGTTGGCATTGGGTATCACCAGTAGAATCCCTACTAACCCAAATACCTTTGCCAAAATATGACCTGTCAGACATACGCGCTCAATGATCTCAAGTTGTCTCATAATAATCCCTTTACCGACATATAAATCCTGCCTACTTGCTTATCAGTTTACAAATGTTTAAGAATATTTTTTACAATTTCACTGGTTAATTTTCTAATTTTGAGGTGAGTCCATTGCTTTTGAGAAGAAATTGATCGCTGTTGTTGAGCTTACCGCCACTTGGACTATAGTTGTTTTATTGACCCAAAACTTTTTTATTGCCTCCAAACCCTCACTTGTGGGAAATATTACCAAATGTCTACCACCAAAGGACTTCCCTGGCTTTCTTTGTTACTAATTGTACTAACTTACGGTAGCTTAGGTTGGACAGTATCCCAATTCCAGTTTGCGGCATACGCTTGGGTACTGATTGCTACGGCTATCCTCTTTTTAGTGGCTTTATTGACTCATTCTTGGAGTGCGATCGCTAGATACTCTAAATTTATATTTAAATCAAATACCAGATCCTTTGCGATCGCAGTTGTAGGTGCGTTCATCATATTTTTAATGACTGCTTGGTTCCGTGTTTTCCTGGATACTCTACTTGTGGTTGCCGCAACTATTTTGATGCGAATTGACTTGCAAACAGTAGGTCTACGAGAGGGAAAAATATTTTTGCTTGTATCGTTTCTTGCTGCACTCGGTTTTGCCTTGGGTGTATTTATCCACAAATCCCAGACTTATATTGCTGTTTGATTTGATTCTGTGAAATGAACCCAACTATATTTCATCTTGCTTTTCCCATTACCAGCATTAACGATGCTAAAACTTATTATGTTGATGGATTAGGCTGTATTCCTGGTCGTGAAAATCCCCATGCTCTAATTTTGGATCTTTATGGGCATCAATTAGTGGCACACATCACCAAAGAAGTCTTGACTCCGCAACGTGGTATATACCCTAGGCACTTTGGATTAATTTTTACAAGCGAAGATGACTGGCTAAAGTTATTACAACGGGCACAAAAACAAGAACTATTATTTCGTGAAGAAGTTAAAGATCGCTTTGTGGGTAGTGCGTTAGAGCATCGTACCTTTTTTTTAGAAGATCCATTTTACAACTTGATGGAATTCAAATATTATCGCCATCAAGCAGCAATTTTCGGTGACTCTGAATTGAAAAGTATAGGAGATACTAAATAAATTCAAGAATAACTAGCCCGTTCAAGGTGATAAAATTCACTTGATAAGCGAATATATTAAACCGTCATGACAGATCAAGTAAATTCAACCAAGGGTGCAGATGCAATTGATCAAGCGATCGCATCTGGCATAGATTTTGATGGGACACCAATCCCCCAGGCAAAATTAGACCTCTACAGTAATGTCATGGCATTGGAAGCTGATCGTCAACGCAGTGGCGTTTCTAATACTATGCGATCGCGTATTGTCCGCATCGGTGCTAAACATATTCCCCAAGCTGAACTCGACAAAATGCTGGAGGATGCTAATTTTGCACCCCTCAAAGAGAAGGAAATCGCTTTTTTCTATGGTGGGAAGTAATTAAATCCTGACTTCGACTTCGCTTAGTCAGCTAAACTTGTTCACTGAGCGAAGTCGAAGTGAAAACCTACCAAAAGTCACTTACCTGATATCCAAATTCCAGTAACATCAGGCGTAACAAAGGTAAACTCAGACCAATTACGTTACTGTGACATCCGTCTATTTTTTCAACAAAGACGCTACCTTTACCTTCTAGGGCAAAAGCACCCGCACAACCTAGGGGTTCACCAGTTGCTACATATTTCCTAATTTCTTCATCACTTGGATTTGCAAAGTGAACTTTTGTGACTTGACACTTGACTAGCATCCGCTTCTTTGCAGTGTCAAACAAAACATGACCTGTGAGTAAATCACCAACGGTACCACGCATTTCCTGCCAACGTGCGATCGCTTCCGCGTGATTTGCTGGTTTACCATGAATTTGACCATTCACAGCTAAAACTGAATCACAGCCCATCACCAAAGCAGACTCAAATTTTGGTGTAATTCTTTCAGCTTTACGTTGAGCCAATACTTGTACCAATAATACCGGATCACGGGATTGAACCAGTGATTCATCAAAATCACTGGGAGCTACGATTGGATCAATGCCAATCGTTTGTAATAAACGCTTCCGTGCAGGAGATGCTGATGCAAGGACAAATTGCGAAATACCCATACTTAGTTTATCAAATGCAAATCAACTGCTTGAGGTTGGGAAAAGTTAACAGAGTTCACCCAGATGGTTCATCTGGCTATCTAACTAGTTCACTTAGGAATGCGTATTAAATAAAATGTAAGTTTTTATTTTGTGGAACAGGTATCCTGGCTGTGCAAATTAGATTAACGGGCAAGACTTCGGCGTGAGCGCTCAGTCCTTACCTCCGGTACACTTCGTTCCGACAGGCTCAGGAACCATTGAACGCTGTCCATTCCACAAGATATGTATATTCTTTAATTGCTAATCCTTAGTTAATTAACCTAGTTAGTGCAGCGGGGAAGTCGAGGTGAACCCAAATTATCTAATAAACTTGGAACGAATTCACGGAATTTTCCATCTGACGCTTGACCTTTGACCAGCGTTTGTCAGTAACTGAAGCATTGAAGGTAAATAATTTACCACGACTTACGGAAACAATAGCCAAATTATGGCGTTTCTGCTGATTAGGAAGTGTAATCAAGTATTCCAATTTGTAATATTGCTTCCCTTCAACCTCTCTTTGTCCGGCATTTACTAACTCAGCTTGACGACCAGAACCTTCAGGTGCCAGAGCATTTTTACCTAGTTTATATCCGACTTCACCAGGAGTACCAAGTTCTACCAAGCTTTTACCACCTGGAACCGGACTAATTACAACAGAAATATTTTCCGATGGTTCAATAATGTCGTGAAACACAACATCAGGACCATTACTGACTTTGACTTGTACCCAGCCGTTAGGATATGAGAACTGATAGCCATCAGTAGTATCTACGAAATCATTGAGTCCAGCGGCATTTGCAGCATTTATATTACTCAAGCCAAAACTCAGAACTAACAGCAAAATCAATCCGATTTTTTTCCACATTTGTTTTTGATTCCTTTGGGCTGGGAGCAACATGCAATTTGTATTATTTATTTATCGTTTCTATTTTCTCACCAAGGGGCACAGTCGGAAACTGAAAGCCATAATTCCCTTGTATCGGGTAATTTGAGTTTTTTGATCCAGAAAGAGTAAATTAGGAAAATTATTTTACGATGAGCAAGGTTAAATATGAAACAGTCTGCTAGTATAACAAGCGACTGTGTTGCATTTTGGCTAGCCAAGCTTAACTAAGTATAAAAGCTCTCAAAAGAGCAGTTTAACTATAGATTAATTACTTTGTCACCAAAAAGCCAGATAAACAGCCAAATTTTCTAGCGGTAATTACTAGGAATAGTAGATTGTTTATCACTTGGGTAATTGTATTTATTTTTACTTGTGTGTCTAGGAGTAATCAATGCCTTTAAAAAATTACGGTGTTCTCAAATGTAAAGTTGTAGATCGCAAGTTAGGTGAGGGTCAAACCCCCCACTATCAAGTACTTGTGAGTGATGGAAAAATTCAATACCGGATTGCCATTAACGTCAAATCCAAAGAAAGTCCTTCGGAGTTGTTATATTTTGTCGATGACAATTTTGATCACCCAATTATCAAAGGTTTGGTTGAGTTGGACAACGGTTTTAACCATATTGAACGTCAACCTAATGGTTTAGCGTTAGATTTTATTCGGGGAAACTTCTTTGATACTAAGAAGATGAAACCACTACCCCATAATGTCCCAGGACCAGATAATGATCTCAATGAGTTGATTGGATTGTATATTGAAAGGGCGCTCACCAGCCAAGATACGGCGATATATGCTTTTGGGGAAAAATGGGGACCAGAAGATAAAATCAAAGATAAGTATTTTGGGTTTGTCCCTGGTAATGGGATTCATGATATCCATATGAATCAGGGAAATGCTGGCAGGTTTGCCAAAGATAACGGAACTTGGCAGGATGGAGGGTTACTAATTCACTATCCATCTCGTCAGCAATGGGTGGGAATCTTTTTGGCATTCCAATCTCAAGCATTCCATACCGATGATTCTACAGGCGATCGCATTCAGACTGAAATAGCGACAATTAGTGCAGGAGTCAGAATTGTTGCGGCAATGGTTAATCCTGTTGGGGAAGATAAACAGGAAACAATAACTTTAATTAATTCATCTGCTGACATCATAGATTTAAGTGGCTGGTCATTAACAAACCAAACCAAGCGCAAATTCCCAATTAGTGGATCAATTAATCCCGGTGATGCTTTCAAAGTCACCTTAGATGAAAATCTAAATTTGGCTAACGAAGGAGGAACTATCACTCTCCTCGATAACCAAGGATTAAAAATTGATGGTGTTGCGTACACCAAGGATGATACAGCGCGAGAAGGCTGGACAGTCGTGTTTTAGAATCAGTAAACAGTGAACAGCGATTAGACTAAATTAGAAACTCAACTCTAACTGATAACTGTTCACTGATTTAATCGACTTTTAAAACCACCAATGTCATATCATCAGCATTTTGCTTTTCAGTACCGACGAAATCATTAACTCTATCGAACATATAATCGAGGATTTCTTGCGGGTTTTTACACAAGCGACAAGCTGTAGTTAGGGAGAACATCAGGTTCTCTTCGTCAAATCTATCGCCACTAGCTGAGGCTGCATCAGTCAAGCCATCAGTATAATATATGACTACATCTCCAGCTTCCAGTACTACTTGCCCATCTTCATATTGACTGTTAGCATCCAAACCAATCAACATCCCATAGGCATCTAAACGGGTAATGGTTTTAGTTGCTGCGTGCCACCATAAAGGGGGATTGTGTGCTGCATTGCTATAAGATAGAGTACGCGATCGCGGATCGAACTCTGAGTAGAATAATGTAACAAACCGATTGGAGTTTTCCAAATCCGAATACATTACCCGGTTCAAATTTTGTAAAATGACCCCTGGTGGATGACCATGTAAAACTTCTCCCCGTAGCATCCCCCTCATCATTGTCATAATCAAGCCAGCGGGAACACCTTTCCCCATCACATCACCAATCACAAAACCCCAACGTCCGTCATCGACGGTTATTTGGTGATGAGGCTGAATTTGATTCTGACTGGTATGGATAAAATCATAATAGTCACCACCAACCCGATTAGCAGGTTTACAACGTGCAGCAAGATTGACACCTGCAATTGTGGGACATTGACGCGGTAATAGTCGTCTTTGGATTTCTGCGGCAATTTCCAATTCTTGATCTAGACGCTCTTTTTTCCTTAACTCTACAGCCAACTCGTCATTGTCAATCGCCACAGCGGTTTGATCTGCCACTAAGCGGACTAATTTTTGACGGGTTTCTGTCCAAGAATAATCAGGATCACGACTCAATACATATAACCATCCCCGTTCGGTATGCTTGAGTAGAATTGCAGTTCCAAAAACCTGCATGTCTGGTCCTAGGAAACGATGCATGTGGTCATCTAGTACATTTGTAGTAGAATTGACTACAGGCGTACTATTTGGTGCTAAGGTAATCTGACTTGTTGCAGTTTCTAAAGCTTTACGGATATTTTTTCGTTGACGACTATCTTGCCAATGCAGTTGTTCCAGTCGCACTTGCCCATTTGGCTTGTAGAGAAATAAAGCGCTACCATCGGCATCGGTAACTCTTGCTGCCATTAATGGAATTAATTCCAGGAATTGATTGAGATTATTGAAACTGCGAAGGGCAAAACCCAACGAACTGAGTAAGTCTTGAATTTTATTCTGTTCTCGATGCAGCCTTGCCACGAGTTCCTTTAACGCCACAACTGGGGTGACATCTGTTGCGGCGTTAGTATTATCTGTAGGTTGAGAAGGTGATTGAGGCACAGTCACAGGTATGATTTCGCTTGATATTAAGATAGGCAGATTTCTACGGATTTGTGAAATATTCTACTTTGAGATTGCTACATTATATTGTGGCAAGGTTCGCTATTTTAGCAAGGGTATAAAGACGTAGGATGAAAATTTTACGAGTATTTCATTTTTTGCGCTAATTTTCCTATTAATTTATAAACAGAAAACCAAAATATTTTATTCTATATATGCTTTACAAATGACGATCGATGTAATTTTAGCTCATCAAATTTATCATTCTTTCATAACATAATATTCAATAATCTATTTTTAGATATAAAAAACACTCAGTGTATATCAATTTAGTCCTCAGCGTCTAACCAAATTGCCTAGGGGGTAACAGGTATAGGGGGTCAGAGGATATAAAAATAAATTTTACTGGAAATAATTTAGTAAAAATCGTATGTTATTTCTAACCTAAACTTTATCTATTTTGACAATTGTAGTTTGCAATCAAGATTGTGAGATTGCTTGCTGACTTTGCAATGACAAAGCTCAAGTTTTGATGATGGACGAGATTTAGTTAGTCGTAAAATAAGTTTATCTATCCCACTGCATAAGTTAGCATGTAAATGAACGAATGAGTAAAAATTATCTTAATAAAATTCAATAGCTTAAGAATAAACCAGTTGATGAAATAACTAAATGACTGGCGAAAAGTATTTATCAGGTGGCAAAAGTCTTTAATTCAGGGAGTTTAACCAAAGCCAACCTGTTACAATTCTCCTATTTTTACGGAAAAAGCTTCTGGGAACATTCCGTTTTGGAAGAAATACCCTAGAAGGGTGTCCTTATAGGAGCGAAACCCACGAAGGTTGTTAGCCCCAGGTTTCTAGCCTGATGGGCTATTTGCCAAAAGTAGATGCTCTCAATCTGCTTCCAAAAACTTGCCTCCTGCCTTATACGTTGATTAACACCTCATCTAAGGAACGGGAATTTGATAACATTCAAGCTTACTCGAATATGAAATGGTGCATTGCGCTCCGCTTACACACCCTAAGGAATGCTGTTGATTTAATCCGCATTCCTAAGAGCCTATTTATAAAGTAGATATTAGCTACGGCATGTTAAGCATTGCTTTAACATTGCCGACAAATATTGGGTTTACTTTATAAACTATCTTTAACAGAGAATCAGATGAGTATATTTTACTCATTCAAACCCTGGTGTTTAGTCGCTAAGTAGGGCTTCGACAAATTCATAACTGGAAAAAGGACGTAAATCTTCGATTCCTTCCCCAGCACCAATAAAGCGAATTGGTAAACCCAGTTGTTTAACAACAGCAAGGGCAACACCACCTTTAGCAGTTCCGTCAAGCTTTGTCAGTACTACACCGCTAAGTTGTGCGGCTTCGGAAAAAACTTCAGCTTGTCGCAAACCATTTTGACCTAGGGTTGCGTCTAAAACCAACAGTGATTCTACTTTGGCGTTTGGGGCTTTTTTATCGATGATGCGACGGACTTTACTGAGTTCCTCCATCAAATTCTTTTTGTTTTGTAATCGTCCGGCAGTATCGATGATCAGTAGTTCAGTATTACGGGCATTTGCGGCTACTATAGCATCAAAAACTACGGCAGCCGGGTCAGTATTTTTGCCGGGATTAGATATAACTTCGACACCGCTACGGCTACCCCAGACTTTTACTTGCTCAACAGCAGCAGCGCGGAAGGTGTCGGCGGCACCAATCAGGGTTTTATAGCCGGATTTTTGGGATAGGTGAGCGAGTTTACCAACTGTTGTGGTTTTCCCAGCACCATTAACCCCAGTCATTAACCAAATATTGAGGCTGTCTTTTTCTGGTCCGAAACTGGTTTTGCTAGATTTATGGATGGGTGCTTCCAGCATATCCCGTAGGATTTGTTTGAGATATGCGATCGCTACATCGGGAGGAAGGGTTTCTTCTCGTAGTCTTTTCTGTAATGCTTCGATTACAAAATCTGTGGCTTCTACTCCCACATCTGCTTGAAGTAGTAAGGACTCAATTTCCACCACCGCCGCTTGGTTGAGGGGTCCTTGACCAACTATTGCCTTCAGCTGGTTAATAATACTACGGCGGGTTTTATCTAAGCCTTGGCGGAGTTTCCTCAACCAGGTAATTTCCTCAATTGTGACATCTTCCGCTCGTCGTCCTTGTGCTGCCAGTATCTCCGCTGACCACACAAAGCCATCATCAAAGGCAACATCAGGAATTTTCTCGCCTACTTCTGATGTGCTAGATATTACATCACCTTCCTGTGTTGGTTCTGTAACTTCGATGGCATTAGCAAGTAATCGTTCTTGCCTTGCTTGTTTTTCAGCAGCAGCTCGCTCTATAAATGACAAATTTTCAGAATTAGAAGATTCTGTGATTGCTTCGGTAACTGGTGTGGCAGTATCAGCGATCGAATCACCATTATCAGGTGGGGTGGCAATCTCCTCTGCAACTATCTCTGAAACTGCTTCCTGTTGAAGATTTAGGGCAATCTCAATGTTTGTGTCTGACGGTATTTTTTCTTCCACCTCATTACTAACAGCCGGTTCTGTAGCAGCTTCCACATCTGCTTGCGGATGCATATTTTCTTGAATATTGTCTTGAATATTCTTGTAAGCTGCTTTGGCAAATGCTAGCAAATCCAATCCCGTATCTGGTGTAGTATCAGCATCTGTTTTTACCTCTTCTACAGGAGGAGTATCCGCAGAAGATGGAGGTGTTTGGGAAGAATCATTAGATTGACGGCGAAACCAATTAAAAGCCATTGTAGATAAAAATATTAGTAGTTATTCATTTATTTGAACATATCCCAATTAACAGTTACCAACCAACTGCTGGGTGTCACCAAAAAGGGGATGATCAATGAGGGGAGTAGGCAGTAGGCGGGTTTTTGGAAGAAGCTTGAACTCCCACCAAAAACTTTTCCCCTTAAAAGAGGAGGCTGGTACCGGGTTTGCTTTAGTAAATAAACCGTATATTGCTTCCCGATGCAATTGGTATAAATTCTCTAAACTGTTTGTTTCTGTTCAGTGACTCGTCGTAAAACACCATTAATAAAGCGATAACCATCTTCTTCGCTATAGCGCTTGGCTAATTCCACAGCTTCATTAATTGCCATACTGGGTTCAAGTCCCAAGAAACTCATCTCTGTGACAGCAATACGTAAAATATCTCGATCGATTTGAGCCAAACGATTAACCTGCCAGTCAACCAAAGCGGCAGATATCTTTGCATCTACAGCAACACGATTTTCGCTGACTGTCTGAACAATTCTGATAGCGTATCTGCCAACATCTTTATCTTGATTTGCCAGCTGAATTAGTTCAGGAAATTCCACTGCTGCACCCAATTTATTAATTGCTGTTTGGGTATAAGTTACAGCTTCTTTCATCATTGTTCGAGCAATATCCAAATCCGCAGCACGGGTTTGACTAGTCAAAATCCGATCGTTACTACGTTGTAATTCCCCTGCGGCATTGTCCAGTGTATCTTGGACTTCAGAGCGAAGGGTGCGAACTGCTGCCAAAACTAGTTTTGGTAGTTGATCTTCGCTGAGTTTTTTGGGATTTGTTGGTAATTGACTCAGGCATAATAGAGCCAATTCACGGGCGATTTGGCGAGGTTTACGTTCTTGCATAGGACTTTATTGGGGCTTTATTGGGGCTGGGTTGAGGACTATGTGTAGTTACAACTGTACTGGAATTTTTATCACGTTTCTTCAACCTTTATTGCTGAACGCTTAGTTTCCAGGACGGGAATTTCTACCTTGTGTTCTTTTTGCCGTTCTTGTACTACCAATGGAGATGGTAAATTTGATGGATTAGTGGGGGCAACAATACCGCCAGAAACAACAATTTTAAAGGCATCTTCGATAGAAAGCGAGAGATTGACAGCTTCGTCTTCGGGAATTACTGCATACCACCCGGTGGTAGGGTTTGGTGTAGTGGGGATAAAAACACTTAACATTGGACGGGACATTTGTGCTTGAATATCGCTACTAATGACTCCTGTGACGAATGCGATCGCCCAAATCCCTGGACGAGGATATTCTACTAGAATTACTCGACGAAACTTGCCATTGGTGTCTTTTAGTAATGTCTCTAAAAGTTGTTTGAGGGTTTTGTAAACCTGTCCGGCTAAGGGAATTGCCTGTAAGAAGCGCTCACCAAAATCAAGCAACCACTGCCCAGCAATGTTACGAGCCATCAAGCCAATTACTAAAATACTCAATAGGGGAACTGCAAACCCCACCAAGAGATTTAGCAAATTCACCACAATTGGGTGCATTCCATCAAAAGGATTGAGTTGTTTAGGAATTTGGGTGAGAAAATCAATTACCCAGTTAGCAATAGTAATGGTTAACCAAATCGTGGTGGCTAAGGGAATCACTACCAGCAAACCAGCGATTAGGTCATTTTTTAAGTCTTGCTTTAAGCGTTCGATGACCAAGCCCCGATTCTCCTTTTTTATGCTAATGGAAGTTCTTTTCTGAATACTCATACCAGTAGTTGTCCACGATATGGCTTTTGTTCTTGGTAGCTAACGGCTAAACACTAGCAGTTAATCCATAGGATAAAACTAGGCTTTCTCACCTTGGCGATATTTCTGATGTAGCTAACGTGGGATAACTTCTCACTCCTGCCCAAAGTCGGAACTAGAAGTAATACCAAAATAACCCTATCAGAATACTTCCAGCTAACCTAGTCATATCTAGATTTGTACTATTTTTAAGCCTTGTAAATTATTGTTGCAAGTCTTAAAGATAATACTAATCCTATCGTGCCACAACAAAAACTGCCCAAGACTGGCAAAACATCTGACGAAAACCAGAAATTACTGCCAGTGATTGAGTAAATATTAGAGCTTTATAGGCACTATTATGAGAAAAAATTTTGCAGAACTGTCAATTTATGTAACAGGACTTCTTGCCGCTGACAAATGAGTCTAAATACTCTTAAGTACATAGGCATAAATATTTAGAATTTAATTTAGAATTTAATTTAGAATTTAGACATTTTTCAACACGAGTGAAATGGCTGTTGCCCGTTCCCTGTTCCCTTGCCTAAATAGATAATTTATTTTGCAGGACTACTTGGGTATTTTCGCCATTGTAAATACTGTTTCTGCCGTAAATTCTAATTCTGGAAACAGCGAATCTGTAACTAGTTCTTCTCCCATATAGGTCTGTGGGGCTGCATCGGGATAAAATACTGTAACGCTTCTAGCTTGGCTATCCACCACCCAAACCCTCAATACTCCAGCATTGAGATAGTCTTTGGCTTTGGCGATCATTTGTCCAAAAGTTTGTCCGGGTGAGATAATCTCAATAACTAAATCGGGAGCAACAGGACATGCAGTGTCTTCATCCCAATTGGCTGGTAGACATTCGTGAGAAATGTATAAAAGATCTGGTGTGGGTACCCAATCACGTTGTTGCCGGGTGAGTTTAATCGCTAACTCAATAAAAACTTCACCTTTACCATCGCACCATTCCTCAACTAAACATAGTACGGCACGGGTGAGTCGAGAGTGAAATTTTTTTGGTGACATTTTCGGAAATATTTGACCATCCACGAGTTCATAAGTGATATCACCCTCACCTGGGGGGAGATTGAGGAACTCCTGCAAAGTTATTTGATTTTCGGTTTGTAGAACCATAATACATCCGCAGACAGTACAAATTAGATTGGTATCCTCATTCTAAGGTTTATACCAATTTCCGATTGGGTTAATTATTGTCCTGTATGGTGTCCTATTTACTCTGACTCACTCCCGTCAGAGGTTTATCATCTAAATTTGGTACGGGTAGATTCCGAATCTCCCAAGCCTTTAATAAAATCAAATATTCATAAAATGCTTGTAAGGTACACCAAGCAAATCCTGAACCGCCATCGAGAAACCCACCCAGGATAAAATACATGTAGATAAAGCGGATAAAAGGTCTACCTGGTAAGCGCAAAGACAAATCTTTGAGAGCGCGACGACGTTCGACTTCTGATTTGCCAAAAAATAAATTCACCCAATCAACTTTACCGTTTTTGAGTTGTTTGATGGTTTCTTGCGCTTCATCGCTAGAGTAACGATTGTGCTTGTCAATCCAACGACTCAAGCCTTTACCGCAGGTGTAGTGGGGATATGTTTCTTTCAAAAAGCTGGTGGCACCATCACATTCTTCACGTTCGGTGTGTCCATAGTCACTAAACCAAACTTTGCCATGTTGAAATAGACGCATTTGGTAACGAGGATATTGGGTGCTATGGCGGATCCATTTACCCAAAAACATTACTCTTTCGGCTACGTAATAACCGATATATTCAGGATTTTTTTTAGCTTGAAGACATTCAGCAAATAGTTCAGGTGTCATCCGCTCATCGGCTTCGAGGATATATACCCAATCGTATTTGGGGGTAATATTTTCTAGCATCCAAGTACGTTGCAAACCATGACTTTCAAAGGCATGTTCGACAACACGCACCGGATAACGCTTGGCTACTTCCACAGTGCGATCGCTACTGCAAGAATCCACCACAATTACGTCATCGGAAATCATCGCCGACTCTATGCAGGCAGAGATATCTAGCTCTTCGTTATAAGTTAATATGTAAATCGAAATCATTTTGAATTTAGTTTTTAAATAAATTGTATTTAGTTGGTGGTATTAACTATTACCTAATAACTATTTAATATTGAGTAATCAAAAATAATCTGAAAGCCAGAGGGTATAGGGTTATGAGTGTGAAGGTTGAAGATGATTCTTCCCTATACCCGATTCAATACTTGTTTGTGATGGAAAGAACTAACGTGCAGCAACTTTACGTCCACTACCACCTTTTGTTGCACCCATACCCCTTAATCCTGTCCAGCCGATAATGACGTAACCAATAGATAGCAACAAGCTACTGATACCGATTCTCAGACCAGATTTCCAAGCACCATCCCGCGCTTGTTTTTCGCCTGCTTCTTTTCGTTCCCGAATCTGACGTTTTTGTTCATCTGCTTGGGATTGAAAGTCTACTTGCTGGTCGATTAATTTGTCTACTTCTTGAGGATTGGCTTTTAACTTTTTGAGAATTTCTTTCTCAGATGGATCGACTTGAGGACTTTCAATTGCTAATTTATATTTTTGCTCATCTTTGATTAGCTCAGTAATTCTAGTTTTCAACTCAGCTTTTTGCTTGTCAAATGCAGCTTTTCCCTGTTCTGTACCCAAAACAGCTAGTCCTTGGTTAAGTCTAGCTGTCACCACGGCTTCATCTTGATCTGCTCTTCGAGTTATTTCGGCTACTGCTTGGTTACTGGCTTGACGAATATTATTCAAGTGCAATGGGAAAATGAGCAAAAATATCAGCCCCAAAACACTTGAAAAAATTAAGGACGGAAGACGTAAGTCAAAGCCGCCAGAAACACCACCGTCATTTGTTGCATCAACCCAATATCCAGCAAATAAAAGTCCCAAACCAACCATGGGAACGATACCCCGATCGACAAGGGCGGTTGCTAAGGAAATTTGCCAACCTTTATCTGTTGGTTGAAAAGGAAACAGGAGAATTACAAAATCCAGCATAAAAGATAGCATCAGGATTATCCCTGCCACTTTTAGAGTGCGAGAAGTATTAATGCCGTTTAATTGATTTACCATAACTTTTGTTTTTTGCAGTTAATACAAAGGATTGTCATATTTCAAGTTACTGGAATATTGTTCCCGTAACTTTAGGTGTTATTTAAGATTTCAGATACTTATTTATAGCTAACTATAAAAATTTACACCCTCACCTGAAACTACACCACGGTAGCATCAGTCATTTAGGCTGTCGTCAGGAAAAACTTAGTGCCACTATATACCAGTATTTTAGGGTTTCACTAAAACTGAAGAATTAAAAGTTAATAATTCTTAGGCTATTAGCCTTTCACTATCCCCACTA
Source organism: Calothrix sp. PCC 6303 (assembly GCF_000317435.1). NCBI lineage: Bacteria > Bacillati > Cyanobacteriota > Cyanophyceae > Nostocales > Calotrichaceae > Calothrix > Calothrix sp. PCC 6303. Next base: position 5,638,659 of record NC_019751.1, read on the forward strand.
CCCAACTTTCTTTTCTCCCAAATTACCAAGTCTTCCGGATGATCTATATCAGTTAAGTATATTAACTGAGTCATTGATAAGCTTAGTTGACGGGCAATATCGAATGTTTGCTGGAATACTTGAGAGGTTCCCCAGTTAACATTGATAAATAATTCTGGGTGTGGATATTTTAAACCAATTAGATAATAACCACCATCAACGGCAGGACCGAGAACTAAGTCTGATGTATCTAAATGGGTGAATGCTGAATTTAAAATATCGATATCGATATCGGGACAATCAGTACCAATAATAACTACTTTGACGGCATTACTAGCAAAAGCGCCAGTAAGCGATCGCATCATTCGCTCACCTAAGTCTCCGTCTCCTTGCGACTGGTAAATAAATTCATCACCCAGCCAATTTTGCATCAATGATACATCACCGCCAGCAAAACAAACTTCTACCGAAACATTAGTAGATAGTTTTAGGTGCTTTACCTGATTCATCGTGTGTTCTGTCATTTGACGCTGAAGATTAGCTGCACCTTCAGCACCTAAAGAGGGAATTAGGCGAGTTTTTGTGATTCCTGCTTCTGGAAAACGGGTAAATACTACCAAATGCTGGGGAAGTATTTCAGGTTGCTTGAGCATTAACTTTGATTCTCAGAAAATCTCACTTATTTTACTAGAGATGATAAATAATAGATCCCCGATTTCTTGAAGAAATCGGGGATCTCAATACCCTAGAGCAATAAGTTTCTGGAGAGTTTGATCTACTGTAGCTTCACAGACTGACGTAGTAACATCACCTTACGAGCATCAACTAACTGAGCGAAAAATCCACGCTCGCTGAGTTTTTGCAAAGTGCTGTAGGCTTCAGTTTGGTTGGTGGTGTAAACTGCCAACAGATAGGGTCTTTGTCCATAGGAAACAAAGCCGACATCACCTCCGACAACCTGTTGAACTTGGGCAGCAAGTTCGGTTTTGTTGAAATAATCAACCAATATGGCATAACCAAAACCTAAAGGTTGGGGTCTATAACTAACTGGTTGGGCTACTGCTTCCGCAGGGCGAGTAGTAATAGTTGCAGATAAACCCGCAGATTCACGGATAAATTTTGCCCAACGGTTCGCATCTTCGATGCGGCTAAAACCGCCAATACGCGTCACAGTATCGTTGAGGTACCGACAGGTAGTAGTTTTAGTTTCACTGGGCAAAACGCGGCGTAATTGCCCTTGATTTTCGGCTCTGGGACTGTTTACCAACAATAGATACTCACCTGGATTTGGAGCTTTACAGGTGGGGATAGCTTGTTGAGCAACGACAGAACTCATGCTTCCCATTAAACTAGCGTAAGCAAGAGCTAAAACACTCGGTAAAGTCTGAAGTCTCTGCACAACAGTTAAATACATAAATTGGCTTCTCTTAAAAGATTCTAAGCACAGTATTTTGTTCCCGAAAATTGGAAAATAGGATTTTGGGCTTCATTATGGGTTGCCTTTTGTTTCCTAGTTTCCTGTCCCTACACTTGTACTAGAGATGCCAAAGGATCAGCTATTGTAGCTGAAGGAGCTTGAAATTCTCCAACCAGTACATATTCCAAACGGAGTTTTAACCAGGTAATAAACTGTTGGTTAGTGGAAACAATTGCCGCACATGGTTGGGGGCATTTTCCTTTGACTGCTGCCATTTGTGGAACTTCTAGAAATGCTGGCTGTTTAACTAACCAAAAATCGATTTCTTTTTCTTGTTCATGGTAATAACGAATCCGCTCTTTGAGAACTTCATCTAGGGGTTCTTCTTCCAGTAAGAAGCGTTGGCTTGCTAAAAGATAATAGTATGTTTTCATCGTTTTCGTTGAATTTCAGCTATTTTTATTGGTGAAGTACTCCGGCTTGCTTCGCTGAAGCCGGAGCTTCCTCAAAGCAACCATCATTGTTTCGCGTCTCATTCGTCGCAGCCTCCTTGTACAAGTACAGATTGGACTTACACAGCGTCTCTCGGTTTGCACCGTTTATCTCCTCAAGGGAGAACCCGCGCAGCCGCCCGCCTCCCGCAGGCAGTTTTATTTCTTTTTCGTACACCTCTGTGTGGCTTATTTTTTTTACCGCAGGGCGTAACCGATGCGAACCAGTGATCGAGGTCTTTCCCCCTTTCTCACGCTCTTAGACGAGGTTGCGCGTACTACCGCTACTATGACCGTTTGTTATGAGCCGTGTGGGTGGGTCAACAACCATTTATATAGTATCATAAGTATGTCTATGTTGTGGACATACCTATGAAAACAAAAGAAGTACATATTCGCATATCAGAAAGGCGTTTCAATAAACTAAAAAACTATGCCGCGATCAAGGAAAAAACAGTGACTCAAATAATTGAAGACTATATTGACCGACTGCCAACATTGGAGATTGACAAAAACTCGACTACAGCCCTCTCTCAACAACCTGCGGTTGATATTGATTAGGGTGGGTCTCGTTTTTGTCCGCTATTCATCCCCACCCTGTAGAGGGATGGGGAATTCCGCGAAAGAGGTTAAATATTCCAAACAATCACTTCAGATAACTCTGGGGTGTAGCGAGAACTACACCCCAATATGGTTGGCGATACCTACGGCGCTAAACTACGCTCTTTTAACCAAATGGACAACCATTAGCTGGAGAACTAGTTGAATCGGGAGATGAATCTAACTTACCACCTGCGGTTAACCTCTGTAAAAATTGACTGTTATCGAAATAATGCTCAATAGCAATAATTTTTAGGTCATCGGTAACTTTCGCTACGCTTATCCCTATGATTTCGATTGTTTCTCCTGTGGGAGCAAAGTCTTTATATGCTCCATTAAAGTGTCCCCAATGTCGCCATTTAAAGGTGACAACTGGAGGTCCTGAATAAACTTCCAATAATTCCCATGGGAAACCTTTAGGAAAGGAACTATGAAAGATTTTATGGGAAGATTCAAATGATTCTTCTGAAGATTTGTAAAATTCTGAATCGGGCATAAATGCATTGTAAGTGCCGAGTTTGCCTAATTCCTCTGCTGTCAGTTGTTTTCCACCGTTGGTACTAGCGCGAAACTTGCCTTGAACTACTGATAACCACTGTTGGGGGTTGGTTTTGCATGATGCTTCTAATTCAAAAGTTCTAACTAGGTTTTGAACGATGGATTCTAGGGAACCTGTGAGGTGATTGCAGACACTTTCAGTAGCTAAGTTATGATTAGAGCGTGTGTAATCTGGTATTGTGTCGTTACGCCACTGAATATCAGCAGATTTACTACTATCGAGTACGGTATCCCGATCTTGTACCCAAAGCGGAAGCTGGTTAATTTCTGGTGCGCTCATAAAGCTCTTGCTTAATTGTTTGACAGAACAGTAATTTGGCAGACTCCCTGTTTTTTCCTGTTTACAATAGACCACGCATTGCCTGTTTCATTTCTCTAACTGCCCGTTCCATGCCCACTAATGCAGCTCGACTAATGATGGTATGTCCTATATTTAATTCTTCCATACCTGGAAGCATCGCCACTGGGTAGACGTTCCAGTAGGTCAGTCCATGTCCAGCATTTACCCGCAATCCGGCTTGAATTGCGTATTCACAGCCTTGAGCAAGGTAATTTAGTTGATGTTTCCGGTTAGCCTCGTCTTTAGCTTCAGCGTAGCTTCCAGTGTGGAGTTCAATAAATTTTGCTTTTACCTTGACAGATGCATCAATTTGTGATTTTTCAGCATCAATAAAAAGACTAACCGGAATATCAGCATCTTGAAGTTTACTGACAACTTCTCCAATTCTACCAATTTGACCAGTAATATCTAAACCACCTTCTGTGGTGACTTCTTCACGTTTTTCTGGTACTAGAGTGACATAATCGGGTTTGATGTCTAATGCGATCGCTACCATCTCATCGGTGGCTGCCATTTCGAGGTTGAGGTGTGTGCGGACTGTTTCCCGTAGTAGCCGCACATCCCGATCTTGCATGTGTCGTCGATCTTCACGTAAATGGGCTGTAATCCCGTCTGCACCTGCTAATTCTGCCAATACAGCCGCAGCTACGGGGTCTGGTTCCACTGTCCTTCTGGCTTGGCGGATAGTGGCGATGTGGTCGATATTTACGCCTAGTGTTAGCAAAGGTAGCTCCTGAATAAAACCCACAGAATTTGTATTTTACCGGAAAATTATCTGTGTAGGGTGCGTTAGGATGAAATCCGTAACGCACCATATTTCAGATGGTAGTGGTGCGTTACGACAAATTATCATTTATTCAAGCCCTAAAATCCTTGTGTAGTCATAACACACCCTAGACTTTTTCCATGTCTCAAATTCAACGCATTACCATTTCTGTAAATCAAATCCAGGATGAACAAATTTTACTCACTTCAGAACAGCAACATTACTTACTGCGGGTGTTGCGATTGGGGAATGGGGAGAAATTTTTGGCGATGGATGGTAAGGGCATGTGTTGGTTGGTGAAACTCGTGGGGGAACAAGGAAAGATTTTAGAAGTTGTGAAGGGAGATACAGAGTTACCAATTGCGGTGACTTTGATTTTGGCTTTGCCCAAGGGCAATAATTTTGATGATGTGGTTCGCTATTGTACGGAATTGGGAGTTGCTAAAATCATACCAGTTTTAAGCGATCGCACTCTGCTTCAACCCAGTATGCAAAAATTAGAACGTTGGCGGAAAATCTCTCAGGAAGCGGCTGAACAGTCAGAAAGGATGATTGTCCCGATAATTGGTGAACCTGTTAAATTTACTGAGAGTTGGAAATTATTAACTACAGAAGATAAATTTATCTGTGAAGGGCGCGGCGACTATCCCCATTTACTCAATAGCTGGGAAAATAGTAGCGGAAATGATTTAGCGATCGCTATTGGACCAGAAGGCGGATGGACGGATACAGAATTACAATTAGCCGTTGCTGCTGGATTTAAACCTGTTTCTATTGGAAAGCAAATTTTTCGGGCTGTGACAGCACCAATTGTGACATTATCAATGATTAGCGGACAACTTAATCGGTGAACAGGGAACAGTTATTAGGGTACAGTGGAGTTTGAATCTTGCTAATAACTGTTCATTTCTAAGGCAGTTCCCAACCTGAAAACGTCACCTAGGAAAACACTAGTTACACTTGTAGTATTACTTGAAAAATGACTTTGATTCTTGGATGCTTTATGAGTGAACCTGGAAAAGCCTTTAACTCTGGAACAACACAAGCTTCAGTGACTGTAGAACGGATGGGACTAACTTGGTTAGTTGGTGCTGCGGTTGCCACCGCTGTGTTGTGGCAAATTCCAGGTGGTGATTATATTTTGTATCCCTTCACGATTCTAGCAACCTGGTTCCACGAAATGGCACATGGTTTAATGGCTGTGCTATTGGGGGGAAGATTTCAGGAATTGCAGATATTTAGTAGTGGTTCTGGGTTTGCCAGGTATAGTTTTCCGGGAAATTGGGATCCCATCCGACGTGCATTGGTTGCTGCCGCAGGACCTATGGGACCACCGATTGCCGGGGCTATTTTGATTATGGTTTCCCGTAGCTTTAAAGCTGCCACATTAAGTCTGAAAATCCTAGGTGGATTCCTATTATTTTCCGTTCTAGTGTGGGTGCGATCGCTCTTTGGAATTATCGCTATTTCTATTCTCGGTATTATTATCCTGGCAATGGGTCTTAAGGCTCCCCGCTGGTTACAAGGCTTTATTATTCAATTTCTGGGTGTTCAAGCTTGTATTAGCACCTACCACCAATTAGATTATTTATTTAGTTATAATGCTGGTTCTTTGGGATTATCTGATACAGCCCAAATTCAGCAACAATTGCTTTTACCCTACTGGTTTTGGGGTGGTTTAATGGCTGCTGCCTCCCTAGTAATTTTGGTGCAGAGTTTACGTTTTGCTTATCGGGATAAAGGGATAGAAGTTTAGAAGAGTTGTAGTTTCCAACTCCCTCATCAGAAAAGAAACTAAGCCTGGAAAATATTAGCGATCGCAACCCAACATTAATGAAATGGTAATATTGGATTGCGCTGTCGCTTCTGAATATCTGAGCGATTATTCTAAGTTGTGACTAATTGAGCGGGTAACGGAGTAAAGGAAAGCCGCTCATTTTCCACATCCACAAAGATGGTGTTACCATCGCTAAATTCTCCGCGAAGGATGCGTTTAGCAATTTGGGTTTCTAGTTCCCGTTGGATAGCACGTTTGAGGGGACGCGCACCATATACGGGGTCGTACCCGACTTCGGCTAAAAAGTCAAGTGCTGTGTCAGATACCTTTAGAGACATTTTGCGATCGCTTAATCGATTTCTTAACCGATTTATCTGCAATTGGACAATATTACGTAGTTCTGATTTTTGCAGGGTGTGGAAGATAATTTGCTCATCTACCCGGTTGAGGAATTCGGGACGGAAGGCGTTTCTCATGGCTTCGGTGACTCTAAAGCGCATATCATCATAATTGGAATCATCCCCAGCTACATCTAGGATGTATTGGGAACCAATATTACTAGTCATAATGATGATGGTATTTTTAAAGTCAATTGTGCGTCCTTGGGCATCGGTGACACGTCCATCATCCAGAATTTGCAGGAAAATATTAAACACATCTGGGTGTGCTTTTTCGATCTCATCGAATAGCACTACAGTGTAGGGACGGCGGCGAATTGCTTCGGTAAGTTGCCCACCCTCGTCATAACCTACGTACCCAGGAGGCGCACCAATCAGGCGGGAAACTGCGTGTTTCTCCATATACTCTGACATATCAATGCGTACCATCGCCTCATCAGTATCAAATAGATAGGCTGCTAAAGCCTTAGCTAATTCGGTTTTACCAACACCTGTGGGACCAAGGAAAATAAAGCTAGCTATGGGACGATTAGGATCGGCAAGTCCTGCACGGGAACGTTGAATCGCGTCGGCAACTGCTGTGACTGCTTCATTCTGCCCAATCACACGTTGATGTAGTTCATCTTCCAGGTGAAGAAGCTTTTCTTTTTCCGATTCCACCAACTTGCTGATGGGGATACCTGTCCACTTGGAAATGACTTCGGCAATGTCAGCTTCGGTAACTTCTTCCCGCAGTAAAGATTTACCACTGCGCTGTGCTTGTGCCAGTTCACCTTCGGCTGTTTCCAATTTGCGATGTAAATCGGTTAATTTGCCGTATTTCAACTCAGCCGCCCGATTCAGGTCATAATTGCGTTCAGCTTGTTGAATTTCGATATTCATTCGATCGATTTCTTCTTTAACCGATTGAATCTTGGTAATTACACCTTTTTCCGATTGCCATTGGGTGCTGAGGGTACGCTGTTCTTCTTTTAAATCAGCCAATTCCTTCTCTAATCTTTCCAAGCGATCGCGTGATGCTGGATCACTCTCTTTTTGTAATGATAGCTTCTCCATTTCCAGTTGCAGAATCTTGCGATCGATTTCGTCTAATTCCTCTGGTTTGGAGGTAATTTCCATTTTCAACCGCGCAGCCGCTTCATCTACCAAATCTATCGCTTTATCGGGGAGGAAGCGATCGGAAATATATCTACTAGATAATGTAGCGGCAGCTACCAAGGAATTATCAGCGATTCTCACCCCGTGGTGAACTTCATAACGCTCTTTCAAACCCCGTAAAATCGAAATGGTGTCCTCAACACTGGGTTGATCTACATATACCTGTTGAAAACGCCGTTCTAAGGCTGCATCCTTCTCAATATACTTCCGATACTCATCCAAAGTTGTTGCCCCAATACAGCGCAACTCACCCCGCGCTAACATCGGCTTGAGTAAGTTCCCGGCATCCATTGCCCCTTGGGTAGCACCCGCACCCACAACGGTATGAATCTCATCAATAAATAAAACTATATTCCCGTTGGAGTCCGTCACTTCCTTCAGAACTGCTTTCAAACGTTCTTCAAATTCACCCCGGAATTTGGCACCTGCAATCAAAGCACCCATATCCAAACTAATTAATTGTCGATCCTTGAGGGATTGGGGGACATCTCCAGCAATAATCCGTTGTGCTAAACCTTCAGCAATGGCAGTTTTACCCACACCAGGTTCTCCAATCAACACCGGATTATTCTTAGTCCGTCGGGAAAGAATCTGCACAGTGCGACGAATCTCATCATCCCGTCCAATTACTGGATCTAGTTTACCTTTGCGGGCAGCCTCTGTTAAATCACGCCCATATTTTTCCAGTGCATCATATTTTCCTTCTGGACTTTGATCAGTCACTTTTTGACTCCCCCGAATTTGTTTAATAATATCTTTAAGCTTATTTTCGTTTAATCCAAATTCTTGAAATAAACCCTTGCCAAAACGGTCATCTTTTGAGTATGCCAGCAATAGATGCTCAACAGAAATATACTCATCACCAAAGTCTTTACGTCCAGCATCCGCCCGATCTAAAAGTGTATCTAAACTGCGACCCAAATAAACAGAGGTGCTACTACCAGATACCTTTGGTTGTCTTTGGATGAATTGATCTGTTTTGTCGCGGAGTTTTTGGAGATTCACACCCGCTTTCGTAAAAATAGCCCCAGCTAAACCATCCTGTTCCAGCAAAGACTTCATCAAGTGTTCACTTTCAATTTGCTGTTGATTATGTTGTTTAGCGGTTTCGGGAGTTTGCGCGATCGCTTCCCAGGCTTTTTCGGTAAATTGGTTAGGATTAGTAGGTTGCATAAAATCTCATCAGGCATCTTGCCTGTCCCACATAATAAAGCAGAGTCAATTTATTCTTATATGCATATTGTAAAGATGACCGTGCAACCTGCTAGATCGGTGTTCACGCCTTTGTAGAGTAGTGTTACCCCGATTTTGCGCGAAAAATTAATTAAATAGATAAGCTAAAACGCACTTAGTTTGTAATCGCAAAAGCTTTATAGCAAGCCTTTTAGACTTCAAAAGATGTCATTTAGATGCGTCTAAGCTTATTTACCATACACCGACAGTAAACCAAAAGATCCCCGACATCTTCAAGATATCGGGGATATGAGTGTAGTAAGTTTTCCTCTAAAAAAAGAGGTGCTTTTTTCAATCTTAATTTTGGCGTTGGATAAATGCGGGATAAATCAACGGCTGAAACTATTAATAAATCCTCCAAAATACGACAAAATCATCCCATGATTTAGCAACGCCTTAATTTTTTACCTGCGGCTCAGTAATAAAAAATCTAACTGTAATTCCATACCTGCCCACATATTTGTAGCTTCTCGGAAAACTTCCATATTAAAGCCTGCTTTATCAATATAGTTATGTACAGCATCTCGATTACAGAAAAGACGATCTACTGCCAGCAATATTTGACCACCCGGTGCTAAACGGTAATCATTACATTGATTGAGGAATCTCCACAAAGATTTATAACCAGGATCAAAACCACCTTTAAAGTGAATGTCTTCAATTTCACCAGGATCCTCTGATAACCAAGGTATATTCCAAATAATTAGATTAAATTGCCCGTTTGGAACATTGTCAAATAAATCACTCTGATAAATATCACATTTGACTCCCCACCAAATCGCATTGGCTTGTGCATTTAACACAGCCATAGGGACAATATCCGCAGCGCTAGCCGTAACTCCTGGTATCTTAGCAACCGACAAAATTGGACCACCAGTACCTGTACCCATTTCAAATACACGACATTGCTGATTTTGTTCAACAAAATCTCTAACTAATGCTTCTGATACCTCAGCAAGTTCTGAAGTATTGATATCTGGAGGTAAAACGGTAGGTAAGACAATTATTTGTCCATTATGGAAATTCATCGTTCCATGAGGACTATTCTTAAGATACTCCCTTGCCATAATAGCGATTTCAGATCTATTCATTTTGACTCCTATTAACATTTAAAATTAATAATTGAGGTATGTAGCGTAAATCTTATGTAAAAAATATAACTTATGTTTAACTATAACTACGTATTCAAGTATCTAGCAAGAAATCCGGCATGTTCAACTTCAGATCAATAGAAAAATAGAATATTCAGTTGTTCTAGATTATTCGTCCCTTCTGGTATACGCAAAAAAATATGCATAACAATCAAAATCAATCTTGGGAAAGTACATCAGATGCGGCAGTCAAAGAAGCTGCGGGTTTAAATGATGAACAGTATCAAAAAAAAATGCAGCGACGCAAGGAAGTCCAAGAAAAGCGCATTGCTGAAGCTATCCCAGAAAAGGGATTAATTATCGTCAATACAGGCAATGGTAAGGGTAAAACCACAGCAGCTTTAGGGATGGTTCTACGTTCCTTGGGACATGGTTACAAGGTGGCAATTATCCAATTTATTAAAGGTGCATGGGAACCAGCAGAAAAAAATGTTCTGAGTGTCTGGCAAAACCAGCTAGAATTTCATGCCATGGGAGAGGGTTTTACTTGGGATACGCAAAATAGAGAACGAGATACGGAAACTGCTGTTGCTGCTTGGAACAAAGCGATGACATATATCTGTAATCCTGAGTTTCGGATGGTGTTATTAGATGAAGTAAATATTGCCCTCAAACTAGGTTATTTAAATATTGAAGATGTTTTAGCTGGGTTGGAACAAAAACCTCAGCAGAGTCATGTTATTTTGACGGGCAGAGGTGCGCCAAAAGAATTAATTGATCGTGCAGATTTAGTCACAGAGATGACTTTGGTTAAGCATCCATTCAGAGAACAGGGAGTAAAAGCACAACCGGGAATCGAGTTTTAATAACTTTCAGATTTTATATCGGGAGATGCCCGAAGCTGCATCACTAGTTCCACACGAGATGAAACTTCAAGCTTACGAAACATCCGCTTCAACGCTTGCTTCACATAATTTTCGGTAAAATACTCACCAGCTTTTGGGATAACATGCGATCGCATGTCTTGTTCATTCTGCATTTTCTGGATAGCTGCAAACAAAAGCTGCAAAGAACTGGTCATAATCACTCGCAAGTGTACTCGATCGAGGAAACGAACGTGGGGGACATATTCCGGGCGCTGTGCATCAATTGAGCAGTAAGCTGAATATCATATCCCCAAACGTACTGCCACACTACCTGCATGGGCTGGTAAACCTTCAGCTTCAGCTAGAGTAATGGCAGCCTGACCAATATTTTCCAATGCTTGCTGATCACATTCTAAATAGGTTGTGCGTTTGAGGAAATCATACACACTTAAACCGGAGGCGAAGCGAGCAGAACGAGCAGTGGGTAAAACGTGATTTGGTCCCCCAACATAGTCCCCGATTGCTTCGGGGGTGAAGCGTCCCAAGAACATGCTACCTGCACAGGTGATTTTCTGTGCCATGATTTGGGGTTCGTCAATGCATAATTCTAAGTGTTCTGGTGCAAGTCGGTTGACTAGGGCAATACTATCAGCCAAGTCTGAGACAACAATCACGGCACCATGTTTTTCCCAACTTGCCCTAGCTACTTCTTTGGTCGGTAATTTTGCTAACACCTGCTCGATAGCAGTAATAACTTGATGAGCAAATTCTTCAGAATCAGTAATTAGGATTGATTGGGCGCTGGGGTCATGTTCTGCTTGGGAAAGTAAATCCCAGGCAATCCAATCGGGGTTATTTTTAGCATCGGCAATCACGAGAATTTCCGAAGGTCCGGCGATACTATCGATACCTACAGTACCGTAGACCTGGCGTTTGGCTTCGGCAACATAGGCATTCCCAGGACCAACTATTTTATCAACGGGGGCGATGGTTTCGGTTCCGTAAGCTAATGCAGCGATCGCTTGCGCTCCACCAATGCTATAGATTTCCGTCACCCCAGCAATTTCGGCAGCTGCTAGTACCGCCGGATTTATTTCTCCACCCGGCATGGGAACAACCATAACAATGCGTTCCACTCCGGCGATTTTGGCGGGGATTGCGTTCATTAATACCGAACTGGGATAACTAGCACGTCCACCTGGTACATAGATTCCGGCTTGTGCGATCGCATTCCAAGTCAAACCCAAGCGCACACCTGCACTATCTCCATAATCGATATTCTGTGGCAGTTGTTTCTGGTGAAATGTGCCGATTCTGTCAGCCGCAAGCTGAAGAGATTCTTTGATTTTTACCGAGCATTTGGCAGCCTTTTCGGCAATAAATTGACTGCTAAGACACAATGTTTCAGGACTAAATTTATCAAAACGACCAGTATAATCTTTAACTGCATTATCCCCGCGTAACCGTACATCATGAATAATATCCCGTACAGTTCCACTCACATCAACCGTTGCTTCACGGCGCTCGTTCACTAATATTTGAAATTGAGTAGCAAATTTTGCGTCGTTAGTCTTAAGTAATTGCATGACTCTCTAGGCTAATCGGTTGATTTAGTTGGAATAGATATCACCTATTTTAAAGCAAGTCACGGAAATTTAAAAATCATTAGTTAGAAATATCTATGGATCACTTCAATTATTACAATGATCTTTGTCATTAATTGCATCAATTTTATGCTTCATCCCGTTAAATCAAAAAAATTAATCACATATGCATATCCAACATATTATTTTTTGTAATAAGTATCAAAATATATAGATAAAAGTGAATATTTACGATTACATAATCCAATGATGGAAAAACTAATCGTCCAAATGAGAATGATAGATTTAAAGTTATGAATTTAAGATTATTAACTGAATATATGTTGAATAAAACTTTGATCTCTCTAACGATTACCGCTCTGACATCTTTTTCAATTAGCCTTCCTAGTCAGGCAGAAGAAACTCAATGTGCTAATACCAATTCTACTGAAATCGCATCACTCTTTGACAAATGGAATAGCTCATTGCAAACTGGCAATCCTGAACAAGTAACCGCAAACTACGCCGCAAATGGTGTCTTATTGCCAACTGTATCAAATAAGGTCAGACATAACAAAGCAGAGATCAAAGAGTATTTTCAAAAGTTTTTGTTACTAAAGCCTGCTGGTAAAATTGACGAGCAAAATATCCGCATATATTGTAATTTAGCAATTAATTCTGGTGTTTATACATTTAACTTGACTCAAAACGGCAAGGTTAATCAGGTTCAAGCCCGCTACACGTTTGTATATCAGAAAGCAGATGGTGATAATAAATGGTTGATTGTCGAACACCATTCTTCTGCAATGCCAGAAAAATTATCGGGTAGCCAGACTAAAAAAAGAAATTAGAGTACAGAATTGGCATCCTCCCCGCCGCAAACGGTCGGGGATTCCAAATATCGCTCCTTGGATTTCCTCTTTCTACGAGTTGACTTACTTGGAGGGATTTCTCCACCTAAGCAGAGGTCAGTCTCTCCAGAGGCGTTAGTTCCGACATGACCCGCCGTAACGGCGGTCGCTACAACGGGGGGAACCCCCGCAACGCGTTGCCTCCTTAATGCTTTTTCCAGTATGTTGCGTGCTGCGTTCCAAGCTAAAGACCTGACCGAAATACTCAACCCATTGCCGAAACAACGACCAGGACGCATCACTAATCGACTTAGCCAAGCAATGATTTTTGACCCTGACGGGTTCGCCAGTCGCTTCAAGTCGGGAAACCCGCCCAATGCGCTGGCTCACCATGAACGGAAAATTTTCATTCACTTATACTGAGAAGTGTAAATTCTCCGAAGATCTTTAGACCCAATTAGAATCGAACTCCTTAATAGATTATCTAGTGAACTACCCAGACTTGCCTACGGCTGAAGTCTGAGCTTCCCAATTCATTGGGAATAGCCTCAAAAACTTCGTAGTTTTTTGGTCTTACATTCCCTCCAAGGGCAGGAATCCTGGTTCCCAAGACCCAAATCTTTTATCCTGAGCGAAGTCGAAGGGTTTTCTTGCAACATATACCTCCACCGCTTGGTTTTCGCTTGCGGCATTGATAGTCAAGACAGCGTATATCTTAGGAGAAAATTTTGGGTATTCCTCATACGTCTAGAATTTGTTTTTACTGCGTAAAAAATCAATTCCAGATGTAATCCTCATCCCCCGCTGACAATCCCCACCTTATGAATACATTGAAGGTGGGGACTTCCGCGACACGTTAAGGAGTTTTTGTCATAGCCCAAAAGATTAACACCCTGATCTAACCTGCTAAAAATCATCCACAAGTTGACTCAGACGGCTAATGACTGGATCAACTTCTTGAGGAATAGCACTAACAGCCACAGGCGTAGCTTTGCTAAAACCTTCCGTAGGTGACATTGGATGCATGGGAGCAACTTGCACCATTACTCCCTGTGTCACCATCAAAGCCAACTGAGCGACCTGTTGGCTAAGTTGCATCAACTGGGATTCCATAATCTCCAACCGATTTGATTCCCTAGCAAAGAAGCGTTCCTCAAGATCGGCAATCTGACGTTGCAGTTGAGCCACTTGTTGATCAACTGCACCCGTTAGAGGTGCTGGAGTTGTTGTTGTTGGTATTGGAGTTGCTCCGGTTTTGGTGGCAGCGGGTCGTACTGATTCTGGTACGCACAAAGATTGCCATAGAGCATCCTTGCAAACGTCGCTGAACGACTTGTCGGGGTCTTTTTCCAATTGGCTTTCGACCAACGCTAACAAACTCTCGTCAGCCACTCCTGGGTTGAACGTAACCGATTTAACGACTTTCTTTGACCATTGGAACATCAATTTTAAGCCTTAACGTTTCGATTGGCGGATAACTGCGCTTCTCCATAAATATATTGTCCCAAGGCGTTTGCTTGGCGGGATGGTGCAGCTAAATGAGCACTTATTTTAGCCTCTTTCAGCAAGCGTTGAATCTCTTCCCAGAAAAATTCACCACCACCACCTGTGAGGATAACATCGGTTACACGTTCGGGAAGCCATGTGAGGATGCGATTGCAAATTTCTCGTGAGAATAATTCGATCAAGTTGGGCAAGAAGTCATCAAGATTGGTTGGTTTGCTAGCACCGCGAGGACGGTAGAAGCGATCGCCTTTGGGTTTGTTGACGGCAGTAATCAAGGAAAGTGATTGAGAGTCAGCACCTTCGATTTCGGCTGCAACCAATTCATAAAATTTGCTCATCCCAAAATCTTCACTCTTGGAAGCACCACGAGCGAAGCGGAAATTGTCCACCATTAAACAGTCAATGGTTTGGTGTCCAATATCGACAATTGCCACCGAAACCTTAGTAAAGTCGGGGCTAGAAGGTCCTTTTTTGGGTTGTGCTTCACACCATAGTAAGCTGCCATAGCCTTCAGGCATTACCCAAACCTTGGTGATATCCAAATTCACACTTTCGCCACGGAAATTCATCACATGAGGACCGCTAACTTGGCTAATTAGCTGTGCTTTTTCCCGTTCAAATTGCTCTTGTGAGTGATAAGGAAGGCTCAGAACAAGGGAGATTTCGTCTCTAAGTTTGAAGTAACCAGCAGCAGCTAAAACTTTTGCTAAAGCGTCTTCTACCTTAGATTGTCCAACGCCTAAATTGGCTCCAAAGTCTGCTGCTAGTTGACCTACAGCGTAACCGCTACCTTGGTACTCTAACCATAAATCCATTAATGGGTCGGTGGCACGAGCTTCAAATACTCCTCCACGAGCCTGTTCCATGGTCATTTTTTTGATGTTAGCGGGGACGAAAACCACATTGTTTGGTTCACGACTAACGCTGGTTTTCATTGAGGTTCGACCTAAGTCTACGCTCAGGATGCTCTTTCCACCGGGATTACTGGGTCTGGGAGATGATCCTCCGCTATTATTGATGGGGTTATTGATTGGAGTCGTTGCTGTGACTCGGTTCATTGGGATGGCTGCGGCATTCATGGGAGTGGCAGCTGAGGGTTGATCTGTCATAGAAGCTCCTAGTAATTACTTAGTTTTAACAAGCTATCATGCTCATCTTACAAAAATGCGAGCATCTCCAAATAGGAATAACAAAAATTTGCTGTAGCGCCGATTGTAACTAAAAACACAATTAAGTGGTAAAAGTCTTACCTATCAGCAAGTTTTGATTGTACTGGCGCTTCAGTAATTTGTCCCAAACAAAGGCAAACATCTCATCAAATAAAACTGGTGTGTTTCACAGAGTGGGAAACGTTGTTCCAATGGGATTTTGTCTGATGTGACTTCCGGGAAGGTGTAGTCCGATCATTTTTGATTTGTGCGATTGCGCTTGATAAACCAATAAACGAATGCCACTATCAAAGCGCCCAAGACGAACTTTGATACTGGAGCTAGATACTCCTCCACCAGTTTATATTGGCTTCCCAATATATACCCTGTGTATGTTAGCAAACCTACCCACACAGCGCTACCCAAGGTTGTGTAAAATAAAAAAGGTAGTAAGGGCATATTACTGAAGCCCGCAGGTACAGAAATCAGAGTTCTCACGCCGGGTACTAAACGACCGATAAAGACTGCTGTTTTACCTTGTTTGTTGAACCAGCGTGTGGCTTTAACTAGATCTTTGCTTGATACGGTAATCCACTTTCCGTATCGATCTGCGATCGCATACAGACGATCTTGCCCAAGTAGTTTGCCAGGAT
The DNA here is from genome assembly GCF_000317435.1 of Calothrix sp. PCC 6303. NCBI lineage: Bacteria > Bacillati > Cyanobacteriota > Cyanophyceae > Nostocales > Calotrichaceae > Calothrix > Calothrix sp. PCC 6303. The sequence continues at coordinate 5,655,074 of NC_019751.1, forward strand.
AATACCAGACTAATCCACCAGCGACTGAACCGACTAAACCCGCTACAAATACGCCAAAAATATTCAGCTTACTATCTTGCAAGCTAGCGGTATAACCAGCTAGAGGCATGATTAGCTCTGAAGGAATTGGAGGAAATAGATTTTCCAAGAACATCATTAAGGCGATTCCCAAATAACCGAGGGATTCGATTGTTGTTTTGATCCAATTAGTCAAATCTGCCATTGAGTCGATTCTCTAAATCTTGTACATCGTCTGATTTCTGTTACTAAACCTATTTGACCTATTTCCGTGATTGTCGCCTTAAATGCGAACGATTTACGTCGTGCAAGCTTCGCGGTTCAAGTCAAAAGCCCAAAATTACTAGTACAAGAAGGCAGAAGGAAGTAGGCAGAATGCAGAAGAATAAAGACCTTTCTATCAGCTTTTTAGGCATTTTAAATGGTAGCTTTATTTGCGCCGAACTGTACTAGTGGAAACTACACAAAAATCTTGCCAGAATCCTAATTAACGAGAATTTCCAGAAAATCAAATCATTATTGAATAATTAGTATTTCATTAAAAATGTCAGAATACTTTGATATTAAGACATAAATACTTGTATAAAACAAGATATATATTACACAGGTAATGCTTTTTAATCAATGTCAATGAGGACAGTAGGCGGGTTTTTGGAAGAAGCTTGAACTGCCACCAAAAACAAACAGAGCCAGCCTCCTTGGGCTAGAATCTTTTTAGCCGATGAAGGTTAGCTCTGCTGGTGTAGCGATACCCTAAAAGGATATTTCCGTCAAAAAGTCAAAGCTCTTTTTTGAAATCTTTTGAAATCTAAAGGCGAGAAGTTAACGACTGAACAATTGTTTCAGACTGTAATTCTAAATCCAATGGATTCCAAACTCTTTCTTCCAGTGCCATCAGTTCGATGGAACTAGCCAATCTCAAAGCTTTAAGAGCCTGCTCTCCACCTACCGAAGGCTGATTTCCACCCCGCACACAATTGACAAAATGCTCTAATTCTGCTCTGAGAGGTTCAATATTACTTGTATAAACTTTTTCAATTAAACCATCTTGCTGATAAAGGGTCTGGCGAAAATCATTCGCAACATTAGCAGTATGTCGGTGGATCAAAATCTCACTCTGAAGAAAATCAGCTTCTGTAAGGGAATTTTTACAATGAGCGACAATTTTCCGGGTTTTGCGATGAGTTACCTTACTAGCGGTTAATGTGGCGACAACACCGTTAGCAAAACCCAGGGTAGCAGTCACATAATCTAAATATGGAGAATCAGAACTGCGGGTTCCATTAGCTGTTAATTTGACCACTGTAGAGCCAGCTAAATCCATTAATAAATCTATATCATGAATCATTAAGTCCAAAACAACCGAAACATCGTTCGCCCGATTCGAGTAAGGACTCATACGATGAGCTTCCAATGCCAGAACTTTTTCAGTTTTCATAACTTTGCTAAGTTCCTGAAAAACTGGGTTAAAACGCTCGATATGACCAACCTGGAGAATACACTGCGACTCGGCTGCGGCATTTACCAGCGATTCTGCTTCCGAAATGCTAGCAGCAATCGGCTTTTCAATCAAAACGTGAATTCCTGCCAACAAACAATTCATGCCAACAGCGTAGTGCAGTCTTGTGGGGACTGCGATACAAATGGCATCAACCAAGGGTAGTAAGTCACAATAATCCTCAAAAAATCGAGTTTTGTACCTACTAGCAGTTTCTAGCCCACGTTCGACATCAATATCTGCAACTCCAACTAATTCAACATCCTTCATCGAACTGAGGACGCGGACGTGATGCTGTCCCATACTTCCTACTCCAACCATGCCAATACGTACAGGACGTGGCTGGTTACGTTGCGTATGGGGATTTTCTGCCATTATGCTATCTTGCACTACTATTATCTCCTCAACCACCAAATATAGAGATGCTACAGTCACCAGTACTCATAAAAGCACTGATTTTGGGATGTTTAAAACCATCCAGATGGTAACATGGAGGTTCTATTTATGAAGAATTCCAAAGTTTGTTGTGAGTTCCCGCCATCTGGACTTGTTTTGGTCAGTTAGTGCCGAATATAAGTTTTTTCGCACTTGATCCCACTCTTAATGTATCTTTTTATTAACTAAAAAAGTTGAAATCATGGACAAATAAAAATCTGGAAAAATATCTTCCTGTCTACCGATAAAGGATTTTGGCTAGAGGATCCGGTCTGTCAATTTTTACTTGACGCGGAAAGGGAAATATTTAACCTTGAGAAACTATCCGTCAAAATCAACTTGACAGGCTACTATAGAACATCATGAAAGCTGTAATTTTGTTATCAGGGGGACTAGATTCTTCCACCGTTTTATACCAAGCGCAAGCCGATGGCTGCGAGTGTTATGCGATTTCCTTTGATTATCAGCAGCGACATCGACGTGAGCTAGAATCAGCCCGTTTTCTGGCAAAAAAGCTAGGTGTGCGAGAACATCAAATAATTAACTTTGATTTGCGTCAGTGGGGTGGTTCAGCACTAACTGACAATCAGTTAGATTTACCAGAGTCTCGCAGTTTAGAAGAAATGGCTGATCATATTCCCATTACCTATGTTCCAGCGAGAAATACAATTTTCTTGAGTTTTGCCCTTGCATATGCGGAAGCGATCGCATCAGAGCGGGTTTATATTGGTGTCAATGCTTTGGATTATTCTGGATACCCTGATTGCCGTCCCGATTTTATTCAGGCAATGCAGGAGGTTTTCCGTCTTGGTACAAAGCAAGGACGAGAGGGAGAACCAATATCAATTATTGCCCCACTCATAAATCTCAAAAAAACAGAAATTATCCAATTGGGAAATCAACTAGGAGTACCCTGGGAACTTACCTGGTCTTGCTATGCTGGTGAGGAAAAAGCCTGTGGTGTTTGCGATTCATGTTTGCTTAGGTTGGCAGCTTTTAAGGAATTGGGACTGGTTGATCCAATTTTGTATCAAGATTAATTAATTAGGAATTAAGTAGTAGTTTGTCAATTTTATTTTGACGCTTGTGTACAGATCCACAATTCCGTAGAGACGTAGCATTGTTACGTCTATACAATCCTCATTTTTATCTTGACAGACTAGTACAGCACGGCGTAAATAAACCAACCATTTAGAATAAGCGAAAAACTTGTTTTATCGGCTTTATTCCTTCTGCCTCTCCGCAGTCGCTACAACGGGGCTACGATGTACACACAAGTCTTTTAGAGTTGCCTCCCAGGCTTTTCGATCCCCCAACCCCCTAGAGCACCAGTCCAGTAGAAGTAGTTGACAAGATACATAGTTTTTGCAGAGGCTAATTTATAGGAGAATAAGGAGAATAAGGTATGAGGAGTGCAAACTATGCGTCCATTAATATGGGAACCTCCAATCTCCCTGTCAAGCAAAGAAGAAAAAGTTGCGAAACGTATACGCAAAGCAAAGTTATTTGTATTTTTGCGGCAAATACGACACGAATTATTTGACCCAGACTTCCAAACGGAGTTAGCAAGGGTATTCAAGGACAGTAGTGTTGGTTTATCTCCAATACCACCAGCACAACTTGCACTTGCAGTAATTTTACAAGCATATACAGGGGTTTCAGATGACGAGGCAATAGAAGCGATTGAAATGGATAGGCGATGGCAGCTAGTTTTAGATTGTCTCGATTGTGAACAAGCTCCATTTGGCAAAGGGACACTAGTTAGATTTCGTGCGCTTTTGATGTCAAAGTCTCTTGACCAGAGGATTGTGGCGAAAACAGTTGAAATGGCACATTTTCATGAAGGTTACAATCCGAAGTCGTTAAAAGTAGCCTTAGATTCAAGCCCGTTATGGGGAGCGGCACGTGTGGAAGACACGTATAATTTGTTAGGTCATGCACTAAGGAAAGCATTATTCGTAATAGCTCAGAATTATGAACAGGACGATTCTGGTGTTACAGGCGTTACAGCGACTATCGGTGCAGAAATCATCACGGGAACGAGCCTGAAAGCTGCCTTAGATTTAGATTGGGATGACCCGGAAGCTCGTAATGTTGCACTATCTACAATATTGCAAACATTAGACTCAGTTGAGTCTTGGGTCAAACAAAAAACTGATTTGGATGAAAAAACAAGCACTCAAGTCAACAAGAGCATTGAAGATGCGAGGCAAATTGAATCACAAGATGTTGAGGAGAAATCTGATGGCTCCCCAAAGCTCCGTAAAGGTGTTGCTAAAGATAGACGCATTTCAATTGAGGATGAGGATATGCGTCATGGTCGTAAAAGTCGCAGCCAAAAAATTGATGGTTACAAACGTCATATTTTCAAAGACTTAGAATTGCAAATGGTAAGAGCTGTTGGTGTTACCAGAGCAAACGAACCAGAAGCATCTGTAACTATGGCAATTGAGTTCGACTTAAATGCCCAGAACGTAACAACTCTTGACATCAAAGAGCTACATATTGACCGTGCATATTTAGCTAGTCATTGGGTTAAACAACGCACACCTGATATGACTATTATTTGCAAGGCATGGAAAGTCCGCAACGGTAATTTTTTTGATAAAAATGCCTTTGTTCTGGATTGGGAAAATCATTTCATTCGCTGTCCCAATGGAGTTAGTTTACCCTTTAATGAGGGGACTGTTGTCCACTTCCCCAAACACGAATGTCAAACCTGTCCTTTACGCTCTCAATGTACAGAGAGTAAGCAAGGTCGCAGTATCTCTATTCACCCTGACGAGTCTCTACTTGTAGAGCTACGGGAACGTCAAACTACACAGAGTGGACGTGAGAAACTCCGCGAGCGCGTTAGTGTTGAGCATAGTTTAGCTCATATTGGTCAGTGGCAAGGAGATAAAGCTCGCTACATTGGCTTACGCAAAAACCTTTTTGACCTTCGACGTATGGCTGTTGTTCATAATCTCCACGTTCTTGCTCGTATGTTTGAAACTAATAATAAAGAAATTTCTAATTTTAATAATTCATACTCTGCCTGATTTGTCAATATCTTCTACTGGACTGGTGCTCTAGCTCTTTCAGAGCGGCTTCGCCAAGAAAAAGGGGGCAGAATACCTCTCAAAGTCCCCCTTTTTAAGGGGGATTTAGGGGGATCTACGACGATTTGTCTACTTACTTCTGCCTTCTTGTACTAGTAGGTTGGTGTTCAAAATTGTCGTTATTAGAAGGCAGAAGCAAAGAAATTTTTGGACAACTTTATTTTCCGTTACATACTTCTGTTTTTTAGCGCCGTTTTACTTAGTGCCAAAAATGCAAAAATAAAATATAGCAAGAAACACAGCAAAAATCCAAATACTGGAGCTTTTTGATTTTTAGGAGTCACCATGCATGAAGAACTATGGTGTCTAAAATCAACTTTTTAGCCAGTATTTGGACTAAGAATAGATGTGTGTAAACCGTGAGATTAATTGAATTGTAAAGAAAAATTGCGGATTTAACTTCGGAAAATCTACTGAATGCCAGTTCAAATATTGTTTTGATATTTGCTAGTTTTTGCTGACTCTTACAAACAAGCTATTTAATAACTAATTTGACTTGACTCATAGGCAGGTGGTTCAACATGGATAATGATTCTGACGGGATGAAAACTTTGTTCTAACTTGCTTTCTACCTCTTCTGTGATTCGGTGAGCTTTTTCCACATCATTTGCATCAACAATGAGGTGCATCTCAATAAAAGCTTGACGACCAACTAGACCACGGGAAGCAATATCATGACAGTTAATCACACCTGGGACTGAAAGCGCGATCGCATGAATGACTTCTGGCTTAATTGCCATTTCATCCACTAACCATGGTAAGTTCTCTTTGATAACTGACCAACCACTCATAAACACCAACACTGCTACCGGAAAAGCCAAAGCCACATCCAACCACTGATAACCCAACCACACACCTAACAAACCACCAATTACCGAAATTGTCACCCAAATATCGCTCATGGTATGGTTGGCATCAGCAATTAAAATTGGACTTGCAACTCGTTTTCCGACTCTGCGCTCATAAAATGCCACAAATATATTTACTCCCAACACCAGTAATAATATTGACAATTCTGGTACTGTGATTGTTACGGGTTTTCCCCCATGCATAATTCGCTCGATTGCCCCTTGAAGAATCTCAAAGCAAGCGATCCCCAAAAAAGCCGCAATTCCTAAAGCTCCCACTGCTTCAAATTTTTGATGTCCGTAGGGGTGTTCTCGATCAGGCTTTGGTGATGATAAGCGAGTTGTAACCAACCCCAAAATATTATTTGCACTGTCGGTAACACTATGCAAAGCATCAGCTTGTAAACTTAGTGAACCTGTAGTAGTTCCCACTATTGCTTTCAGTGCCATCACAAACAAATTTAACCCTAAAGTGACGATTAAAACCTTTTGTACCGTGGCACGACGATCGTAAATCATAAAGTATATTTAACATCCAGCCCTGTCTCTATACTGTAGAACTTCTGGAGTAAAAAATACCTACAACCCTTGTGCATTAAGGATTAAATATCCTGACAATCTGATAATATTGTTGTTTTTATTGCAAGTTTTTCTAGTTAATTTAGATCACAATCTTTACAGTACTTAGCTTTATTTAATTGAATCAAAGGTAAAAGATTGCATTAAAGTTGCAAATATATTATTCCTAAGATTAGTGAAAATAAATAAAAAATCTATGTCTTCAACTCATTTGACTCTAAACTTACAGGAAGGTTCTGTTTCATTCGCTTTTTCAGCCGATGCAGCTCGTGAACTCAAAGCAACACTAGATCATCTGGTGGCAAATCTGAAGACTCTTTCTGTAGCTAAGAGCAATAGTGGTAAACCTACACCCCAACGTCCAACTGAATATAGATATACGGGGGAAGTATTTTTAGAAATTTTTTGTAACCCAAATATTTGGGCTACTCCTTTTGCTGCTAAAGTCTTACTGACCATACGTGATGCTAGTATCAAGTTGACTACCGAAGCCGAATTAACTCGTGTAATTGAAGATGTGAGTCAATATTTAGAACAAGTTGGTTAGTTGGGGTTAGTTTAGTAGTAAAAATTTAACCAGTTATTAGTTATCAGTCAAGAGTGATGCGTTTATCGTTGGGTTTAAGTCCCCCACCATACGCCTTGATAACTGTTCACTCTTCGCTGTTCACTGATTTAACTCGACATTTATAAAATCAATATATCAGTACGGTGTGACGTTCTGATATTATCTTGATGCATTTGCCTTTAGTAAATCATGGATAATCAAAAACACCGTTCATATTGGCGTGACAATACAGCTTTAATTCGCAATCTATTAATAGTTTGGGCACTAGTATCGTTAGTATTCAGTATTTTGCTTGTGCAACCTTTGAATACTATTCGCTTTTTTGGAGTTCCTCTGGGCTTTTGGATGGCTCAACAAGGTTCTATTTTAGTATTTGTCGCCTTAATTTTTATCTACGCTGTGCAGATGGATAAGCTTGACCACAAATATAATATCAAGAGGAAGTGAGGAGCTAGATGTCTGTAGAACTCTGGACGATTATTATTGTCGGGATTTCCTTCGCACTATATCTTTATATTGGTTGGCAGTCGCGGGTAAAGGACAGTAAAGGCTTTTTTGTTGCAGATCAAGATATTCCTTCCATTGCTAATGGTGCTGCAACTGCCGCCGATTGGATGTCTGCGGCTTCGTTTATTTCGATGGCTGGTTTGATTTCCTTCATGGGGTACGATGGTTCGATTTACCTCATGGGTTGGACTGGTGGTTATGTGTTGCTAGCGTTGCTACTTGCACCATATTTACGGAAATTTGGTAAATATACAGTCCCCGATTTTGTAGGCGATCGCTATTACTCAAATGTAGCCCGTTTGGTGGCGGTGGTGGCTGCTATTTTCATTTCCCTTACCTATGTTGCCGGACAAATGCGAGGTGTGGGAATTGTGTTCAGCCGTTTTTTGCAGGTTGATATCAATACTGGTGTAGTCATCGGGATGGTGATTGTCGGCTTTTTCTCAGTTTTGGGAGGGATGAAAGGGATTACCTGGACACAGGTTGCACAGTATGGGATTTTGATTTTTGCTTACCTAATTCCCGCAATTGCGATCGCATTTCTGCTCACAGGTAATCCTATTCCCCAATTTGCTTTTACTTTCAGCGATATTGCCACCAAGCTTAATCAAGTTCAGGTGGATTTGGGTTTTCAGGAATATACTCAAGCATTCGTAAATAAACCAATGCTAGATGTATTGTTTATCACGATTGCTCTGATGGTGGGAACTGCCGGACTACCTCACGTAATCGTTCGATTCTATACTGTTCCTGATGTTCGTGCGGCAAGATACTCAGCAGGCTGGGCATTGTTATTTATCGCTATTTTATACACGACAGCCCCAGCCCTCTCAATGTTTGCTCGATACAACTTAATTAATACTCTACACAATCAAACTATTGAGCAAGTACAGCAACTAGATTGGGTGAAAAAGTGGGAAAATACCAAACTCCTCTCCTTTGAAGATAAAAATGGCGACGGGAAACTACAACTCACACCAAAAAAGGAAACCAATGAAATTACCATAGACCGGGATATTATTGTTTTGGCGACTCCAGAAATCGCTAAACTCGCACCTTGGGTAATTGCTTTGGTTGCTGCTGGTGGTTTAGCTGCGGCTTTATCCACAGCGTCAGGGCTATTATTGGTAATTTCCAGTTCCATTGCCCATGATGTCTATTACCGGATCATCAACCCCAATGCCTCAGAACAGAGACGGCTATTTGTGGGACGTTTGCTAGTTGGTGTTTCCTTGGTGATGGCAGGTTACTTTGGTGTCAATCCACCGGGATTTGTAGGTGAAGTTGTTGCCTTTGCCTTTGGTTTAGCTGCATCCAGTTTCTTCCCCGTAATTGTCCTGGGTATTTTTGATAAACGCACTAATTCCCCAGGTGCGATCGCAGGAATGCTAACGGGTCTAATTTTCACTATGATCTATATAGTTGGGGTGAAATTTGCAGGAATGTCTGCTTGGTTCTTTGGGGTTTCTCCCGAAGGTATTGGTACCCTAGGTATGGTAATTAACTTTATTGTCACTTGGGTTGTTTCCCGATTCACTGCACCACCACCAGCACACATCCAAGCTTTGGTGGAAGATTTACGTTCTCCTGATATCGAAGAAGGTTCAACAATTCCAACAGCACATTAGACATATTCACCAAGTCGGAAGAGGTTCCTCGTCCCTTGATAATTAGGAACCTCCGGCAAAACTCAGCATAACTAACAAAGCTTGACGAGTTTAAGTTAGTTTCGCAAAATGACTATCAGTAAAAAAAACTCTGTTATCGTATCTCTTTAAGCATCTGCAAAATTATCAAAGATAATCCTATGGTTTCTCAGTTAGATAATCCCAATCTCAATTTAATACCTAAGCCATCACATACTGTTAAAGGTTTAATTCATATTTTCACTACCGCACATCGTAATTTTTTTACTGATGTTATGGCTCAAGCACTGAGAATTGCCGGACAAGGAACTCCTGTATTAGTGGTACAATTTCTCAAAGGTGGAATTCGCCAAGGGTATAAAAATCCAACTCAATTAAGTCAAAAATTAGATTGGATTCGCTGCGATTTGCCTCGATGTATCGATACTCCTCACCTTGATGATAGTGAAACTGCATCTTTGAGAGATTTATGGGAATATACACAAAAGGTTGTTACTGAAGATAGATATTCTCTAGTGGTTTTAGATGAGTTGAGTTTGGCAATTAACTTTGGTTTAATTCCAGAAATCGAAGTTTTGGAATTTCTAGCAAAACGTCCACCCCACATTGATGTCATATTTACAGGTTCAGAAACACCTAAGTCTATTTTAGATATGGCTGACCAAATCACCGAAATTCGTCGCAGTCATACACCTTGAAATGGACACTTGGAATCAAGCAAGATCACAATCTCCAAAATATATGCATGAACTTTGATCAATTTGACATACTCCCCAGCCTAAAGGCGTGGGGATTCTGGGGTCAAACAGCAATTGCAGGCACAACCCGACTTACATCACCTAACCCAATGGTTGATGTCCCAACCATTTGAATATTACGTGCGGCGTTCTCGTCTCTACCATTCACCGATTGGCAGGATGGACAACGCCACTCCCTAACCGACAAATCCAGATTTTCTAAGATATGTCCGCAACTGGAGCAAGTTTTACTACTGGGATACCACCGATCCACAAACACTATCTGTTTACTCTTGTTCTTGGCAACCCATTCCAAGATTTCTAGAAACTCGCCGAAAGCTAAGTCTGATATCTTCCTGCCCCAAAGTCGTTGCATTCCCTTGAGGCTTAGGGTTTCAAAGCAAAGGATATCAAACCTATCGGTTAACTCATGAGCTAACTTCCAAAACCAATCACGCCGACGATGAGAAATATCCTCATATTTGCGTACTAAGTTTTTTCTTGCTCGTTCTCTATTCGATGAGCCTTTCAGCTTTTTAGAATGCTGCGAACTTGCTTTTTTAATAGCATTTAGGGATTGTTTGAAAAATTGGGGAGACTCAATTGTTGTACCACCTGTCCGCGTAGCGTCTCCGGAGGAGAAACAGGTGAGGAATGTCTTTAACCCAAAGTCAAAGCCAGCGATTCTACCCGTCTTAACTTCAACTTCTGGGCTAACATCCTCAACAACCAAAACCATGAACAACTCGCCCAATGGAGTGCGCTTGATGGCTAAGGTTTTAACTGTTCCTTCAATCTCTCTCGACTTCCAAAATTGATAAACTCGACTACCAATTTTTACTCGGTTCCCACCCAAAAACTTATAACCTGCTTGTTTAAGGGTGAATGATTTGTATTTCTTGACCTTTTTAAATCCTGGTGGTTTAACTCCTTTCTTGTTGTGTTTAAAAAACAACTGGTAGGCTTTCTTAATGCGTTGACAAATATCTTGTACTGCCTGAGAGCCTACTAATTGCCAGAATTGATTGCGCTTTCTTAATTTAGCAATATGAGACTGAAGTTTTGCACAATTCAAATGCTTGCCCCACATCCGGTAGTACCGCTTATGTAGGGCAATGCAATGGTTATAAATCACCCCAGCAGCATTAATTGTGCGTTTGAGGTGTCTATTCCGTTTGTGTGCGTAGAGTTTAAACTTCAGTGTTTTCATGCTAGTATTCTACCATAGATTAACGGCAATATGACGGCATGAAGAAATTAACGGTTCGGTGTTCTGATCAAGAGTATGAAATACTTTTGAAATATTGCGAGGAAACAGATCGCACTCAAAATGACGTGCTTAGAGAAATGATCCGGAAGTTGAAGAAAAGCCGTGCTAGAAGCACGGGGCTTTAGACCCAGGTTTTTGGTAAACTCAAAAACTATATGTATATAGATGTCATCAACCTGTTTAAATAATGAAGAAAGGTTAAGCAGTAGAGAGAAAATAGGTGATTAAAAACGACATTTGGATTACACAAATGGCTCAACAGGGTGACAGTAAGAATCTGGCAATGATAACACCGTTTGAGCCTAGTTTAATTCGGCAAGTACAAGCTAATGAGAGCGAATCACTAAATCGTGTTATTAGTTACGGTTTATCTTCCTATGGTTATGATATTCGTTTATCTGCTAAGGAGTTCCGCATTTTTCGCCACATTCCTGGAACTGTAATTGATCCAAAAAATTTCAATCCACATAATTTGGAATTAACTCAACTTCATACAGATAAAAGTGGTAGCTATTTTATACTACCTGCTCATTCATATGGCTTAGGTGTTGCCCTAGAAAAACTCAATGTTCCAGCCAATATTACAGTTATTTGTATAGGTAAATCAACGTATGCAAGATGTGGAATTATTGCGAATCTTACACCCGCTGAAGCAGCTTGGCGGGGTCATTTAACTCTAGAATTTTCTAATTCTTCCAGTGCTGACTGCCGTATTTACGCCAATGAAGGTGTAGTACAACTGTTATTCCTCGAAGGTGAACCCTGCGCTGTTAGTTATGATACTCGCCAGGGTAAATACCAAGATCAAGCTGAAACAGTCACCTTAGCAAAACTTTAGTGCCGCTGGGTGTCAGTTCATAAATGATTATAAATTAGGGTAAATAGGGCAAATAGGACAAACAACCGTTTGCCCCTACGGCATATCGCAAACACCCAAGCTAGTACATGTTAATTTTATGGAACACTTTACAGTTTGGTATATTCAATGACATAAATTAGTAGAGAAATCTACCTTCCCATGTCTTTGAAATATTGAAACTATGCGCCTTTTTTTATGTTCGCTGTTATTACTCTTGACTTTATTGTTTCCCTTAGCACCTTTAGTGCAATCTGCGACTTCAGCCCCAACTACGAATACAGAGGTTGAAAAGTATTTAATCAATGGTCAATTTAAGCAAGGGGAAACAGAACTTTTAGCGAAACTTCAGAAAAATCCTAATGATGATAATACCCGTTTTGGATTAGGGGTAATTCAATTGATGGGTGGAACTGAAAGGTTGATGCAATCTTTGTACCGCTACGGTTTGAAGCAAAATTATGTCACCCAATTTTTTCCCATTTTACGTTTACCAATACCTGCAAATCCTAAACCACAGCCGATTACCTACGAAGAAAGTCGGGGGATTCTCCAAAATTTAGTAGATGATTTGGGTAAGGTGAGAAATACCCTCGAACCCATAAAAGATAGTAAAGTGAAAGTACCGCTGCGATTGGGATTAACGCGGATGGATTTCAATGCTAATGGAAAATTAGAGGCAGATGAGTCCTTTTGGAAAACCTTTAATTTACTAACAGGTGGTGGTGGGGGAACCCCAGCGACAGAAAAAGCCGCACAGAATTTTGCGATCGCATTCGACGCTGGAGATGTAATTTGGTTAAAGGGGTATAGTAATTTACTTGCTGCCATTACCCAAGTTGTTTTGGCACATGATGAGAGTAAACTGTTTGCATCAGTGGGACATCTGATTTTTACTCAACCTAAAACACCGTATCAGTTTCTCGTTAATGGTACAGGACCTTTTACCTTTGGTTCTGATGTCGATATAGCTGATTTGATATCCTTCATTCACCTCATTAATTTTCCTGTAGTTGAACCACAACGGATGACAACTGCATTACAACATATGCAAGCAGTGACAAGTTTAAGTCGTGAATCTTGGAAACTAATCTCAGCAGAAACAGATAATGATCGAGAATGGCTACCTAATCCGAAGCAAAAAGGTGTAATTCCCGGTGCAGTAGTTACACAACCGATGATTGATGGTTGGTTGAGTTTCCTCACTGAAGCAGACACATTACTTACAGGTAAGAAACTAATTCCCTTTTGGAGAAAACGCGAACTTCGGGGAATTAACTTAAATAAAGTCTTTACCAAACCAACTCAATTTGATTTGGTTCTCTGGATTCAGGGAACAGGTGCTGCACCATATTTAGAAGTTGGTAGACAAACTGATGCTACTGTTTGGCAACGGTTGGTACAGGTTTTCCGAGGACAATTGTTCCAATTTGGAGCTTGGTTTAATTAGAATTATCAGAATACGCTACTCCTAACCTAGGCTGTTGACTTTGTGCTTTTCTAGAGGCTCAATTTTCACTCAATATCTTTGCTCTAACTCATTCCTTGTCTCCGGCAAGGAATGCATATCTTTTGACTCCGCTTACATTCCATAAATAATCCCTGTACGTTCACGCTGGAGAGTGTAAATTCACTCCCTGCTCCAAAAGCCAATCCTGTAAAATTGGGTTAACGATTTCCGGCGCTTCATCCTGGGGACAATGACCCACCCCTTCTAAAGGTATAAACTTTAAGATCTGGGGATAATTGGCAAATTCCCGTCCCAAATCGATGGGTTCCCAAGGATCAGCAGTTCCCCACAAAATTATTGCTGGACAAGGTAACTTTGGTAACAAGTCTTCTGGTAAAGGACCACTAGAATAGGCTGTAAATGCCAAAAACACAGCTACAGCACCGGGATCACTGGCTGGTTTCATCAGTATGTCAATTAATTCATCGGTGACAGCATCTGCATCTGCATATGCTTGTAGGAGAACTTTACGTACTGTATTTGGCTTTGCTAGTTGATTAAAAAAGAAACTACCAACACCTGGAAACGATAGCACCCGTTGCAGTATGGGTGTTCCTACCTGACGATACCAAGGTAAACTAACACGTTTACGGTCGTGTAGTAAGCGCAGCGAACAATTTAGTAAAGCCACACCTAAAGCAATATCTGGGAAGTCTACGGCAGCTTGCATAGCAACAATACAGCCAATGGAATTTCCCACCAGAAATGCTGCTTCACCGATTACTTCCCGGCAAAAATCAGCAATTTGCTCTCCCCAAGTCTCAAATGTATAGTCGATTTTTACGCCAGGTTGAGGTTTGGCTGAACCTCCAAAACCAATTAGATCAATGGCAAATACACGACTGTTTGCCGCTAACACGGGTATATTTTTGCGCCAATGTCCGCAAGATGCACCAAAACCATGAATCAGTACAACTGCATTGCCTGTAGTTCCTGCAGTTTGGTAGGAGATTGGGAAACCTCGCCAAATCCAGGTGTGCGATGTGGATAGAATTGAGGTGGAAACTGAAGTAGTCATAAATTATATATAAAAATTAGTAATAAACATTGCCCAGATAAGAAGTAAGCACAGTTCCAGGAAACGATAGTAAGAGATATAGGAACTATGATTTTTAAAATAGAGATGATTTATTTAAAGCATAATTGAAAATAGTTTGTTTTTGTTTGCCCATGCTGAAGCTACTGCTTATGTGTAATCTAGGTTAGATTCTTAAAGCTTGTCCATAATGACAATACCTTCGCCATTTTACGAGAAATAAAGCTTTCAGCTTCTAGGATAAATTAAGGGTTTCTGTTTGTTTGCCGAAATTAAAAGCTATATAAAGGTAGTGCTGATTTTCCCGTAGAGGGTTTTATTTATGTTCTTTAGCCCATAAGGGTTTTTAGCTTTTGCCGTCGCCTCAAAATAAAACGCTTATTTTTTCAGGAATCTGATGATTTTGGACGGTTTTTGTGATATTCCATTTTGGCGAAGATATTGATAGTAATCCTATAGTTACAAATTACTGTCAAGATTTAATGAATCAGTTCAGACCTTGAAAAGATAAATAGTCTTCTTTTATAACTTTGAGCTTGAGAAATAATCGTAGCTTATTAAGAAGCATAACTTAATTAAGAGTTTGCTGATACTTTGGACTATATACTAATCATACTTTAATGTTGCTAAGTATACTGATAAACTAATTGTTTTAGAGCAAGCTTGTATCTCATTTAGATTTAAGCGCAAGCGCAGGCTACGCCAACAGAAATTAAATGTGAGTCTTAGATAACTAATAAATTAATTTTTGCCGAGACTATAAAAGACCGTTTATAAAGTAAATATTAAATTTTCACGTTGGGCACAAGAGAATAAAACTTTCACTCTGTGGGTAATTACTGGAGATATTTCCGTAGTTCTACAATTTACGCTTACAGATTGGCTGAATAAAATAGTCACATGATCGATAAATAAAGGGCGAAAAAGTGGTTTTATACAGTGAAATGACGCTGAATCAGACCAGATTTTTTTGTTTTTAGTTCCTTCAAAGCAGAGGAAGATGAAAATACTAGAAACAATTGATACTCCAATTGGTGGCTATGCACCAGATTTTGAACTGCCGGGAATTGACGGACAGGTGCATCATCTCAGCCGTTATCGGCAAGATTTTGGTGCAGTAAGCGTCATTTCCATGTGCAATCATTGTCCTTATGTCAGTTCTTACTTGGAACGACTTAAAGCCATTCAACAAGAATTCAGTGAGCAAGGTTTAATCTTAATTGGGATTAATAGTAGTGGTGTTGAGCAGGATGCTACTGAGTGCTTAAATAATATGAAACTTTTTGCTCAGAAGCACGAATTAAATTTTCCTTATTTGTGGGACTCAACACAAGATGTGAGTCGTAGTTTTGGTTCTGAAATCACGCCGATGGCATTTTTGGTGGATAGTAATGGTATTGTTTGTTACAAAGGACAAATTGATGATAGTCCTCATGATGTTAGCGCGGTAAATCAGCACTATTTGAGGAATGCGATCGCCTCTTTGTTTAACAAGCGAAAAATCGACATCCCAGAAACAAAGCCAGTGGGTACTAGTTTGATTTGGCGAAATTAAGTAATTCTGAGTGTTCGTCTTAAGATATGATGAATGTAAAAATGATCACTTTCTAACAAAATTGCTTTAGAAAGTGAATTTTTATGCTGATTAGACTAGATGCACTCACATCTTTAAAATGTGTTCCCTGAATTTAAGACCGTTTTTCTATTGTGACAAAAAATAGGACAGATAATTTACTGCCACATGACTTTATAACTACATTCCGTTATTTATGACACTCTTAAGTTATGGGACAATTTCAAATTATCATCCATTTGTTCACAATTAATCTATTCGTGGCGGAGAGGAAATCTCCACCATGGAAAATATTCCTTTAGTGCGAACTATCGGGAAAAGGGTGTGGGTCAAATTATCTCTTCCATATGGTTTTGAGTAAATTCTCGGACATATTCAAGGCGAAAAATTATTTTGCCTCACGCAGAAAGAATGACTAAACATAATGCCATCGCAGGGCTTGATCTACCTGACTTTAAAGTCAAAAATCAATTTAGCAACTGCTTATCTTCAGCCCTCACAGAGCGATTAAAGCAGTTACACCCGGAATTGTTCTCAGAAGGGATGATGGGGTGTGCAAGCAAAACTGGTACTGTGTACTGGAATGCTAACTATTTGGTTTTAGATCGGGTTCGGATATTTCAAAATATGAGTCTCTGTGAGCAAACTGAGGTTCTTCAGCTTTGTAGCTGGGAATTGTTGGAGGAAGTCTACTGGCTGAAAAAAGCCGGAGTCGGCTACATGTCAAAAATGGTGTCCCTTGCAGATACTACGGAAGAACAAATGTTGTACGCTTTGTTCAGTAGTGATGAAGTTAGCCATCTAGTACAGGTTAGCCGCTTTTTGCCTGCATTGCCACCAATGTATGCTGACCAGAAACTATTAGAGCTATTAACAGATATTGGGGCAAATGAAAATAAGCAAGTGCTATTGTTTGTGTTCCAGGTGGTTATCAAAGGATGGAGTTTAGCACATTACCGTAGCTTGGCGCGAGATTGTCAAAATTCAGAATTAAGTTTTTTGCTGCTGGGATTTTTACAAGCTGAAAGTCGTCATCATGATGTTGGTGTAAGGTTGTTTCATCGTTTACCTTTAACTGCGTCTAGCCAAAAAGGAATTACTGAAATTTTGACCAGGCTATTAGAGACTATGCAATTGCGATCGCAACGTCTGGTTAAGGCTATTGAAAAGGTTAAAGGTGGTTTATCTCGGCAGCAGAGGAAAGAAATATTTGAGCAACTGGATACAGAAAACCAAAATAGTACTCATCTCAAATTTATGCGATCGCTGATGCGAAATCCTAACTCTTGGCAAATTATTCAGCAATTAGAGGCAAAAGGGGTATTTCAACCTCTATCGATTGAAAAGTATCTCTAAACAAAAAAAGAAGTGGCACAGCCACTTCTCAGTAATTCCCAGGTAGAACCTAAAGTCAAGTATAAGATCCACATAGTTTTCAAATCGTATCAGCTGACACGATTTGTAGAATCTAGGGTAAGTTTCCCTACCCAACACTTACGGCTATTTATCTCCCAACTCCTGAATTAGTCTAATTGGGAGAATGAAATACCATAGAAATGATAACGATTCTGGTATTGTGGATAAATTCCAATCTTTGGTAGTGGGGGTCATAACTATACCCAGTAAATACCGTAACTTATCCATCAAACGCTCCCTGGCTTTAATTACAAACAAATGTTCATCAGAACGACTCAGGGGAGAATATGCGATCGCATTCCACACCTGACTGGATAATCCACCTATAACCTCATCTGCGTGGATTTGCTGCCAAATAATTTGTGGTGGTAGAGTTCCCATTAACTGATAAGCCAAATTTAAACCCAACAATAACATTCGTCTGACTCCCAAATCGTAAGATTGTTGGATTAAATATGCCCAATCAATATTTTCGTAAGTTTCCAATAGTTGAGCAATATCACAAATCCACAGCATTTTTTCCCAACAATGCTTAGAACCATGCATACACAAAAATAATAATGCATCTTCTGGGGATAAATTGGGAATAATATCACCTTGAAGTGAAACCTCCTCAACCCGTTTCCAAACATGCTCAAATTCTACTGGAAAAGCAAAATGTTTACGATCTAAAGACCAATGTAATTCAACAGTTAAGTTTTTTTCCTGGTGGATAAAATCATAGGAACCTTGAGATATTCCCGATCCAAATTCTTCAGCAGATTCTTTACTCAATTGAGTAAATTGCAGTGGTGCTTCATATCCTTGGGCAATTAGTAAATCACACGCTTTGATGACATCTTTAGTTTGGATAAAAATATCCAAATCACCAAATTGTCTCAGTGCTAGATTATGGTAAGCGCTAGCAGCTAAAACTAATCCTTTAAGAGGAATGACATCAATACTGTTTTCTTGAAATAAATTCAGGATATTTCGTAACTCTTGAGAGAGAGAAATATTGTTTAATAAGCTGGTACGAGCTTCTTTTTGTAGACTTCCTAAAATTTGCGGAGGAACCTTATCTTCCCCGTAGTGACTCAAATGACGGTACAACAAAGGTACTAGATGGTGATTTTTTACTTTTTCCAGTATGTAGCCCCAATTTAAATCTTTCTGGAGTAAATAATTAATCTGTTTTGCTGTTGTTTGATCCACCTGTGTTCTGGCACAACAAATAATTAAATCAATCTCCAAATTTGGCTCAATCGCTGTTGATTGCGTATACGATTCCATCAAGTTTGTCATAGAATCCTAGTCAATGGTGAAACTTGTCTCAATTACTTGTTCCGTACTTTTACCGCTCAACAGGAATTACACGAGTTTTTATAGATACATAATTTTTCGTAGAGAATGTAAAATAGGAAATTACATTTTGGCAGTTTTTAGTTAAATATACTTATAAGTTGCGATTTAAAGTATTTATTTATAATCTGAGATATACCCTAATCTTTGTAAAATTTGCTTCAAAACCATTGCTGTCCAATCCACATCTTCTAGGGTTGTATGGTGTCCTAAAGTCATTCTGATACCTGCCATTGCTGCTTTTTCGGAGTAACCCATAGCTATAAGTATGGGACTGGGGTTTATTTTGCCGCTATTACAAGCTGAACCTGCACTAATACCAATACCTGCAAGGTTCATTTGTCTAACTAAATTTCTGCCGTTAACAATTTCTCCATCTGCCTGTTCTATACAAACACTGACGTGGTGTGGTAAACGTTGCGACAAGTCTCCAGTAGCTACCAAACCAGGAATATCAGCCAATTGAGCGAATAGGCGATCGCGTAATAAAATCAACCTTGATGATTCGGTATCCAACTCCTGCATTGCCAACTCGGCAGCGATTCCAAACCCGGCAATTGTAGATACTGCTTGGGTACCAGAACGTAATTGCATTTCTTGCCCACCGCCCAAAAGTAAAGGGATTAATTCCACACCTGGACGGACGTACAAAGCACCCGCACCTTGTCCACCGTATATTTTATGGCTAGAAAGGCTCAATAAATCTACAGATAGTTTTTCCACATCAATTGGCAAACGCCCTACCGCTTGCACAGCATCAGTATGGAATAAAACACCTTTCTCGCGGGCGATTTTTGCCAATTCGGCTATAGATTGAACTGTACCAATTTCGCTTTGAGCAAAAATAATTGACACTAGCACCGTATTTTCTTGAATTGCCGCTGCTAAGTCTTGGGGATTAACTTTACCTTTGCTATCTACACCCAACCTGGTGATTTGCCACCCCCATAATTCCAGAACTCTGGCTGTTTCGGAAATTGCAGAATGTTCAACACTGGAAATAATCATGTGTTGAGGTTGACAATATAATCGGGCTACACCCATTAATGCCAGGTTATCAGCTTCCGTTCCACCCGCAGTAAAAATAATTGATTCTGGGTTAGAAGCACCAATTAAATTTGCTACCCGTATCCTTGCAGTTTCGATAACTGTCGCCGAACGTCCACCCCACTCGTGTAAACTGGAAGGATTACCCCATTGGTGTAGCAAGGTGTTGTGAATGAGTGCGATCGCTTCCGGGCGAGTAGGTGTAGTAGCACTATAGTCAAGATAGATTTGCATACCTTAATAAATTAAAACACTAGGCATTTAACTGGATGTTTAGGTGACAGAGATTTCCGAGGCAGCTTACTAGAGGCATTTTTGCCCAGTAACGTGCCGCGTTGGCTTCAATGAATATAGATGTAAACAAGATAAGACGGAAAATGTAAGGTTTCTTTAGTTCTTATATACTATATTCTCATATCACTGCATTTCTATATCTCTATATTGAGATGTTATATATTTTATTTTGGCTATTTTGGGAAAAATAAGACAGTCCACCGACAGTAATTATCAACAACCGCTGTGTTCGCTACATCTACTAAAAGACATCTTTTTTTGCCATTTTTTTTGTCATTAACTGTGACTGCTTGTCAGCAAGTAAAACCCCAAAATATTGCTTTAAAACCTTTGCCTCAAGATCCTTTGATCCAAGTTTACTTCAATCACAGCCAAACATCATCTTACCAAGAACCCTATCGTTCTCAAAAGCGTCCTGGAGATGACTTAGAACAACAAATTATTGATACTATTTACCAAGCAAAGTCATCAATCGATGTTGCAGTTCAAGAATTACGTTTACCTAAAATTGCCCAAGCCCTAGTGGAAAAACATAAATCCGGGGTAAAAATTAGGATTATTTTGGAAAATACCTATAATAAACCCTGGAGTAACCTAACTTCATCTGAAGTAAGTAAACTTAAACAAAGAGAACGAGAAAAATATCAGGATTATGCTCAATTTATTGATATCAATAAAGATGGTAAATTGAGTGAGGAAGAAATTAATCAACGGGATGCCTTAGCATTATTAAACAATGCCAAAATTCCCAAAATCGATGATACATCAGATGGGACTCGCGGCAGCGATTTAATGCATCACAAATTTGTAATTGTTGATAATCGCTTTTTAGTTGTAACCTCAGCTAATTTTACCATGTCTGACATACATGGCGATTTTAAAAATCTTGAAACATCTGGAAATGCCAATAACTTACTCAAAATTGATAGTCCTGAATTGGCAACCATCTTTACAGAAGAATTTAACTTGATGTGGGGTGACGAAAATAAGTTAGATAGGAAATTTGGATTAAAAAAAACGAATCGGGGAGTCAAAAAGATCAAATTAGGAAGTAGCCAAATTACAATTAACTTTTCACCAATCTCACCAACCCAACCCTGGATTAATAGTAGTAACGGGATAATTAATCAAACCCTAGAAATGGCAACAGAATCTGTAGATATGGCATTATTTGTATTCTCTGAACAAAGACTTGCTAATACTTTGGAAAATCGGCATCAAGAAAATGTAGATATCCGCGCCATAATTGATCGAAATTTTGCCTATCGCCCCTATAGTGAAGCCTTAGATATGATGGGTGTAGTTTTAAGTAATAAATGTAAATATGAAGCGAATAACCAACCCTGGAAAAATCCAATTAGTACGGTAGCTGTACCTGTTTTGCCAAAAGGTGATTTATTGCATCATAAATTTGCTATTGTTGATCATAAAATTGTGATTACAGGTTCTCACAATTGGTCTGAAGCGGCAAATCATGGGAATGATGAGACACTCCTATTAATTGATAATCCAGTAATTGCGGCTCATTATCAACGGGAATTTGACAGGATTTTTAAAAATTCTCAGCCCGGTTTACCGCAAAAAATTCAGACTAAAATTGACGTGGATAAAAAGCAATGTTCACAAATATATAATGCACCACTAAACTCAAATAAGTTAGCTAAGTAAATTATCTAAATTAGGAGAATATCTCAGCAGGTAAAGTATCCCCAACTTCTTGAATAAGTTGGGGATGTGGAAACAAATCAGTTTTACAATCAAATTGTTTGGGAGAACTCACAAATTGAGTGAAAGGGACAAAAACGGCAGTGATAACCTGGATTTGGAGGAAAAATGTCCGGAAAATCTTCTTCAGTATGGCAACTATGGACATCAATTTGATGTTTTTGAGCTATATTTGCTAATTCTAATTCCACGCAATCAAGCTCACTTTCACTCATATGAATTATTTCTGATTGCTTGATAAATTCTAAATTGTAGAACGACGCAACTACTCTGTATCCAGGATAAAGGTACCTCGCAGCTAATAAATATACTAATGCTTGTCTACGGTCAAAAGGTGATTTACCTGTTTTAAAATCTAATATATGTAATGTGTTATCAGATTCTGCAAATACACAATCCATGGTTGCATATAAACGAAAGCTGTAATTTTTGCTTTCGATCAAAATTGCTTTGGGAAAACCTTCATCCCCGCGAGTTAACAAAACGATACGTTTTCCTAGAAGTAAAGGTTGACTATGATATTTGTGAAGGATTTGTAGGACTCTGTGCTGGACTTCATCTGTTGTATTGCCCAAATCAAGTAGCTGTGCAACTTTTTCTACACCATCAGATTGATCCAAAAGTTGCTGGTTGTAATGAAACTCGTATATACCTTTCTGGGCTAACAATCCAATCCGCTGCGATGCTGTCGCTTTTCCTAATAATAGCTTGACTCGTGGCTCGTGTTGTCGCACCTTAATAAACCCTCTTCGCATTTGGCAGTGCCAATGTTGTTGTCCTGCGGTTGGGGCAATTAAAGACCAAAGATGGTAGCTGGCGAAAGGTCGCTCAGGAGTTGACATTGTTAGGGTACTATGGAGGAGAAATGAGTTTGCTGATTGGCAATTAAAAGCGGCTATTTCACAATAGTTGATTGAAAGAAAATGTCATGCACCGATCTCGAAGGATTAGGGACTTATAGAAAATAAAATATCCTGTGGTTTGGGCATATTGCCGGAAAATACAGTCAGGGATGCTCTGGGGTTTGGTGGGACGGAAACCGACACCGCCAACTTCTGTCTATTCCACAATGAAAAATTGGATAATTATTTAGCTGTAAGTCCCTTAAAATATTCCTGATTGTGATTATGCCTAAAATTACTGATACTATTGTGGCAAATATTAAAAAATAATGCTAACTAATCAAAAGTTATGTGAGCATCCAGTTTTGACAAATAGCCCATCAGGCTAAAAGTCTGGGGCTAATCGTGTGTACACCCTAGCCTATCGAGACTGGAGGCAGAAGCCTCCAAATATGCATTCCTTGCCGGAGACAAGGAAAAAGTTAGAGCAAAGATGTTGAGTGAAAATTCAACCTCTCAAAAAGCACAAAATCAACAGCCTAGGCAGAGCCACCCCAAATGTTTCCGCTATATAACGTCATATAAATTAGCTTCAAAGTTTTACCCCAACTACCCACTGCCTATTACCTTGTCATAACGACAATTTTTAACACCCACCTACTTAGTTTCGGCTACCCAATGCTTATTTGGGTCAATAACTCAGGGCTAAAGCCACTGAGCTTGGGGACTTCCAAGAAATAATTTCTCCAATTTTGTGGAGTGGGCTTCTAGCCCGCTCAATATAAGGACGGGCTGGAAGCCCATCCCACAAGAAATAATTTGGGTATTTTTTTATTTGGAAGTCCCTTGTAAGAAATCCGACAAGTCTTTGCAAGTTCCAGAGACTCACGCAGTTGATGCAATTACCTTAGCGTGTTCCGAGTTTCTTGAATACAAATCATGGGAAGGAACAAAAAGTCATGGTGGTAGTTGGATAGGCAAAGTCAATATAACTGAGTCGCAATTTACGATTTTACGTCGTCCACCAATCAGTCGCAGACAACTACATTTAATGGTTCCATCCAAGGGAGGTATTAGACGTAAATATGGCGGAACAGTTACAAAACACGGATTTAGAAAAGGAGACTACGTGAAAGCTACACAAGGAAATAAAACCCATTTGGGATGGGTTAGTGGAGATACAGAAAAACAAGTATCTGTATCTGATCAAGATTGGAAAAGATTAGGTCAATTTAGCAAAAACAAAGTATCACTAATTAAACGTTCAACCGGGTTAATTACCACGGTGGTTAAAACCACCCGTCTCGCTTCCCTCTCAGATCTAAAGACACTGAGTTTCCCGCATCCCGTGAGGTCTTTATGAAAAATCTTGCTAACCTCATTACCTCAGTAATAATAGCTA
This sequence comes from Calothrix sp. PCC 6303, assembly GCF_000317435.1. NCBI lineage: Bacteria > Bacillati > Cyanobacteriota > Cyanophyceae > Nostocales > Calotrichaceae > Calothrix > Calothrix sp. PCC 6303. Next base: position 5,679,323 of record NC_019751.1, read on the forward strand.
TTTGGATAGTTTCAATTGCTATCATCTGTACTCAAAATGCTGAACCGATATCTTTGAAATTTCTTTCCTACGAGTCGATTAAAATTCCGTTTGGTTTGGTTGTCTCGTTTTGTGTTGCTTTCGGGGTCGTAATTACGGCTATTTTTCTCCCAGTTCTAAATATTACCAATGCGAGAACAAGTAGAAAATCTTTTTTGGATGATGAGCCAGAGTTTTTCGCTGACGATGAAGATTTTTAAAGACAGATCTATTGATGATTTATGCCGGATGTAATGGGCAATAACCGCTCACTCCCACACTCCCTGTCCAACTAACTCAATTACTGCACCAATCAATTCATCGGGCATTACTGGTTTGGCGAGGTGAGTCTGAAAACCTGCTGAGATGGCTTTTTGACGATCGGTATCTCCAGCATAAGCGGTAAGTGCGATCGCGGGAATGTTTCCACCTAGATATTTTGGTAGTTGACGAATTCGCTTGATCAAACTGTATCCGTCTTCTTGGGGCATTCCAATATCACTAACTATTAGATTTGGTTGGAATCTTTGGACGGCATCTATAGCTAATTCGGCTGATTCTACTGAGTTAGTTTTAGCACCTGAATCGGTAAGGGCGAAAGTTAAAAAGTTACGTGAGTCGTCATCATCATCAACTACTAAAATCTTGATACCAAGCAGAGGTTTGTCTTGGCTGCTAGGTTCGACAATTTCTGTGGTGGTGATTGAGGTTAAATTTTGTCCTAAGGTGCTGGAAGTTTTTGTTTCGGGACTGGGGATTAAAGGTATCTGTAGGGTAAATGTTGCACCTTTTCCTTCACCAGCACTACTGACATCAATTTTTCCACCGTGGAGTTCAGCAAGATGGCGAACTATTGCCAAACCTAGCCCTAAACCTCCAAATCTGCGGGTAGTGGAGCCATCTGCTTGACGGAAGGATTCAAATACGTAGGGTATAAAATCGCTTTTAATACCCATTCCCGTATCTTTGACGGTAATTTTAGCAAAATGCCTTGATTCTCCTTCCTGTTTTGCCAGTTGCAATAATACTTGAACCTCCCCACCCGTGGGAGTAAACTTGATGGCGTTAGAAACTAAGTTCCAGATAATTTGTTGTAGGCGGCTGGAGTCTCCCAAAACTCTAAATTTAAAATTATTTGCTTGGATGGGGTTATTTGTTGGGAGATAGCCATTCAAACTAGTATTATTACTAGCTTTAAATGTATTTAATATTTCATCTTCTAAAATCTGAAACTGTAAACTAATTGATTTAGCTTGTGCCGCCAGACGCATTGTGTCAATGGCAGCTTCGATAACTAGCACTAGATTAGTGGGTTGGGGATGTAGGGTTAATTTACCGCGAATAATCCGTGATACGTCCAGTAAGTCTTCGATGAGTTGGGTTTGAAGTTTGGCGTTGCGTTCGATGGTTTCTAAAGCTCGCTCAAAAGTGACGCTATCTAGCTTGCGGCTGCGTAATATTTTTGACCAACCCAAGATAGCATTAAGAGGCGATCGCAGTTCGTGTGAAAGTACTGCTAAAAACTCATCTTTGATGCTGTTGAGTTTTTCTAGTTCTTCTTTTTGCTCCCTTAATTCAGTTTCGTTTCTGCGTAATGCTTGTTCCACATTTTTGTAGTCGGTAACATCACGGGCGATTGTTAGAAGCGATCGCACTTCACCTGTAACCGAAAATTCTGGTTCTACCCTGGCTTGATAATAGCGCATCCCATTGGGTGACATAAAGTCAAATTCAAAAAAGCAGCCGATTCCGCTAGCAAAAACTTGACGCAATCTTTCTTCCCATTCAGCGTATATTTGCCGGGGGAATCCTAATTCAGCCGCATTTTTCCCAGTCAGTACAGATACTGGTATCCCTGTCGCTCCTTTAATTGCTGGATTAATGTATACATAACGCAACTGACCATCAATTCTGGCGATAACATCGGTGGAGTTTTCCACCAAGGCTTTAAATTCTTGTTCTCTCTCGTGCAGGTCGTTTTCAGCTTTCTTACGGGCATCGTGTTCCTCTACTTCCCGCAAAGCTCGCATAACTGATGGCACTATTCTGCCTAATCTTTGCTTGAGTACATAGTCAGTTGCACCTAGTTTGAGGGTATCTATAGCAACTTCTTCTCCCATAGTGGCAGTGACGAAAATAAATGGCGTATTGGGAGAATATTGCTGCGCTATTTCCAAAGCCGCAATCCCGTCAAATCCCGGCAACGAGTAGTCGGATAGTATCATATCGAACTTCTTTTGCTTCAGTGCCACTGTAAACTCATCTGCTGTGGTTACATGCATGAGTTCACAAGTTATGCCTCCCTCGGTGAGCGTGGCACGAATCAATTCGCTATCCAACAAACTATCTTCCAGCAAGAGAAACATAAGTTGTGACATATACTACCTTCTAAGTTTTATAATTTCACTTAATTCCTTGACCGTTGTTAATAGGTACAGGCATCGATCCTGGAGGTGTTTCGTTGATGATTGCCCAAAATAACCCTAAACCCTGAATTACATCCATAAATTCGTGAAAGTCGATAGGTTTCACGACATAAGCATTAGTACCAAGTTCGTAGCAACTTGTTAAATCTTGCTCTTCTCGTGATGATGTTAGAACTACTACTGGCACAGTCCGAAGAACAGGGTGCGTTTTCAGTTCTGCGAGGACTTCGATTCCATTTACTTTCGGTAATTTTAGATCCAGTAGTACCACTACTGGATTACCTTCACGCCGTAATCGATACATTCCTCGACGATATAAGTAATCTAAGGCTTCCTCTCCATCTCGAACAACTACCACCTCATTCCCAAGATGATTTTGTGCCAGTGAAGTCAGGATTAATTCCACATCATTAATGCTGTCCTCTACTAGGAGTATACGTTTGAGTTCCATCAAATTTTCTTTGTTCTCCACTCCTAAATTCCTTCTTGAAATGGTAGACTTTGGCGATTTTGGGGTAACGAGAAATAAAATGTTGCTCCAACATCAAGTTCGCCCTCTGCCCAAACGCGTCCACCATGGCGATGGATGATGCGTTGAACATTAGCTAAACCAACTCCTGTTCCTTCAAAGCGAGAATCGCTGTGTAGGCGTTGGAACACGCCAAATAATTTATTTACATACCGCATATTAAAACCAACTCCATTATCTTTGATGTAGAAGATGATTTCGTGAGAAATATTTTGAGATTGTAATGCAATAGGTGAGGAGTGAGAATCTAGATTTTTAACTATATTTTTAACTATGCCGATTTTAATCTCGGTAACTGTGCGAGTTTGACTGTATTTGAGGGCATTTCCCAAGAGGTTTCGCCAAACCAGACGTAACATGGAAGGATCCCCCTGAACTAGGGGAAGAGGTTCGATTTCCCAGTTAACTTGACGATTTTCAATGTCTGCTGCTAATTCTGTTTGTAGTTCTTGAATCAGTAGGTTCATATCGATGGTGATGTGGCGCATTTCGGTGCGACCCATGCGGGAAAATGCTAAAAGATCATCGATTAAGGTGCCTGCATTGGAGGTAGCTTCCAGGATGATGGAAATGTAACGTTTGCTGATGTCATCTAATCCTTGCTCAATGAGATGTTTTTTTAACATATCCATGAATCCGGCAATGTGACGAAGAGGTGCGCGCAGATCATGGGAAACTGAGTAAGAAAATGATTCTAGTTCTTTATTTGCAGCTTCTAGCTGGGCGGTGCGTTGCTTAACTCGATCTTCTAGAGTGGCATTTAATTGATAAATTTTAGCTTCTGCTTCTTCCCGTTCACGTAGTGCAAGTCTTTGTTGGGTGATGTCTACAACTAGTCCTAATAGATGGGTGGGAATGTTATTCGTATCGTAATAGAAACTACTTCTGACCCAAATCCAAGCCAGACTACCATCTGCTTTGAGAATTCGACACTCAAAACCCCAGTCTTGATAATTACTCAAGGCTTTTTCAAAGCCATTTTGAACTAACTCTCGATCTTCTGGGTGAACATGTTGGGAAAACTTATCAAAATTCCACTCTGGTAATAAGCTATCGTAACCAAATATTTGGTCATGACGTAGTGAACGTTTGGCAATTTTGGTGTTGATGTCTAAGTCCCAGTTACCTATGCGGGCGGCTTCCATGGAAAACCGTAACCTGGCTTCACTTTGTCGTAGTGCTTCTTGGGCTTTTTTTGGTTCGGTAACGTCGTGGGCGACAGCGTATACTAAGGTTGTATCGGTATCGAGAAAAGAATTCCACATAAACCATTTGTAAGAACCATCTCGGCAACGATAGCGATTTTCAAATTGGAGGACGTTTTCCCCCATATTTAATTTAGCGATCGCGTTTTCAGTTGCACCCACATCATCAGGATGAATCAAGTATACGAAGGGTTGATTTAGTAGTTCTTCTTCAGTCCAACCTAGGCATTTTTCAAAAGCCGGGTTGATGCGCTTGAAGTAACCATCTGTGCCAGCAATGCACAGCAAATCTATCGATACATTGAAGAAGCGATCGCGTTCTTGTTCGGCGCGCTTTTTATCTGTAATATCCAGGATGAAGACGACAAAACTATTTTGTTGTTCAGGAAATAGGGTATAACCTATCAAAATAGGTATGCGTGAACCATCTTTACGAATATATTCTTTTTCGTAAGGGGTACAAATTCCTGTTTCTTTGGCTTCGGTGATGCCGATTTCATCCAAGGAGGAAAATTCTTCAGGTGTTAAATTACGCCAATCAAGTTCGCCATTTTTTAGTTCTTGGAGACTGTAGCCAGTTATCTTCAAAAATGTGTCATTTGCTTCGTAAATTTCCCCGTTATCACCAGTAAACAAAATCCCAATTAAGCCAGATTCAGATAAAATCCGCAGTTGGATTTCTTTGGCTCGGATTGCTGTTTCCGCTTTGATGCGATCATCTATATCAGTACAAGTACCAAGCCAGTTAGTAATATCTCCTTGGGTATCATACATCGGTACTGCTTTTGTCAAAAACCATCGATAGGTTCCATCATGGCTTTTAAGGCGATGTTGGAGGTCATCCATTGGCTTTTTGCTATTGATGGCTGCTGTCCAATTTTGCACAAATTCTGGGAAGTCTTGGGGATGGATGACTTTTTGCCAATTCCAGGTAAATGTCGGTTGAATCCCTATGTAATCTAACCAGCGCTGATTCAGATAATCTACTGCCCCGTCACCATCAGAAAGCCAAACCAGTTGCGGCATATTTTCCACTAGTTGACGATAGCGGTATTCACTTTCTGCTAATGCAGCTTCTATGCGTTGACGAACAACTTCGTTGCGCTTCGTTTCGCTAATATCAATTGATATGCTAACAATGCCGATAATATTATTTAAATGGTCACGGTAAGGTGATTTAGTGGAAAGATAGGTAAGTTTTTCACCACTTAAGCTTACTGTCTCTTCAAACACATGTGTTTTTCCGGTTTCTATCACCAGACCATCATGTGCGACGATTTGCTGTGCTTCTTCCCAGTTTTCTAAAATATCAAAGTTAGTGTGACCAATTATTTCCTCTTCTGATTTCCCTAACACTGTGAGAATGGCAGGGTTGACGCTGAGGAAATGCCCTTGAATATCTTTAATACAAATTAGATTAGTTGTGGCATCGTTGATGGCATTTAGCATCACCATACTTTCCCGCAAACTGTTCTCCGCAGCTTGACTAGCAATTTCGGCTTGCTTGCGTTCATGAATATCGATGCTGGTACCTAAAATGTGACTTGCTTTGCCATCAGCATTTTGAATAACTTGACCTCTTACCATCATCCAGCGCCATGGGGATATTTCTTGCTGATGGATATCGGCAAAAATATTTATTTCTGTCCGATGTTCTACTTCAAAAACAACACCTGTGGAAATTCCTTCCTTGAAGGCATTAATTACGGCTGCATAGTCATCTGGATGTACCAATGCCATTATTTGGGCAAAAGGTTTGATTACAAAATGATTGTCATCAACAGCAGCGTTAAAAAAGGTGACTTCATCATTGCTGAGGTTGCGTTCCCAGAGGAATGTATTGGTAGCTGCTAGGGTATGCTGCAATCGGTTTTGCACATTCAGCAACTTGATTTGTGTTTGTTTGAGATCCTCGATATCGGTAGCTGTACCAACGAATCTGACGGCATCCCCGTTTTCATCTTTAATTGACACAGAACGCCATACATACCAGCGATATGTGCCATCATATTTACGGGAGCGAAACTCAACTTCTAGGGTTAAACCACCGTTTTTTAAAGTCTCTTCCCAAGCTTGAATTACTTTGGGTAAATCCTCTGGATGTATTACTTGATGCCAGTCTTGATACTTAATTTGTTCGGGTTTATAGCCAGTGCGATCGCGCCAATGGGAATTGGCATAAACCATCTGCCCTTGATTATCTAATACCCAAACCATTTGCGGCATTGCTTCAGCCAGGGTTCGGTACAGGGCTTCGCTATCTGCTAGTTTTGCTTGAGTTTGTTTTCGAGATGTAATGTCAAATGAAATACTTACTATCCCTGTAATATTACTACTGCTGTTGTTGTCGCAGTATGGTGATTTGGTTGAGAGGAAAATCCGACTTTCACCATTAATACTCAATGTTTCTTCAAATACTTGTACCCTGCCAGTTTCTATGACTTGACGATCATGTTCCATAATCGTTAAAGCTTGAGTGCGATCGCTTAAAAATTCTAAGTCTGTTTTGCCAACAATTTCTGCTTCGGACTTTCCTAAAAAGTAAAGTAATGATGGATTAGCTACTAGGACTTTGCCTTCTTTGTTTTTGACACAAATTAGAGTTGGTGTAGTTTGATTAATCGTATTTAGAATTGCCAAATCTTGCTGAAATTCGGCTTTGATCTCTCTTGGAAACGCCAGCAATTTTTGCTCAAGACTTACCCAAACTATCACCAAAAAAAATAATTCGTCGATTCCAAATTTATATATGACAAATATGTGCTGACATTCCGCAATTAGAAGTAAAATGCAGCTAGCAATCGCTAAAATTTCCCACACCCTAACGGGTTTATTTTTATTTTTATTGAATTCAAATAAACTGATTCCAATCAAAATTAAATATATAGCAATATCAACTTCACCCATTGCCAGACTGGGAATCCAGTCTTTGAAAATCGCCAAGTCAAAAACCAATCCCAAAAAAAGACTACAAATAACAATGATTAAAAATTTAATAATAAAATTGTTTTTGACGTTGGTTAAAGATTGAACTGCATCGGAACTAAGCATAATAGCAGTGAACTGGAATTGCCGAGGTAAGAAGTTTTGAATTGTAGCAATTTGAAAAAAGAATGCAATGGTTAGGTAAATCCATACCGTGTCACGCCCTACACACCTCAACTAAACAAAATGGATTAGTATGGTTGTCTCAAAGCGGGTACCTGATTAGTTATTAATTGAGTCTAGTCATTAGGCTTCACGGTGTTTAATTTGTTTGATCCCACAACATTCCAAATTAACATTAAAACCTCTGTCATCCCTTTGGGATGTACCTTTAGATAGATAAAATATTTTTGCACCCCAAATTATTGAAAAACTGAGGAACCTACTTCCTGTTTCAGCGAAAATATAATCTTACTCCCGTGCTTTTGCTTCTGGGGGAATAATCTCTGTCAAAACTCGACTACTACCATTATTTCCACCCTTGACAACTAAATTTTCCTGTTGCAGGTTGCCTGTGGCACTTTGTCCGGTAAAAGTCAGGGGTGGGTTAAGTTGCTGGTAAGTAACATTGCCGTTTGCTTCCACCAATTGGTTGTTTAAATACCAAGTTAATTTATTCGATTTCAAAGACTGACGGTTTTTGCCGATAGCGTTGACATTCCCCGTCAAATAAACCGTCTTTTGAGGGATTCGCAATTCCCCTTGATTACCTGTCACTAAGATGTTTTCAGTCCGATGAAAAACCCTAACTGGTGATTTTGTCAAGATGTTTTCGGTTGCTAGGTTCCAACTCATCAGATTGCTAATGATTTGGACTTGGGGTTCTGCTAACTCAATCTGGGCATTTTTGGTGATATTGATGATTTTAGTTTTCAAAAATACCTCAGCAGCGTCACCCTTGCCTCTATCGGTAATTTGGTTATTTTTATAGCGCTGAAATTGAATTACGCGATCGCATATCAGTTTCTCATCTTTCAGCAGCCAGGTTAAATGTTCTGTCTGCATCTGTACAGTTGGTTCTTCGGCAGATTTTGCTGCGACTCCACCAAAAAAATCCACCCTTTGTTCGCGGGTTTTGACTCTTGCTTCTTTGGCAACTGCTTGGAGTTGTTTATGAGTCCCATTTAATTGATTTCGCACAATTAATAAATCTTCTTTGGGTCGCCATTCTAGCTCATTTCCCCGCAAAACTATGCCATTATTGGGATCTGTAGCGATTATTTTGCCTTTCAGTTGTAATTGCTTACCGTCTTCTTCGATATCTGCAATTTCGGCATTAACTTTATATACTACTTTTCCATCTTGATACAGTTCACCGTAAGGATTTTCTAACTGACCAAGTTTTTGTTCTTTATTATATTTAGCTCGTTGAGCATTGATTTTCCAAATTGGTCTTCCAGCTTCATCAAATTGTTCTAAGCTACCACCAAATACCGTCAGTCGGCTTTCTTTATCTTGAGGAGAAATATCTTGGGGAGATTTTTGGGGTTGGGGTTTACCACTACAACCTGTGAGTGTCAACGTGAAAGCCAATGCTAAACACACAGAAGCACCCCAAATGTGTGAAAAGCCCGCAGGCTTAAAGCCTGGGGCTAGCAAAGCAAAGCCCACCTTCGTGGGCTGTAAATTCCTAGTCCGCGCAGGGGGACTTGGTTTGTATAACCCCACCTTTCTAGGGTGTTGGCTAAAAATCTTTGTGCAAAATTGGGATGCTTTCAAACAAAGAAACCTCACATTTTTTATTCCCCAAAAAGTTAAAGTGAAACAGCAGGAGGGAAAGAGGCAATAGGAAACATTCCCCTGCTCCCCCTCTCCCTGCTCCCTTGGCTCTATTCAGGTATTTCTAGGTGACTGTCCATTTCACTAGGTTGTTCCATGAAACCAATTCCCGCTAGGGGACGGTAGGGGTAGCTTTGTCGTGGGGTTTTCTGAATGTCTTCTTTTACAGCTTCTAAATCAATATAGCGATCGCTTACATTAATTAAGCTATCACTGGTCATGGATCTCAAGCTGACAACTTCAACCCTAACACCCCGATAGCTGACCGAGTTTACCGCATAAGCTAAGTCCCCATCTCCACTTACCAACACTGCTGTATCGTAAGAATCAACTAAAGCCATCATATCTACAGCAATTTCCACATCCAGGTTCGCTTTTTTGGAACCATCTGGTAATTGTACCAAATCCTTAGCAATCACCCGGTAGCCATTACGACGCATCCACAACAAAAAGCCCTGTTGTTTCTCGTTTGTCCGGTCAACCCCTGTGTAAAAGAATGCTCGTAATAATCTAGAACCGCCCGTTAATCTACAAAGTAATTTTGTATAATCAATTTCGATCCCTAATTGTAAGGCTGCATAGAATAAATTTGAACCATCAATAAATATGGCTACACGTCCCCGATTTTCCAGAACTTGCTCTGGTGTAAAAATAGAGTCACTCTCTAAATTATTTAACATTGATGTCATAGTCTTATATCTCCGGCTTTTTTATACTTTGATTTACAGAATTTACGGAATTTTCAAACTTTTTGAGAATCTCTTATGATAATCTTCCAGAACTAATCGACCTAGCCCTGGTAAATTTAGACAATGTAAAAAACTATCACACTAAAAGTAATTAATCGTTTTTAATTGGATCGAGTCGTTTGAAGACTGGTTGGGGAGTACCCAATTTTTGTTCACTGCTTAACAATCCCCATTGAGCATGGGTATCATAGGGTGCAGCGATCGCGGTTTTTACTTGATCATTAAAATCAATTGCCAAACCTAGCTGTGAATAAATTTCACTACTAATGCCGGGTGTAATGGGAGACAGTAAATAAGCAGCTAGTCTGACTGATTCTAGAACCACATATAGCACTTCTTCCACAGTCCTCTGTTGTCCTTGTTTATACAAAGACCACGGAGCTTGGTCATCAATATACTTGTTACTAGCTTGAACTAGAGCTAAGGTTGATTCACAGGCTTGATTAAAAGCTAATGTTTCATAGGCATATTGGACTTTTTCTCCCAGTGACAAACCAATTGCTTTCAAAGGATTTGTATCAGGGATATCTTGACTAGTTACAGACGGCATATTACTGTCGCAATACTTTTTCACCATATTTAAAGTGCGGTTGAGCAAATTCCCCAAATCATTTGCTAAATCTGCATTTAAAACGTTGATGAACCTAACTTCATTAAAGTCGCCATCTTTGCCAAATTCGATTTCCTTAAGGAAGTAATAACGAACTGCATCTGCACCATAACGTTCTACTAAGGCTACGGGATCTAGGGTATTTCCGCTAGATTTGCCCATTTTTTGCCCATCTTTAGTCAAAAAACCATGTCCAAATACCTGATGTGGTAATGGTAAATTTCCTGACATGAGCATGGCGGGCCAGTAGACAGCATGGAAGCGTAAAATATCCTTACCAATCAAATGTAGATTGATGGGATACCATTTGCTTAAAGCGTTAGTTAGGGTAGGTTCAGCATCGGGTTCTAAAAGAGCCGTAATATATGCTAGTAATGCATCAAACCAAACATAGAGAGTATGCTTAGGATTTTGAGGAACTCTGATTCCTAAATCTAGGTTGACTCGTGAAATCGAGAAATCTTGTAATCCTTGCTTAACAAAGTTTAAAACTTCATTCCGTCGGCTTTCTGGCTGAATGAAATCAGGTTTTTCAGCGTATAAAGCCAATAGTTTTTCTTGATATTTGGACAATCGGAAAAAGTAATTTTCTTCATCCCGCCATTCTACTTCTTTAGTGGGATGGATGGGACAACGGTTGTTTTCCAGAAGTTCCCGTTCCTCTTTGAATTCTTCACAAGAGACACAGTACCAGCCTTTTTGCTGTCCTAAGTAAATATCACCTGTTTCCCAAACTCGTTGAAAAAACTCTTTGACAATTATTTCATGGCGCGCTGCACTAGTGCGACTAAAACTATCATAATCAATATTTAATATTTTCCAGAGCGAGATAAAATTTGGGACGATTTGATCGCAGAATTCCTGTGGCTCTAAACCTTTGATTGCGGCACTACGCTCAATTTTTTGTCCATGTTCATCGGTACCTGTCACTAGTAAGACTGAATAACCCATCAACCTTTTGAGTCTTGCCACAACGTCAGCTGCCATTGTTGTGTAAGCACTGCCAATATGGGGTAAATCATTGACATAGTATAAGGGTGTCGTCAGTGCGAATTTTTTTTCCTTTAAATTTTCTCGATTCATGCAAAATTAATAAATTTACTTCTTAAATAAACTTTTAAGTGAGATTTTTGGCTAAAACCATGTAATTGTATAATATCTATTATACATTTTCAAGTTACCTCTTAAATACTAGCAAATTTCGCGTCACTGAAAATATTTAGCGACAAACTGTGATGAAGGTTGACTTTAGCTAAAAGTCTTAAGATATTCATCTAATTAGTTTCACTGAATATATTAAATATAATTATTGTCACCATTAATACAAAGTCTCAGTTAACAATAGATATTAAGCGATGAACAGAAGTATATTTCTACCTTATGGCTATCGAAATATCGGTGAAGAAATGTGAAAATTTAATAAATAAAGTTTGTAATAAGTTTTAAAACTTATACGTAAAAATGATGAGTGAAAATAGCCCTTTAGAAACTTCTCGAATTTTGTTAACAGGACTTTCCACCAAATTATCTAGTTATTACGAGAATCGTGTTCCCCGTGATACTAGTATTTTAGTAGTTAGTAACCATCGTAGTTTTATGGATGCACCAGTATTAATGGCAGCAATATCTCAGCCGATTAGATTTGCTTGTCATCATTACATGGGACAAGTGCCAGTGATGCGGGAAATAGTTACAGAACAATTTGGATGTTTTCCACTGGCAGCTAATAGACAACGCAACACAAGTTTTTTTCAAAAGTCGCAAGCTTTTTTACAATCAAGGCAGGTGGTGGGTGTGTTTCCCGAAGGACCTGAACCGATGGTAAAATTTACAGATCCGAGTAAGTTGGGTGAATTTCAGCGGGGGTTTGCTCATTTAGCAATGCGATCGCGTGTCCAAAATCTGGCAGTATTACCAATAGCGATCGCATCTTTAGAGGAAGTAAACACATCATCTATGCCCTTAAAGATATTGAGTCTATTTGATCCAAGTGAACCATTGTTTAATCAAATGGGTTGGCATCCCCTGGTAATCTATCGTCGTGTGGCAGTTTTAGTAGGTCGCCCGTATTTGATTAAACAGCAACATTGGGAACAATACCAGGGTAAGCACGCAAAAGCAACCGTAATGGAATTGACAAACTACTGTTATAGGGAAATTAGGGAATTATTACAAGAAGGATGTTATTAAGTTAACTGGGGGAATTCTTTGTTATGGGTACAAAAAGGCTAATTTTAAGCAGAAAACAGCCCCAATGAAAAAAAATTCATCAGCATATATGTAACTGTCTTTTTTACTACTTAATACTTACTTAGAAGTCAATTTTCCTGTGCAGCAAGATTGGTAGGTGTTTAGCACAGCATCCCAGTTTTTCACTGTTCCCGTAGGCTATAAATTTAAAAAGTGGGATGCTCCTGTATATTATGCCATTCCCAGAAACTTAAATCCCGTTTACCTGAGGCGAAAGCTACAGCACCAATATAATGCTCTCCAGGGAGTAACTCTTGTAAAATCCAACTACTGGTGTGTGATAATTTAGGCAATTCTCCTGTTTTGAGGATGATTTCAGCTTGATCTAAACTAGAAAGACCATCTCCAGTAGCTTTGAGATAAGCTTCTTTACAAGTCCAGTAGCGGAAAAACATTTCTTCCTGGTGGGGTGAAACTAAAGATGCGATCGCATTTGTTTCCTGAGTACTAAAAAATCGTTGGGCTAGTTGTTCGACATCAGCTATGGGACGAATCATTTCTAAGTCTATACCCACTTGGTTGCCACATGCGATCGCGTACAGTGCCAAATCCTGGGAATGGGACACATTAAAATTTAACTCACAATCATGAGATTCTTTTAACAAAAAGGGTTTTCCCTTTGGTTCATAATCGAAGTTCACCTGATTTGGCTCAACTTCTAAATATCTACCAAGAATATTTCGTAAAATCCCTCTACTGGCAATAAAACTCTGACGATGTTTTTCAAAATAAAATCGTTCTGCCCGGACTATTTCATCATTCGACAGGGATGTTTTTAATTTATCTAGTTCTAAATTCGATAAATTGAGATTTGCCCGCCAAACATGGATATCTTTTGCCGTTAAACTTAATTTATGGGGTGCATTATCCCACATAGAAATTACCAAAATACTATATTTTATCTATTGCTTATTACTTATTTTTTAACTCCCTCATAATGGATAGCCTAGCTTCGTAGGTTGTTGATATACCCGTTTCAAAGTATTTACATCCCTCACCGAAATCAAGGGGGGGTTACTAACTTGTGAAAAGTATAAACTATCGCTCTCAACAGGACTATGACCCCAAATCCCTAAGGCATGACCAAGTTCGTGACGTGCGGCTGCAATTAGGTATTTACCTGTTTGGCTCGGACTAATTAGAATTGTAGATTTATGATATAAATAATGATTTTGATTATATAGATTATATGTTGTTTGAGCCGAACGAGCGCGAGGTGGATTTCCCTGTAATGGTGGAGATTTACGGATGATCCTAATGTCTGCTAATTCTTTACTTTCTACTACTTTTAAAGGTAGATAATTATTCCATTCTCCAACAGCTTCTAAAACAGCTTGAGTCCAAATCTTTCCTTGATTACTATCGATTTTGGGGACTTCTACTGCGATAGTAATGGGAAATTTAGACCAAATTAAATAACCAACTTTAACAGGTGTAATTTGATTAAAGTAATCACCACTGTTACTACTATCTTGCCAATTTAGCAAACTAGATGGTAGATGATGGATTTTTGCTGAGGGTGAATAATTAGCAAAAGCTGTAGAAGAATTTAAGGTAGAGAAAATAATCAGCAGTCCTGTACTAAAAATTAATATCAGAACTGCTATCAGCCAATTTAAAGTAATTTTGATTGGCTTTTTATAAATATGAGTTTTGTGGGTTGGGGTAATTTTGCCCATTTCCCTTCTCATGTTATTTTGGTAGCCAGCCAGCACTTAAGACTACAGTCAAGCTGAGAAAAATGACTGTTAAAGCCCAAGTAACTCGGTTTAGTGTTTCTTCAGCGCTTTTGGTGCTGCTAAATAGTTGCGCTTGTCCACCAATAGCTCCAATTCCATCACCTTTGGGGCTATGGAGCAATACTAGGATACTTAAGGCAACACCGGAAAATGACCAGATTCCTTGGATAATGTTTGTTAGCATGATGAAAATTTATTCCGCGTGATGTGAAAAGTGAGACTTTTCAAGGTAAAAATTCAGATCTGGGTGAAAATTTGAGAAAATTAATTTTTTCAGTCAACTTACCGATACTTACGTATTAGTTAGTAGAAATAAAAATTCTGAATTGAAATTTCTACAACCAAAAGGAAAGCAATAACTTCAAAATTGAATTTCTGAGTTAACCCTTTTTCATCCAGATGAAAAGGCTTGTTCCCTTGCAAAAACCTAAGTTACGAGTATACAAGTATAACTCTTAGCTTATGAGTTAGTCACCCAGTACTTATTATTTCATTGAAATAGGGAACAGGGAATACCCTTCTATTTATTCACTTGAGGTTGATTCTAGAAGTCTATTCTTTTGCTGGGATAAAATATCCTCCCTTGTACTTGTATCTAGTACAAGTGGGCAAGTAAGCAAATGGGATTTTTTAGTTGAGGTAAAAATTCTCATTTTCAACTTCCTACTCTCAGTGAAGTATTACCCCGTTCCCTCTTCATGATTTATAATTCTTAACTTCACTACATTCCAACTTTTGCGGGAGCGCGATTATTTTGACTTACGTCATATTTAGCAGCTTCCAGGATAGATTTCCCCGTCATTTCAGGTGGCTTAGGTAGTTGTAGAATGTCGAGAATTGTTGGGGCTAGGTCAGCTAGTTTACCATCATCGCGGAGGGTAACGTTTGTTCCATGTCCGGGGATTTTTGCGCCTTCACCTTCCACTAAAATCAGGGGAACTGGGTTTGTGGTGTGTGCTGTCCAAGGGTTTCCTGCCTCATCTAGCATGTATTCGGCGTTACCATGGTCGGCTGTAATGATGGCTGTACCGCCAGCTTTACTAATGCCTTCTAGTAAGCGTCCAAGACATTTATCGACAGCCATAATCGCTTTCACAGTTGGTTCCATTTGACCAGTGTGACCCACCATATCAGGGTTGGCATAGTTGATCACAACAAACGAGTAAATTCGCTTGTGGATGGCAGCAAGGGCAACATCGGTGACAGCTTCAGCAGACATCAATGGTGCTTGATCGTAGGTTGCTACCATGGGACTGCTGACGAGTTCTCGATCCTCTCCAGGGAAAGGATCTTCTAGTCCACCGTTAAAGAAATAGGTTACATGGGCATACTTTTCAGTTTCCGCAGTTCGGAACTGTTTTAAGCCATGTTGGGAGATGACTTCACCTAGGATATTACTGAGATTTTGTGGTTCAAATGCTACTGATATTGGTAGTTCGGGATCGTATTGAGTGAAGGTGACAAAAGATATCGGTGTGATTAACTTCCGCTCAAAACCGTTGAAATCAGGACTAATAAAAGCTTGTGCTAGCTGTCTAGCCCGGTCGGGACGAAAATTAAAGTAGATAACTCCATCACCAGGTTCGATGCTTCCAGGGGCAATTCGTACAGGTCTGACGAACTCGTCAGTGATCCCTTCAGCATAGGATGCTTGCATGGTTTCGATTGCCGAGCGTCCGTTATTATTACCCTCGTGGGTCATTACATCATAGGCGAGTTGGACGCGATCCCAGCGGCGATCGCGGTCCATGGCAAAGTACCGTCCGCTAATGGTGGCAATACGTGCATTGCCAACGCGATCGCAATAATTCTGAATCAACCCAATTGTGTTAATTCCTTCATTGGGAGCAGTATCGCGTCCATCGGTAATAGCGTGGATACAAACTTGGGAAATTCCCTGTGCTTTTGCTAAGTCAAGTAGCCCAAACAGGTGACTAACGTGGGAATGAACCCCACCTTCAGAACAAAGCCCGATCAGGTGCAGTTTGCCATTATTTGTCAGAATTTCCTGACATATCTTTACCAATGCTGGATTTTTGTTTATGGAACCATCTTCAACTGCATCAGAGATGCGTACTAATTCTTGTGGAACCACCCTACCAGCACCGATGTTCAAATGACCAACTTCGGAGTTGCCCATTTGACCTTCTGGTAAACCGACGGCTTTCCCTGAGGTACGAATGAGGGTATGCGGATATGCTGCCCACAAGCTACTCATCACCGGAGTTTTAGCAGCTGCGATCGCATTTCCTTGTGTCTCCTCGCAGTAGCCCCATCCGTCTAAAATGACAAGCACCACAGGAGCAACAGGTGCCTTGGTCATAGAAAAATGCCCTTTACTTTTTGTAATACCCGAATAATACCATTGCTGCCCCTCGCCGCAAGTGAATTTCTGCTCATTAGCTTTTTTGATGGGGAATATCTAATTTTGGATATCTTTCTTAATATTTTATTAATATTTGCTTGATCCCACTACTTTTTAGTCATTTTCAAAACAGCGATGTAGATCGTAAATGCTTTTTTATGTACTATCTTACTAAATAATTCTCAAAAACCATGTCCGATCTAAAAAGCGAATTAACTGGAAATCTTGATGAAGCCGAATGGGATTGGTTAATTCCTCACGCCCAGAGGGATGCCATCATCGTGGTATCGTCACATCTAGAGTTAGTGGATGTGGGAGTAGCGATCGCATCCAATAATACTGCCCAAGTTGGGTTTTGGATCGATGAAGCATTAATTGCTAAACCATCGAATGATCAACTAGGAAATTGGAATAGCGATCGCACTAAACGATTAAATACACTAATTGTTCAACCTTATGTCTTAATCCAAGAAAAAACAGCCCCTTAGTTTTTACCCAAACCCTTGGCAGCTTTATATTTTGGCTGTTCTGCTTTAGCACCTGTATATCCAGTCATCAGCCAAACTATTGAGCGAAATCCATCACGGACACACTTTTCAATCGGTTCTGGAGAATTCTGCGAAGGTACTGATACAGGTCTAAAATCAATCCCTCGACTACCCAAAACGATTTCACCAATTACACTAGCGCGGCGCATGTGATAATCAGAAGTGATTAAATACACACTCTTGATCCCACGGGCTTCCAATTCATCTACAATCGTTGTAAAATTGGTGACAGTATCCACTGCATCATAGTCAAGATGTAAGCGATTTGTATCCACACCCTGTTTGACAAATACCTTCTTGGTGGGAACTGTAGGACTACCACCAGAAATCCAAATCGGCATATTCTGATGCTTACGGGCAAATTTAGCGGTAAATTGCTCTCGCTCTAATTTCTGTGTCGAACCACCCAAAACTAAGATCGCTTCCGGATGTTTAAATTGACTTGCGACTTCTTTATAAGCCCACACTGCCATCAGCGGCAGAGTCAGCATGAGTAAACGAGTGGGAATAGCTTTTCTAAATAGCTTATTCAAGGTTCAACCGGATCAATTTTACAATGGTTTTTCTCTGAAAATGATTAATTGCTTTTAGGTTAGCAAAGTTAGGGAAAATCAGTCACCAGTTATCGAATTTGTTCCCTGTTCCCTAATTTTAATTACTGTTTAACGTCTAGATTAAAGATCATACAGAAGCAAACCTCCACAAGCTAGCATTAAGATTCTACGTCAGTCAGGGATCACCAACGGGAAATTTTAATAAATAACTGCATTTTGCCATCAGTATGGGGCACAGGTTTAGAATTGGCAGTAATATTGCTAAATGCAGAATTTTGAAGACTAACTTTTTAGCGCATCAATGCCAAATCTACTGTGTTTGAGCAAAATTTGGAAACGCTATCTTTTTAGCAAAGGATTTCCAGAATGTAAACAGGCAAAATTACCCTACATTCCCAATCCACAATATTTTTAGTCTGGTTAGGACGAAATAGAGCTATCCGCTACTTAATTAATTATATATTTGTGGAGATTTCCGGAGATATTCTCGGATATATTTCTCCAACGGGACTGGCCAGGCTCGAACCGGCGACCTAGCGCTTAGGAGGCGCTCGCTCTATCCATCTGAGCTACAGCCCCAAGGAATTACAGGATATCATAATCAGGATATTTTTAGCCACCTTGCCAGGAATTATTCCAATTTTCCCCACCAACCTCTAATCCACATAAATCGCTATGGGCTGTGAGAATAGTTTTTATTTTTCCGCCACTCAATTCTCTCAATTCTAAATCCAGTTGTCCTTGCATGGTATCACGGCAACAAAAAGCCAAACCCTCTTCCGTAGGAGCACGTAGTGGAGTCCCTTGGAAGTTGGTTGTACCTGTTAATAGCACTTCATAATTAGAATTTTTAGCTACTATCTCCCAACGTCCCCAAGGGTGAATATTCCAACTAACTTGAGAATTCCAAGGAACAAACTCGTAAAATTTACCTTGATGGTGAATCCCAACCATTGCCACCGATTCCATCCACCACAGGACTCCACGACGACCACCACCTGCTGTTAGGGCTAAATCTGGTTTGTCTGTAAAGCTGTTGCAATTGAGCCAAAACCACTTTTTAGGGAATGCACCACCCCAATTTTTTTCGCCGTAGGCGGGAGCATTAGTAAATTCGTAAATTTTACCATTCCAGTCAATCCATCCAGTTGCTAACCCATGCGCCATTAATATTTGCCATCCGGGTTCAAAAATCTGTAGCGAAGATAACCAACCTGCGGTTGATTGTTGATAATTGTTCGGGTTTCCCCAACCATAAATTGGTTTAATTTCATATTCCCAGCGGCAGTAATTCCCGTTATGGGGATTTGTAATTATGCCTTGATTTAGGGTGGCAGTTGCTTGATAGCCTTCTTGGATGTGACTTGTGAATTCTTGAGGAATCAAATATTTGGCTTTAGTTTGTAAATTAGTTTTTCCCCAATGACCTAAAGCTAGCACCTCTGGGCTTGCCCAAAACTTTTTAACATCAGGGAAGGTACGGCAAATATATTCATCATCAATGCCTAGAACCTGTGCTGCACCGCCACTGTGGGGTTTACCATCGATGGGATCTTCAATTGAGTACATAAACGCGAAGGTTTGACGCAGCTGGGGTAACGTGACACGGTAGTACCAACCTTCAAAGAAGCGACGCTCACTTTGATCCCAATGATAACCACTGTGAGGTGTTTGGAGAGACAGAAGCGGATTTGCCAGAATCGATAACATAGGTGTACTTGACTGAATATTCCCGATAGAGAACGTAACTAGTAGTTAGTAAGTCCGTAATAGCTTACCTGAGAACTAACTGCGAGCAAAACTAACCGTGGGAAGTTGTCTTTGACAGTGGACAGTGGACAGTGATGTATTCACGAAGTCAGAGGAAACCTCGTCGTTAGACGGCGAGGTCTCTCTGACCTTGGGTTGAAGTCCCCCGACTTCTGACAAGTGCTAGGTTTCAGTCGGGTTAAAATCCCGGGCTGAAATTGTGATAACTGACAACTGGTAACTGATGACTGATAACTGATTTAACTTTCCTTGTGGGAAATTACTACATTCATGACAAAACGCCAACTTCTCGAATTTATTGAATATATCTCTCTCGGATTGACTGCATGGGGTGCAATTGCTGGATCCATTAGTCAAGATTATGCTTATGCGGTAATTCCTTTGACTTTAACCGTTGGTTTAATCATTATCAACCAACAGCGATCGCGTAAATTGATCCAGCACCAAGAAGATACGCTGGAGGAACTACAGGAATCCAGACAACCACTGAATTCTGGCAATAGTGACCAAATTGAACAATTACGGCAAAATCAACTCCAAAGAATTGATCTGATTAATAAGCGGGTTTCTCAAATTGATGCTGCAACTCAGCAGGTTAATAGCAGTTTTCAAGCACAGCAAAAACATTTAGATGATCTTAATCAGCGTTTGGCAAGATTTGATAATTTTACTCAAGGTATAAATACTGCTCAATTACAAATAGAAAAACTCACTAAAAATCAACAGCAAAGTCTCAATATTATTAATCAACGCCTTACACAAATTGATGTTTTGACAAAACAAGTAAATAATATTATCGAGCGACAATCTGTGCAAAATCAGCAAATTCCTGAAAATCAAGCAGGCTCGAAAAATATCGATGCTTTCAGAGAGCAATTTAATCTTGTTAATCAACAAATTAAACAACTCCAAGATAATCAGCAGCAAGGTGTTAATATTATTAACCAGCGTTGGGCACAAATTGAGGGTTTTGCTCAACAAGTAAATTTAACAAAACAACAAGTTGAGCAGTTGCAACAAACTCAAAGACAAAGCATTACTGCAATTAATCAGCGTTTTAGTCAACTTGATACTGCAATGCAACAGCTAAATAATAATCAAAATCAGAATATCACCAGTCCCTCACAAAGTATTAATATTGATGCTCTGAATCAGTTAACAGAATTATTAAATCGAACTCAACAACAGGTTGCCGAATTAGAACGAAATCAGCAACAAAATATTGCTGCCATCAATCAGCGGTTGATTAGATTAGATGAGTCTACACACAATCTAACTAATTTAATTACTCAACAAATTGAAAAGTTACAAACTAATCAACAATTAAATGTAACTGCCCTCAGCAATGGCTTTAATCAACAGATTGAGGAACTGCGTAAAAATCAGCAGGAAATTAGCAAAATTATTAATAGTGAATTGTCGCAAATCAAAAATGCGATCGCCGAAAATAAAAATATTATAGTTAAACCATCTTTACCCCCATCAAATCAGTCACAACAAGCCCAATCTTCAGGAACTATCTCCATCCCTACACCACCAGAAAAATCTACTCAGCCAGAAGCAAATAAAACCCAATTACAGCCTAATCAAAAACAGCCCACACAGCAAAATACTAACCCCCCACTAGTTAAAAAGCCACCCAATCAAACTAATTTAATTCCTCCAACACCCAAGCAAATTAATCAATATACTCAAGCTGATTCCATCCAAGTTCTCAAAGAGCATACTGATTTAGTTCTGTCGGTGGCATTTAGCCCCCAAGGGACTTTACTCGCTAGCGGAAGTCAAGATAAAACAATTATTATTTGGAATTTATTAAAACAAGAATATATTACTTTAACCGGACATAATGAAGCTGTAAATTCAGTGGCTTTTAGTCCAGATAGTCAAATTTTAGCTAGTTGTAGTGATGATAATACGATTAAATTTTGGAATGCCGAAAATGGTCTAGAAATCAATACACTTATCGGTCATCAAGATAAAGTATTTGGGATTGCCTTTAGCCCAGATGGCAGAACTTTAGCTAGTTGCAGTAAAGATAAAACTGTTAAGCTTTGGTCTGTTGATGCAGGTAGGGAAATTGAAACTTTACGGGGACATGCTGATGAAGTTTTATGTGTCACCTTCAGTGGAGATGGAGAAATTATCGCTAGTGGGGCTGGTAGAAGCGATAAAACTATCAAAATTTGGCATTTAGAACAACATAAGTTTTTAACTTTGACTCGACACATGGATGATGTAACAACGGTTGCTTGCAGTCCTAATGGAAAAATTTTTGCTAGTGGGAGTTGGGATACAACAATTAAATTATGGAACTTTGAAACTGGCAAAGAATTAACTTCTTTGGAAGGTCATTCTGATTATATTTATGCAGTAGCATTTAGTCCTAGTGGAAAGATTCTCGCTAGTGGTAGCCGAGATAAAACAGTTAAATTATGGCTTGTGGATACTGGTGGTGAATTACAAACTTTTGCTGGACATGAAGATTGGGTTTATACTGTTGCCTTTAGTGCTGATGGGAAAATTTTAGCAAGTGGTAGTGGGGATAAAAATATTTTGTTAATTCCAATTAATGATGTGAGTAGTACAGGTAAGCGGCAAGGATATCAGATGCGAATTCGTGCTAACGATTAAAAAATAAGTAATGAGTATGTTTTGTAACCGGGATGTAAAAAATATCTTTGCGGGGTCATCCGACGGAAGTAAACGTGCCAAACCCCCAAAGTTATTTCAGGGAGGGGAGATGCTAAATTTAGCTGGAACAGCAGAAGCCCCACGTCTCACTTTTAGCAGCGTGGGATGAATGCGGAACGAATTGTGCCGTAGGCTTGTGAGTATTACCGCGTGATCTAATTGTATTTGAGCAACGCGAAAACAAAGTAGACCAGAGCAACAATACGAGCCGAATATTTTACTTTTATTCGTATTTTTGGTAGAATTATGTTGGTTAACCTCATCCACATTGGTGTCTGATAAGCCTCTGTCCAGTGGCAATGCGATCATTGGTAAGCGACTCCGTTGCACAGCATGAAAGTAGGTCGGCACATCTTGATTAATACAAATATCCATTGGGTTGTCCCATAGCGCGAATAAGCCAGCACTCATCCGGGGCAGTAAAATTTGTAGGGTACAAGGTAAGAAATTTACAGTCTGCGGAGGGGCTTCTCGTAGACTCAAAACAAAGCTCAGTTAATGTCCGGATTAGGAGTCGCTGAGAAGCCCACACTGTACGCTTGCGTCAGTGTGGGAGTATGTCACGAAAAAGTTAAAATAGGTACATCATACGAAGATTAATACTTTTATGAGTGATGTACCTATTGATACTAATCAAGCTTACGGTATTTTGGGGCTAAAACCAGGTGCGTCGCTGGATGAGGTTAGGAAAGCTTACCGTGGTTTGGTGAAAAAATGCCATCCTGACTGTTTTACTGATCTAACAGAAAAACAAGAAGCAGAAGAAATTATCAAAAAAATTAATGCTGCTTACAGAATTCTCAAGTCAGAGGTATCTGTCTCTTCGGATTTTTCAGATGCAGTTGAATCAGCAGTACCCAAATCCCCCAATAAAACCAAAATTTATGCCAAAACATCAAGCGCAGAAAGGTTTTATGAAAGTGGGGTGGAGAATGTACAACTGGGTAAATATGAAAATGCGATCGCTGATTTTACTCAAGCTATTAAAATTAACCCCAACTACATCGAAGCGTATAAATATCGTGGTTTGGTTTGTTCCCAACTGGGTTATGAATATCGCGCCACCGCTGACTTAAGCAAAGCTGCACAGTTAGAACGTCGCTATCGTGGGAAATACAGCAAATCACCTGCACAACCCTATTATTCAACCTATCAGAGATCCAAGAAAAATCGTTCTCCAATTCATAAGCTTTGTCAGACTTTAAAGCGCTGGTTGAGGTTGGGGTGAAGCAAAGAGACTTCCAACAAGTTAGTATAAACTGGTGTTCTGCGATAAATTATTGATATGATCGCTGGTCTTCATGGTTTTCTGGGGTTAAAGTTATGGTCAAAATAATTGCGAGAACATCCCTTGGCACAGCGAATGTCTATGATATTGGGGTGGAACGTGACCATAATTTTACTATTCGTGGTGGTTTGGTGGCTGCCAATTGCTTCAACAAATCCCACTCTACTGCCTATGGTTATGTGACCTATCAAACTGCGTATTTAAAGGCAAATTATCCTTTAGAATACATGGCAGCTTTGCTGACATCCAATAGTGGGGATACTGACAAGGTACAGAGATATATCTCCAGTTCCATCACTATGGGTATTCCCATTGATCCACCTGATATTAACCGTTCTGGATTAGATTTTACCCCAGCAAACGAGCATATTTTATTTGGGTTTTCGGCAATTAAAGGTTTGGGACAAAATGCGATCGCATCTATTATTGAAGCTAGGGAAACAGGTGACAAATTTCAGGCTCTGGCTGATTTTTGCGATCGCGTAGATTTACGAGCAGTTAGCCGCAAAACCATTGAATCCCTGATCTACTGCGGAGCCTTCGACACAATCAGCAGTAACCGCCATCAATTAATTAAAGACCTCGAATTCGTCTACGACTGGGCACAATCCCGCGCCAAAGACCGCGCAACCGGGCAAGGAAACTTATTTGATCTACTTTCAGGAAGTGGATTTTCTGGCAATTCGAGTAAAACCAACTCCAATACCGCTTTTGAATCCGCACCTAGGGCAAAACCCGTTCCCGATTTACCTCCCCAAGAAAAACTTCACAAAGAAAAAGAATTACTCGGCTTTTACGTCTCGGATCACCCCCTCAAATCTATTCGTCAAACTGCGGGAATCCTGGCACCCATCAACCTTTCCCAAGTTAGTGAGCAAAAAGAGGATGCAGCAATATGTGTTGTAATTATGCTCAATAACGTGATCAAACGAGTCACCCAAAAAGGTGATGCGATGGCAATTTTACAAATAGAGGATCTCACATCCCAATCGGAAGCAGTAGTTTTCCCCAAAACCTACGAACGTATTAGTTCTATCCTCCAAGTTGATGCTAGATTAATCCTCTGGGCAAAAATTAAACGTCGTGATGATCAAAATCAAATCATCGTCGATCATGTTGAAGCGGTAGAAACTGTACAAATGATCATGGTGGAACTTACACCTTATCAAGCAAGCACCATTGAAGAACAAAATCGTTTGCGAGATGTCCTCAAAGAACAAGTCGGAGAAAAAGATAAAGCCAAAGTTCCTGTAATTGGCATTGTGCAAGCAGGTGGTTTCCGTCAACTTGTGCGCTTTGGCAGACAATTTTGGGTACAGGATTCGATGAATGCTGTGATGGCTTTACAGAATGCTCAATTTTCTGCTCGGATTCAACCTTTGACAAATTAATTTTTTGGGGTTTTTGAGGAGAATTACGGTAATTTTACAAGAAATAAGTCCCAAAGCCCCGCACTTTTAAGCCGGAGAGAGGTCAACTTTTATCAATTTCTTGGAAACGATGTAACCACACACTGTAAAATACGAAATTGTAACCAATACTAGACCGTGATTGAGCGTTATACTTTACCCGAAATGGGTAATCTTTGGACTGATACCTACAAGTTTAAAACTTGGCTACAAGTAGAAATCGCTGTTTGTGAAGCCCAGGCTGAGTTAGGCTACACTCCCAGTGAAGCTGTAGCAGAGATTAAAGCAAAAGCAAATTTTGACCCGCAACGAATTTTAGAAATTGAGGCAGAAGTTCGCCACGATGTAATTGCTTTCTTGACAAATGTCAATGAATATGTAGGTGATGCTGGGCGTTACATTCACTTAGGAATGACAAGTTCAGATGTTCTGGATACGGCTTTAGCGCTACAGATGGTTGCAAGTTTGGATTTGATTTTGCAGCGTCTTAACGATTTAATTGAGGTGATTCGAGAAAGGGCGCACGAACATCGTGATACTGTGATGATTGGGCGATCGCATGGTATTCACGCTGAACCAATGACGTTTGGTTTTAAGTTAGCTGGCTGGTTAGCTGAAGCTTTACGGGGTAAGGAACGTTTAGAAATCATCCGTAAAGACATCGCAGTTGGTAAAATTTCTGGGGCAGTAGGAACCTACGCCAATATTGAACCCCGTGTAGAAGCCTTAGCTTGTGAGAAATTGGGACTCCAAGCTGACGCAGCATCAACCCAGGTGATTTCACGCGATCGCCATGCTGATTACGTGCAACAATTAGCGTTGCTAGCTTCTTCCATGGAAAGGTTTGCAGTGGAAATTCGCAACCTCCAAAAAACTGATGTCTTGGAAGTCGAAGAGTATTTTTCTAAGGGACAAAAAGGTTCCTCTGCAATGCCCCACAAACGTAATCCCATCCGTTCTGAGCGTTTGACAGGAATGGCAAGAATGGTACGCAGCTATGCGGTGGCAGCTTTGGAAAACGTTGCCCTATGGCACGAACGTGATATTTCCCACAGTTCAGTAGAACGGGTGATGTTACCAGATGCTTGTATTTTAACCCATTTTATGCTGGTAGAAATGACTCAATTAGTTAAAAATCTACTGGTATACCCCGAAAACATGGAACGAAACATGAACTGTTATGGTGGGGTTGTATTCAGTCAGCGGGTAATGCTGACATTGGTTGAAAAAGGAATGCGTCGTGAGGATGCATATAAAATTGTTCAGGAAAATGCCCATACCGCTTGGAATCGTTCTGACGGCAATTTCCGAGAACTAATTAGTAATGATGTTAGGGTGAAAGAACAATTATCACCTACAGAAGTGGCAGATTGTTTCGATCCGCAACACCATCTACAACACTTAGGTACAGTTTATCAACGTTTAGGAATTTAGGGAATTTTATAGCGATCGCCTATTGAAACTATCCCTACTAAATGCCGATGAAAACAAAGGATTGTATTCAGGAAGCGATCGCTAACTTCAATTTTGAGCGCATCCACATGGAAAACCCTTACGATTAACTAGGAGGCAATATCATTGACTATATGAGACAGAAAAAATCACCTTGTTGGCAATTGGAGCTATATTTTTCCAACTTACCACGCTTTGTTGCGGTCTTAGTCATGATGGCGATCGCAATCTTGGGTAGTTTTATAGTAAATACTGGGATGAGTTATGCAGATACCATCGCAGCAACAAATATCACTGTTTATCATACTCCTGAATGTAGCTGCTGTGGTGGGTGGATAGATCACTTGAAGACGGAGGGTTTTCAAGTCCAAGATTTATCAACAGATAATATTGAGGCTGTAAAACAAAACTACAAAGTGCCAGATAACTTAACATCTTGCCACACCGCAATCGTAAATGGATATGTGATTGAAGGACATGTTCCGGCAAGCGATATTCAAAGTTTACTGCAAAAAAGACCAAATATTGTCGGTTTATCCGTGCCGCAAATGCCTGTAGGTACTCCGGGGATGGAGATGGGAAGCAAAAAAGATCCTTTCACAGTGCTTTCTTTCTCTAGTCAGGATAAAGTCGAGGTGTTTCGTGATTATCCCCTACAGACAAACTAACCGCTGATAAGCTAAACCACATCTAGATTGCATCAATCTGGGAACTATATAAATATAGTTATCTCTCAGTAGATATTTCCATGTCAAAAAAACTTCCTCATTCATCTCCTATTCGTAATTTAACGATTTTTTACACTGCTTCGCTGAGTGCAGTGGCTTTTTTATCGATTATGGGACAATTGGTAGTTCAGCGGATGTTGACACAGCAGCAACAAAACTTAGAAATTGTCAGCTTAATTGAAAAGCGACAAACGCTTTGCCAACAGATGATTAAGCATACAATGCGGATGAAGTTAGAACCTAGTCGAGAGAATCGTCAAGAACTTCAGCAATTGATTATGGCTTGGAAAGATTCAGGTGAAGCTCTAAATCAGGCAGCTGAAAATGTTGAAGATTTTTCCCAAACACAGCAAAGAGTTTTGCAGCAAAAAATCTCCACAATTGAACCTGCGGGAGTGGAAATGAGGGAAGCAGCTAGTCAAATGATGCAGGAAGGAATCCGTGAAAAGCGTTTAGGTTTTAGTGAACCACCAATAGATGTAATTAAACAATCACCCATAGCTAGATTATTAAAGGAAGAACAAACTTTAATGAAAGGCTTAGATGACATTTCCCAATGGTATAACCAAGAGGTGATTGCTGGAATCACTCAACTCAAGCAAATGGAATATGGTTTGCTGGGATTGATGTTATTTGTGCTGTTACTTGAAGGAATATTAGTTTTTCGTCCAGCAGTAATGAAGATTCAAGATACATTAAGTCAGTTAAAGATTGCGCTTCACGAATCAAAAGTTGCATCACAGAAATTAGCAATTGAAAAAAGTCAATCAGAACAACTATTACTAAATATTTTACCCCAGCCCATAGCCCAACGCCTGAAACAAAGCCAAGCTACAAGTAATATAAATGCCGATATTTTGATTGCTGATGCTTTTAATGATACAACTGTGATGTTTGCTGATATTGTGGGTTTTACAGATTTATCAAGTCGGATTCCCCCGCAAGAATTAGTTAATTTACTCAATCAAATATTTTCCCGCTTTGATTTGCTAGCTGAATCTTACAATTTGGAAAAAATCAAAACTATTGGAGATGCATACATGGTTGTGGGAGGTTTACCATCCCCTCGCGCTGATCATGCGATCGCTATTGCTAGTATGGCACTAGAAATGATTGATGCAATAGCCCAATTCAATCTGGATACTGGGGAGAATTTTCAAATTAGGATTGGTATTAATAGTGGCTCAGTAGTGGCTGGTGTCATTGGGTTACGCAAGTTTATTTATGACCTTTGGGGCGATACTGTAAACATTGCTAGCCGCATGGAATCCCACGGTGCCCCTGGGTTAGTTCACGTTACTAAAGATACCTATATTTTGCTTAAGAACGTATTTATACTTGAAAAACGAGGATTGATTTCCGTCAAAGGTAAAGGGGAAATGGAAACCTACTGGTTAAAAGGGAAAATCAACCCGGCTTAATTCTGCTAAATATGTGATTTACTCTGAATGCGTTGGCGCAGCCCATCGGAGATATCGCTTAATAGTTGTATTCTGTATCCCTGATTTTAGATATTATGGAAATATTAGGAGAAAAATTATGCCAATAATTAAAATACCCAGACATTATGTTATGTCTCAAGATGAAGATTCAATTACGATAGATATACCAGAGTCAATGCTGTCACCTGGGAAAAAAGACTATGAAAAAATTACTCAAGCCAAAGGTATTTTAAAGGATAAGAAAGCAGCAATTCTGACTCATTTGGAAAATCTTCGTCAGGAATGGGACGAATGAAATATGTTTACGACACCAATATTTTTATCTACTATCTTGCTGATGAGCCAAGAGTTGATTCGTTATTTGGAGAAAATTTTCTGAATTTACATGATATTTTGGTGTCACCAATTGTTCGCATAGAATTACTGAGTTTTTCTGGTTTATCAGAAAATGAAAAACAATCTATCGAAGATTTATTATCACAGTTTAAATCTGTTCCACTTTCGAGAGAGATTGAAGATCAAACAATTCACTTAAAGCAACGACATAAAATAAAGCTTCCTGATGCAATTATTGCGGCAACTGCACTAAATCAAGATGCATTTTTAGTTACAAGAAATGTTCGTGATTTTCAAGAAATTGCTGGAATAAAAATTCAAAATCCCTTTGTGAATTAATAAAATCCCTCTAAACCCGGTTTTTTCGTCTTTCCAACTCCGCAAGAATCTCTGCATGTGCTTCCTTGGTGATGGGGTAGAAATAGGTTAATATCAATCCTAGAAATAACGCGATCGCAGGAACGGGCGCGATAAAGAAACGGATGATATTTAGAACTGCATCAGGTTGAATTTGAGCAATATTCCCCACTGGTTTGAGATATCCTGCCCATCCTAAACTTTCCAGCATCAAAGCAACAGCTAAACCCAGGCAAATCTTTTGGATGAAAACCACAAAGCTATAAAAAATCCCTTCTCTACGTTGTCCAGTTCTCAATTCATCCAACTCGATGATATCTGGTAACATTGACCAAGGCACCAGGTAAGCACAGGAAACACCAACACCAGCCAAAACACATAACAGGTACATAAACCCAGTTTGACCAGGTTGGATAAAGAATAACCCAATTTGGGCAATTAACCAAGAACTCATCCCCATAAAGTAAACTGCTTTTTTTCCCAGACGACGACTGATGTTACTCCACACAAATAACATCGACATGGCTGTTCCTTGCACTGTTAGCGGCACTAAGGTGATATGTATTTCTGGTAATTTCATCAAATTAACAACGAAATATGGTATAATCCCTGCCGTTAGTTGCACAGCTAACCAAGAACACAAATAAATGCCAATCACGAATAGGAAAGGGATATTTGTAAAGGCTATTTTTAGTTGCTGTAAATAGGGAATTGATACAGGTTGCTCGATTTCTGGGTTTTGATTTCCCACTGCCTCAGCGCGTTTCCTGGTTCCCCAAACACACCAATAGATGGGTAAAACTGAGATAATGGCGCAAATAGCCCCCAAAATTAAATACTTTAAAGCTTTATCTTCAGGGACAAACTTGGTAATTATTAGGGCGATAACTAAAGAAAGAATGCTACCACCAATAGAAAAGGTAAATCTAAAGCTATTTAAACTGGTGCGTTCATCATAATCCTTAGTTAGTTCGGCAGTTAGGGCAGTATAGGGTAAATTGACGACAGTGTAAAAAGCATTGAAAAGAATTGAAGCCGCTGTATAATACCAAAATAAAGCAATTTGGTTAAACTCAGGATTATCACTGAAGTGAGGGACAATCCAATTGAGGAAGAAAAATAAGCCAAAAGGAACCGCACCCCAAATCATCCAAGGATAGCGACGACCCCATTTAGACAAAGTGCGATCGCTTAATACCCCAACCATAGGATCATTAACAGCATCCCATACTTTACCAACTAGTTGTGTTCTCCCAGCCAAACCAGGACTTAAACCCGCGACATCCGTCAAAAAGGGTGACAAAAATGATATTCCAATCATCGCTGTAATTGCCGTCCCCAAATCCCCTGCACCAAAAGCCAACTTTGTACTTAAGTCTATTTTTTTATTTTGTTCGCTTAATTTATCAGATGCAGAATTGCTCATAACACTGCTTTTTCACCCTATAATAAAAAGTTTGCTGTCTAATATCGATTATCAACCAGGTTGTTATGCCAGACCTTCACGTTTCTTGGTCAGATTATCACCATAAAATTGAGCAACTCGCTGCTAGTATTTATCAATCTGGCTGGGAATTTGATCAAATCCTCTGTTTAGCACGGGGAGGATTGCGAGTTGGTGATATTTTATCGCGTATTTACCACAAGCCACTGGCAATATTAGCAACATCATCATACAGTGGCAAGGGCAAGCAAGAAAGGGGAAGTTTAATCTTCTCACAGCATCTGACAATGACAACTGAAAACCTGGGTTCCCGCATCCTTTTGGTAGATGACTTGGTGGATTCTGGAGTGACATTACAGGAGACTATTCCCTGGTTAAAGAAATATAGTCAGTCTCCAATTGAGGATATTCGCACTGCGGTAATTTGGTATAAAGCTTGCTCTGTCTTTCAACCTGATTACTATATTGATTATTTGACTGATAATCCCTGGATTCACCAACCATTTGAGCATTATGAGTTTACAAATCCGGCTGATTTGGTGACAAAGGGTATAGCGACAGCAAACATAACTTAAGATTGGAGGAAATTTTGGAGACTTCCAAAACCCGTTTTTTCCATGACTCAGCATGAGAATTAAAGATTTGATGATGAATGAAAACCAGGTTCCCCGTTAACTTTCTATATTTTCTGTATATAGAGAACGTAATGCGTCAAGAGCGCGTTTTCCCCTTTGGCGAGCACCTTGTTCGGTTACAGGTTTTGTTTTACTAGAAAGGCGAACAGCAATTTCACTCCATGATAAATTATCGAAGAAGCGCCATTGAATTATTTGGCGATCGCGCTCTTTCAACCGTGCAATTTGTGACTGAAGATATTCTGTATCATCTGTATCGAATGCTGATGATAGCTCTTGACGATGAACATTCCCGAAAAATTCCAACATCCTGGGCTTTACTATGATGCTTTGGCGGGAAAGCTTGTATTGTTTGTTAATATAGCGATCAGCAACTAACTTACCCCATGTAACTGGATGCCTGACTTCCATTCCTGATTTCACCGCTTCAATCAGAGACACAATGACGTAATGAAGAACATCTTCCTCTGATACATTTGGTTTTAATCTAAGGAGGCGATGTTTGATATAAGCAGAAAGCCATTGAGATTGAAGCGTTTGCGAAACTACTTGACTCAAATGGGAATCAATTTCATCGTAAAGTGTGATCGCATTTTCGTAGTTGGATAGTGTTTCTTCAGGTCTATCGAGAAACTGGAGAACATTGCCAATAGCTTCTAATGCTGTAGCTTCACCCAAACGAGAACTAACTTCGCGGTATAAAGCGAGCGCATTTTCGCGCTGAGATAGTGCTTCTTCAGTTCTATCGAGAAGCTGGAGAACACAACTAATAGCTTCTAATGCTGTAGCTTCACCCAAACGAGAACCAACTTCGCGGTATAAAACGAGCGCGCTTTCGTAATGAGATAGTGCCTCTTCAAGTCTATAGAGAAACTGGAGAACATCACCAATACCGACTAAAGTGTTAGCTTCACCCAAACGAGAACCAACTTCGCGGTATAAAACGAGCGCGCTTTCGTAATGAGATAGTGCTTCTTTAGGTCTACCGAGAAACTGAAAAACATCGCCAATACCTATCAAAGTATTAGCTTCACCCAAACGAGAGCCAACTTCGCGGTATAAAACGAGCGCGCTTTCGTAATGAGATAGTGCAGCTTGAGAACGATAACTTTTAGCCTCAGCTTGACCCTTGCGATAGTAAACAATAGCTTTGATTGTAGAATTAACCCTATTTGCCGCAACTTGTTCTAACAAAACATTCGCTAGGGTTTCAATTTCTCCATATCTAAACGAATTATTTAGATCAATAAAATAGTTATCAATAGTATTCCCAGCACCATCAGTATCAGTCACAGCTAGATGATAAAGCCATTCAATTTTAGCTTCAGCAGTATCTTGATTCTGGAAATACTCACTTAACCGCAACGAAAGAGTCAAAAACTCTTCTTTATTTTCTTCCCAAAGATGATCTAATATCAACTTGCGAGTCAACTCATGGATATTATATCCACGCTCGGCAAACACCTCCACAAAAGATAAAGATTGAATCTTAATATAAAGCTCATCAGCTTGTGTCGCAAATTCTGGACGTAATGCAGCCAAAATATTCCCATCAAACCAATGGGGGATGGCAGCCGCCCAAATCATCTGCGATAATTCTGCTGGTAATGCATCCAAAAGGCTCTGTGTGACAATCCAAGCACGTTCAGAGTCAGATTTTGCTTCAGTTAGCCTTGCCAGTAAATCCTGGCTCATTTTGAATAACCCTCTATTGATTTGAGATTTTGAAATAATTCACTAATATTCTTAGGATTCCCCTTATTAGCATCAATAAGAAGTTTCACCATCTTCTCTTCTAAATTTAAACCGATTTCTTGGGTGAACTTATACCAAGCTTCAGTTTCCTTAATTTCCCCCAACTCGCACCGATGACAATGATTTTCCCAAGCTGCATTCCTTTCTGGTGCACTTTGTCCAGCAATCACCACCCGTAAATTTGGACTTTTGGGAATCACCACCAAAAAATTATCATTAATCCAACTGGCTAACTGGGTTGTAGGATCGTTAAAAGTATCAAACAAAAAGACAATTGTTTGTTTAATTGCCCGTAAGTCTCGAAAAAAAGCCTCTTGGAGTTGCATCAACCGGAATTTTTGAGTTTGTTCATCGACTTCGAGGGCAATTGTGATGTCCATTTGCCCAATTACTTTATTATCTCCGATATTGATATTCGCAGCAGTCAAATCTTTGACAGCTTTGTCAAATTCAGGAAAATTATCGTCCCCCAAAGTATCACGAATTCGCCAAAACACATAGGGAATACCCGCACCAGCAGCTTTGATATCCACAACAACTGGATATGCTGCTGGGTGAGAATGTTCGGAAAACTTCAGCAATAAATCAGTCTTCCCATAACCAGATGGTGCTTTCAGCAAAAAAATTCGCCGAGTTGCATCTACACTCAGCATTTCCTGAAAGTGTTGTAACTCATTGGTTCGATTTGCCAGCTTTGTTTGATTAATGAATGACATGATTAAATATCAACTATGCTGACTATCCTGGTTCTTTTTCAGTTTCAGGAATTAACTCCGCTTCCATCACCTCTCCCATAGCTTCGGGAAGGGATGAAGGTTGGGGAATATTTTGGTTAGAGGGAATATTACTGGAAATATCTGGAGTTTGGCTGGTTTGTGTGGGGAACTTCACAGAAATATCAGTTTTACCTTTGAAGTCATTATCTTTTAAACGAGTATTATCACGCTCCAAAAGCACCTTAGTTTCTCCCAAGGTTTTGTTGCCGCTAATATCTATAGTGTAAGGATTCTCTAGTTTTTGGGGAAGTTGTTTATCATTTGCAGTAACTTTGGTTTCCAACTTCCCCTCCGACGACAAACTGAGGAAAAATTCCTTCAGGCGATCGCGTAACATAAAAATAGTGGTTAAAATCGTGCCGCAGATAGCAAGTGTAATGTACAAACTGAGCATGATAGGTTTCCTGCGATTTTCGCTAATTTATATAGATATACTTAAGTATCTTCTCTAAACTAGCAGTATTCTATTTTAATTTTCCAATAAATAATGCCCTAAAATCTGACTTCCATCTAAACTCCAAAATCTACCAACTTTCAGCCCAATAGACAATTTCCGAAACCGAATCATCTACTGCCACACCATAACTACTACCATGATTCCATTTAAAGCCCTCACGACCTCTATCTTCCACACCCAAAACTAATATTTCCGACGTACTAGGAAAATCCTGGCTTGAATCTTCTCCACTAGTATAAAAAAATGTTGTTGGCACACCATTGGGTAAATTTACATGGTCATTTGTGCTACCTCCTCGGTATTTACGTTTAGCAGCAGCTTGATATTGAGATTGTAATTTTTTGATTTTTGCTAATGGCTGTTTGATTCTAAGTTGTAAGATATTGCCCCCATTTAGGTATCCTGGAGAATAAATAAATCGAGTATTAGTGGCATCTACAGGGATTTCTTGGGGAAAGTGTTTAATCTGAGTTTTATTTAACCAAGTTTGATTTAGTATTTTTTTATATTGAGCAGCATCTTTAACTATTAAATTGGATTCATTATTTTCACTGAAATGACGATTAATAAAAAAGCTACCTCCGACTAAACCAACACCAGCAACTGACATCAAAATAACAGTTAAAAATTTAACAAAGTTCGGCTTTTTCATTGATTTTGGGAATATTTAAATATTTTTCTCCCATAAATAATTACTAGCGGACTTCGTATTTCTCCGGATCGGCTTTAGGGTATCTTTACCAAAAATTCATCAATCATTCAGTAAAATTAACTAGAACTTTAAAATTGCAATATATCTAAATAAATAGCCTGCTCGCGTTAACATGCGATCGCGTATCTTGAGGATCTAACGAGTTAATAGTTAATTTAGTCAAAATATTTACCTTAAAGTATTATTCTTGAATTCCGAGCAATTTCAAAAAGTGGGGGTTCTGAAACTCAACTTGTAAAATCTCAAATAATTCAATTGCGATTCTATTGCACGCAGTCAGTACATGAATAATCCGGTAAACTGGTGAAATTGACTGCATGTAAATAGAATCCTTATGGCAAATTTTTTATTGGAAGTTGGTACAGAAGAACTACCTGCAAGTTTTGTTGCTGGGGCAATTTCTCAGTGGAGAGAGCGGATTCCTGCAAGTTTGGCAGAAAATAGTTTAGAAGCTGCATCTATTCAAGTTTATGGAACTCCAAGACGATTAGCGGTGTTGATTACTGGTTTACCGATGCAACAACCAGATAAGGAGGAGGAAATCAAAGGACCTCCTGCACAAGCTGCTTTTAAAGATGGTCAACCGACACCTGCTGCTTTGGGATTTGCGAAGAAGCAAGGGGTTGATGTGGCTAGCTTTGAGGTGAGGCCTACTGAAAAAGGTGACTTTATTTTTGTTAAAAAGTTAACTTCTGGTCGTCCAATAAGTGAGATATTTACGGAGTTGGTTCCCCAGTGGATATTTAACCTGGAAGGAAAGCGGTTGATGCGCTGGGGTAATGGAGATATGCGGTTTTCCCGTCCGATACGTTGGTTGGTGACACTGTTAGATGATGTGGTGTTACCGATTGTGTTGGAAAATGGGGCAGATGTGGTGAAGAGCGATCGCATATCGCGGGGACACCGGGTTTTACATCCAGCAAATTTGACGATTCCCACGGCAACTAGTTATGTGGATGTTCTCAGGGACGGTTATGTGGTTGTGGATGCGGAAGAACGCACAGATACCATCACCCAACAGGTGCAAGCAGCAGTGCAAAGTTTGGGGGGAACTACGGAAATATATCCTGATTTGTTGGCAGAGGTGATTCATTTGGTGGAATACCCTTCGGCTGTTGTTGGAAAGTTTGAACCGAAGTTTTTGGAGTTGCCCACGGAAGTAATTACTACGGTGATGGTGACACATCAGCGTTATTTTCCGGTATTTAAAGGCGATAATTCTCAGGAATTACTGCCTAATTTTATTACTGTTTCTAATGGGAATCCTGCGAAAGCAAGCATTATTGCGGATGGAAATGCCAGGGTAATCAGAGCAAGATTAGCAGATGGAGAATATTTCTACCAAAAGGATTTAGAAAAACCGCTAGAAAGTCTTTTATCAAAGTTGGAAAAGGTGACTTTCCAAGAAGATTTGGGTTCAGTCAGACTCAAAGTTGATCGGATTGGGGAAAATGCCGGATTGATTTGTAGTCAATTGAATTTAGGGGAAGTGGAAACTCAGCAAAGCTTACGTGCAGCTTTACTTTGCAAAGCTGATTTAGTGAGTCAGATGGTGTATGAATTCCCCGAACTTCAAGGGGTAATGGGGGAAAAATATGCAGCCAAAAGTGGTGAAGATACAGCAGTTGCTAAAGCAATTTTTGAGCATTATCTTCCCAGAAATGCTGATGATGATTTACCTGCAACATTAACGGGTCAAATTATCGCTTTAGCTGATAAGCTGGACACTTTAACTAGTATTTTTGGTTTGGGATTAATTCCTAAAGGTTCTTCAGATCCCTTTGCTTTAAGACGTGCTGCCAATGCCATCGTTAATATTACTTGGTCAGGTAATTTAGCGATTAACTTACTTCAGCTATTATCCCAAATTTCTCAAAACTTTGCCCAAGCATATAGTAAAGATGCAGCAACTTTAACTAATCATCTCAAAGACTTCTTTCTTCAACGTGTTCGCACATTACTCCAAGATGAAAGAAAAATCGATTATGACCTAGTAAACGCCGTTTTAGGCGAAAATGACCGAGAATACGCCGAACGCGCCTTAGAAGATCTCTTAGATGTTCGCAACCGTGCAGTATACTTGCAGCAAATCCGTAACGATGGCACCCTGGAAAAAATCTACGAAACCGTCAACCGTTCCACCAGATTAGCAGCCCAAGGCAACCTAGACACCCAACAACTACAACCAACCGATGTTGTGAAAACTGTACTATTCCAAAAAACATCCGAACAAACATTTTACGATGCCCTAATTAACCTATTACCACAGACCGAAGCCGCCAAGCGATCGCGTGATTACCAACAACTAGTCACAGCATTGGAAAATGCAGCACCAACAGTTAGTAGCTTTTTTGATGGTGCTGATAGTGTCTTGGTAATGGATGCAAATCCTGACATCAAAGCCAACAGACTAAATTTACTCGGTTTACTGCGAAATCATGCCCGTGTTCTCGCTGATTTTGGCTGTATCGTCAAAAATTTGTAGTAAATATGAAAAAAATGTGCGGATGTAGCAAATAAACGCTAATATATGAAGGCTTAACCAGGGTTCTAGTGCTACAGTCTATGTCCAAAGCTCATGTAATTGGATTCGGAAAGTCCGGTGTTGCTGCGGCAAGATTGTTGAAGCGGGAAGGTTGGGAGGTGACTTTGAGCGATCTTAATACCTCCCCTGTCCTCTCCGCACAACAAGAAAAACTTGCTGCTGAAGGAATTACCGTAAAACTCGGTTATTCCTTAGATTTTGGCGAATCCCAATTACCCCAGTTGATTGTAGTTAGTCCTGGTGTACCTTGGGACATCCCCACATTACTGAAAGCGCGAGAATTAAATATCGAAACCATCGGTGAAATGGAATTAGCATGGAAATACTTAAACCATGTTCCCTGGGTAGGAATCACAGGTACCAATGGTAAAACTACCACCACATCCCTGATTGCTGCTATCTTTGCCAAAGCAGGTTTAAACGCTCCCGCCTGCGGTAACATCGGCTATGCTGCCTGCGAGGTGGCTTTGGAATATGCAGGAAATAAGCAAAAGTCAGAACAAGAGAATGAAAAAGTAGGGGAGTTAGTTCCCCCTGCCTCTGATGAAAAGTCTTTAGATTGGGTAATTGGTGAAATTAGCAGTTATCAAATTGAATCTTCCTCCACCCTTGCACCCCGTATCGGCATCTTCACAACATTTACACCAGATCATTTAGCTCGTCACAAAACAATAGAGAATTATTACAATATCAAAGCCAAGCTATTACAACATTCCCAACTCCAAATCATTAACGGGGATGATGTAAACTTGAAAAAAATCGGTTTAAAAGATTGGTCAGATGCTTACTGGACAAGCATCCAAGGGGAAGAATCCCTAATTGGCGAAAAAGGTTTCTACATTGAAGATGGTTGGATTATCGAGAAACTCACATCCATACCCAAAAAAGTTATCAAAACATCTACACTGCGAATGCTTGGTTCCCACAACCTGCAAAACCTCCTCATGTCAGTGGCAGCAGCAAGACTCGCAGGAATTGAACCCGAAATTATCTCCCAAGCAATCACGGAGTTTCCCGGTGTTCCCCACCGCATCGAACATATCTGCACTTGGGAAGGAATTGACTTCATCAACGATAGCAAAGCAACCAACTACGAAGCAGCAGAAGTTGGTTTAGGATCCATGACAAGTCCCACAATTCTCATCGCTGGTGGTGAGGCAAAAGAAGGCGATGATTCCGCCTGGATTGCTAAGATTAAAGAGAACGCGATCGCTGTTTTGCTCATCGGTAATGCTGCATCCCAATTTGCTCACAGACTTGAGGTGTCAAATTACACAAGCTATGAGATAGTTGAAACAATGGCGAATGCAGTCAAACGCTCTTCAGAGATAGCAAAAGAAAAACAAGCTTCAGTAGTATTACTATCACCAGCTTGTGCTAGTTTTGACCAATATCCCAACTTTGAAATCCGTGGTGATGACTTTCGGAAACTCTGTTTAGAATTACATTAATGTCCCAGAAACCTTGTTTTTCGACAACTCAGCATGATGATTTTTGATTTGACAACTAAAACCGGGTTTCACTCGAAGATGCGAAGTCGTGAAAAACCGAATTTATTTTGTGAGAGGATAAGGTTACGGCGGGTTGATTTGTCTGCGTAGAAAACCCGGTTTTTGGAATTATGCGATCGCTTACCCCCTACATCAAGCCTAAAGCCTTAAATTTGAACCTGGAAACAGAGAATCAGAGTTCCTTATACAGATTCCTCATCCTCTTCATCTTCCCCATCATCCAATAATTCTGTCGCTTTGCCACCCAATAAACCAAAAATAGCCCCGACTCCTGTTTGCCATGTTGCAGTAAAATTTTCTAGCGATCGCACCTGATATTCTGATAATTTAGGTTGAGACGACAACCACAAAGATGTGCTGCCAGAACCCAGAGTTAGAAATATAACAGTCGAGAAAACTAACAGGAAAGCAGCAATACCTCTGCCAAATTAAGAGGATTCAACACCCGTAGAAACGTGATGAATACGCCCTAAAGAAGTAAGCTTGGCAAAAATCTGGGTTAATAAAATAGGCTCAGGAATTTCTGGAAGCATTTTTAAGATTTCATGAACATATCGAAAACCACGGTAATGAGCCTTAAGGTCAATAATGCCGGAGTCGGGATTCAGGATGCGGAAATCAGCGAGAAGATGATGAGATAAATTAACCATAAAGAATGCTAGATTAGCAGCATTAGTCACCGCAGTTTGACCGATGTTCATAAAGTCTTCCAATCCCCAAAATTGCTTGGCATCACGGAAGTTAAACTCGATCTGAAAGCGTAGTTTGTAGTAGTCAATTATTTTCTCAGATGACAACTTTAGGTCACTAGAAAACAGAATTACGTGACTGCGAGCATTAGTTTTCAGATTTGTTTTCACCAAAATAACTACATTCAGGGACTGGGCAAATTCTTTGTGCAGTAAAGTAGCTTGGTAACTATCGGTTTGGATATCCTCTTCGATACTACTTTGACGCAAATATTCATCAGAAATATTACGCCAGTCTAGTTTATCTCCGTATTTACGGCGTGAACGATGATTAGGGTCAGGATTTTGGTAAGGTATGTATAATGCTGAATCGTGGCGTAACTTGGAAATTATATGTAAGTTGACCTGTCGAGCCATCTGCAAAGCATTATTGTTTCCAAAATGACCATCTAAGACTAAGTAAGTCAGTGGGATAAAGTTAGCTACCAGCTTGACTAGCTCATTAATCATCTTCTTAATTCTGAGTAATTCAGACGTAAGAATTACTTCGGTCTTGTTTTTATTTTTACTCCCTTTTGGTCGTCCACGTCCACGTTTTTCTTTGGCTTTTATTTCTGGTCTTAACGATACGCTACTTTTTTCTATATCGTTCTTTATTACCTGTTCTATCTGAATTGGAAATGAGTGCCTTTGTTCAACACTTACTAATGATAATGTAAAGAAAGATAACCCTGATATTGGCTTACTTACTAGGCTGGAAAAGAATCTATCCAACCCATAAGTTTTTTTCCCGGATTTACTTACTACAACTTCATCTCCTGCAAGTAAATACACCTCATTCGCACGGAACAAATGCTTGCGGAAAAATAGCCAAAACAATGTCGCCCAAGGGATTACCGTATGAAAAAATCTCAACATCGTCCGATAACTACCACCACTACCTGTCCAACGAGAAATTCCCAACATAGTGACTCGCCCGCTCATCGCTAACATTGCCAAGATTATTTGGTTCAATTGCTTCATCGTTGTAGCGTTTATCTGCGGCAGGAAGCATTGTAACAATGATAAAATGTCAAGCATGGGCGCACATAGTGGTTTTTGAGTTGTCGTTGTGAGAGACAATAACTCTACTACGAAACGCCCTACCTCTTCCTCTTCATCCTCTTACTTTGGCGAAGGTATTGAAGCAGGAGAAATATTTTGTTTACGCATGATTTTATTTTTGCCATCAACTCTATAACCTCAATTAGAAGCGAAAGATAGCTGACTTCTTGGTTGGGGAAACAGCCGATATAATTTCTCTGTAACTCAACTTTTATCGACGGAAAATCAATATCTAGCGTATGTGGTTAAGTATTGGTTGAACAAGAATCATGGGGAACTCGCCCATAACTCAGCCATTCACTGATATAAAACATATATGTTCCTTAATTGCCTGATGCAAATGAATGACGCGATCGCTTAAAGTATCCCCTGAGTATATACAAAAAGTAAAGTCAGCCTTACAAGCCAATGGCTACCCTAGTCAGCAGTCTTTAGCTAGCGGTGTTGGTTTAGCGCTTTCCACAGTCAAAAACTTCCTTGCCGGGAAACCTGTGGAATATCTTAATTTCATTGAAATCAGCGAAAAACTGGGTTGTGATTGGCAAAAAATAGCTGACAAGCAACCAGGAAACGGAACATCTTCAACAAAAAACGAAACCTCACCCTTTATTACAGGTTTACCGATTATTCAACCTCACCAATTTTTTGGACGTGAGAAGGAATTAAAACGGTTATTTAACCTCCTCAAACGTCATCCCCTGCAAAATGCCGCAATTATCGGTAAAAGAAGAATTGGTAAAACCTCGCTGCTGCATTACCTAAAAAGTATTACCACTGCCCCAATAGAACAATTACGTCCAAATCAAAAGTCTGATTGGCTACAAAACCCCGAAATCTATAAGTGGATTTTCGTAGACTTTCAAGACTCGCGTATGGCAAGCAGAGAGAACTTTTTGGGTTATATTCTCGAATCTTTAGGAATGCAACTACCAAATCCTTGTAATTTAGATAACTTCATGGATTTACTTAGCGGTAATTTGCGAAACCCCACAGTTATTCTACTTGACGAAATCGGCGTAGGTTTACAACGTTGTCCTCAATTAGACGATGAATTTTGGGAAACTTTGCGTTCTTTAGCAACTAACCAGACAGATGGTAATCTCGCGTTTATTTTAGCAACCCACGAATCACCAATTGATTTAGCCCGCAGTAACGGACATAGTTCACCATTCTTCAATATTTTTGGCTACACGGCAACCTTGGGAAGCTTCAAAGAACAAGAAGCACAAGAATTAATTGCTAGTTCTCCAATTCCTTTTCCTGAAGATGATGTGGAGTGGATAATTCAACAAAGTCAACATATACCTTTGTTACTACAAATTCTCTGTCGGGAAAAATTATTTACTCTAGAAGATCGAGATGATAATAATTGGCGTGAGGAAGCAATGGAACAAATACAACCATTTATGCATTTGTTAGATTGATTCATCATCAAACTAGAACCACTTTGCAGGAGAAACATAACCTATGACTACAAATTTACCTATTAAACTGGAACATTTACCCGGTAGTTTACCCCTAGATAATGCAATTCGGATTGAGTTAGTCGAAGGAATACCAATATTTCGCGCTTCCAGCTTTGTGCAACAACGAATCGAAACATTGCTAAATAGACAAAAAGATACGTCTCTGACAAACGAGGAAGAAAAAGAATTTGATCGATATGAAGAATTAGATGATTATCTCAGCTTAGTTAATCGGCTGATTAGAAATGCTTCGATTGGGGAATAAGGAGAATTCTGAATTTGTCTGTTAATCGTTATATTAGCGAAGCAACTCAAAATAAAGTTCGTCAACGTGCCAAATATCTGTGTGAATATTGCCATGCATCGGAAAAATGGCAGTACGTACCCTTTACTGTTGACCATGTGATTCCTTTAAATAAAGGAGGTGTAAACTCAATTGAAAATTTTGCTTTAGCCTGTTTTCACTGCAACCGTCAAAAATCAGATAAAGTCATTGTTATTGAAGAGGCAACAGGTGCAGAAGTTGTTTTATTTAACCCTCGAATTGATTACTGGGAAGAACACTTTATTTGGTCGGCAGATGCATTAAGGATCATTGCTTTAACAGCAACTGGACGAGTAACAGTTGCAACATTAGCATTTAATCGAGAACGAATCATTAATATTCGTGCTGCTGATAAAGAAATTGGACGACATCCACCAAGTGATGACCCAATTCAAGTTTAACAAACGAGCATCGCTAATAATCTAAAATTGCATGACCACGCCCATTGACTACACCAAAATCTACACCCACGCACCCGAACAACACCCAAATCTCATCCTTGGTAGTTTGCAATTACTATTTTGGATGTTCTTTCGCCCCACCGCATGGCGCAATCACCTCAAGCGCATAGATCCAATTCTTGACAGTAATACCTCACTGATTGGAATACTGCGAAGTAATCGCAACATACTCAAAAAAGCTGCACTTTGGAAATTTCTATTCCAAGGTTTTGTGCTTTTACCTGTTTTGCTGACAATAGTTACACGACTAGCAGTTACTCTTATCCTAATTGCATTTGGTATGTCGCCAGAGCTAGTAATTGATTTTGTGACGGTCTGCGTAGCGGTCGGCGTGGCTTACGGCATGGTGGTCGGCGTGGTGGGAGGCGTAGCGGAAGGCGTGGTCGGCGTGGCTTACGGCATGGTGGGAGGCGTGGCAGTCGGCGTGGCTTACGGCGTGGTGGGAGGCGTGGCTTTCGGCGTGGTGGTCGGCGTGGCTTACGGCATGGCGGTCGGCGTGGTGATTGGCGTGGTGATTGGCGTGGTGGTCGGCGTGGCTTTTGGCATGGCGGAAGGCGGGGCTTTTGGCGTGGCTTACGGCATGGCGGAAGGCGTGGCGGTCGGCATGGCGGTCGGCGTGGGATTAACTATTCATTCGTGGCGACCATTTATATTTCACCCATTGCTAATAACCTGGAATTTCTGGCTATACCGCCTCCAGCAAGGACTTACTTACAAAAAACCCAGTTTACTAAGCTTATATCCAGCATTTTGGGATGAATGGTCGTATATCCCATTTCCAGAACTAGATAAGCATTTATTGCTGGTTATCAACCGTAATCCAGAGGAAGGAAAAGCCGCAATTAAATATCTGGCGGTAACTCGCCAACGCTGGGCTGTACAAGCGGTGCAAATTGAACTTGATGCACAAATGTTGGAAGGTTGTCAAAATGTGAATAATATTGCCGAAGTTGCGCCAAGATTAGAAATTGAAGCATCAGAAAGCCCAGTTAATAGTATTTTACGTATTTTCAAACGTATCAGCAAAGACATCCAAAGCGGATTAAAGCAAAATA
Source organism: Calothrix sp. PCC 6303 (assembly GCF_000317435.1). Classification (NCBI taxonomy): domain Bacteria; kingdom Bacillati; phylum Cyanobacteriota; class Cyanophyceae; order Nostocales; family Calotrichaceae; genus Calothrix; species Calothrix sp. PCC 6303. The sequence continues at coordinate 5,723,491 of NC_019751.1, forward strand.
GCAATTACAACCAGCGTCTAGTTCTCAAATCTGTCACAGATCGCTTGGAAGCACAAATTCCCGAACTGACTCGCAGTGATAATAAATATGCTCCCCGTTTTTATCCCATTGCCCAAAGTTGGCGGGAAATTATCAGTAAATACATAACAGAACTAGCCCAACAAACTGAACTTCGCCAAGAAATCGACTCACCCTACATTCTCGCTGTTCCCCTTACCCAAGAGCAAGAAATTTTCGCCGGACGCGATGACATCGGAACCCGCATCGAACAATTAATTTTAGATCGTCGTCGCCCTCCCTTACTCCTTTACGGACAGCGCCGTATGGGCAAAACTTCCCTCCTCAACAACCTGGGAAAGCTTTTACCCAGTTCCATTATTCCCCTATTTGTTGACTTACAAGGCGCACCCTCATCAGCCAGCGACTACACAGGTTTTCTTTACAACCTCGCCAGAGGAATGATCACCTCAGCCAAAAAAAAAGCTGTCAATCTACCACCTCTCACCCGCGAAACCCTCAGAGATGATCCCTTCACGCAGTTTGATGAATGGCTAGATGAGGTAGAAACTGCATTAGCAGAAAATACCGCTTTGCTAATGCTGGATGAATTCGAGGTACTCGACAGTGCAATTTCCAGAGGACGCTTCGATGAACAAGATGTTTTGGGAATGCTGCGTCACCTAATTCAACATCGCCCCAAGTTCAAGCTGATGCTGGCAGGTTCCCACACAATCGAAGAATATCAACGCTGGGCAAGTTACCTGATTAACGTTCAAGTTGTTCATATTTCCTACCTGAAGGAAAACGAAGCACGGCAATTAATCGAGCGTCCAGTTAAAGATTTTACCCTACGCTACGAACCAAACGCAGTAGAAAGAGTATTACAAATTACTCGCTGTCACCCCTTCTTAGTCCAACTAATTTGTGCCGAAATCGTAGCTTATAAAAACGAACAAGACCCCTCTGTAAGAAGATTAGCAACTTTATCAGATGTGGAAGCCGCAATTCCCGAAGCCTTGGGTACGGGTGCTTTCTTTTTTGCTGATATCCAAAATAACCAAATAGATACAATCCAAAGAGAGATTTTAAAGTTAATTGCCACACAGGGAGAGGGGGCAATCGTTAGTCAACAAACAATAGAACAACATTTTCCTCAAGTATGGCAAAGTACTGTGAGATTACTTATGCAACGGGAATTAATTGAGGAAGCTAGCGGAGGTTATCGTTTCCAAGTCGAGTTGATTCGGCGTTGGTTTCGAGTAAAAACATAAGTCAACAGCCTACTTACAGCACGGCATAAATGAACCAACCATTTAAAATAAGCGGAAAGCATGTTTTATTGGCTTTATTCCTTCTGCCTTCATGTACTAGCTCAGGAAATGTCATACCAAAGGCAAATGCCTAATCATCATCCTGGAACTACTACGATAGAAGGCAAGTTGTTTAAAACTAATAAAAATTTGTAATCTCCCAAATATATAGTCTATTATATAACGATTATCATTATTTGTTAATTATTAAAATTCTATGGGTGTGTCAAAAATTATAGTTGTTGCAGGAACAGTAGGTTCTGGTAAAACTAATTGGATTTATCAGCAATTATCCACCAACTACGATAGATACAACTCATCTAATCAGAAGATACTGTATTTTAGTCCAGGAACAGGAACTGTCCCCATCGATCAAAAACGTTTAGAGTCGGACTTTCCTACAATCAAAGTTTTTCAGGACGGGCAAGAAAGTGATTTTGTCAAGCAATTAGAATCAGCAGACTTTGTTTATATCGAGTTAGGATTTTACTTAGAACTAAACGCTACAGCCCAATTACTAGCAAACTTTCCACACCAAAAAGTAGCAGTTTTACCCCCCAATCTCCAGGATTCTGAGTGGCATTCTTGGGCAGATGAAATCGTGAAGGGGATGAAAATTGATACTTACCAAACTCAAGCTCAAATCTGGCGCGTGCCAACCATTGGACAAGTAATTGATGAGGATAGCTTACAGGAATTTTGGTATGAAATTACTCATCATGCCTATGGAGAAGTGATCCGTGCCAAAGGAATTTTTGATGTCAATGATGGTCGTTCAATCTATGCTGATTATGTTATGGGTATCCCATCAGCGAGTTTTCTCGAATTAGATTTTCCCCGTTATTTAGAAGGAAGACCAAAACGGTTTAGTGGTTTAGAAGTTGTCGGAACATCTTTGAATCAAGCAGCTTTGGCACAAACTTTATCAGATTGCTGTTTGCCGGATGCCATGATTTTACAATATCAACAACAAGTTAAACAGATTTTAGCCGAAGGGATGACACAATGAAAATAGCTGTAATGTCTTGTATTCATAGTAATTATGAAGCTTTGGACGCAGTGTTATTAGATATCGACCAGCAAAAAGCCGAAAAAATCTATTGCTTGGGTGATTTGGTGGGATATGGTCCCTACCCAAATGCAGTAGTTGCTCAAATTCGCTCTTTGGACATTCCCAGCGTCGCAGGTTGCTGGGATGAGGATATTGTTGAAGGTTTAAATTCTTGTGAATGTGGGTTTCCTTCTCTTTTGGCAGAAAAAAGAGGAAAACTCGCCCACGAATGGACAGATAAGGAGATTTATCCCGAAAATCGGGAATTTTTAACCCAGTTGCCTGACATTTTCCAAGAGGGAAATTTAGCTTTTGTCCATGGTAGTCCCCACAGTAATCACGAATATTTATTACCAGAATTAGACGCTTTTGTGGCGTTGGAGCGGGTACTTTCCACAGGTGCAGATGTGCTTTTTTGTGGGCATACTCACGTACCATATGTACGAAATTTAACTGATGGTAATTTGAAAGTGCGGGTAAAAGGTGTTTTGGGAAGCGACGATCAGAGTTTTAATGCACCTTTGAAGCGGATTATTAATGTGGGTTCGGTGGGTGAACCAAGACATGGACGACCAAACGCGACTTATGTGATTTATGATACTGAGACCCAAGTGGTAGATTTGCGGGAAGTTCCCTATAACTATCAAAAGACTTGTGCTGCAATCATTGAGAAGGGTTTGCCGGAGATTTTTGCTTGGCGTTTAGCCCGTGGTTTGGAGTTTGCTGAACGTGCTGATGATCCAACTCATGTTTGTACGAGGTAAGCAGGAAGGGGAATATTTTAACGCAAAGGACGCATTAGGAGCTTTTGCGGCTTCCCGCAGGGTAGGGAATCGCAGAGAAACGCAGAGAGAATTTTATGAGAGTCAAGAGGGAGGAGATTAGAGTATGAAGTGGGCGATTCTAAGCGGGGTTGAGGGTAATTTGGCGGCTTATGAGTCGGTTGTTGCTGATGTTAAGCGGCATCGTGATGTTGAGGCTATTTATATTATTGGTGATTTGGTGGGGGCTACTCCCGAATGTCAGCAGTTGGTGGAGAGGGTGCGTAAACCCCGTGGGGGAGAGTTGGAACCTCTAGTTTGTAAGGGGTGGTGGGAGGAACAGTGTTTAATTTTACATGGTGTCACTGGCGGGGGTGAACCAACGGAGTTGATTGAAAAGTATGGGTTGGAGACAGTAAAGTTATTGTGGGATTATGTGCCGCGTGAGACGGTACGCTGGTTGAGTATGATGGATTTTGGCTTTTTTGAGTTGGATTGTTTGTTGATTCATGGTTCTACCGTTTCTGTAAGTGATGAACTAACTCCACAAACTCCACCGATTCAGATGTTAGATAGGTTGATGCGGATGCAGGCAAATAATTTGTTTTGTGGTCGTTCTGGTTTAAGTTTTTTGTATGAGTTGCAGGGTGGTTCTATTACTTCTGGTTTGACGACTCTTGATGAAAATCTATCTGGGGAGGTAGTGAGTGTTTCTCCTCGTCAAGTTGTGGGAGTGGGAAGTGTGGGAAGGATACCTGGAGAGGCAAGTTATGTACTTTACAATCCTGATGTAAATCATGTGGAGTTCAAGACTGTACTTTATGGAAGTAGCAAGGGGTTCCAAAGTAAGTTGAAGGTTTCACCAGGAAAATCCCAAGTTTAGGTTGTGGGGCAAAAATAGTGTTTAATAACGATTATCATTATTTAATATCTAATTTGTCAAATCCCATGTCATCAGAAAATTTGACTGTAAGTGAAACTTCATCCCCAACACCAATTCAGCGTCCCCGTCGTCTGCGGAGTAGTGCTGCTATCCGGAGGATGGTGCGGGAAAACCACCTAACTGTGGATGATTTAATTTATCCCATGTTTGTGATGGAAGGAGAAGCACAAAAGGTAGAAATATTATCTATGCCGGGATGTTTTCGGTATACTTTGGATTTGTTGCTCAAAGAAATAGCTGAAATATATGCTTTGGGAATTAATGCGATCGCGTTATTCCCTGTCATCCCAGAATCTCGTAAGGATGATTTAGGTACGGAAAGCTACAACCCAGATGGATTAGTGCAGCGTACAGTTAGAGCTATCAAGGAAAATGTCCCGGAAATACTCGTAATTACCGATATTGCCCTTGACCCTTTTACTACTCATGGTCATGATGGCATCATTGATGAGCAAGGTGTGATTCTCAATGATCCAACTGTGGAAATATTGGTAAAAATGGCGATTTCTCAAGCTGCTGCTGGCTCTGATATGGTGGCACCTTCGGATATGATGGACGGTAGAATTGGCGCAATCCGTCAAGCATTAGACGCAGAAGGGTACACAGATGTGCGAATTCTAGCATATTCAGCAAAATACGCCTCTGCCTATTATGGACCGTTTCGGGATGCTTTGGATTCAGCACCGAAGTTTGGAGATAAAAAGACTTATCAGATGGATGCAGCAAATTCTAGGGAGGCAATTAAGGAAGTTGCTTTGGATATTGCTGAAGGTGCAGATATTGTCATGGTGAAACCAGCCTTAGCTTATCTGGATATTATTCGCCAAGTTAAGGACTATACTAATTTACCTGTGGCAGCATATAACGTTAGTGGAGAATATGCCATGATTAAGGCTGCCGCTGCTCAAGGTTGGATTGATGAGAAAAAACTGGTTTTAGAAACCTTGACAAGTATGAAACGAGCAGGTGCTGATTTGATTTTGACTTATTTTGCCAAGGAAGTCGCCTTAATGCTCAAGTAAAAACCCTTTAAACTTCGTCCATAATGAAACCTGGAGTTTTTTAACGATTCAAATCCGTCATTGCGCCTGCCTTACGTCGCAATGATGTAAATTCGTAGTCATTGCGTAACTCCTGTATAGCTTGGACTACCCCTGTTAAGGTGAAGTTTTTTGCAACGTAATAAGGGACTTCCAATTTAAAAAATCCTCATGTGGTGCGAGCTTCTAGCCTGCATTAAACAGGCTAGAAGCCTGTTCCAGCAATGCATCTATTGGGGAATTATTTTGTTGGAAGTCCCTAACAAGGGTTTCAGCTTGTGGCAATTAAAATCTGATCCCTATTGCCTACTGCCTTGTTATGATGACAATTTTCAACACCCACCTACTTATCCATCATGTAGCTTACTCAATTTGGATCGAAGTTGGTTTATCTACAGTACTAGATGTGGATCTACCAAACGAAGTTCTGCGGTATTGTAGGTAAATGCGATCGCGCCATGCAAAGAATGGGGCATAAGCGGGATTATCAGCCAATCCAGGGACACCTTTACCTTTGAGTGCATAGGGAATGTCTAAATAGTCACCTTCAGGGAATTTGAGTAATATCGATAAGCTAGCTAGGCTCAAATCGGCTAAAGTTATCTCATCACCAGTTAAATAGGGACTGCTTTCTAGAATCAAGCATACAGCTTCTAGGTCTTGTTTGAGATCAGCGATCGCGCTACTCACAGCTTCCGGACTATAACCGACTCCAAAACCCAAAACCTTAAACACATCATTGGGAACACCTTCAATCAAGCTTCTAAATATGTCCGGTGCAGTATTGGGTAACAGGGATTTTCGGAAACTTTGATCTTTACTAATAGCTGAAAATAAAGCCTTTCTTCCCTTAACTCCGATGGATTCGTCAGCCCATTCTTCCATCATTAAGGTTAAACCCCGACGCTTACTATCAACTGGTAATATTGGGCGCTCAGGATATTGTGTATCTAAGTACTTAGCTATATCCGTAGAATCTGTAATATACTTACTTCCATCTTTCAGAACAGGTACCTGTCTTTGTCCTGTCAATCGAAACAAATCAACTTGACCAATTCCTGGTGTGACTTCAATTTTACGGTAATCAAGACCCTTGTAGTCTAGAATTAAACGTACTTTTTCAGAGTACTGTGAAAGTTCAAATTGGTATAATTCCAACATTCTGATTTGCCTCTTATGTATACTTTCTAATTTTATCTAGATTTTACTTGTTTTAAATTTTTGTAGTTACAAGTTTTACCTGCTCTCTACTCGAAATATACCTCTCTGGAGGGTTGATAATCTAAATAAATCGCAAAATGTATATTATTTGACTAAGATTTACAAGTGTTAAATAGGTGCTAAATAACTATCGATAATCATGTCCAAGCAAAATAATTGAATCTAGGATTGATTAACTACCTCAGATATAGTACGTATCAAAAATCCTAATGTCAGATTCTTGAGTCTCAAATCATACGTTTACATAGCATATAAATCTCAGTGCAGATGATTGATGAGAAATTCAGTATTATTAATCAGCACAATTTTAGAATAGAAATCATATTTACCAAGTGAGATTTTATGCACGAAAAAGTGTTATAAATCTTCTATGTAGTGTGTGGAAAAAATAGGCAAATTACCATATTATGAGAGTTAACAACAGCAATTTTCTGACCAAATTAGCTGCTATCGCTGGAGTTGCAGGTATTGGTCTTCTGAGTGGTTCCCCTACTCATGCTCAGGAAAAACTCAACCCCAGTCCAAGTATTTTCACTCAATCCCCTTACAACCGGACTGAGCGAGTTCTAATTAATGTTCAATATCAACCTGCTCAACCAACAGCAGAAGCCCCAAAAGCAGCCAAAAAGAAGGGTCAGATAGCGCAAAAACGCACACTCAACGATTCCCCCAAAATTCTCCAAGAATGTCCCTACAATCGTAGTGCTTGTAAAGAAACATCTGGAAGTTCAACACCTGCACCAGAAGTAACACCTACACCTGCACCCGAAGCAATACCCGCACCCGCACCAGAAGCAGCACCCACACCTAAATCACCAAGTCCATCATCTGAAGGCAACTCTCAAGGGAAGAACATAGTAGCAACAGCTGAAGCTAATGGTTCTTTTAAAACCTTAACCAAAGCCCTTAAAGCTGCGGGATTAACCGAAACTTTGGAAGGAAACGGGCCCTTTACTGTCTTCGCACCTACTGATGCTGCATTTGCCAAACTACCTAAAGATGCGCTTGCAGACTTGCTTAAACCAGAAAACAAAGAAGTCTTGGTTAAAATCCTTACCTACCACGTAGTTGGAGGTCAGGTTCTTTCATCTGATTTGAAATCTGGTGAAGTTAAAAGCTCCGAAGGTGGAGCAATTAATGTCAAAGTTGATCCTGCCACTGGTGTGACAGTAAATGATGCCAAAGTGGTTCAAGCTGACGTTAAAGCCAGCAACGGTGTAATTCACGTAATTGATAACGTGATCCTCCCCCCTGATTTGTAAACTGTAAAGCCTTAATTTATTAAGAACCTCGTAGAGACGTAGCATTGTTACGTCTCTATCGTCTTGGAATTTAATAAAAATTTTGTATCAAGTTGTACACGATACCCACAAGTTCCATTAGCCCTACGCTTGGAGACAGTTAAAGATTAGTGGAAATAGCTTGAAGTGGACATGTGGGGATACATTGCTCACAGACAATGCAACGCGATCGCGTAAAGTTTAATCTATAGGTTTCGCTGTTGAGAGTTAAAGCTTCAGTCGGACAGACTCCAGTGCATAAACCACAATGAACACACAAATCCTCATCAATGACAATTTCCCCCATTGTTAGGGACACATTTATCTGTTGCGATCGCATCCACTCAATAGCTGCATCTAATTGGTCGATATCTCCTGATAACTCTACCACTAGCTTACCAATTTGATTTGGGGCAACTTGGGCACGAATAATATTTGCTGCCACATTAAATTCTTTAGCCAATCTGTAAGTAACAGGCATTTGCACAGCACGTTTCGGAAAAGTTAGAGTTACTCGTTTTTTCACGGTTGCGTTCCGAATCTTTTTTCTGTTTTAACTTATTTAATACCCATTAACTGACTCGGTAGATCAAAATAATTACAGCAGATTTGAAATTTGTGAGGTACAAAAACAGCCTAAGCTATCGCGCATCCTTCCCTTGGTAAGGGTTGGAGAGGGGTGTACCTCATGTACCTGCAAAATACTGTAAATAGGGAAGAAAATTTAGGAATCATCTAACCCAGTACATCCTGAGAATCATAGGTTTAAACATGAAACACCTTGCCCGAATTCTACCGTTGGTTATGAGTACTTCCAAGCTCATTGCTGCTAATGCAGTTTTATCGATTTTATGCATAGTTCCAGCTTATGGCAACGAAGTCGATATTCCCAATGCCAATAATCTTACTATCGAAAGTCGAGAAGCTGGTATATTATCTACCGAACCAGCAAGCATTTCTAGTGAATGGGATAATTCAAACAACGGCACATTTAACTTTCAGCAGACACAAGAACCTATTTCACTAATCCGTGATCAAGAATGTGGCAAAATTAACCCACTAGAACTAGTGCAAAATCCAGCCTCATTTTTTCGAGAATGCCGCTCACTAGCAGACGAACTACCAATTCCAGCAACTGAACGAATTAAATATTTTGAAGTCCCTAAACTCGACTCTGGTATTCGTGTTAACCTCGGTAGGTTTTAATTTTCCCCACGAAACTTCCCAGCCTGGAGAGGGCTACGGTGGGCAGAACGCCTCTCAAAGTCCCCCTTTTTCTTGGCGAAGCCGCTCTGAAAGAGCTAGGGGGATCTACGACGATTTTGATTTTGTACAGAGATGTGTCTACACCGTAGACCCTATAGAGGGGGTGGGGAGAATTTGAATTTAAGTCTAATTTAATTAAACTTTGGCTAATTCGGGTACAGGACGCTTGCTGTTACGAATTGCGTGGATTGCCTCTTTATAGTCAGGTGTGTTGTAGACAGCAGAACCTGCAACAATTGCGTTAGCACCAGCTTCCAAAACTTGCCAAGTGTTATTAGCTTTCAATCCCCCATCAACTTCAATCCAGGGATCTAAACCACGTTCGTCACACATTTGACGCAACTGGCGAATTTTTGGAACTACAGTGGGGATGAAGCTTTGACCACCGAAACCGGGGTTAACACTCATAATTAAAACTAGGTCGCATAAATCGAGAACATTCTCAATCAAACTTAAAGGTGTTCCGGGATTAAGAACAACACCGGCTTGTTTACCAAGTTCTCTAATTAAACCAAGAGTACGGTGTAAATGAGGAGAAGCATTATGCTCACAATGTACTGAGATGATATCAGCACCTGCTTTAGCGAAATCAGCAACATATTTTTCTGGTTCCACAATCATCAAATGGACATCCAGAATTTTCTTTGTTACTGGGCGAATCGCTTCCACTACCAGAGGACCTATGGTTATATTAGGTACAAAGCGACCATCCATAACATCAACGTGAATCCAGTCTGCTCCTGCTTCATCAACAGCGCGAACTTCTTCACCTAAACGACTGAAATCAGCCGACAAAATTGATGGAGAGATTACAATGGGCTTCTTGGAAGATGTTTGGGTCATGGCTAGTGATGTTCTAAAAGGATCTTAAATCTGTATGCATTGTAACAAAATGTAAGATATTTCTCACACTTCTTAATTAATTTTATCGTACATGGGGAATGTGGGATCGGGAATTGAAAATACTTGATGGATTTCCTGAAAGGATAGGGAGTTATATAATCACTTGTACAAATAGCTGTTATATGTAGGTGCTACGAAAGCCACCTGTGACGACATATTCTTATTTTTAAACCAAATAATTATTCAAACAATGGCAAAAAAACTAACTTCGATAATTTTGGGATTAAGTGCTTCGTTGGTGAGTATCCCAGCACTAGCTTTGGTATTTGAGAGTTCTTTGGGTAATAAAGGTATTGATGTCCTGAAATTTCAAAAAGCTCCTTATAATTTGAGTGGTCAGAAAATTGCCATTGGTCAGGTGGAAATTGGTCGTCCAGGTAAGTTTGGAATTGATAAATCTGTGTCTAAAAACCGTGCAGTCTCAGTTGCCGGGGTTTTTTTACGCAATGGTCCAGCAAAGTCGAATAATGCTGTAGACCCACATGCTTATAATGTTGCAGGTGTGATGGTGGGAAGAGATAAAGCTTTTCCAGGAATTGCCCCCAATGCAAAATTGTATTCTTCGGCAGTTGGTTCTACCAAAACTCAGGCACAACCAGAAGAATGTTTGTCGGCACAGCACATAGCATTACAAAATGGTGGTGATGTTCGGGCAATTAATTTTAGTTTTGGTGAACCTTTAAATCGAGATCCACGTCCAGATGCGACTTTGGATGGCAATGCATTGTTGACATTATGTGTGGATTGGTCGAGCCGAGTACATAATGTTGTGTATGCGATCGCAGGAAACCAAGGAAAGGGTGGTATCCCCATTCCTACCGATAACTATAATGCCATCAATGTGGCTTTTTCTTCCCGTCGTAATGGCATTTTTGATAAAGTTGACGTTTCTAACTTAGCTGCCATTAGTCCAGGTACAGCAACCAGATTAGCTGGGAAAGAATTAAATTTGGGTTCCCGACGTGGTATTAGTGTTTTGGCTCCCGGTAGCAATATTCGCTTACTCAATCCCGATGGTAAGGTAAACAAAGTTACAGGTACAAGCTTTGCAGCACCTCATGTGGTGGGTACCATTGCCCTGTTGCAGGAATTTGGCGATCGCATGTTACGCAAAAAACAACCAAATTGGAATACTGCTTCCCGTCGTCATGAAGTTATGAAGGCTGTTTTACTCAATTCCACCGACAAAATCCAAGATGCTGGAAATGGTTTGCGTTTGGGAATGACAAGGACAATCATTGATAAAAGTAATCAAGATTGGTTAACTTCTGATGCTTACAAAAGTTCAAAAATCCCTTTACATGCTCAAATGGGGGCAGGACACCTAAATGCATCCCGCGCTTATCAACAATTTAGCGCCGGACAATGGCAAGCCAATCAACCTGTACCCACTTTAGGATGGGACTATGGGACAGTGGAAGCTGGGAAAACAGTAGATTATTCCCTGTCGAAATCTTTAAAGGCTAATAGTTTTGTTTCCGTCACCCTAGCTTGGGATCGGTTTGTAGAACTGAATGATAAAAACAATAATCAACAGTATGACTCTGGGGAAAGTTTTAGCGATCGCGGTCTGAATAATCTCGACTTATTCTTAGTTTCGGAAACTGGTACAACTACCATCTGTGCATCTGATAGCGACGTTGACAGCACAGAACATATTTTTTGTCCAGTCCCTAAAGCAGGTAAATATAAAATTCGTGTTCAATACCGTCAACAACTTAATCAGCCTCAACAAGAATACGCGATCGCATGGTGGACTGTTGGCGGTTAAAGAAGGCAGTAGGCAGTGGGCAGTAGGGGTGTTTTGAGATGGGGATACCCTACGGACAGCTTTTGGGGTCATCCGACTCCCAAAACGCCCTAACACACAAAAATCTGGAAGAGGGCGTGTTTCATAAATCAAACATGAGTCCTCAGCTGCTACGCAGCTAAATCCTATAAATTCAAAAATTATAACCTTTGTGGTGCGGGCAGCGTTCGATGGTTCCTGAGCCTGTCGGAACGAAGTGTACCGGAGGTCAGGACTGAGCGCTCACGGCGAAGTCTTGCCCGCTTTAGATATACAAATTAGGCGCTTAACAGCTTATATCTATGAATAAACTTAAAAAATGGACAACATTAAAATCAGAGATGGTCTTAAACCATAATTGGTGTAAAGTTCGTCAGGATGAAATTCAGCTACCAAATGGTACAATCATTGATGATTTTTTTGTTCATATTAAGCCAGATGTTGCTCTAGTTTTGGCAATCACAGAAAACCAAGAAATCATCTTTGTTCAACAGTATCGTCATGCAATAGATGATTTTTTTATTGAACTACCAGCAGGAACTTTTAACCCAGAACAAGAAAGCTCAGAAGAGGCAGCTTTGCGAGAATTGGAAGAAGAAACAGGATATATAGTCCAAGACATTCAAAAAATTGCAACCCTATACGACCGACCAAGTAAAGATACAAATAAAACCCATCTATTTTTCGCCAAAAATGCAGTTCAGCTAGGTACAAGAAAGCTAGATGTGACAGAAGAAATAAAAATTATCTTGATTCCGGTTGATCAAGTATTAGATAAAATTAATCAAGGTGAAATTTCTGTCATGGGAACAGTGACAGCGTTATTAATGGCATTAAATTTTGCCATTTACAGCAGTTTTTAGACAACACCACCACAATACCTTACAAGGGTACTCCATAGGGACAAAGCCCGCCTCCACAGGCTTGGGAATGGGTGTAGAACTTACTTTTTATATCAATTGAAAAAAAGAATACGACATACGGTAGCGCGAACAAATGTTCGCCCTCATCGACTAAACCTCGTCCATGATGAAACCCGGAGTTTTTTGAGCTATTCAAATGCGTCATTGCGACGTAAGGTAGACGCAAAGCGGCTTGTCGAAGACTAGCATAAGCCCGTAGGGCTGGCTACGCCTACTCAAAGTTTTGATGGAAAACTACAGTTCTCAAGATAGACGAGGTTTAAAATATTGATTTACATTTCTTAATTGAGAGTGGTCTAACCCCACACCTGTCAATTGTAAATAAGCGTGAAAAAATGCATAAAATTTTCGTTATACACCCTATGGAATAGATAAGATACAAATCGAATGAAGCTACTACTTATTTTCACAGGAATCTTCGACCATGGAACTTATTGAAATCCTCGCTGCTGAAAATCTGCATCCTCAGACAGAAAATGTCACCACCACTGAGCAAACGCAAAGTTCAACATTTCCAGATTTACGCTCACTGTCTGTACCTGATTACTTGATTGGATTATCAGTTTTATTACTTTTGTTAGCACTTATTTGTGAATTATTTCAAGTTGCAAAATACAAGTCAAAATCTCAAAGACTTTCTAACGTCGAATTACTAGAAAAAATTTGGAAAATGGAGGCTGCAAAGGTTAAAGAATGATCTTTGCTGTAAAAATAAATAATGCTGTTGATTTTGCTAAAGCTAAAAAGTCGAATTTATCATAAAAAATAATCCCTTTCATAATAGAAAGGGAATTACAGCAGACTTTAACTTTATGACCTACAAAAATACCTCGCCCATGCTATTATGCACTCTCCCCTGGCTAAGGGGAAAGTTGGGGAGAGGTAGATCTCATATACTTGTAAAATGCTGTGTTTTGCTCTTCTGTAAGTGTTATGCTAAACCTTACACAAAAATTCGGGATTTGTCTTTTCTTTTTAATCGCAATGCTTTTGGGTAGTTCTAATCTTGATTTTATCCCAAAGTTCAAAAATTCAAGCTTAAAAACTATATTTATTCCCAAGTAAGCATTTTGAGCATAACAAGTAATAAAAAAACAATTATTTTGATTGAAAAAAATATTCCGATGACAGATATTTGCACCCTAATTGACCCATCTAACGCTCAAAAGAAATCGTAGTTTGCGATAGGAAATACTCAGCTTCTTGCAATGCGGAAGCACCGTTTGCACCATGAACTTCTGTTCTACCTCTGCTACGTATTTCTGTTTGTTGGAAGAAAAACTTTTTGAATCCTCTTCCTCTATTAAACATACGCGATCGCCCACCAGATACTTCATCTAGTTCGTCGTCTGATAATTCGACTATCGATTCATCTAAAGATGCTTCTGACAGTTCTATTTCGGGATCTAGATTATTTGATTGAGTACGATCAAACATACTATTGCCTCTTATCTAAGTTGAGTTTTTTGTGGTTGCTAGGTGGAAAACAAAGCTTATTTACTGATAGGGGTATCTTTTTGATTTTATGCATCCCCGTAAATACCTCATGTTAGCCGTTAAAGCAGAAAGGAAAGCGCATTCGATAAGTATCCAACGGGAAAATCTGTGTGAGGTAGTAGTCAAAACATGTCTAGCTTCACAAACTTACCTGAAACTTGCAACCAAGTTGATCAAGCGTGCGTCATCCGCATCATAACTTATCAATATTTTCTATGAAATCTAAAACTACTATTTTGGCAATGCTAGGTTGCTTAACAATAGTTATTAATTCTGATCAAAATATTTTAGCTTCTACTCAAACCAAATTATCTCAAGTGCCATCTTCATGGACACGCACAGTCCCCAATATACCCAACAGCATCAGTGTGAATATTCGTCAAGATATGGCGAAACGGTTGAATCTGAAACTTGCAGATGTGCGGATTGTCAAGACAGATAAAGGAACATTTGATAGTTGTTTGAGCCTGCCATTACCGAATGAAGGATGTAACGCAGTTGGATTACCGGGTTGGGTTGTAACTGTTGTCGGAGGGAAGCAGCGTTGGTTGTATCATGCTTTTGTACCTGAAGTTAAACACAATAATTTTCGTGTTAATTGGTTAGAAAGCTTGCCTAAAGATATTAAGCAAAAAGTAATTAATAACTCTACTTCATTAAGCGCACAGCAAGGAGGAAAGTTCAAAGTTACATCTGTTGAACCAAGGGTATGGAAAAGTAACTGTTTGGAACTTTCCACAACTGGTAAGCGTTGTAATTCCACAAAAACTCTGGGATGGTTGATTACCTTGAAGAATGATAAACCAGGTTTTATGGAGCCTTCACAATGGGTATATCGCAGCGATTTAGATGGGAAGATCCTGGAATTAGATTTAGTTGCGAGTGTGGGGAATTTACCTAAAAAAACAACCATAGATATCTTGTCAGATGCCGCTAAACGCTCCCAAACTCAGCGCAATGCTTGGAAAGTTGATCAAATACAAGCTTTGCAATGGTCGAGTTATCGTGGTGGGGATGGTCCGTCTCAACCAATACAGGGAGCAGCTCCTGTCATGATTAATGCATTTGGTTGGAAAGTGCAAGTTTCATCCCTAGGGCAAAAGTGGGTGTACTATGTCACTCGTAATGGATTTGACTTGGATGCTTTCAAAAGTATACCCCCTACCCTTATTGATGCAGCGATAAAAGCTGCGGTTGCACAAACTGGCAAATCACCGAATACTTTTAATGTTCATTGGGTTGATCAGGTGACTTGGGATGATACTTGCTTAGGTATAACCATTAATAAACCAGCTTGTGCAAAAACCCCTGTTCCTGGTTGGAGGATTAATGTGATGGGACTAATACAGCAGGGTGGTGCTTCATCTGTCTTGTTTACTTTTCACAGTCGTTTAGATGGAGATGTGCGATTTAATGGTAGTAATCCTTGGCTTCCTCCTCCGGTAACTAATCCTGGTATGCGTTAAAGAGGGGAATGGGTTTTTATTGGGAAGTCACTGAATTTACAACTTGGTTGCCGTGACTACGAGGATCTTCTTGGTTATTTGGTGTTGTCACTGGTGCCGAAAATTTGGATATTTCACCTTTATTTTGAGCATAAGGAAGGGAAGAACCTGATATTAGTGCTTGGAGATTACTTGCCATAATTGTTCTGGGTTGATCTCCGATTGTCTCTGCTAGTGCTTCTCCTTTTTGATTTAGAAAAACAAAGTGGGGAATTCCATCCACACGATAACGCAGCATCTCAGGCAACCACTTGGTGTTATCAACGTTGAGCATAACAAAGTTAATTTTGTTTCCGTACTCTTTTTCTAAGGTGGCAATATCGGGTACCATTTTCTGGCAGACAGTACACCAGTTGGCATAAAATTCCACAAGGGAAGGTTTCCCGTTTGTTAGGGCAATATCATATGGTGTGGATTGTCGATCTAGTTCAGCTAGAGTTGTGGTACTGGTTTGGGTTCGTAAACCGATAAATAAAGCTGCACTCAGGACAATTGCAACCATCGCAATTAAAAAATTTCTGATACGCGAACCTGATGCTGTATTTGTTTGGGTATTAATCTGTGTGTCACCAGTCATAAGAGATTTATTGAGAATTATTAGGAATGATCTTCCCTTGTATTATCATCTGCTGGACTCAATATGCGATCGCTAGTTGCCCAGAATCACTAATTATCTGGAATATAAACTACTGCCAACCATTATTCAGCTAGGCTTTCCCATCTTAGGCAAATCACACGCATATTAAATACAGCAAATTGCATTCCAACGTCCCACATACTAAAAAATTAGAAGCTTACCATCGAATAGCCTGCCGACACAGGCTCAAATTCTCTTTACCAGAAAAAAGCTCTCATACCACAACTTCCTATAGATAATTTACATGGCAAATAAATCAAAACTAAGTCTTAAATGGAGGGGGAAACCACTCGGCTATTACTTCCAAAAGCATGATAGTTTGAAATAAGGAATATTAGAATTATCTCCCTTGAAAAATTAGTATCTTTAACAAATCTATTTGTGTCGCAAATCATTCATCCAGAATTTCTCGGAGAGCGATGTGTATGAGTTCAAACACAATTAATTGGATACTGTTTGTCAAGTGTGATATTTAGTGTTTGGACTCGGCTAGCTTGTTATCGCTTTTAGCATTCAGTTAAGGAGAATTACATGAGTCGTCTACTTTATGAAAGCTCGGTTTCATATCAAGGGTATCTCATCATTCCTTTCATCTTTCAAAAAATTGATGGTTACAATATTTACTCCTATAAATTATTGTCCGAAATTCAACACCGTAGCCAATTACACAAATCGGAAAACCCTGGTGGTATCTACGGCAGTAGTATCGAAAATATAATTGATATTGCAAAAGAGTATTTGGATAGTAATTTAGAATTTGTTAGCAAGGAAGATTTTTTTCAATCACGATACATCTATCGAAATAATTTAATCCTGATTTTACAAGAGGGCGACAGATATTATTATGATCACTATCCACCAGAATCTTTAAATAATATTGCCGCACCAAAAGTATTTAGCTCTACCTATCAGTGTATCAACTGGATTAAGCAGGGGCTGGATGGATTAAATGCCCGACGCAAGGTATGGGATTCTAGCGAAAGAAAGCGGTCAGATTTTTAAAAAATCAAGATATACAAAATGTACAGTCGATTATAGTTAAATCAACTGTACTTCTTGTTAGCGATCGCGTAACGCTCAATCCCCGCTAAATCCTGACGAATTTCGATGTTCTCATAACTACCTTGAGTTTCTAATAAACGGTAAATTGCCTCAGCCTGTCCTTGCATCATTTCCACCATCCACAAACCACCATCTTCTAGGTAAGTGGGTGCCATCTCTACTAAATGACGGATATCATCTAAACCATCAATACCCCCATCTAGTGCTAAATGTGGTTCATGATTGACAACTTCCGGCTGCAAGGTTAATACCGTCTCAGTAGGGATATATGGGGGATTGGATACCATAGCGGTTATTTTTCCCTTGAGATCAACTAAGGGTTCCCACCAAGAACCTTGGTAAAATTTAATTCGGTGTTCCAGTTGATGATCTCGCGCATTCTGTTGTGCGATCGCTAACGCATCAGAACTCACATCTACAGCATGAAAAATCGCACCAGGGAAAGCACCCGCCAACCCTAATGCGATCGCACCGCTACCTGTACCCAAATCAACCCAATTCCCTTGATTTAACCCAGGATAAAGCTTTACCCTCTCTACAGCTAAATCAATTAAAAATTCTGTTTCTGGTCGAGGAATCAGCACCGCAGGGGAAACTCTGAGCCTAAATTGCCGCCATGGTGTGATTCCCGTTATGTACTGAACTGGTAAACGTTCAGTTAATCGTTTTTTCCACAACAGCTCCAAGTCTTCAAAAGGTAGCTGTAATTCAATTTGAGGTTGGTTTTTAAAGGATTCCAACCGCAAAGCTAAACGATCTAATTCAGTCACCTCCAGTAGCAACCAATCTATTTCTGCGGGTGGAATGTCAGATGCGATCGCACTCTCTATCGCCACATTTCGCCACTCCCAAAGTCTGAAACCAGATACTACTCCCATTTTTAATTAGATATTACACCAAAGTGCTAACACTGTGTTTTTTTCGTTTTCAATAAACACCTAATCTTATCAGTAAAACGAAAGTTCAGCTTTTTTAGCCTGCTAACACAAGTTACACTCTCCGAAGCTACCATTGACAGTGCAATATGTAATCTAGACGGTGGGGTTAGCAATCAAGATTGATCAACTACATAACCTTGAAACTGAGAATGCACAGAAACCAAACAATCTTCATCTCCTGCATTCTACAACTTCTAACTCCCTACTTCTTTGGTGGTGCAGCAGTAGGTGCTTTTGGTGCGGAATTAT
This sequence comes from Calothrix sp. PCC 6303, assembly GCF_000317435.1. NCBI lineage: Bacteria > Bacillati > Cyanobacteriota > Cyanophyceae > Nostocales > Calotrichaceae > Calothrix > Calothrix sp. PCC 6303. The sequence continues at coordinate 5,741,866 of NC_019751.1, forward strand.
TAGAAACTTGACGAATATATTCCCGCGCTTCTGGAGATGGGAAGAAAACTATCTGTTCAAGTCCCTTGTCGTTTTTCTGCTGCAAAGTTTGCAAAATCCTATCTACATCCACCACTTCAATACTAGCTGTGGGAGAACTAGGCTTAACTTGATTTAACAACGCATCAGCATCTTTTTTGCTGGTAAAAACTGGGATATACTCTTTTTTATCACCCAACTGAATAGGAACATAACTCTTACCAGGAGCAAATCTAACTAAGAATGTGGGTATACTTCTTAACTGTTTCACATCCTGTCCATTTGCACGCATCAACTCAGTTGCACCTTTAATCTCATTATCATCAGGTTTAAATGAGAAAAACAACTTATCGGGTTGATTTTTAGTTTGTTGCAATTTTTGATAAATAGTACCCAAAGATACAGTTGTTGCTTGCAAACTCTTAAACATTTCCACCTTTTTAGGATCTTTGTCTTTGATACTTTGCAACTCTTTAATCGATTTTTGTGCTTCTTGACGACTCATGTACACAAGAGTCATCGAACCACCTTTTTTCCCTTGATTATCAGGTAGCTGGCGACTCAATGGTGAACCTTGACCATTAGTAATCAACCATACCGGAATTTCATCTAATTTGGCTTTAATTTGCTGTTCGGGCAATGCTACTACAGGTACAACTCCACTTAATAATGTTGCTGCCAGAGTACTTCCTACCACACCAACTGTCGTGCCCCAACGAACCAATGATTTCATGACTTCTCCTAACCTTAATACTTCAACTAAGTTGAAACTTTTTTCATGAGTACATAACAATTAAATACTGTTACTTGTCTTGGCTTCAACCAATTGTTTGTACTACATTTGCTCACAGACGCTGAATTTCTGTAGATGCTTACTGCTGAACCACGATGCCATAAGCCGAAGCTTTCTCGACTTACGACAATTGTTAAATGCCATTCTATTGTCTTTCCCAATATATTCGACGGAACTTAAACATTAATCGTTCCTCAGCTTCAAACTATAAGTGTGTCTAAACCTACTAGAAGAAAATTTTCATTTTTTACTCACCATAAGCACAGTAATTTATGCCCTAGGTGACAATTTATCAACAATAACTTTATTGCTAGTTGTAACTTACCTACAAAGATATGTAAATTAGCGAAAGCTAAATCCCACTGAAAAATTTGTTAAAGTTTACTTAAATTCCCTTTAATTTCCTTAAATTTACCTAAATTTTAATTTTCTAATAGATTATATCAAAATATCTGTTTTTTCTGATGAATGAGATCTTGGGAAAATGGGAAAAGCTGTAATCTGATGCTCACAGTAAAAGTTAGCGAAATTCTGATGAACCTTGCTAACTGCCGAGAAGACTTTTTAAATTTTCTAAAAATCCTCTAAAAATCTGAAAAAACATTAAATATATCGGGATGACAGGATTCGAACCTGCGGCATCCTGCTCCCAAAGCAGGCGCGCTACCAAGCTGCGCTACATCCCGGAATGGCTAGTTTTGACGCTACATTAGTCATCATACACTAGAAATAATAGTTTGAACAACTAATTTTTGCTTTCGCTACCCATGCATCCGAAAAATGCCATCTAATATAGGTCTTTCAAAAATTAATCAGGATTTGCCAATTTCCCCCAAACTGCCGTAGCTAAAGAACTCCAGCTAAAAAATGCCCAGATGTCACTGCATCAAGGGAATCGTAGGCACTTATTATATGCCATTCGGGTAGGTTCCCAAGGAGGGCTTTACGCAATGACGGATTTTGGAACATTTATTTATTGAAATATTTATTGAAATATTACCAATGCGGTTCGGTTAGGAAGGAAAGGGTAAGAATAACACTTAATCATTTATATGCTATTGACTATAAAAGCCAATAGCTAAAAGCTAACCGCTAATAGCCATTTTTGCTAAACCGAGCCGTATTGGGAACACTTTTACAATTACCAGCCAGCATCATCTGCGTACCAAAAAAATGATTTTCAAGCACTTGATGTTCTGATTGCCAAATAATTCCGCTAGCAGTTACTGAGGGTACCAGAACATACCTTTAATTCCTTCAGGATCTGTCATAAAACCCATACCACGATAGAAGTCTACAACATGGGGGTCAGCAAAAAGCGTGACGTTGCTGATTTCTTCGCTTCTAAGTTTTTTGAGCATATATTTCATCAAAGCTTTGCCCATGCCTTTACCTTGAAAGTCTGGGTGAACTACTACATCCCAAATTGTTGCGTTAAACGCGTGGTCAGAAGTGGCCCGTGCGAAGCCAATAAGCCGCCGTTGATTTCCTCTGACTTGCCACATTGAGGCAACCAGAAAACTATGTTCAATGGCTTTCTTTACTTTTCGCAGAGGACGGCGCGACCAGCCGACAGCATCACAAAGTTCTTCAAGTTCGTAGAGGTCGATTTCGCGTTCGGTGCTGAACACTATGCGAACTTCTTTTTGAGGAGTTTCGCTGTTGCTGCTGGAATTACCAGTAGCATCAATCGTATACTCTTCACTTGGAGTTGTTTTAGGTGCTGCGTTGGTATCAGAAGTGCTAAACCAGGTTTTCCAAAAACCCATGCCAGGTGGTTCGGGTAGTAAACTATGAGTTGATCATGATTGAAATAGTGTAAATTCACATTGAGCTTCGCGTAAACTCTGAAAAACCAGGTTTGCCGAAAATTCAATTTTTATTTGCCAATTCAGGCGTGTTTTACACTAATCACTTTCAACTTTAGCACTTTGTTGTTGAGGGTTGGAGAAAATAAGCACAAGGACACAATATAAAAGTGAATTTGTACACAAATACCTATGAAAGCTTTAGTCTTGACTAAGGCAAGCGACTCTAATCACAAATGATGGCTTCTGGTCTAAAATCTTCAACGCTAGAACTGTTAAAACGCTTCAACCGGGCGTTTCCACAGTTTTATGAGCAATTTGTCAGCAGTGAAATTCAACTGCAAAATTTACGTCTGGCTTATCGCTTGTATAAAAGCAGACGCGCCGTGATCGAATTGAAACAGGAAGGGAGCAAAAGCGCCCTGCATTTTGCTTATCGGAATCAATCATTTCTCCTGAGTGACATTTTCGGTGTATTAGCTGCCTATGGGCTGACCATTCATTCCTTGAGTCTGTATGGTCAAATCAAGCCGCCAATGCTGGTATTTATTAAATTGCTTGTGTCACGAGGCAGCAACGCACTTACCGATAAAACCGCAGAAAATGTCTGTCGTGCTATCCGCGAGGCACTGGGAGGTAGGTTTGAGGTGGAAGAAATGCTGGCTGTTGAGTTTAATCTGGATGCTGGCTTAGAACAAGTACAAACTGAGTTCTACGTAGATCCGGTTTTTCATCTCCCTGCCCTTGTAATCGAAGCTGATAATCAACCAGGATTATTTTATAAAGTTATGTACGCTATTTGGCAGGAAGATCTTTTGGTAGTAAATGCTAACTTATTGGTTTGGCGGGGACGCACACGTTTGATTCTTTACCTACTTGGACCAAACGAAAGCCTGATCCCCGAATACTTAGGCAATAAAATTGCCGAAGGAGTGAGACAGCGATTACTAGGAATTTAATTTATTTGAGAATCTGTTTAACTGCTATTCAATCGCGCCCGCCCTTAGAGGTACGATAGGTATATGGCAATCACAGAAATTTTGGGCGTTCCCCACGCTTACCAGCTAACAGAGCAAAAATCCTACCCGCACACCTTAGTATTTATTCATGGTTGGCTTAATAGTCGTGAATACTGGCAGCCTGTAATCTCTCGGCTGTCGGTAGATTTTCAGTGCCTTTCTTATGATTTGAGGGGCTTTGGAGAATCTCAAGCGAAAAAAACAGCTGCCTTGTACCAGCAGGCGATACCACCAGAAAATTTATGGAATCGTGATGACAGCAGCAAGTATGAGGTAAGTCTCGATCGTCAGATCAATTCTTTTGATTCACTTCATAGCCCAGCAGCATACGCTCAAGATTTAATTCTGCTCCTACAATCTTTGAAAATTAATAGTGCTTGGTTAATTGGTCATTCCTTGGGAGGTACTATAGCTCTTTGGGCTGCTGAACAAATGCCAGAAATTATCAAGGGGGTCATCTGCATTAATTCAGGTGGTGGAATTTATCTTAAGGAAGCTTTTGAGCAATTTAGATCAGCAGGGCAGAAATTTTTGCAAGTTCGTCCCAAGTGGCTTTCCCAAGTGCCATTAATAGATTTATTGTTTACCAGGACAAGTGTTGCCCGTCCTTTAGAGCGTTGCTGGGCAAGGCAAAGGGTTATAGATTTTGTGGTGGCAGATCCAGAAGCAGCCTTGGGAGCATTATTGGAATCGACAACTGAAGAAGAAATCAATCATCTTCCACAATTGGTGTCAAAACTTCAGCAGCCAGTTTATTTTGTGGCAGGATCTGAAGACAAAGTGATGGAACCTAAGTATGTTCGACATTTAGCTAGCTTTCACCCTTTATTTAGTTATTGTGGTGATAACGTGATTGAGATTCCCGAATGTGGTCATTTGGCAATGTTGGAACAACCTGATGCCGTGGCTGGTGAAATTCGCAAGTTATTGGGAAGCTAGAAACAGGGGAGCAGGGACAGAAGAGACACCCACCGCTAACAGCCAGGGAAAAGTGTTTCTATAATTTTGAGATTATTTCCTAATCCAGATCTATTGGTAAAGTTCCATCACCTTAGTCAAGGATAGCCGGGAGTTAACTCCTAATGTTAACGGTGAGGTATTCCCTAGAAAAAGATGTTGAGAGGCAGCGCAGCCAATCATGGCGGCGTTATCGGTACAGTATTTGAGGGGTGGGAAGAAAACTTGGAGGTTATTTTTATTAACTGCGGTTTGTAAGTGCGATCGCAAACTGCTATTAGCGGCAACTCCACCACCAATGGCAATCTTATTTAAACCATAATCTAGGGCGCAGTTGATGGTTCGCTTGGTAAGCGATCGCGCTACAGTTTCCTGGAAGCTAGCGGCAATGTCAGCAACGGGAACCTCTTCACCTTTTTGCTGAAATTGCTGTACCAATCGCAATACTGCTGTTTTCAAACCGCTAAAACTCGCATCATAGCGATGGAATCCACCATTATTTGGCAATGAAACCCTGCCTTCTGGTAAAGAAAAAGCGTTGGGGTTGCCCTGTTTAGCTACTTTGTCGATCATTGGTCCACCAGGATATCCCAAGCCTAATAGCCGTGCCACTTTATCAAAAGCTTCTCCGGCAGCATCATCGCGGGTTTCTCCCAGGGTTTGATATACCCCATAGTCTTGAACGTGAATTAAGCTGGTATGCCCACCAGAAACCAGTAAACTCAGGAAAGGCGGCTGTAAATCTAGTTCACTCAAATAGGTGGCACAAATATGACCTTCTAGATGATGCACCCCAATTAAAGGTTTTTCGTGCAGCATCGCCAAAGTTTTTGCCACAGTTAATCCCACCAACAAAGCACCCACCAAACCAGGAGAACAGGTTGCCGCAATCCCATCGATATCTTGCCAACCTAATTTTGCCTGTTCCATCGCTTGAGCGATCGCGTAATTAATCACTTCCAGGTGTTGCCGTGAAGCCACCTCCGGTACAACCCCCCCATACTGCTGATGCACTGCAATTTGGGAAGCCACAAAACTACTATAAACTTCACGTTTGTTTACAATTGCCACAGCCGTTTCATCGCAACTAGTTTCAATCGCCAATACAGTCACCATATTTCTTGCTCTATCCCGCAAATTGAATTTTCCAAAATGAGTTTTTATGCTGAAAAAAATCAGCATTTTTAATTAAGAATTATTAACTTGTTTCTAGCACTTTTCGATCTTTTTTTCCCTACACCCCTACAGCAGTAAACTTTAACGCCCAAGAATAAGAAGCTTTAACTTTTATTTACTGCAACTTTACTCTGTTCGCAAGCAAAGGATATGATTACCGAAAACGCGACCAAAACCCCAGTTTTCTAAACCTAGGTATTTAGGACGCAATTCTAAGTAGTGCGAGAGCGCGCACTTGCAGCCGTAGGGCATACGGTCAAGATGCTTGCCGTTAGCGAAGCGGTGCGCTAGCGTGGGTAAATTCATCAGAATCCCTGTGTTAGCGCAGCCTGCGCGAAACAAATAGCAAGAATCTCCCGGTTTCTCCGTGGCGAATGTCCAATGCTAGTTATCCAAATCAAATCACGATTGTACAAGCCGCTTCGTTTTGTACAAAAGATTTTGTTTCGTAATAAAAGGAAACAATCCTATGCGACGCTTGTTTGCCCTGATTTTAGTGGTTAGTCTCTGGTTCAACTTTGCTCCGTCAACTTTAGCCCTCGGAGCAGATTTAGTACCTTGTAAAGACTCTCCCGCCTTCCAACAAAGAGCTAAAACAGCTCTGAATACCACTGATGACCCCAAATCTGGTCAGAAGCGTTTTGAGCGCTATTCCCAAGCTTTGTGCGGTCCTGAGGGTCTACCTCATCTAATTGTTGACGGGAGCCTCGATCATGCTGGAGATTTCTTGATCCCCAGCATTTTATTCCTATACATCGCAGGCTGGATTGGTTGGGTAGGTCGTGCCTACTTGATCGCTATTCGCAAAGGCGATTCCCCAGAAATGAAGGAAATTGTGATCGACGTTCCTTTGGCATTCCAAACAATGCTCACTGGCTTTGCTTGGCCTGCTGCGGCACTTAAAGAATTCACAACTGGTGAATTAACCGCAAAGGATACTGAAATCACTATTTCGCCACGCTAGTGGATAAATAGGGTGAATGATTTAGAGATTTCCACTGCAAAATTTTCCATAAGTTGGAAATAATTGCCCTTTGGTTATTGCCTTAGGAATTTCCTCTACTCAAATCCTCAAAGCCAACATTAGCAATAAGGTGTGGCAAAAGTAACTATCGGGATTATCTGAATTGAAAAGCTAATTTTCAAGTAGGCTATTCCATACTTTTTCTGATTTCCTTGTCGTACTGCTAATGGCGACAAATATCCCAATTTTTAGTAATTAAAAATTGGGAAGTCTTGAATTACAAACATGAATATAATCTTGGGAGATTTAAACATGGACGCTAATTTCCTCCGGTTTCTGTCAACAGCACCAGTGATGATTTTCGCTTTACTGAGTTTTACCGCTGGTTTGTTGATCGAGTTTAATCGCTTTTTTCCAGACTTACTTTTCCACCCACTACCCTAGAAACTTGCTGAAAGATTCGATCGGGAATATCTGAATTTTTCACTCTTCCCGCAGACCATAAGCCTGGGGCTAAACTAGCAAAGGGTGCCTAGGCTAAAAATATTTCAGCCTGCGGTAGACGCGGCAGCGGCTTCTATTTCAGCTACAGGCTATCCTACAGGAAGCCGTAAGTGTCTATATCCCTATAGCGATACCCTTCCAGGCTATTGATTTAAAAAGTGGGATGCTCCCAATTCGACTTAGATAATCCTAAGTATCAAAGTCAATTAATTTGAACATGAGATATCAAATTAAAACTTTGTAATATCTTTGTTGGAAATTGGAAAATTGATTTACATAATTTTAATCAACTCACTACTGTCTAATTAGTATCTAATTACCATAGTGAGTTTTTTTCATAATCAAGGCTGTAAAATAATCAAAATTAAGTTTTCTAAACAACTCATCCAAAAGTGTACTCAGCTAGATTTATCATTAAGATAAAATAAATTGCCGGAATCCTATCCATTAAGAGGCAAACGTAAAATATGACCCAGGAAGTAATTAAGCCAGCAGGACGCGATCCATTTATTGGCAACTTAGAAACGCCAATTAATAGCTCATCCACAGTTCAGTGGTTCATCAACAACTTACCTGCTTACCGCCCAGGTTTAACCCCTTTCCGTCGTGGTTTGGAAGTTGGCATGGCACATGGTTATCTACTCTTTGGACCTTTTGCTAAGTTAGGTCCACTGCGAAACGAGCCGAATGCCGATTTGGCTGGCTTATTGGCAACGATTGGATTGGTTGTAATCTTGACAATCTGCCTATCACTCTATGCCAACAGCAACCCAGACAAGCCTCTTGCCAGTGTGACAGTGCCAAAGCCACCTGATTCTTTCAACACTAAAGAAGGTTGGAATAACTTCGCTAGTGCTTTCTTAATCGGTGGTATTGGTGGTGCAGCTGTTGCTTTCTTTATTGCTGGCAACTTGGGAATCCTTCAAGGTTTAGCAGGGTAAATAAAATTTAGCCGAAACAGCAAAACTCCCACGTCTCACTTTTGTGAGACGTGTGATAAACACGAGTGAGTTTTGTTAGGTAGGGGTTGCTAAATAACTATAAAATATTTATTCATCAACCCTTTTGGGATTTTTTATCTGGGGAAAGTCCAGGGAAATAAGGTTTTGAGATTTAAAAAAGTTGCATTCAGATTTATTGGAGTAATTTTTTTACTTGGAATACTCTTAGATTATGCAAGGGATTATAGAAAAAACCTCACCATCTCTCGATTTTTGAGATGGTGGGGTTTTCATCTATGGGGATTTTATAAGAGCAAACCCATACCAAACAAAAATAATTAACTTTTGTTAAAGTATCCCGATTTTACCCACAATTCACGAAGTTGTGTAAAGCCGCTTCAATTGAATGGAGAGCGGTTTCCAAATCATCATTGACAATTTGGACATCAAATTCATTAGCAGCGCTAATTTCGGCTTGAGCACGTCCTAGACGGCGAGAAATAGCATCTTCTGGATCTTGTCCTCGTCCGCGAATGCGCTTCTCCAATTCTTCGATTGAGGGTGGAAGAATAAAAATGCTTTTGGCACTAGGAAAAGAAGCCCGAACCTTTCTCGCACCTTCGAGTTCAATTTCTAAAACTACGGATTTACCATGGTTAATTTGATTAAGCACGGCTGTGCGAGGAGTCCCGTAGTAATTGCCTGCAAACTCAGCCCACTCTAAAAACTCACCATTAGCAACCAGCTTTTCAAACTTGCTGCGGTTAATAAAGTGGTAGTGTTTGCCATCAATTTCACCTGAACGGGGTGTGCGGGTTGTCGCGGAAATCGAATAATATAGTTCCGGATGACGTGTGAGAAGCGATCGCATTAACGTACCTTTGCCGACTCCACTCGGACCTGTTAACACGATTAGCTTGCCATGAGATTGAATTTCTTTGGTAGTGGCACTCTTGATGGATAGAACTTGCATCATCCGCTCAACTTGTGAATTTAATAGACACCATCACCAGCCACGGGTAAGCTTGTTGGCTGATGACTGATGTGGTGTATGGCACGGTTTACAGAATATATTAGTCTAATTCATATCGTAATGCTGCTACAGCATAAATAGTGGTGGGAATTTTCATTCACCTGTAAATCTTTAATTATCTACAGCCTGATGGTCACGGGAAATCACAAAACGGTTTGCGACTGTTTCCGGTTGGATGGCAGAAAGTATTACATGACTCGAATCAGTAATAATTACAGCCCTAGTACGGCGACCATAAGTGGCATCTACTAATTGACCGCGATCGCGTGCATCAGTAATGATGCGTTTGATGGGAGCTGATTCTGGACTGACAATCGCAACGACCCGATTGCCAGATACGATGTTACCAAACCCGATATTGATGAGCTGAATCTCCATATTAAAACTGATACTAAATGCTTTGTTAGAAGCTTATAAGGAACTATTTTCCATGTTATCCCCAAAAAATGCAGTTACAACGCACTTTTTCCTGGCTTTAGCATTTGTTTTTAATTGTCATTACTTTTATTACATTTTCGTAATCATCTCTTTTCAAAATCAGACTTAAGACGTACATGGTTTTATACCTTTAGATATTGTTTTTTATTAGTAAATGAGTTAACGCCACCCTTTTTCCAGAAATTTTACTTCATACTTTGCTAATTTCATAATTACTTAAAATTCCTGTGTCTGCTTATTTTTCGGGATATATCCTCTGAAAAGTGCAAAATGTATACTTTGTACAACTAATAACGAATGTATTTGTCTATTTTCTTGTCAAGCCTATTCTTTACATTTAGGAAATTATCAAAAATTCATGAAGTAAATTCTTTTAGACAGTTAGATGTAACAGCAAAATAAACAGAAATAGGCTCAATCAAAATATGTTGAGCCTATTTTTTGCCGTTATTTTAGATGAGGGGTATCGCCCCCAGATTTAAAATGATTCAAATTTTCAAAGAATTAACCCGAAAATTACTTTCAGCCTTTAACTGTTGCCATCGTTGTTGTAACCTTTGTAAATCAGGTTTATAGCCTCCGTATCGCCAACCAACATAAGCTTGAGTAATTTCGTCAATAATTTCGGCGATGTGGGAAGGATACTGTTGATATGAAACCTGAACGTACTCTAGGGGGGTTTGGGAAGGATGTTTAGCCAGTCCTTTTTGTGCTACCCATCGCAACATATTTTGATATAGACCTTCCATAGGAGGTAGCTTATTTAAGGCTACGCGATCGCGCCAGCGATTCCACTGCTGTAAAATCAACCAACCGCCAAAACTCACCCCTGTTAAACTGACTAAGGCTTGGAGAATTCCCAACCATCCTTGGGAAAATAAATTAAAGAACCGGGCAATCAAGCCAAATATTGTCCCAAATACACCATTGAGTAGACCTGTAACTGGAGAGGGCAACCATCCTGCTACCCATTTCCAAAACTGTTGAAGAACTGTAAAGGTTTGTGTTTCTTCAATGGATGGGGGAATGACATCATGTCCAGGAATTGGATCAAAGGCAAACCAACCGTAACGCGGGAAAAATACCTCAGTCATGGCATAAGCATCCGTATTACGGACGATATACATCCCCGTGAAAGGGTTAAATTGTCCAGCACCATAACCTGCAACTAATCTCGCAGGAATACCAATAGAACGCAGCATAATTGTGAGGACGGTGGAAAAATGGTCAGGATAGCCACCTTGATGTTTAAAAAGGAATGCCTCCACCAAGTCCTCATTTTCCTCTAAAAATGGAAATTCACTGGGGTTTTCGGGTGTTGTGAAGTGCTGTTTAACGTATTGGGCTAAATAAAGGGTTTTTTCGTAGGTTGAATCTAAAGTTTTACTGGATTTAGCCACACTATTTTTACTATAGTCAGCCAAAATTTCCTCTGTACGCTGCCGCACCTTGTCCTGGATTTCTGGGGGAACTTGTAAATAATACTTACTAATTTCTGGGGGATACTTATTTTTCGCCAGATTTAGCAAAGCGCGATCGCGTTGGGGTACATCTGAGATAACTGTGTAGGTAAAACCTTCCGACAGTTCCACAGGCGATCTTAATCCCTGTTCTGGATCAACTGCTACCAGTGGCGCTGGGAAGTAAAGTTCCCTAGGGTAGGTCATAGCTGGTAAGAGGTTGGGTAAATCAGATGTCACAGTATAGGTCTGAACTACTTCCTGAGTTTTGCCTGTGATCGTATTTCTAGGTATAAAAACTTGATATGACCAAGGGGAACGGCGCAAAGTTTGGGTTTTGTCATTGCGGGAAATCTCCCAACCATTACCTGTATACTTATCAAAAGCCAAAACTCGCCAGAAACCTTCAACTTGCGATCGCACTCGCATCACAACCTTGGGTGTCATCTCACCTCGGAGATTTTGGTTGATGCGACTATTAAAGCCATAATAAAAACTCGGATCGATTTTTCCTGGTTCACCACCATTCCCACCGCTACCCGGATTTACCCCACCCTTGCCATTTCCTTTACGTACATAGCCGGGATTAATCACATTCCTGCCAGTAAAGTTACCTTGGACTTGAATGTTGCTACTAACTGGAAACATCCGTAGTTGATAACCAGGAAATCGGGGTAAAACCGCAAAAATTCCTAAACCGATGACTAAAACTACACCAAACAGCATGAAATAAGAAGGTAAAAGTCCAGATAACCTCTGGCTTTTTACCTTCTGCTTGGCTGTGCCTAAGTTAATCTCAATTAAGCCGAGTCGGGAACGGTAATCAAATACTAAAGTTGGTAATGCTACAGCTAAAAAAACTAATAATACTGGTGCAAATGCCAAAGTTTGACTTAGTGTTGCTGCCACACCAAGTAAAATTACCCCGATGACAATGGAATAGCCTAAATCCTTACGACGGGGTATATCAAAGCCGTGGAGTACTTGAAGTTGAATCAATAATTCCGCCAACGCTAACCGAGTGTCGTTAAGTTCGCCAAATAACCGCCCAAAGAAAGCACCAAGTGCAATCAACATCCCAATAGCAATACAAAATTTAACAGACACATTTCGGCTGCGGCGACGGTAATAACTCCAAGTTGTACCCGCACAACTTAGTGGTACAGCCCAAAAACTGAACCTAGTTTCAGCAGCAATATCTGTCGCTACAACACCTACAATTACCAATGCCAGCACCAGTACCCGTAATGGAATCGAATTTTCGACTTCCATCAATGGTGGCAGCATTTGTTGCTGCAAGTTGCTCCATGTTGGTAAACGCCAACGCATCCTGGAAAATTTAAACATTATTAACTGATAAAGCAGGAAGTGGATATATAAGCAAAGCGATACTTGGATGTTAAAGATACTATAAGCATCAGTTGAATTAACTACCTAAGTTCCTTTTTCACAGCTTCCCGTAGACGCTAAAGGCACTGCCCCCTAGTCAAAACTGACTTTTGCAAGTGCCTTCCTAATGACCGCTTTGTTTAAACCAAGCATAAGCTTTTTACTCAGGATCGTCATCTGAACGACTTATGTCGTGCAAGCTTCGCGCTGGCGCATGTTCAGCCCCAGGGCTGGCATTGGTAATTAAAATTACCTAAGACTACGCTGTCGGCGTAATCATAAATTTTAGAGGTTGTTGCTCAAAATCTTCAAAATCAACTTCGAGAATATAGGTTTGGTTTGGTTGATTGCAGTTAATTTCTACATTCAAACATCCTGGAAGAGCAGATTGTGCAATCGCTTGGGAATTATTCCCCTGAATTTTTAGGATTCCTGGGACTGGTAAGTCTCCTTGGACAAGGAGTTTTGCTGCTCCACCTGGAGATAGTTGATACTCTACCTTCAAGTTGAGAACACCAGCACTACTGATCCACTCTCTTTCGATGACTGGTTCGCTAGCAGAAATTGGTAATGTCAAGTTATCAAGCAGTTGTTTTGCTGCCAGTAATGACACTGCCATTTGTTGACGAGTCTGTAAGTCTGAATAGCTGCTATCCAAATTTGGTATTGCTTCTAATCCAGCCACAGATCGATATGGGCTTCGTAAAACTAATCCGGCTAAATCATTAAGTCCTTGAGGATCTCCAGGAAATAAACTTTCAACCGCCTGAACTAATTTAGCTCCCAGAGGTAATGAAGATGCAATCAAAGCTTGACATCTTTCGAGTAATTGCTGGAAAACTTTATCTGGTAAGCTAATTGGCAAATTCAACTTAGATTGTTGCGCCACCCACCCCCAAGCGGGAACCAAGTTTGCCGCTCGATTGTCAAGATAATCGGGATAATCTTTCAATTGTGTTTCCCAGGGAAACAAAGGTGGATGGTTTTGGATTTGAATTTGTAACCGACGTTTAAGGATGGCTTGAAAACGCTCTTGCACAGTAGGAATTTCTCCCAATAGAAAGGTTTGGGGTATCGAATCTAACCCCGATTTACTGCTTGTTAAGTCAGCATCATCAGTAGTCAGGCTCTCAACCCCGTTAATTTCCTTACATTCGACCGAAGTATTTTCATCCGTACTAGCATCATCTGCGAGTAACATTTTGAGCAACTGGTTTTGTAAGGATTCTGAGTCACTATTCATGAGTAGATGCACCTGATCCGGACATTAAAGAGTTACGAATTTCCCAGGCTTGTTCCAAAATTTTAAACCAACGTTTTTGTAGTTGTGCCATTGATAACCCTAAAGTTTTGGCAATTTTGTCATCTGGGAGTCCTTGTTGTTTTAATTCGATCAGCGATCGCTGTTTTTCGTCAAGCTGCTCCACATATGTATCCCATTGTTGTGGGGTCAAGCCTAAATTTGTCCGTAAATCAGCTTCGAGCCATTCGTGAACCAATTCCCAACGATGTAACAGCGCAAATCGAATCAAGTGGTATTTAAAGCGTTGCTGTAAATAATCCCGCTGACGAGAAGTTAAGCCCAAAATTGACTCAATTTCCTGTGCGGATAAATCTTGCAGACGCAGTGCAAAATAATCAGCACAGTCGTTTTGCTGTCTTTCTTCCAAGTAACTAATCAATTCCGAAACCACCACAGAGCGCAATGTTTCCTCTTGAGGTTCTGGTTCTGGTTGGGTTGCCATCGCACTGCGTAACTGCTGCACAGCCGGATCTTCCCAAGAACCATCAGCTTCACTAGAACTACCTTCTGCTGCTTGTTCAATATCGACACAGGTTTCCGGAGGTTGCTGTTGGGAAAAAGTCTGCGCTCGGAGAATAATTAGCTGTTGCTGTCTCCCTGGAAGCGGAATTCGCCTTTTGCCATAACGCTCAGTAAACGCCATATACTCAGACAATTCCAGCAATGTCCTTGGGCTATAGGTTTTCTCCAACTGAGTTTCACGTCGAAAAGCATTCAAAGCCTCCAAATAAAAACTTTGAAGAAAATCTTCAATTATTGTCAGCCTTCCTTGATAACTTAATTGCCTTTGTGGAGGATTAATATAGCGGTAGATGATGGCACTCAGAGTGCTATGAAGTTCGACCCTACCCCGACTAGAACCTAACTGGTAGTATCGTAAGCACTGTTGCAGTCGATGCTTTGCTAAAGCCATCGCCGAGCTTTCAATTGCACCGGAAGCCTGAATACGCTTGCTCTCGCTGCAAATGCGGTAGACTTCGGCGGTGATTCGCATTGCCACATCGCGGCAATTCTGCTCTGAGGCTTTAGTAGCTTGGTTAAGCTCCTGATACAGGAGTTGAAATATCGCCTCCACGCCGATAGAATTATCTCCCTGAATAGTTGTGGTTGCGGCTAAATTCATAATGTCGTATTTAGAAAGACCCTAGCATACTTATTTACGTGAAGTCTGGTGGGGGAAGCTTACCCCATCGAGTTTCACATCCTGCTTGGAGGATGGGTACTGGGTTTATAGTTTTGGGTATAAGCTAAACCCAGGTAAAGCCTGAGTTTAAAGTCTAACTTTACATAAAGTCAGCCGCCGTGGAGTATCCCCGTGGCGAGCTTTACCTATTATTCCCAGTTTCTGTTTGATTGTCTGCATTTTATCCAAGTTAGAGTAAATACCCACCCCTTGATTAGCAGGTAAATTTTATGGATTTAGAAGCACAAATTCAATTGCTGATTCACGATGCACCCCAAGATGGCATTACGCCAAAAATAATCACAGCAATTACTCCAGTGCTGTTTGCCGTCGCCTCATCGTTACGTCACTCCCAATACTACATCCTCCAAGACTTAGAGGAGCATTGGATTTTAACTACATTAAGCAACCGTGCAAATCCAAGGCTAGAGAAGCATGTTGTTTACGCTTTCCCTACAATCGATGATGCTACAGCCAATATTAGTACTGTACCCAATTCGCAAAATGTCGCTGCACCCTTACCTGTTACTCACATTTTGTTCCAATTAATTGCATTAGAACCAGTAGATAGTATAGTTTTTTTTGAAACTTCTGGCACTACTACAGATAGTTTTGAAGTTAAACGCTCCAATTTACAAGCTCTAGTTCAAAGAGCAATCAAAAAAGATAGCTCCCATAGCCCAATCCCCCCTGATATTGCTTAACAAACTAACACAGATACCAGCTTATCCTGTCACAAGCTACCTTGGGGAAAATACTGGCAATTGGGGATTAATAATTTGGGAATTGCCCAAAAATACAGAGTCTCAGAGGGAAGAACGTAAAGCGCTAACCCTCTAAAATTTGGCGTTACTTCCACAAGGAGCTAAAATTGCAAGTTTCCTAACAAAACTGATCAAATGGGAGATTTGCTTCTCTTTGAGAATATTTTACTATCCTTGTTAGTACAACCGACTTAATACGTAATCAGCCATACTTACCAATGCTTGACGAGACTCAGAAGGTGGTAAATCAGCAAGATTATCTACAGCTAGTTTGGCATGGTGCGCTGCTAGTTCCCTTGCCCTTTGAATTCCTTGACTATCATGAATTAGTGTCAACGCTTGGTTTAAATCATCATCTTGAGCAAACTCTCGCTCAATTAAGGCTTCTAAGTATGGTTTTTCTTCCAAAGCAAATAGCACGGGTGCAGTCAGATTTCCGCTGCGTAAGTCAGATCCGGCTGGTTTTCCTAATGTATCTGTAGAACCTGTAAAGTCAAGAATATCATCCACGATTTGGAAAGCTAAACCCAAGTGATTACCGTACTCATAAAGATGCTCGATAATTTCTGGGGAAGTTTCACTAATAACTCCAGCAGCTTTGGAACTATTGGCAATCAAGGATGCTGTTTTAAAATAGCTCTTCTTCAAATAGGTTTCCAAGGATATATTCGTATCAAAGCGGTTTAATCCCTGTTGGATTTCTCCGACGGCAAAATCCATCAGTACCTGCGATAGCAGTTTGACTACTTCTAAGTTGTCTAGGTTTGCCAGGTGCCAGGAAGATTGAGCAAAGAAAAAGTCTCCCGCTAAGACGGCAATCCTGTTACCAAACATACTGTGAATTGTGGAAACACCACGCCTTACTTCTGATTCATCTACTACATCATCGTGAACGAGACTAGCGGTATGAATCATTTCTGTAATTTCTGCCAAGCGGCGGTGACGAGGAGTAATATCCTGTTGCAACATGGTTGCCCGCGATATCAGCAGAACTATAGCTGGTCTGATACGCTTTCCCCCAGCTCCAAACAGATGTTTTGCCGCCGCATAGAGGATAGGGTGGTCATTTCCAACTAGCTGTATCAGGTTATCTGCTAATATCCGCAGGTCGGCTTCCACAGGGGTAAAAAGGGAGGTGGCTGGGGTCATGGATAGGCGGACTCTGGATTAAGTTACGAAAGTTTACATATTCTATAATCATTTTAAGATAACGCAGTGCTAGTGGGAAGTTTTCATCAAAATTAAGCATCAGGGAATGGGAAACTCCCAATAAATATCACTTTTGGGGTATGAGCAATGCAGTGAATGTAGTAGTATGGATGGGTGATCCCCATTAGTAATTGATCATTTTCGATTTTTCAGAATTTAGCTAAAAACTTAGCTGAAAAGGCGAAGAGATTGTGTTACGCTAAAAGCAAGGGACTCATAATATTTTTAATATTCACGAAGTCAGAGCGGTATATTTTTGGAAGCTGGTTCCTCCAGAAATTTGCCTTATAAGCCTCGTCGTTGTACGGCGATGTCTCTGTCACCCCGAACGCTAAGTTGTGTT
The DNA here is from genome assembly GCF_000317435.1 of Calothrix sp. PCC 6303. Taxonomy (NCBI): domain Bacteria; kingdom Bacillati; phylum Cyanobacteriota; class Cyanophyceae; order Nostocales; family Calotrichaceae; genus Calothrix; species Calothrix sp. PCC 6303. The sequence goes on from NC_019751.1 coordinate 5,759,168, forward strand.
TAAGTATTTTTGCTTCTTTTAAGTGGTGAGTTTGAATAAATAGTTGAAGTGGAGCTGAGAGTTTTATGTAGGCTCTGTTATTTACTTATTTTTTGTCACTGTTTGAGAAAGCAGGTACCTAAATATGTGAGGGATTGGTTGTGCCTTCAGATTCAAGCTGAAATATAGCATGTTCTAAGGCTGTAAAGGGTTAAATACTGAGAACGCAGACTTAAATAGGCTGCTGAAGTAGTAATTCAATCGTTTATCAGAAACGGTTGAGTTGTGGTGTGTATAAAGTCTGTAGCTATACATAACATTAGCGTTAGCTGAAAGTTAACGCTAATGCTCGAGTGAGATTTTTTCTATGAAAAGTATGGTTGCCACGAGTATATTTTGGCGGCTAGATTTTTGTGATTCAAATTATTTTTATTTCAACTTATATAAAGGGCACAAAGATGGTTTATGCAAAAATGCCTATGATGATATTTATTCTCGCTTCTGGGTACTTATTTACCGTTTATCTACTATTAGCATTAGCTAAACGTAGTGGAAAAAAAGAATCTGGTGGGGGGGTTAATTTTGTTGCTGCTGGAAAAAACCAGCAAGAAGTTCAGGTGGGACAAAACTTGCCGGAAGTTGGCAGTAGTTGAGACGACGGGCTTAAAACAATTCGCAATACCCGCTATTGCGGGAAGCAAGCTAGGCAATTACGTTTTGCGACGGGGATTTAGACCCCGACCCAAAACGGACTGAATATTTAACGGTACGCTATTCATCCCCGCCCTCAATGTATTCATAGGGTGGGGACGAATCCCCAGGATTTTCTGGTAGGATATTGAAGTCTTGACCATCAATGCCATAAGCGAAAACCAAGCGGTGGAGGTATATGTTGCAAGAAAACCCTTCGACTTACGCTCAGGGTAAAAGATTTGGGTCTTGGGAACCAGGACTCCTGCCCTTGGAGGGAATGTTAGACCAATAGAACTACGAAGTCCTGGAGGCTGTTCCCGATGAATTGGGAAGCCCCGTCTGTCTTACGGCGGGGTAGTTCACAGAGGACGCATTGCGCCGTTGACAACCCTCTTTAAGTTTAGCTTGAAGTTTTCACGAAGTCAGAGGAAGCCTCGTCGTTGCACAATGGGGTGTCTTTGAGGTCTTGAGTGCTGTTGCTAACAGGCTTATCTGTAAAGTGTACAGCTTCAACTGTGGGGGTATGACCCAACCAATTTACTGAAGAGTCGGCAAATTGTTGGGGACAACCGCTAACAGCAAAACGAGTTGGCATTGGGGGATAAGTATTTCTCATACCAAGGAGTTCTAATTCTTGAGTACAAGCATTGACAACGTGTGCAGCGGGGTCGATTAATTTAACGTTGCTAGGAAGAAGCGATCGCATAATTGGTGCAAGGTGCGGATAATGGGTACAACCATAGACCAAAGTATCGATTTGCTGCTGAATCAACGGTTCTAGATAGGAACGTGCCACTTCTATGGTATATGGATCGTGGATACGGTTTTGTTCAATTAAAGGGACAAACTCTGGACAACCAACTTGCCAAACCTCTGCCTCTGAGTTGATTTCGTGAATTGCCTGTTTGTAGGCATTACTTTTAGCGGTAGCAGGAGTAGCAATAACACCAATACGTTTACCTTGTTGCACTGCTGCTTTGGCACCAGGAAGAATTATGCCTAAAATTGGCACATTAAATTCTTCCCGAACTGCCTCTAGGGCAAGGGCAGAACTGGTATTACATGCCATGATCACCATTTTGACATGGGAAAGCTGCATCCAGGTGATGATGTCACGGACGTATTGAATAATTTCAGCTTGGGAACGGATACCGTATGGTAGCCTGGCTGTATCTCCAAAATAGATAATTGATTCGTTAGGAAGTTGGCGATACAGTTCCCGCAGAACAGTCAATCCTCCCACACCACTATCAAAAATGCCAATGGGGGCACGTTGGACTTCGGAATTGGAGTTTGCAAAAAGGTTGCCTTCAAAAGGGGAAGATGGAAACACAGGCGAATTTTATGATTGTGTTTTGCAATTAAAGATACAGGATTTTGGTTAATTCAACAAATATTTTTATATTTTAGGGTCAAAATTTAAGAGCGAGAATTCAGAAGTGTTGAGTTGAGAAGGAAAATTTCCCCAACTCGTGACTTCTAAGCTCAATTTAACGGCGGAGATACTGAAGGATACCACGCGCGATCGCATCCGCCATTTGATCTTGATATGCTTTGGTTCCCAAACGTGGGTTATCTTCTCTACCACTCATGTAACCAGTTTCCACCAAAATCGAGGGCATCGAGCTTTTTCTCAGGACGTAAAATCTAGCTTTGCGGGTGCCTCTATCTTTAATCGTGGGAATACTTTGCAAAATCGATTTGCGTACAGCTTCTGCCAAGTTGTAACCGCTATCGTAATAATAAACCTCTAAGCCATTGACATCAGGACGGCGATCAACCGAGTTAGCATGAATACTCACAAATAATGTGGCATTGACGCGTTCAGCTAAAGCAACCCTAGGCTTCAAATCGACAAAATAATCAGCATCCCGTGTTATCACTGCGTTAATGCCATTTTGCTCCAAGATTGCCGCCACCCGTTTTCCAATCGGTAAAACTACATCTTTCTCTAATAATCCACCAAGACCGGGTGCGCCAGAATCTTTACCACCATGTCCCGGATCGACAATCACAATAATTTTACCAACTGGTTGCCGAGGTCGGGGCTGAGGGTTAGGATTAGGAGCGGGTACTGGTAAAGGTTGTGGATCAGTACGTGATATTGGTGGTAAACCAGGAGCAGGATTTACGGGTGGTGTAATGGGGCGATTTCGTTGTAGATCTAGTGATAGTAATTGTCCACTCAGTTGATTTAGCTGTCCAACTTGGATACCTGCGGCTGGTTGGACAAAAATCAGAACATTTCCATCTTGCTGTTGTAATCTTACTCTTAAAATCGGGCTACCAGCGGTAAATTTTGGACCTTGGACGTTAGTAGCTAATTTAGCATTGGGAATTGTGATTTTGAATAATCCTGAACTTCGATCCCAACCACCAGTCCCAGTTAACCTTTGATCGGAACGGATAAGTAACTGGTTGGATGTCTGATTGAGTTCAATTCCATCAATTGTTGCCGGAGAAAGGGCAACTGGAGGGATTGGACGGGGATTTGGATTGGAGGGAGTATTTCCACCTGGAAGCCTGACTAAAGGAGCATTAGGGAGTAAAATAACACCCCCAATACTGCTTTTTGAAGCTCGCCAATCGGGGCTATTTCGGTCTACCCGTAAAGTTAGACGAACTTTACCTTCTGTTTGAGAAATATTAATTTGGCTGACACCATGTTGATTTTGGGGTAAGCTTTGGGGAGAGAGTCGAGGCGAAATTGCAGCCCCGGAAATATTCACACTAATTGTTTGTTTATCGCTACTGCGATCAATTGTAATATTCGGATTACCGCTACCACTAGTACGGACAAAAAAACCGTCACCTGTGGATCTAATATTTTCAATTAGGGTTCCAGCTTCTGCTGCGACTACGCTTGGTTGTGGAGTATTTGGTCGTGGAGTATTTGGTCGTGGGGTTGTAGGGGTGGAACCTGTAGTCACAACATTGTAAATATTATTTGGATTTGTCCCCCCATTATCTAACTCTGCTTTGGGAAGTCTAACCGTCCAACGGTTGGAACTGAGGGGGACAAACTTGACTTGTTGGGGGTCTATTGTGTAACCAGGGGCTAGTTCTACAACAATCCGAGTAGTTTGTTGATCAAACTGCCCGATTCGCAAAGCACGAATTGCCCCACCCACTGGTTGGGTTAGTTGTGAACGGTCGAATCGAGTATTTGGTAAATCAATTACCAATCTTGTGGGACCATATATGAGTTGTGCTTGGGGTTGTACGGCGCTATCAGTATCAAACTCTAATTGGTTTTGGTTAGTGTTATACCGCCATGAATTTAGCTTTGCAGCATCTGCGGGTGACGATAGCATGAAAGTAGCTAAAAAAGTGCTGGATATTAACCAGTGTAGTTTCACAATATTTCTCCTGATTTTTTTGTTTGTGGTAACTGTAAATTTGTCAGAGAGACCTGTTGCCTGTGAAACGACGAGGCTTCTTCTGACTTCCTCAATCTGTTGGTTAATCCTCACACCGTCACCGCCCAAATTTTTTTGGCATACAATACATCAAATTAAGTTACATGGAGGCATATTCGTAATTAGCACCAACGAACTGCTAAATTTAGATACTGGGTTTTAGTAACCAATAGCACTAGAATATTGCGTGACCATGTTAGTTTATCCTGTATTTACTTGCATCCGATTACACCAACAAAGTAATTGTCCAAATTTTAATCTGGGTCAATTGTAGTCAAGAGGTCTTTGATCCGGTTGAATTTTGGCAGATGAGGTTGGTTTTGGCAAATTTCTGCACTAAGTTTTGAAAATAAGTTCAATAGAAATATCTCAAACAGTATTTTTTACATAAGAATATCTAACTTATTGATACATCTATTTACTGAGACTTAACAGTTATGAGTCACTTTTCCCTGCTAAGTGTTCCCTGATTTAATGATCTATCTTTGTCGAAGGTAGAGGATAATGCCGCGTGCGATCGCATCTGCCATCTGATTCTGATATTCGGTACTTCGCAATTTTGCTATGTCCTGTTGACCAGTCATGTATCCTACTTCCACCAAAATGGAAGGCATAGAACTTTTTCTCAAGACGAAGAAACGCGCTTTTCTCACTCCTCTGTCTCTTACATTGAGACTCTGAAGTATGGTACTATGAACTGTTTGGGCTAAAGCCAGTCCACTGTCGTAATAATACGTTTCCAATCCGTTCACATCCGGACGACTTGAGCCAGCCGAGTTAGCATGAATGCTGACAAATACATTGGCATTCGCTTGGCTTGCCATGTCTACCCTTCCTTGGAGGCTGACAAAGTAGTCAGAATTGCGTGTCATTAACGCTTGGATGCCGTTTTGCTGGAGAATTTGCGCTACCCTAATTCCAATGGGCAAAATTACATCTTTTTCTTTACTACCACCAATTCCCACAGCGCCTGGGTCTTTTCCACCATGACCTGGATCGATAATGACAGTTAAGCGACCGTTAGGAACTGGTGGGAAATTCGGATTAGGATTGGGATTAGGGTTATTAATAATCGGTTCAGAACTACCAGGCAAAGGTCGTGAGTTTGGTAAAGGTGGCAATCCTCCGGTGATGGTACGATTACGCCGTAACTCCAAAGCTAAAAATTGTCCTGTGATTTGATTGAGTTGCCCAATTTGCACACCTGCTGCTGGCTGGACTAAAATCACCACGCTCCGCGATTGTTGTTGTTCTTGGAGTCGTACCCGTAGAATTGGACTATTAGCGTCCATAAGTGGACCATTGACCCTGGGTGCTAATCGGGCATTATTAACGGTGATTTGAAACATTCCCGATGCTCGATCCCAGTTGGTACTGGCAGATAATTGTCGATCACCGCGAATCATCAATTGGGAACCATCACCATTTAAATCCACCGATTGAATAGTCGCTAGTGTATCGCTGCTAGAAGCTGAATTTGGTATACCTGGAAACGGACTAGTTTGACTTGTGGTGGGTGCCGGAAAGTTGTTATTTACCTGATTTTGACTAACACTACTGCCAGTTTTATCAGGTAAACGTTGTGGTAGCAGCACTAAAGCATTTGTACCACCAGGAGTTATCCGCCAATCGGCAGCTTCAGAATCTACCTCAAGGGAGATGCGGACGGTGGGTTTTGTATCCTGCTTTTGGGAAAAAGTTAGCCGACTCAGACCAAAACGGTTAATTGTTGCTTCTAATTGAGTCAAATTTGGTGATAGGGATGCACCAGAAATGTCGATATTTTGGTGAGTGCGAAGCTTGCCCGACGTAAGTCGTTCGCTACTACGGCTAGAACGTATTTGAGTCTTACCTCCACCACTAGTCCGAATAAATACACCGTCACCTGTTACTTTAAAATCTTCGATTTGTGTAATTCCGGTTGTCGTCTGGGCAACCCTTGGTGGTGGTGAGTTTGGCTTAGAATCGTTAGTTACAACATTGTAAATATTTCTGCTTGAGGATGTATTATTTTGTTCAACCTCTATTTTGGGCAACTGTACTCTCCAGCGATTCGCAGACTGTCCCTCAAATTTCACTTGATTGGGATTAAGAGTATAACCAGTGGCAAGTTCAATGATGATTCGAGTCATACTCTGGTTAGATTGTCTGACTTGAATCGAACGAATTGCCCCACCAACAGGTTTTGTTAGTTGCTTTTGTTGAAACCTGGTTCCTGGTAAATCAATAACTAAGCGTGTGGGATTAAACAATAGTTGTGCTTGGGGTTGAACTGCACCGTCGGTGGTAAACTCTAATTGGTTTTGATTCAGATCAAACCGCCAAGATTGCAGTGTTGCCGCATCCACTGATGACGAAAGTGCCAAAATAGTTAAAAAAGTGCCAGGTAGTAGCAGTTTCACGGTATATTCTCCTGATTCCCATTTATGAGATTGTTGGCTTCTTGTCCAACTCTCAAAACATCAGCATTTTGCACCCAAGTGAAGTTAATGATTTTCGCATTCCTTAGACTTGTAATGAGATGTTTTGATTTGGTTTTCATATCCCACTACCCACTATATTTAATGCTGTATATCTAGTGTTTTACTCACATCAAAATATGGCATCAAAATATAGGCAGTAGCGTCACATGCTACCATGAGCTTGAGATTTTTTATGCTTTGATGACATAAAATTCGGTTTGGTAGAGCATTTGATTATACAAACTACTGACTTTGTTGAGTAGATGAATATAGAAGTTACATTCTCAAAAATTGATACTATTTCTCAGGAGTTACACTTTCTGAGGACGAAAACCTAAGTCTAGAAGTTTCCATCGAAAAAGTCGCAGCACTGAGTATAAATGCTGCTAATAGGAATTTGAAAACACAAATATGTACATATTTGTAGAGACGTAGCAGTGCTACGTCTCTACGGTTATAGGAAAAATCCCGGACTTAAACTGTGATAACTGTTCACTATTCACTATCCACTGATTTCAACTGGGTTGTGTTTTGTTCAGGAAAGACAAATTTTAGCAGTGGAGGTGCTAAAAAAGTCGTAACAATTACCATGACGATAATTGCTGCTTCCAATGGTTTGGAAAGAATCCCAATACTGGAACCTATGCCCAAAAATACTAATCCGACTTCACCACGGGGAATCATCCCGACTCCGATGGCTAAACGGTTAATTTGGGGAATTCCAAATACACTTAAACCTGTGACAACTTTACCAATGATGGCAACAGTAACTAGGAAGGTTGCCATAATTAAACCTTCACGGTTGCTAGGAACTGCTGGATTGAGGACGCTGAGATCTGTTTTTGAACCAACTACGACAAAGAAGACTGGGACTAACATGTCAGCGATGGGGAGAATTAGCTTTTGGAGTTCCTTACGTTTTTCGGTTTCTTCCAAAACTAAGCCAGCTGCAAAGGAACCTAAAATTGCCTCTAGTTGAATCGCATCGGCAAGATATGCCATAGCAAAAGCGAAGATAAACGCAGGTATAATTAGTTCGCCGCGTGTTTTGAGTTTATTGACAACTCCCACAAAGGCTTTATTGAATAAATTACCGAGTGCGATCGCGCCTAACAAGAAACCCGTAGCGCTCACGATTAAGTATACAACGTTGCCAACATCCACAGCCCCATCTTTGGCAAGACTGGCGACAACTGCCAAGACGATTATCCCCAAAATATCATCGATGACGGCTGCACCGAGGATAATTTGCCCTTCTTTGGAGTTGAGTTTTCCCATTTCTGAGAGAACTTTGGAAGTAATACCAATACTGGTGGCTGTTAATGCTGCCCCTGCGAAAATCGATGGGATGGCAGGAAGACCAAAAATTATCATTAATCCGGCTGTACCTGCTACGAAGGGTACCACAACCCCAACACAGGCAACAACTACTGCTTGGATACCCACTGCCATTAAATCTTTGAGATTTGACTCCAAGCCAATTTCAAATAGCAGGATAATGACACCCAACTCTGCCAAAATCGAAATTACTTCCGACTGTGCTTCAAATACGCTGTTAGCTGCTGCTGGACTTAAACCATCAGTTAATTCTAAAAAGCGCATAATCGCGGAACTTGAAGCATCAATTCCTTCACCGGGAAATACCAACAGGTGCAAGACAGAAACACCAATAATGACACCACCAATAAGTTCTCCTAAAACGGTAGGAAGTCCTAATCGATTTGCTAACTCTCCACCGAGTTTGCTGGCAAGATAACTAACTAATAAACTCAACAATACCCCTGCTAATACCAGCGAACTATCTACAGTTTCGCTAGTGGATGCTAATAAGGGGAATGTGGGTAATGAGAAGGAAACTAAATCTAAATGCATTGGTTTTATTAATATCCTTCCCTACTAAATCTATCAATCGCCTATTCTACGATAATTGATAATTTGGGAAAATATTAGGAGTTGGAAATGGGCATTGATTACAAAAAATTTGATTTCCATAGCAGTTCTGGCTGATAAGTCCTGCGGGCAACCAAAATCCTGGTAGATACGTAGGGTCTGCTGAAAAAGGCTGCAAAGTGAATCTAGATGCTACACAGCTTGAATAATGGTGGTTTTGGAGGTCAGATCCAAAATTCACCCCGCGATTTTCCGCCAAAGTGCATGGTTTTTGAGCATCTAAATCCCATAACCTTGCACTTGTTTGCCTTAAAAATGATTAAAACCCTTATTTAGCAAAGGTTATAGCTTTAATCAGCAAGCCCTACGTAGGAGACCTAATCCGGGGTTTAAGTACAACGCGATTAAGCCAATATAAATGACTTAGGATTGCTATGTTATATTTCAATGCCACTATATATCTGACAAATAGAAACTACGGTATAATATGAGACTGTAGAATTTAGAGTAAAAGTTAAGTAGCTAAAACCTTTAGATTAAACAAATAATCAACAGGAAATTCATGTTTTTAGTTCAAGATTCCAGTCTGTCTCGTGAGAATCGAATCAAGCAGTTTTTGACCGAAGAGCCTTCATTGTCAGCACTTCTTTCTGTTATTCACTTTGAGTGGACGCTTCGGCGTGCAATTATTGCAATCGGCACTTCTCCAAATGTATTGGTACGAGCGAAACTGAAAAATTGTCACGGACTTGATAAGTATAAAGATGTTTGGAAAGATGAGGTTTTTCCCAATGTCCAACTACGACTTCCTGAAGTAGTTCAGAACTGGGATGGTCTTGGTCGAGCCTTTCGATTACGTCACAGATTAGTTCATGGTGCTACTTCTTGCGAGCCAGGGTACGCTAGGGAGCGAGTTGATTGGGCAATTGATGCAGCGAATGATGTTAGGGCTATTTGTATTGATAAAAACATCAATTTAGATGCACGTTTACCTGTCCGGAGAAACGCAAAATCGTAGGGATATTTCAGTTACTATCAGTCTAGAATCTTAATCAGCAACGATCTTAAATATGAGCATTCGCTTAGACTTGCCATCAGACTTGGAAAGTCAACTGTCTACAGAAGCTGATTGTGAGCGTGCGTTGTCAGATTTCACAACTTACCATTTGTCAAATAGCCTGGGATTGATTGACGCTTTGATTGCTGCCTGTGCTGTAGGACGAAATTTAACACTTTGTACGTTTAATGTTAAGCATTACCGAGTTGTTCCAAACCTTGTCACGGCACAGCCTTATGCACGTTAAACACAATCTAAGAACTAAAAGGAAACAGATAAATTTCCTAATAAAAATGGCTACAGCTATGTTAGTTAGCAATTTCAGCAATAACTACCCAGTTTTAAAATCATTTGCCAGTGTAGTTCCGAAACTGGGACTACAGATAAGCGTGAAATTCTTAGCAAATCAAAGTTTTCAAAGTTTTTATCCTGCTTGATTTGGTTGAGTGTGACTGATTGGGGAATTTTTTCTAGTGCTTTAACATCAATTACTACCCGTTTTTCGTCATCTAATTTAGGATCTGGGTAAGCTGCACGGGTAACTTCGGCAATCCCGATAATTTGTCGCTCCTTACCTGTATGGTAAATAAAGGCTAAATCTCCCAATGCGATCGCGCGCATGTTCTTTAAGGCTAAATTATTATTCACCCCATCCCAAACACCTACACCTTCAGTCACTAAATCTTCATAGCTATAGGTTTGGGGTTCGGTTTTCAACAGCCAATACGCCATGTATCTTTCCAAGTTGGGATGGGAACAAAAAAATTTAGGTTGCAAAAAATGTAACCAAACTCATTCTTCAATATTCTTGTGTCAAAGTCAAAATAGGTAACGGACACTCTCTGATTGATACACCAGCAGTGTATTCTCGATTGTCAGTAGTTTTCTCGAAATTGGCTGAGATTTTGTTCATATCAATCAGCCTTTAAAGATTTACGTAGAAAAATCGCCTACAACAAATTATGCGATACCTACGGTGGTAAACAACGCATGGTTGAATCGATCCAGAAAAACTGTAAGCTTTCTGGTATCTTCAAAGCTGCGATTGATATCTTTTTTTACTGACTTTCAGGAAATGTATTGACATTTTTCCTGAAAACTCATCCATGTCTAATTTTTTTGAGGAGTTTTAATTGTATGCATCCAATCGCTAAATCTACCCCAATTGTCAATTTTGGTAAATTGTGGCAAACTTTACCAGCAGCTTTGTTATTGTGTATGAGCTTTACTCAACCAAGCTTGGCAGAAGAAAAAGAACGTATGTACAGGACTTTAAGCGTCAGTGGACGTGGTGTTGAATCCATTGCTACTACTCTTTCCCAAGTCAATGTTGGTGTGGAAGTCCAAGGTAAAAGTGTTCAAGAAGTTCAACAGGAAGCAGCGCGTAAATCATCTGCTGTGGTGACACTTCTCAAATCGCGGAATGTGGAGAAGTTACAAACAACAGGAATTAATCTCAACCCAATTTATAACTACACCAATAATACCCAAAAAATCACAGGTTACAGCGCTACCAACACTGTAAGTTTTCGTATTTCCACTGATAAAACTGGTAATCTATTAGACGATGTAGTCAAAGCTGGAGCAACACGTATTGATGGTATTAGTTTCGTTGCTAGCGATGACGCGATCGCATCCGCACAGAAACAAGCATTACGAAAAGCTACCCAAGAAGCTCAACAACAAGCGGATGCAGTATTTGGGACTTTGGGTTTAAAATCGAAGGAAGTTGTTGGGATTCAAATTAATAACGCCAGCACTCCACCACCAATTTACCGCGCATTTGAGAAAGGGTCGGTACGAATGGCAGATGCTGCAAACGTTACCACTCCTGTTGTTGGTGGAGAACAGCAAGTGGAAGCCTCAGTAACTTTACAAATTAGTTATTAATAGAGGAAGACATTAGCTTTTAACCCAACTTGGCGTTATCTGTTTCAAGGTATAAATTAAATGTAGAGACGTAGCAATGCTACGTCTCTACAATCAGTCATTTCTAGATTATTTGCCTAAAAATTATCGGAGTTAAAATCACTCATTCCCCCAGCATCTGCATCTCTCTTAGAACCTAACAGTTCTAACTGATCTACTAAAATTACAGGGGAGGAACGGTTAGCACCTGTACGAGCATCAGTCCATGAATCAAACTTCAAAGCTCCTTTAACAGCTATTTGCTTGCCTTTCTGGACATAATTACCAGCAACCTCTGCCGTTTTTCCCCACAACTCTAAATTAAACCAGTCTGTTTGCTCATTATCACGGGAACGTCGATTAACTGCCAAAGTTAGCCTACACTTGACACTACCCGATTCAAAATATTTCATTTCTGGGTCATTACCAACACGACCGATAAGCGTGATAACATTTATACTCATGTTCGCCACCTCTAAATACAAAAGTACTAATGAAAATAATGATTTTAATCATAGCGAATAATGAGACTATAGTAACTGTGTTAAAAACACAACTTACCAAACCGAAGCCATAGTATATTAAGAAATGTTAAAAGTTCCGCTTCAAAAATGGTTGTTAGCTATTGACACTTAGCTATTGGCTATAAATGTAAAGCTGAATCATTGAATATCGCAACTACCTGAGTGAAGATAAAAATGAACCTAATAAGTTGGCAATCCTTACGGATATGACGGCTTAAATAGAGAATACAACAAGGTATTAACCTGAGGATAGTTTAAAGTTAAATAATACCAAAATCTATATGAAAAATATTCCACTTGACTAGACTCAGGATAAAAAACGTAATAGAATCCGGCACAACTTACTCTTACGGTAATGGTCACAAGTATCGCAAATAGGGGGCGTAGAGACAAGTGGGTCTTTTTAGTAGGTTTTCCTTATCGCGGGATATGGGTATCGATCTCGGCACCGCGAACACCTTAGTTTATGTATCTGGTAAAGGCATTGTCCTCCAAGAACCTTCCGTAGTTGCCATTGATCAAGTTGAAAAAGTGGCGCTAGCAGTGGGAGAAGAAGCAAAAAAAATGCTTGGTAGAACACCAGGAAATGTGATTGCCCTCCGCCCCTTGCGCGATGGTGTAATTGCTGATTTTGATACTGCCGAGTTAATGCTAAAGCACTTTATCCAACGTGTAAACGAGGGTAAATCCCTGGTTTTACCTCGGATTGTCATTGGCATTCCCAGCGGGGTGACAGGTGTAGAAAGACGCGCTGTGATGGATGCAGCGGCTCAAGCAGGTGCTAGAGAAGTATACTTAATTGATGAACCTGTTGCAGCCGCAATTGGTGCTGGTTTACCAGTTATCGATCCCACCGGGAACATGATTATTGATATTGGTGGTGGTACAACCGAAGTAGCAATTTTGAGTCTTCACGGAACTGTACTGAGCGAATCAGTGAGGATTGCTGGGGATGAACTAACTGATTCAATTATCCAATACTTGAAAAAAGTTCATAATTTGGTAATTGGTGAGCGCACCGCAGAAGATATTAAAATCCGCATCGGTTCAGCTTATCCAAGTTTGAATGATGAAGAGGCAATGATGGAAGTTAGAGGTTTACATCTGCTTTCAGGATTACCACGTACTGTCACAATCAAAGCACCTGAGATTCGTGAAAGTATGTCCGAACCTTTATCTGTAATTGTTGAAGCTGTGAAGCGGACTTTGGAGCGGACACCTCCAGAACTTGCGTCTGATATCATTGACAGAGGTATTATGTTGGCTGGTGGTGGTGCTTTACTCAAAGGCATTGATACTTTAATTAGCCACGAAACAGGAATTGTCACCCATGTTGCTGCTGACCCACTGTGTTGTGTAGTATTGGGTACTGGTCGTGTTTTAGAAAACTTCAAGCAACACGAGCGAGTTTTTACCGCGCGATCGCGTTAAGCGGGAAATCGAGAACAGATTTATAGTTATGGTATTAGATTCAGTTTTGAATCTAATACCTATACTTGGCAAAGTTATTTTTTAAATATTTAAGTAAGGCATATTATGTTTACAACGCGTCGGTGGTGGGAGCGTCGAGGATTACAGGTAGGTTTACTGGGTTTGGTAGTAGGTAGTGCTTTTATCCTCCGACAAACTCAAGGTTCATTTCTGTTGGAACTTTACCGAGGGATCAGTCGCCCCTTAGAAATTTTACAAGCGGGACCAACCAAAGAAGACCATCTACGTAATGCGAAAGTCCTAGAACTACAAACCCAAGTTGTTGACTTGCAGAATCAGAATCAACAACTCAAGAAAATGCTTAGTTATACCGAAAAAGCACCAGCTAATGTAACCCCCATTCCAGCAAGGGTAATTGGACGTAGTGCTGATAATTGGTGGCAACAAATTACCCTCAACCGTGGTACTGCTGCTGGTGTCAAAGAAGGCGATATTATTAAAGCTGAAGGCGGATTAGTTGGAATTGTAGACCAAGCTACAACTAATACCAGCCGCGTTCTATTGATTAGCGATCTCAAAAGCCGAGTGGGAGTGAACATCAGCCGTACAGGTGCCCAGGGGGTGCTACGTGGTGGTGGTGGAGTTGAAGGAATCCTGGAATTCAATGAAAAATATCCCAATGTCAAAATTGGTGACGTTATTTCTACATCAACCTATAGCCAAAAGTTTCCCTCAGGGTTAGCAATTGGACAAATCAAATCTTTAGATTTACAACGTTCTGCTGGCTCAATTGCCAACGTTAAGCTGTTTCCACCAATCAGTTCTTTAGATTGGGTAATGGTTTATCCCTATACTGAAGAACAAACAGCGCAACAACAGCCGACAGATCCCGGCAAATCAACCACGTCAACTACAAATCCCCAGAAGACTAACTAGTACAAGAAGGCAGAAGGAATAAAGACTTTTTTACAGATTGTCTCAGCCCCAGGCAGTATATATAGGAATCCGACTTGGTTTTTGAATCCATCTGTTGGAGTGAGGGAGTAGTGGGTAGAAACTGTGCTGAGTTTTGTAAGCGCAGAGCGCAGGCTACGCCAACAATATCCAAATAAGATTTCTATATATAGGACTCATATTTGATTTATGAAATACACGTAGGGTGCGTATAGCCTTGCGGCATCCAAGAAAAGCACCAAGTGTGATGCACCCTACATATACTTAAATTTTTAAGTGCAAAGCATAGGCTACGCCAACAATAATTAAATCGTATTCCTATATAAATCAATCAATAAATTAATAAATTAAAAATTATTTACTAATCGTGTAAAATTTCTGTCTCCCGTCCTCTATTTTATTTTAATAGCTTCAAATAATTCAAATAATTATCTACTAGGAAAATGAAAATGCTAGCTATATGGGGAAATAAACGTACTAAGTCTAAATCGCAATCATTGCAGCGAAAATCTGAGCATAAGTCGCAGTCACGGAAATCGCAACCACAAAAAGCAAAAAGCCAGTTTAAGCCAATTGCCAGTTGGCAACCTAGAACCCGTGCTATCGTTGACTATCTAATTATGTTTAGTTCGGTGATGTTGTGCTTGATGATGTTACCAACTAGACTTCCGGGAATGGAATTATTAGGTATTGGACCAAATTGGCTATTGATTTGGGTGGTAGCATGGAGTGTAAAACGTAGTCCGTGGCAAGGTGCGATCGCTGGTGTTATCTTAGGCTTATTACAGGATGCAATGACTTCCAGCAATCCCACCCATGCTTTGAGTTTAGGCTTGGTTGGCTTAGTCACTGGTTTGCTGCAAAAACAGCGATTTATCCAAGAAGATTTTATTTCCATCGCCCTAATTGTATTTGTGATGGCAGGAATTTCCGAAACCTTGTTCGCATTACAATTGGTTTTGTCTAGTATTCAACTTGCAGATGGTACACAATACTATCGTGTGGCGGCTGATGTGTGGATGTATTTCCAAAAAGTAGCCCTAGCATCGGCAATTCTCAGTAGTCTGTGGGCACCTGTTGTTTATTTTCCTTTAAATCGCTGGTGGCAGAAGCTGAAATTGGCGGAACAAGCTTAGACAGTTATCAGTGAACAGTGAACAGTTGTCAAAATTTCAATGGGGAGTGTGGTGAGGTAGAAGTGAAAGATAGTTGTTTATTTCCGGTGACAGTGATGATTTTTAGTAGCTAAATTTTTGCCTGAAATTTCTGAATGCTAATAGAATAACCTTTAGTTACCAAAGTTTTTTTCAGATTTTTCAAAGATTACTCAAAAATATGGAGAATTTCCCAACAGTCAGTCAGGGTAGTTTTACAAATATGCTCACGGATGCATCAAATTTGGAATTAGAAGTAGTCGGAAGTGATTTCGATAGAGTGATGATGCAGCGGTGCTTAGAACTTGCTCGTCGTGCTTTGGGAATGACATCACCCAATCCCTTAGTAGGGGCAGTAATTGTTAAAGATGGGAAAATCATTGGGGAAGGTTTTCATCCCCGTGCAGGAGAACCCCATGCAGAAGTATTTGCTTTGAGAGATGCGGGAAAGCGATCGCATGGAGCAACCGCCTATGTTAGTCTGGAACCTTGTAACCATTATGGACGAACTCCTCCCTGTTCGGAAGCCCTGATTAATGCAGGTGTGGCGAGGGTTGTGGTGGGAATGATGGATCCCAATCCGCTAGTGGCTGGGGGTGGTATTGCTCGTTTGCGTGATGCTGGGATCGAAGTTTTGGTGGGGGTGGAAGAAGCCGCTTGTAGGAAGTTGAACGAAGGCTTTATCCATCGGATGCTTTACCAGCGTCCCTTGGGTATTCTCAAATATGCCATGACTTTAGATGGCAAAATTGCCACAACAACAGGTAACAGTGCTTGGGTGACTAATCAGGAATCTCGTCAGGTGGTGCATCAATTACGGGTAGCTTGTGATGCTGTTGTGGTGGGTGGAAATACTGTCAGACAAGATAATCCTTATTTAACTAGTCATCAGGTGGGAGTGCATAACCCCGTGCGGGTGGTGATGAGTCGCACCCTTGATTTACCTGTGAATGCGCGACTGTGGCAAATTACAGAGGCTCCAACTTTAGTTTTGACTGAAACTGGAGCTAATCCAGATTTCCAAGCCATGCTGCGAAACCAAGGTGTGGAAGTGGTGGAACTGCCATTACTGTCACCAGATGCGGCAATGGTATATTTTTACGAGCGGGGTTTTTGTAATGTCCTATGGGAGTGTGGTGGTACTTTAGCCGCAAGTGCGATCGCATCCGGTGCCATCCAAAAGATTTTAGCCTTTATTGCCCCCAAAATTATCGGCGGAGATCATGCTCCTACACCAGTTGGGAACTTAGGTTTGACTAGCATGAATGAAGCTTTGACTCTCGAAAATATCGATACGCGTTTGATTGGTTCAGATTTGTTGATTGAAGGATATTTACCAATCAAGCATACTTAATTAACATTACACACTTGGGAAAAGTCGTTAAGTAGAATTGCCAAATAAGCAACATATCAACTTTTCCCTTTTGTCTTCTGTATTCTCCCTGAAATTATCATTATTACCACACCAATATACTTAACTAAAAAGCCGTTCTTGAGCCATATCACGGATTAGATTTAGTCGAGAAGAGACATAATCATTTAAAAAATCCCTATCCTTACCATCAAGAGTGACTTGTCTGTTCATCTCCTTTACCAAACATTGAACTAAGCTAGCATCGTCCATCTGTAACAGGGTTACAGTTTGAGTGTTTTCCACTATAGACCAAAGCTGACGCATAACCTTGGGAGTCACTTTCACCTCCATTTTGATTGTGAACTCATTTTTTTTAGCATACACAATCAAAATCAAATAGTCCGGTTATAACGCACACACTGACACAACTGTTATCAAAAAATTAACATATTGAAATATATTGGGTTATTAATTGATAAAGTCTCAGTATCATACGGATATTTCGCTAATTTAACTACAAATTATTTATCTTTTTAAGTTATGTATTCGATGTTTGTTTTTGTAAATGAGTGAGAAGTAAATCAAAATCTTGACGGACTTCTGCAAGTTGTTTTACCCATTTGTTTGAAGATGCGATCGCATTATTGTTTTAACTGGAGGTTTGATTCCTCTCTCTCAACACACAGCTTTCTCACAAAGCTAAGTGGAAACAAAGCCCCCGTTAAGTTTGCGCTTCTTACAAACTTTAACGGACGCACAGCCCCCGTTAAGTTTGCGCTGTTATGTGTCAGGGTTGGCAGGTTTGCGGAGTCCGATGACCCCGCAAACCTGCCTTGTAAAATCCTCGTTACAAAACACACTCATCACTTATTACTTATTATTCATAACTTATTATTCATAACTCATCACTTATTACTTATTATTCATAACTTATTATTCATAACTTATTATTCATAACTTATTACTTGTTACTCCTGTAAAATCATAATATTGATAATTATATCTAGCAAATATTACAATAAAGAATCTCTGATATTTAATGGTTAAATTTCCATCATTTTAACCTTACATTACTTTTTCCTTAAACTCTACGTGCCACCCTTGTATCAAGGTTGTCAAAACTTGATTTAGCCTACGTAAATAACCTGTCATATCCTTATATATTGATGACGCAAAGGCTCTAGACAAAAATTAGATTGCCGAAATTGGTATTCAAAATAATAGAAAACATAGCTCTATTATTTAGATGATTAGCCAATAGGAGAAAACCTGAATACATCTAAAAAAATGACTTGTAATCCAAGATTTTACAAGTCGTAATTTGACAATTTCAGTAAAAACTTACCCGCACTACCTACCACAAACAAAACTATGGCAAACGTCACTCTCAAAGGTTTTGCAACACTTCCAGCGGATACATTTGCAGCAGGTCCCCAATCTGGTAAAGGTATTTCTGCTAATGGTCGCACAGGTTTATTTCCTGGACAACCTGTACAGGGTTTTAGCGGGGTGCAATTTGCAAATGAAAATGAATTTTGGTTCATGGCGGATAATGGGTTTGGGGCTAAAACTAATAGTTCTGATTTTCTCTTACGAATTTACAAAGTTAATCCTAGTTTTCGCGGTATCGAAAATGGTGATGGGACTGTTCAAGTTGGTAACTTTATTCAGTTAGCTGATCCTGATAAAAAAGCTACGTTTAAAATTACGAATGAAGGAACTAGCGAACGTTTACTAACTGGTGCTGATTTTGATATTGAATCGTTCAATATTGCCAAAGATAATACCATTTGGATTGGGGATGAGTTTGGACCCTATCTACTACATTTTGATACTACTGGAAAGTTATTAGAAGCTCCCATTCCAACCCCAAATATTGTTAAATTAAACACACTTAATGGCGAAGCACCTTTGGTAATTGGACATCGTGGTGCAAGTGGGGAGTTACCAGAACATACTTTAGCTGCGTACAAATTAGCTATCGATAGGGGTGCTGATTTTATCGAACCAGATTTAGTTGCTACTAAAGATGGGATTTTGGTAGCGCGTCACGAACCTAATATTATTAATACTACCGATGTTGCCGACCGTCCAGAGTTTGCTAACCGCAAGACTACAAAGATAGTTGATGGTGTAGCTGAGGAAGGTTTTTTTGTTTCTGACTTTACTTTGGCAGAATTGAAAACCATCCGCGCTAAAATGCCCCAAGATTTCCGTACCCAAGCTTTTAATGGGGTGTTGGAAATTCCGACTTTGGATGAAATCATCAATTTGGTGAAGCAGGAAGAAGCTTTAACTGGGAAGAAAATTGGGATTTATCCAGAAACAAAGCATCCAACTTACCATGATTCCTTGGGTTTATCGTTGGAAGAGAAGTTAGTTGATACCTTGGTGAAAAATAATTTCACTGATCCTAAGCGGGTATTTATTCAGTCTTTTGAAACCAGTAATCTCAAGGAACTGCATAGCGAAATCATGCCCAAAGCTGGGATT
This sequence comes from Calothrix sp. PCC 6303, assembly GCF_000317435.1. NCBI lineage: Bacteria > Bacillati > Cyanobacteriota > Cyanophyceae > Nostocales > Calotrichaceae > Calothrix > Calothrix sp. PCC 6303. The sequence continues at coordinate 5,778,486 of NC_019751.1, forward strand.
GATATTCCTTTGGTACAGTTATTCGATGCTGCGGATGTACGGTTGGATGGTTCTTTAATTGAGGTTCAACCTTACGATTTTGTCGTGAATGGTGATTCCCGCACCTATGCAGACTTACGAACCCGGGAAGGATTGCAGGAAATCGCTAGCTATGCAGATGGAATTGGTCCCTGGAAGCGGATGATTGTGTCTGTGAAGGGTGTGGATAGTAATAATGATGGAATTGCTGATGATGTGAATAAAGATGGTGTGGTGAATGATGCTGATAAAACCACCTTACCACCCACATCCTTAGTTAACGATGCACACAAAGCTGGATTACAGGTGCATCCCTACACCTTCCGTAATGAGGGGCGCTATTTAGCAAAAGATTATAACGGGAATCCAGAATTAGAATATCAACAGTTTATTAATTTGGGTGTTGATGGGTACTTTACCGACTTTCCGGGAACAGGGGATTTGGTACGAGATCAGATTGTATCCCCATTTGTACGTTCTCCCCAGAATGCGGATGTGCTGAAAAGCAATGAATTTAAAACCCTGGATAAAAATCCCCCAATTGTAATTGGACATAGGGGTGCAAGCGGTGATAGACCTGAGCATACCTTAGCTGCGTACAAACTAGCGATCGCATCCGGTGCAGACTTCATTGAACCCGACCTAGTTGTCACTAAAGATGGTATTTTGGTGGCACGTCATGAGAATGCTTTGGCAATTCTCAATGCTGATGGAAGTTTGAATAATACTGATACCAGTACAGATGTCTATGAACGTCCGGAGTTTGCCAACCGTCTCACCACCAAAGTCATTGATGGACGCAGTGTTAAAGGTTGGTTTGCTGAAGATTTTACCTTAGCAGAGCTCAAAACCCTCAATGCGATTGAACGTTTACCAGCTTTGCGAGGAACTCGCTTTAATAACGATAAACTGCAAGTTCCTACTTTGGATGAAATCATTGATTTAGTTCAACAAGTTGAGAAGGAAACTGGACGTAAAATTGGGATTTATCCAGAAACTAAGCATCCAACATACTTTGCTACTGAAGGAAAGTACATTGATGGGACACCAATTAACGTCAGCTTGGGACAAAAACTTATTGATACCCTGGTTGCCCAAAACTTTACTGACCCCAAACGAGTATTTATTCAGTCATTTGAAATCAGTAATCTCCAGGAACTGAATGATGTGATTATGCCCCAGGCAAAAGTAGATTTGCCCTTGGTGCAGCTATTTGGTGGCGCAAGCGATCGCCCTTACGATTTTAGGGTGAAAAATGACCCCCGTACCTACGGCGACCTCACAAAACCAGCTGAACTTACAGATATTGCCAAGTATGCAGCAGGCATTGGTCCCAACAAACGCTTAATTGTCCCTGCGGGTAGTGATGGTAAGTTGTTAGCACCAACTACTTTAATTCAGGATGCTCACAGCGCCGGATTGCTTGTACATCTTTATACTCTCAGAAGCGAACCTGTATTTTTGGCTTCTGAGTACAAGGGTAATCCAGTTAACGAATACAAGCAGTTTATTGAGTTGGGTGTAGATGGTTTCTTTACTGATTTCCCTGGTCTCGGTGATACCATCCGCGATCTTTATGCTGGTAAACCTCCTGTCTCCAATTTGGGAGGTTCTAGGGGTTTTGAAGGAATGGCAATTAGTCCCGATAAAACTAAGTTGTACCCCCTCCTAGAAGGTACAGTTGTGGGAGATGCACCAGGTTCCCTGAGAATCTATGATTTTGATATTGCTACCAAACAGTATCAAGGTTTAGTTGGTTATTACCAAATGGAAAGTTCCACCAATGCAATTGGGGATTTCGCTGTTATCAATGCCAATGAATATTTGGTGATTGAGCGGGATAATAATCAGGGGGATGCAGCCAAATTCAAGAAAATCTTTAAAGTGGACTTTTCTCAAAAGGATGCCAATGGGTTTGTTGCTAAAGAGGAAATTGCTAATTTACTCAATATCCAAGATCCAAACGACCTGAATCAAGATGGCAGCACTACTTTCGAGTTTCCTTTCGTAACCATCGAAGATGTCTTAGTTATCGATGAAAACACGATTTTGGTAGCTAATGACAACAATTATCCCTTTTCTTTGGGTCGTCCCCCTGCAATCGATAATAACGAGATTCTGATTCTCGGTTTGGATAAACCATTGAAGGTAGATCCCCGTGTTGGTATTGCTGGACAAAATCTCCCAAAAATCGAAATACTGGGTACCAAAGGTGATGATGTCCTTTACGGTAGTAACCTAGATGAACTCTTTGACGCTGGGGAAGGAAATAACACCATCTATGGTAACGAAGGTAAAAATATCTTCATTGCTGGTAATGGTAATAACATCGCTTATGGTGGTTCTAGCGATGATGTGTTTTTCTTCGGGAAGGGAAATAACGTAATTTATGGCAACGAGGGAATTAATAAAATTACCACTAGTTCCGGGAATAACTTGATTTACGGTGGTTCCCAGGGTGATGTAATCTACACTGGTGCAGGAAATGATGTAATTTATGCTAACGGTGGAAATAATGTGATTTCTTCTGGTACCGGTAATGATACTGTCTACACAGGTAGCGGTGCTGACAAGTTCATTTTAGATGCTGGTACAGGTTCTGCAACCATCATCGGTTACGGTGCAAATGATCAAATTAGTCGCGGTAGCACCCTTGCTGCGAATAGTGTTTTATCGGTGACTATCACTGGTAATGATACTTTAATTAGCGCAGGTGGTGATTTACTAGCAACTTTGAAAGATGTGCAGTTGAAATCAGTGAGCATTATCTAAGCTCATACCAATCTAATGTAAGGCTACACATAAGGGGACAAACGCCTATCAAAGTCCCCCTTAAAAAGGGGGATCTACGACAATCTGCCACAATTCCAGAAAGTTCTTCTCTTACGGCTTTACCCTTGGTTCTGGGATTAGGCATTTTATTAAAACGGCAAAAATGCCAACAAATCAATTAACTGATTTTCTGATCACCTAGTTTGATCAAAAGCGCGAGACTCCTTTAGAGTCGCTATGGGAAGCTTGCGCGACGTAAGTCGTTCCCGCTGATGACCAAACCGATTAATATCAGGTACTTAGGATTAGCAATTAAATAATATACATATTTTGTGGAATGGGCAGCGTTCGACTGAGCGCTCACGCCGAAGTCTTGCCCGTTAATCTAATTTGTACAGGCAGGATACCTGTTCCACAAAATAAAAACTTGCATTTTATTTAAGACGCATTCCTTAAATGCATATTTCTTGCGTAAGTTCCTGAATAAAATTAACTAGCTATGAGCTTTTCCCACATAAGGACTAGTTAATTTATCCAATTGCTGCGTTAACAAACTCAGGAACAATCCCACATCTGTCACTACACCTACCGATTCAATGGAACCGCGATCGCTTAATTTTGTCACGACTGCGGGGTTAATGTCTACGCAAACCATTTTCACCCCGGATGGTGTCATGTTTCCCACGCCAATTGAATGTAACATTGAGGATAACATCAGAATCATCTCTGCACCCTCGATTTGTTTGGCATAGGCGACTTGAGCTTTCACTAAGTCCATTTGGGTATCAGGTAAAGGTCCATCATCACGAATTGAACCAGCTAACACAAAAGGTACATTATTCTTTACACATTCGTACATCACACCACTTTTGATGATGCCAGCTTCTACGGCTTTCTCAATGCTACCGTAGCGACGAATAATATTAATTACCTTGAGGTGATGGCGATGTCCTCCCCGTACAGAAATACCTCGCTTCATATCCACACCTAGGGATGTCCCCAACATAGATTGTTCCATATCGTGGACTGCGATCGCATTCCCGCCCAAAAGGGATTGAACATAACCTTCTCGAATCAATCTCGATAGGTGTTCACCACCACCTGTGTGAATCACCACTGGTCCAGCAGTGACAACTACTTTACCGCCACTCTCCTTAATTTTACGTAGTTCCCAAGCTACCTGTTCCACGATTAATTCAACGCGACGTTCACTAGAAACACCCGCTGACATAAAGCTGAATTCCTCAGCATTGCGTTTTTCCCGCAATTCTGGTTTCCGAATGGTGCGAATCCCTAAAACATCCACCACCACACTTTCACCAACTTCCAAATCTCGCAAAATTTTACATTGTGCCACAATTCCCTGGGGAGTTTCTCGAATTGCTATTGCCCCATCCATGCGTTGATTTTGTAATCTGATCCATTCACCTTTAATTCTGACTTCGGTGGGATAGATGGTGGTGACATAAAAGTCATCAGGGGCAACCCCATTCATCGGTACAGGTTCTAATTTAGCATCCCGTTCATCTTGAGGTAAATCCACAGCACCTAAATCAATTAGGTGAGAAATAATACTCTCCATCACTTCGTGGGATGGGGCTGTAACCTTGACTTCAGCCGTAGATGTACTTTGACGCTGTTCACCCAAGTTAAAATTTAATACTTGGAAGCTACCACCGTTATCGATAATTAAATCTAAAGCACGGTTAATTAAGCCGGAATCGAGAAGGTGTCCTTTGAGACTAATAACCCGACTTTCTACAGGGGAACTTGCGTGGACATCTTCCTGTACGGGTTCAGTTACACGTAATGTCAAGCATTTGGCAGCACCTCCAGCTTTGAGAAACTCAGTTAACGGTGTTTCCAGCACTTGGAAACCAGCAGTAACTAATTTTGATTTCAAATCTTCCGAAGCTTTATTCATGACGACAATATGCTCAATATTGACGGCATTACAAGCAAAGTTTACTGCATCAGCTTCTGCGATCGCAATTCGTTTTTCTGGTGCAACCCGCATTTCAATTAAGCGGTTGGAGTAGGAATCAAAAGCACCAGGGTAATAAAGTAAATAACCATTTAATAACGGGCAAAAACAGGTATCAAGGTGATAGAATCGATCATCTATCAGGCGCAGCGATAACACTTCAATATCTAACCACTTAGCTAAATAGGGATGGGAATCCAACTCTGAACGGAAACCATATCCAGCCCATAACCAGCGTCCTTCCCGATCTAACAGCGCATCACCCGCACCTTCAAAGGGTAGATCCTTAGGCAATTCATAGACATTATAACCATGTTCTTCAAACCATTCTTTAAAATATGGTTCCTCACCTTGTCGCTCCTTGTGTAAAAAGCGACTGAGTACCACATTGTCGCCCAATACCAAACCAGCGTTAGCAGTAAAAACCAAATCAGGAACACCTTTTTGTGGTGTCACCAAGTCAACTGTAGCTTTCTCCTTAAGAATTTGATACAGTCCCTGCCATTGTTCCACAGCGCGATCGCGTGATGATTTGTGGATGTTACCTTCCATCCACGGGTTAATCACATAATCTACATCATAATGGTCAGGGGGACACATCAGAAAACGAATCAAGGAAGCCATAAAAAATACCAGCGTTTAGATGCTATCAACACACATGCAAGCCCGATTCTATCTGGATTCTCAAAAAATGTCTGCTTTTTGACAGAAAAGTAAACTATTGACAAAGGGCTTTACAGCAGGTTAAAAAAATATTCCTCAGATATTGCTTTTTGTGAAGATGTCACAAAGCTATGGTAAATGTGGAAAAACATGAGAATTATTTTGTATTTTTTGCTGCATAAACTCAAGAATATACCCCTATAGGAAGATATCGCTAGTTGTTGCGATTGTTAATATCAAGCTGAAATTACAATTTTGCCTTCAATCTCAATATAATTCCTCAAATTTAGCATTTTCACTCGATATTGATGGCTCTAATTCAAGTAGTATTTTTTTCTATTTTACAGAGGTTAATCATGAAATATAATCGTCATTTGGATGAATCCCTAGAAACTATCATTAAAGAACTCACAGATGCGGAGTTTGAACAGGTTTCTGGAGGAATTGCAATAGGTGAACCTAATGGTTCTAATTATTTTCCACAAATAGATACAAGTTGGATAGCTGATTTAACTGAGAAATTCAAATCTTTTCCAGGTACCTCAACTACTCCTCATGATATCTCTGAAGATGAGCCGGAATATATAGCTTTTTAATATAGTAATCCTAAATCATTGCTCAAAACCAGGGTTGTAGAGACGTAGCAATGCTACGTCTCTACGAGTTTATGTTTTTTTATATTAGCGTAGCTTGCCCGTAAGGATTATCATATAGCCCTAATATTTTGATAAATGAGCAAGCCGAATATGGCATTATGTTAGTATCTTACGGCTATAAGAAAATCTACTTAAAATGTCATATCTCAATTCCTCTAGAGAAATTCGTGAACTAATCACAAAATTCTGCCAATATAAAACTCTTTGGATTGACACTGAGGTTGCCGATTTTAAAACTAAAAAACCACGGTTGTCATTGATTCAGATTTTGAGTAATCCTGAAGATATGACAGGTGAAGATATTTATATTTTTGATGTTTTAGAACAACCAGAATTAGTTGATAAATTTGTCAGTGCAGTTATGTGTAACCCGGAAATTGAAAAGATATTTCACAATGCTAAATACGATTTAAAATTTCTAGGTGGCAAAAAAGCAGAGAACGTGACCTGCACTTTAGAAATGGCTAAAGAAATTCCTTTTTACTTATTACCTGTTGATAATTACCAATTAAAAACCCTTGCTCAAGAACTTTGTAATTTTACCGATATTGATAAACTCCAACAAACAAGTGATTGGGCACAAAGACCATTAACAGATGAACAAATAGACTATGCTTATTTAGACTGTATTTATTTAGCGCAAGTATACCAAGCTTTATTAGATTTACAAGATGAGTTAAATCCAAATCCTGAAGTGGAAAATATTACATATTTGTCCAACAGATATCTAGAATTTGAAAAACAAGCTAAGATAATTAATTCTGAATGCGAGCATCTTCAGGAAAGATTAAAAAAAGCAATGCAAGCTCAAGATATATTGGAAACCGAGAATTTAAAGTTGAAAAGTTATGAGCGTACAACTTTAAAAGCCGGATTTAGAGATTTGATGAATTTCGCAGAAACTCAAGGTGTTGATTTTGATTTTTCAGTAACTTTAACTCAGAAGATCCAAAAAGACTTGGGTAATGATTTAGAAAAACTAGAGTACGAGACAGAAACTAAAACTATTTGGCAAATCAAATTTCAAAATTCGGAAACCGACGATTAAAAAATAAGTAATGATTAATGAGTAATGAGTATGTTTTTTAATGAGGATTTAAGCCCGACACAAAACATTCTGCCTGTAGAGGTAGGGGAATTAAGCCCTGAGTATGAAGCAGTCTCACAACCTTGAGTTACAAACTACGGTTCTCAAAATAGACGAGGTTTAGATATTGTAAATTAAACCTCATTCATCATGAAATACGGAGTTTTTTACGATTCAAATATGTCATTGCGACATAAGGAAAGAATCTCTAGTTTTTTTAGAAAACTACAGTTATCAAAGTAGACAAGCTTCAGATATTGCAGCTTCGAGAATATAGAAAATTTTACATAATTCTCATAAAATCTGAAACCAATCGCTATAAAATTTATATTCATTCAAAAGATAAAATTATTTCTCCATATTTAGGGAATAATTAGTTACGGAAAAGATTACGTACTTACCGTATGTATCAATTTACGGGGAAGTAATGAAGCGTTATGAATAAAACACCATTAGCTTCAAGTTCATGATTCTTTTTTCTCTATCTTCTGATTTATTGCCTTAGTCACTTGACGAACAGATAATCAGTTAACTATGGTTAAAATTTATTTATGAGTTTGCGGTTATTCAAGCAAAAAATGAACGTGAGAAATAAGATTTTAAGAAAGCTGCTAATTGCTGGATGTATCGCTATAACAATCGGATCTTGCAGTCAAAATAATGATGTATTGATTACAGAAATCGGTGTCACTCCCCCTACAACTTCCTCAACTAATCCTAGTACTGCCAGAGATTTTTATCTTCGAGGACAACAACTGCAAAGTCAAGGTGATTTGCCTGGGGCTTTAGCAGCTTATAATCGGGCTATTACCCTCAACCCCAATTATCCCGCTGTTTATAACGAGAGAGGATTAGTCCACCTAGATATGGGTAATAAGTCAGCAGCGATCGCAGATTACAACCAAGCCTTGAAATTAGACCCCAATAATTTCCAAGCATACAACAATCGAGGCAATGTTTACGCCGCCCAAGGTAACGGGAATGCCGCCATTAGCGATTATAATCTAGCCATCACCGCCAACCCTAATTACGCCGAAGCATATAATAATCGTGGAAATACCCGCGCAGCACAAGGAGACAGAAACGGTGCCATCAACGATTATAGCCAAGCGATCGCACTCAATCCCAAATACGCGATCGCACACAACAACCGAGGCAATGCACGAGCGGCTCAGGGTGATCGCAATGGCGCGATCGCAGATTACAATCAAGCTATACTAATTAACCCAAATTTTGCCGCAGCTTACAACAATCGAGGCAATGCTTACATAGCATTAGGTGACAAACCATCTGCAATTGCCGACTTCCAAAAGGCAGCACAGCTTTTCCAAGAACAAAAAAATCCGACACTTGCTCAACAAGTTAATGATAATTTAAGGGAACTACAAAAATAATTCCAGAAAATATGACATTAAGAAATGTAAAATATTTGTAAGAATATATCAGAATCCTGATTCTACAAAATATACAAAGGAAACCAAAATACATATGCAAGGAGTTATTTCCACAACCCTCAAGAAAAAATCAATAGGCAAAATACGCTGGGTTAGCCTCATTACAGATTTCCTCCTTACAGGGATGGTATTTGGTCCCTTGATTGCCCCTTTTCTAGCTGCATCAAGCTTCCCAGTGCTACCAATTATCGCAGATATTATCTATTTTATGGGCAATCACGTTTGCCCCCAACCGGATATGGGTGTTATGTTAGCACCACCTTTTATTATGGCTGTATGTATGCGTTGTTATGGTACAGTTACAGGACTATTAATAACCCGCATTCTCTACGCAGTTACCAAAGGAAAAGGATTTTACTGGTTAAACCAATATGGTTGGAATGGTGTCGCAATAGCCGCAGTACTAATGATGGCATATCCTTTCGAGTTAGCAATACAAGTATTAGGTTGGTGGAATTTTAATAATTACATCGTTATTCCCTTTGGATTAATTACTGGTTTAGCTTGGGGATTATTTACAATGCCAATATTTCACACTGAAAGTTCTCAGTTGAGTTAAATGCAATTTGTGGTCTAAGATGCTGTAGGGGCAAACTGACGCACCCGAAGGGTTGTTTGCCCTGATTTGTGTTTCTGATTCGCATTTCATCCAAACGAGAAGTGCTATAACCTTATCTTCTGTAAATAAAGTATTTATGGAAACAATTTAAGTATATCTGGGAACACTAAATCTGAAAGCCTTACGGATTTAGCGGTATGCTTAGTACTCCAGTTAATATCTCCGAATATCAAATTATCGAAGAACTTTATAACGGTTCTAGAACCTTGGTTTATCGAGGATATCGAGAAACTGACTCCCTACCAGTGGTGATTAAACTACTCAAAAATCCCTATCCTAGCTTTGGTGAACTGGTGCAGTTTCGCAATCAGTATACCATTGCCAAAAACCTTAACTCACCTCTAATTATCCAAACCTATAGCCTGAAAGCTTACCAAAATGGCTATATATTGGTGATGGAAGACTTTGGAGGGATTTCCCTCAAAGAATATTTCACCTCATCACAGAAGCAATATAACCCTTCTCTTCAAGAGTTTTTAAAAATAGCAATTTCTTTGTGCGATGCCTTAGATTTTCTTTCCCGCTATAGAATTATTCATAAAGATATTAAACCCAGCAATATTTTAATTAATCCAGATACAAAACAAGTTAAATTAATTGACTTCAGTATTGCATCTTTACTACCCAGAGAAACTCAAGAAATTAAAAATCCTAATGTACTGGAGGGAACACTTGCTTACATTTCTCCAGAACAAACAGGAAGAATGAACCGAGGAATAGATTATCGTAGCGATTTTTATTGTTTGGGAGTAACATTTTACGAATTATTGACAGGTACATTACCATTTTCATCAAGTGATCCCATGGAGTTGGTACATTCTCATATTGCAAAGCAGCCAACTTTTTTAGAAGATAGAGGAAAAGATATTCCCCAAGTATTAGTTGATATAGTTATGAAATTGATGGCAAAAAATGCCGAAAATCGCTATCAAAATATCCTAGGTTTGAAATTTGATTTAGAAAATTGTTGCTATCAACTTCAAGAAACTGGCAACATTCAATATTTTGAAATTGCAAAAAGAGATATTTGCGATCGCTTTATTATTCCCGAAAAATTATATGGTCGAGAATGGGAAATTGAACAATTATTAAAAGCATTTAATCGGGTTGCTGGAGTGGAGTTAGGAAATAACCAGATATCAAGTAGTAGTGAGTTAATACTTGTAACTGGTTTCTCTGGTATTGGTAAAACTGCTGTAATTAATGAAGTAAATAAGCCCATAGTTAAAAAGTTTGGTTATTTTATTAAAGGTAAATTTGACCAATTTAATCGAAATATTCCTTTTTCTGCTTTTGTCCAAGCTTTACAAGATTTAATTGGGCAACTATTAACACAAAGTGACACAAAATTAATTCAGTGGAAAGATAAAATTATTTCAGTTTTAGGTGAGAATGCACAAGTCATTATTGAAGTTATTCCAGAATTAGAAAAAATTATTGGTTCACAACCAGCAGTCACAGAATTATCAGGAACTGCTGCACAAAATAGATTTAATTTATTATTTCAGAAATTTATTCAGATTTTTGCAACTCAAGAACATCCATTAGTGATATTTATAGATGATTTGCAATGGGCTGATGCATCTTCACTTTCACTGATTCATCTGCTAATGAGTGAAATAAATAGTGGTTATTTATTACTAATTGGTGCATATCGAGATAATGAAGTTTTTTCGGCACATCCTTTAATGTTGACATTGGATGAAGTCCAAAAATCAGGAAAAAATATTAATACGATTAATTTACAACCATTAGATCAGATAAATTTGAATAACTTGATTGCAGATACTCTCAGATGTTCTTTCGATTTAGCGAAACCTTTAGGAAAACTAGTGTATCAAAAAACACAAGGAAATCCATTTTTTGCTACTCAATTTCTCCAGTGTTTGCATAGGGATAGTTTAATATATTTTAATTTTGAAGCTGCTTATTGGCAATGTGATCTTATTAAAATCCAAGAAGCTGCCCTAACAGATGATGTTGTAGAATTTATGGCACTTCAATTGCAGAAAATGCCATCAGAAACTCTAGAAATCGTTAAACTAGCATCTTGTATTGGTAATCAATTTAATTTAAAAACATTAGCAATTATTTCTCAAGAATTAGAAACAGAAACTGCAACAAAACTGTGGAAATCTTTACAAGAGGGCTTGATTTTACCTACAAGTGAAGTTTATAAGTTTTATGTAGAGCAAGAATCAGATGATTTGCAATTACAATTTCATGATTCTAAACTAAATTATAAATTTATTCATGACCGTGTTCAACAAGCTGCTTATTCACTAATTCCGCAAGAGAAAAAGCAAAGTACTCATCTACTAATTGGACAATTACTATTAAAGTTTACTTCTGAAAAAGAACGAGAAAATTATATTTTTGAGATTGTTGGACAAATGAATTTAGGCAGGGAACTTATACAGGATAATGCTGAAAAAAAGCAGCTTGCTCAAATGAATCTTCTCGCATCTCAAAAAGCGCGTAACTCAACAGCATATTCAGCAACTTCAGAATATGCAAAGACTGGCATTGAGTTATTATCTAGTCGGGGTTGGCAAGAAGAATATGATTTGATGCTGGCATTAAATCATCTGTCTGTTGAATCTGCATTTTTAGTAGGTCAATTTGTAGAAGTAGTACCTGGTGTCCAAATTATTTTGAAAGAAGCTAAGACATTATTAGATAAAATCAAAGCTTATGAGGTCTTGATTCAGACTTATGTTGCTCAAAAAGAATTTTGGCAGAGTCTAGAAATTGGACTAACAGTGTTACGACAATTAGGTGTAAAACTACCTACAAAACCACAAGATCAGGATGTTATCTTTCAATTTTTACAAACTTTAATCTGTTTAAGAAAAAGACAGCCTCAGTGGTTTCTAGATTTACCTGAATTGACTGATTATAGTCAAATGGCTGCTTTACGAATCATGAATTTGCTGATTTTTCCAGCTTTTTTTGTTGAACAAAGATTTATTGCACTTTTAGCTTGCTGGTGTGTCCGTCTATCTGTAAAATCTGGACGTTCACCCTTAGCAGGAGTATTATTTGCTGCCTATGGAATGGTATTATGTACCGCGAATAATTTGGCAATGGGTTATGAGTTTGGTGAAGTTGCACGAAAGCTATCTGCTGAGGGAATTGGACGAGAAATTCATGGCAAGACAATATATTTTTATGCCAACTTAACTCTACCTTGGAAACGTCCTCTACAAGAGGCAGTGAGGATGAATCAAATTGCTGCACAAATAGCTTTGGAAGTAGGGGATTTACGTTATGTTGTCAGCAGCTACTTTAGTGAAGTACTCAGTGCTTTTTATGCTGGAATACCTCTTGAAGATTTAATTCACAAGCTGACAATTTATCAACCAGTTATTACTAAATTTAAAGAAGAAGCAATTATTCAATTAACGAGTTTGTTAAAAGAGTTAGTTTTAGGATTAGTTGTTCTACCTCTAAAAAATAGTTACTTGATTCAAGATGAAGGATTAGAAGCTGAATGGATTAATCAGTGGAAAATTGGTAATAATTTAACTAGTCTTTGCGCTATTTATGGCTACAAAGCTCATTTTTCCTATTGGTTTGGTGACTATCAACGAGCACTAATAAATCATAATCTTTCCTTGCCATGCTGGAAGGGATTAGGCTCAGATTTGTCGATTATGTTTGTGGTTTTCATGGATTCACTGATTCGACTTGCAGCTTATCCTAGTTGCGACACGAAAACCCAGAAGCAATTACTCAAGCAAGTTAACAGTAACCAGCGACGTATGGCAATTTGGGTTAAACATAGCCCAGAAAATATTCAACATAAGTATAATTTAGTTAAAGCGGAATATCTAGCTTTATTAGGCGAAAGGCAACAAGCAAATGATTTTTATGATCGTGCAATTGCTGGGGCAAAAGAAAATAATTTCCTCCAAGAAGAAGCACTTGCTAACGAACTAGCAGCAAAATTTTATTTGCAATGTGGTAAAGAAAAAATTGCTCAAGTATATATGCAGGAAGCATACTACTGCTACGCTCGTTGGGGAGCAAAAGCCAAAGTTGAGGATTTACAACAACACTATCCTCAACTGCTCAAACCAATCTTAAATAATCAACAACAAAATTTTAACTCTTTAGAATCGATTGAAAATTTACTGGATCAAACAAATTGTCAACTTACTCAATTTGATACCAAAAATCATAACAGGATTAGTGACTATCTGGATTTTAAGTCAATTCTCAAGGCAGCGCAAAGTATCTCTAGTAGTATTGAAATAGATGAATTACTTGGCAGTCTCAGCCAAATTATTCTTGTCAATACTGGGGCAAAAAAATCTGCACTAATCTTACCAAATCATCATGAATGGCAACTTCGGGTTATTACCTATGTCATCGATGGTAAAGATTCCCTAACAACTACTTTTCAGCAAGAAAGCCTCGATAAATGCCAGGAAATACCGATTCAATTGATTCAATATGTAAAAAATACAAAAGAAACTGTTGTTATTGATAATTGCCAAACTCAGATTTCTGGCGTGATTTCTGCTTATATGTTGCAACATCAGCCAAAAAGTGTTTTATGTATGCCGATTTTAAATCAAAATAATTTGGTAGGGATTCTCTATCTCGAAAATCATCTTACCCAAGGAGTATTTACAAATGATCGCATTTCAATTTTAAATATTCTCTGTTCCCAAGCAGCAATTTCTCTAGCAAATTCTCAACTTTTCAGTAACTTACAACTCAGCGAAAATCGCTATAAAAGTTTAGCAAGTAATGTACCTGGTGTAATTTATCAGTTCCAATTATCTATTGATGGTAAAATCTCATTTCCCTACATTAGTCCCGGTTGCTGGGATATGTTTGAGTTAACCCAACAAGAAATTATCTCTGACTCTCAAAGACTTTTATCTTTAATACATCCAGAAGATCTAATAGATTTTTTTAAAATTGTTGAAGAATCTGCACGAAATTTAACCCCAAAATATTGGCAGGGACGTTGTATTTTAAACTCAGGAAAAATTGTCTGGATTCAGTCTGCATCTCGTCCTGAATGTACCAAAGATGGTCATATTCTTTGGGATGGTTTATTAATGGATATCAGCAAACGCAAAATAGCAGAACTATTGGCGATAGAAAAGTCTCAAGAACTTGAGCAAGCATTACAAAATTTACAGCAAGCACAATTACAAATCGTTCAAAGTGAAAAAATGTCTGCACTGGGTAACTTAGTCGCTGGGGTAGCTCATGAAATGAATAATCCTTTAGGCTTTATTGGTGCTAGTCTTGAACAAACTAAACCCACTATTGATGATATTTTTGAACACTTGAAACTATATCAAGAAAGTTTACCTAATCCTAGTAAAGCAATTATTAAACATAGCGAAAAAATTGATTTAGATTATAACTTGGAAGATTTGCCTAAAATCCTTGATGCAATGCTAATGGCTTGCGACAGATTACAAAATATCAGTACAAGTCTCCGTACTTTCTCCCGCGCTGATCAAGATTATAAAGTGCCATTCAACATACATGAAGGTATTAATAGTACAATTTTAATTCTCAAGCATCGCCTCAAAGGTAACGAAGAACGTCCAGCAATTGAAGTTATAACTGAATATGAAAATTTACCAAAAATTGAGTGTTTTCCTGGACAATTAAATCAGGTATTTATGAACATTTTAGCGAATGCAATTGATGCCTTAGAAGAATCAAATATTGGACATAGTTTTACAGAAATCAAGAAAAAAAACAACAGAATTATAGTTAAAACTTCAGTCGAAAATAACCAAGTAAAAATTACTATTGGTGATAACGGTAAGGGCATAAGTGAAGAAGTCAAACAGCACATATTTGACCATTTATTTACGACTAAATCAGTCGGCAAAGGTACAGGATTGGGATTAGCGATAGCAAGGCAAATTGTTGAAGAAACTCACAATGGTAAGTTGAGTTATCATTCGATGGTTGGTGAAGGGACAGAATTTTCTATTTTCCTTCCTCTAACTCATTAATAAGGGGATTTAAAACAGCTTCATTGGGTATCGCATCAGCTTTTCCAGTGCGAATAGTCGGTAAACTGCGTCTAGTACGTTGGCTAGATGTGAAACGACTATATCCAGCACGTTCAGCTTTTTGATCCTCATATTCAATGATTCTACCGTAATATTCGTGTTGGCTGAGATTCATCGAGAGGAAAACATGTTCGCGGGTATTGCCAAAACCCTTGCGGTTAAAGAATTTTATCGCTGGGACATTTGCCGGATCAGTATCTACTAGCATGAACCTAGCACCATCATCGATCATTCGTGCGATCGCTTGATCAACTAACTTATCGGCAACACCCCGTCTTTGAAATTTGGGACTAACTCCCAACCACAAAATATAACCATATGTCAATGCAGATTTTGTAATAATTGTGCCTAGTGTAAAACCTGCTAGTTCTCCATCAATTTCAGCAATTAAACAATACTCTGGATCTGTATTGTATAGTCCAATTACTTCCCACTCATCCCAAGTACGATACAAATATGGGTAAAGCTCATTGGTAAATAATTCTTCACCCAAGTGATAAATTGGGGCAATGTCATCAATACCTAGCTCACGTACCTCAACAGTGGTATTCTTGTCGAAATTCATAATTCCCTCAGTCCTGGGTTTGATCGTCTTATTTAAAATTGAGTCACATCTGACATCTCACCAGGGTTTTATGATAAATGTACCAAATACTATCTTTGATGAGGACTCAATAAGAGCACTCCACAAAATAAATTATCTCAAATTAGGCATTTTTTACTTGCAGTACCCCCATTTATAGAGTTACTTCTTGAATATTATCGATATTGAGCAAGTTAGAATCCAAATTAGTTAAAATATCTTCCATCTCCTCATTAAGATTCATTGTTTCCACTGGAACAATCGTTGTTTCGTTGCTTGAAACAACTTTATAATTAATCTCCGATTCGTTAACACGACCGCACTTTGTCGCAAACTGGCAATATTCGCATATTTTACTCCCTAACGGCACCTGTGGAAACGCTATATCTTCTTTGCCTTGATGATATTGATTGAGGGATTTTGTTAATTTACCTAACAACTGCTGGAGTTTTTTACCTGTTTGTTGATGCAGCAAACTATTGTAAGTAAACTTAAGACTTTCAGGTTTAGTATCAGATTGAATAAACCAATAAGTCATGGAAATATTTTCTGGCAAATACTCGCTAGTTTCAGCTAAAACGTAAAGATATAATCGAGTCTGCCAATTTTTTTCTAAAAACTTCTTATTAAGTGGTTTTGGATAGGTTTTCCAATCCAAAATTTGTGCTTGGTACTGATCCGCAATCAATAAATCATAAATTACTGCCAGGACATAATTACCAACCTGTAAAGTTCGGTAATGTTCACTTTCCCGGAAAATTTCTGTAGTTGTAGCTGATGTTAAAATATTTGGAGCAACATCACTAAAACCCTGCATCCAGCTTTGTAATTGTGGGTTATCTGCCAATATTGACTCAATTGGCAAACCCATTTCCCGCTGCTGCATTAGTAAGTGAAACTGGCTTCCTAATGTCAGATTTTCTTCATTTTCAGGCTTAATGGGAGAATATAATTGTTCTAAATAACTATGTTGAAATTGACGTGGGCAACGTTCAAGTAAATTTAATTGTCCTTGGGAAAGTCGAATAATTTGAGCTTCGGTAGCCAGCATATGATCAATTAGGTCACTATGAATCCAAGGTAATTACTAATTTATAGTTATTACACCTCAGCTAGTACCATAGTACCATCATATTGATCCAGTACTTCTCACGAATTCAGAGGAAGTTCCTCGTCGTTATACTTGGCAGCAAGTTTGTGTGACAAAAGTTCCATAAACCAAAAGCAAGAAAATTCCATCCAAGTCAATAACAGTTAATCCCAATTTGAAAAAACAACGCGACAGATAGATATTTGTAGAGACGTAGCAATGCTACGTCTCTACCGTTGAATTACTTACGAGGCACTCTCAAATTCTGACGTTCGAGGATTTGTCGCACTTCCGGACTTGGATTGTAGTTGTAACCGTAGGAAGATTTTTCACTATCATCCATAATTTGTGGTGTCAGTAAAACAATCACCTCATTACGCTGATTAGTACGGTTAGTTTTTCTAAACAACGAACCTAGCAAAGGAATGTCACCCAAGATAGGTATCTTAGAAACACTGGTTCTGTCTTGGTCTTGGATAATACCACTCAAGATTAGTGTTTGACCATCACGCAGACGAACTAAACCTGAGTTTAGAGAGCGTTCTGATACCAAGAAAATTTGATTGCTACCACTACCTGTATTGATACTTTGTGATGCTTGAGGTGCTTTGACGTTAGGAGCGACTGAAAGCGAGACAAAACCATTGTCGTCAATTCTGTCTACTTTTACCGCCAGAGTTAAACCGACGTTTTCTTTTTCAACAGTGATTGTTTCTGTAGAAGCACCATCACCGCGTGTTATTTCCCGTTTAAAGTTACCAACTACTTGTTGTGTAAGGTTAACGTTTGCTGTTTGTCCTTCTTGCACAATCAAAGTTGGATCAGTCAGAATCTTTGCATTCTGATTTTGTACCTGAGCTTGTATTGAAGCCAAGAAACGTTTGGGAAATTGGTACAAAGAAGGTTGCTGAAACTCGTATGCCGCAGGAGTTGTACCATTTGCTGGTGTAAAGCTTGTAATGCCAGTACTTAATGGATTACCACTAACCGATGCATTTGCTGATGGTCTGTTATTACCACTATTAAAAAAACCATCGCCCAAAAACACACTATCTCCTGTTACGGGGTTAGGAATTACTGGTGTTCCTGTGACACTAGTAGATGTTTCAGCCGCTGTAGCAGGTCTAGAACCACCTATAGTGGAGGAGAAATTACCATTATCACTCGTAAAGAAGTTATTTCCAATTCCAAAAGAGAAACTAGTATTAAAATCTTTAATTCCTGTCAAATTAACATCAACAATCTTGACATTCACAGCAACTTGACGACGGCGAATATCCAACTGACTTAATTGAGCCATTGCCAATTCAACTTGCTTCGGAGTACCAATCAAAGTAATCGAATTACTACGTTGATCTCCTAGTGCTTGTAAACCTCTGAGCAACGGAGAAGAATACTTAGAATCTTCCAGAGTCAAACGTTCAATTTTGGTTTCTGTTGTTGTCTGAGACTGAGTAATAGGGGTTGCACCTGCTCCTACAGGAATTGCACTAACACTAGTAACCTGCCGCTCTCTACTGACAGCACTATCAGCACCCAAGCCAACTAAGAAGTTCAAAGCCACATCAACTGTCACCTGATTCAGTCTCAGGTTCCGCATGACGACATCACGGCTGGAATTGGGTAGTCGAGGACCAACAAAAATTGTCCGTCCACTGCGGTTTGCTTCCAAGCCACTTAGACGCAACACATAGTTAAAAACATCTTGAACTGGCTCATTTTGAATATCCAGAGATACCTTTAATCCGTCACCTGGTACAGCAGCTTGTGCCCCTGCGGCTGGATCAACTGAAGAGTAAGCCAAATTCATGTTTGCTGCACGCGCTAGTAGTGATAGAACTTCACGTACAGGTGCATCACGCAATACCAAGCGGGGTACTCTTTCTTGCGTACCTAAATCAATCACACTTGGAGAAGCATCCAGCGCCGAAATCGCAATATCTCCCACTGGTGGAGCGACAGCACGGGGTAAAAATGGGGGTGCAGCATTGGAGGGCTGTCCAGGACCTTCGGCGGGCGCTGGTTGCTGGCTGATACTTGATGGTGGCAGAGTTGCTGGTGGCTGAGTAGCGGGGGCTGTAGGTGCAGATGGAGCGGCTGCCACTGTCCCATCACCTTGATTGAAAGCTAGGGTAATTTGGTTATTCCCGCGAATGATGGGTTGAGAACCCGGTGTCCCTTTGCTACCTGTCACCGTCACCCGAATACTGTTGGAATCTAATTGATTGATGACAACAGAGTCGATACCGGGGGCGGGGTTATCTTGACGAAAGGTATTACCTTGTGATAAACGTAGTTGCGTATTAATAATATCTGCCACTAAAGCATTACCGCGTCTGGTGGTAAAAACCTGAGCGCGATCGCCTGCTGAAGTTGTCAGTACTAAATTCATTCCCGTTTCCGACGGCTGTAACCGCACATCGGTAATTTGAGTTGTTTGTGCGGATACTGGCTGACTTGCTAGGAATACTAAAGTAGTAGCACTAAATAAAAATTTACTACCGTGAATCTGTTTCACAGTTCTTTCCTCACCTGAATTTAATTTGAGATTTGATTTAGAAATAACTCGGACTATGTAACCGGGAGATTAGCTGGTAAATTAGTTGTGCGATCGCATTGAGGATTCCCTTAGGAGAATACCGCGCACAAAATCCAGACCTTGAGATTGCCTATCCTTTGTCTGAATACGCTTTGATCAAAATCTCGATTCAAATTACTTTTGTTTGCTAACAATAAACAGCTATTTTTTCTCTGCGGGAGCAGGGTTAGCTGCGGCTGCGGCTTGAGCAGCTGCGGCAATCTCTTCCGGACTCAGTGGCATCAGTGCTTGAAGTTGGAATGATGTTGTAATTGGTGCATCTCCAGTTCGTCTAATTTTTTTGCCAGCAATTTCCAACACTTCTTCTGGTTGTATGGTTGATTGATATTCTTTCACCAGTAACAAGGGTTGCAAGCGCTCAATGTTTCGTAAAATCGCTTGAGTTTGTTTATAAGTACCAGAGATTTCAATGTTAACTTTAGCACGCTTCAATTTTCCGTTGACAGCAACTCCCAAAGTCCCATCGGTAACTAGTTCAGTTCTCTGAGCATCAGGTGTAAACTTTTTCATCTTCGCTTTAACGGCATTAGCTGGTAACAAATCATTCCCAGATTCCACCAAGCGATTTAAATCCAGTAGTAGGGTATCCAAGGTTTTCTCGTTAGAAAACAAACCCAAAACCTGAGCTTTTTGGATTTTCGCCTCTGCTAAATCCTGTTTTACTTTACCAATTTGATTGATACTGGCTTGCTTTTGCTCAATTTGTCCTTTGAGTTCGGTTTCTTTGACTTGCTGCTGCTGGAATGTCTCCCAAGCAGGCATTACCATATTCATCACCATATAGGCAGATCCACCTATTCCCAGTAAACCCAGGAGAATACCACTGATCTGGGGTGTAAAAGTAATCCCAAAAACAACAGGGTAACTACTGGCAGCACCAGCTTCCTCAAATTCCCCACCTTCAAAATTAAAGTCTTCACTTAGAGTCATTTTGGCAAAGCTCCTGTTTGTTGCAAACTCCGAATACGTGCCACTAATCCCACCGTTCCTTTTTCCTCCAATTCACGCATCAATTCAGAAGCCCGAATATCACTGAGATTAGTTTGGATACTGTATTTGACGACTTGAGGAGGTTTAAAACCAGGTGGTAAAACTACACCAGCTGGGAGTTGGGCAGGAACTGATTCAGCAGCCGAAATCCTCGCATCATTAGAATTGAAAAAGCGCGACTGTTTCATGGTTAGCAAAAAGTCATTCACGTCGTTGAATGAACGAGCAAAACCATTAATTTCCACCCCAGAAGTCGGAATAGTTCCTGTGGATGACGCTGTATTAGGACTAACACCAATCTGTGCCACTTGTTTGACACTTTCTAACTGCACAGTTCCGGGAATCCGTTGTTTAATATCTAACAACATTGCTGACCAAGGTCGAATCTGGTCGAATACTGTAACTAAAGCTTGGGTTTCCCCTTTCACCGCTGTGATTTCGGCTCTAATTTTATTGATGTCACCAATTTTCGCTTCTAGTTCTTGGTTCTTTTGCTCTAGTTGGGCGATATTAGTTTCTAATTCGGTGCTTTTGCCTTGCAAAATAAACAAGCCAGCCCCAACAAAAATTGGTAAACACAAACCTACCCCCAAACCAATATACAGGGGGGTCATACTCCCAGTTGGCGCAGATTTTCTTGGTTTTTTCTCGGTACCTTTCTCAGATCTCCCACGATCCTTAAGAAAATTTACATCTAAACTATACATCTGTAACTATGCCTCCCTCATTCCCAGACCGAGAACTATACCTAAACCAGGACGTTGTGTGTAAGGGTACTTTTCCTCATCAATTTGTAATGCCAACGAACCAACAGGATCAATTTGGGTAGTTGGTAAACTCAATCTTTGGGTAAAGAATTCATCCAGCTGAATCATTCCCCCACCTGGTCCTGCTAGTAAAATTTGTGCGACTTCCAAGTTTTCACTTTGATTTAAGTAAAAATCTATAGAACGACGCAGTTCATCGGTGAGTTCTCCTAATACCCTCATCATTGCTGCCATCCCAGGGTTTATAGATGTTTGCCCAGTTTTATTGGTTTCTACTGGTGTTGAAGGAATTGTCATTCCTTGGAGTAATTCCAAATCACGGGAGGGAGGCAGATTCATTGCCCGCGACAATGCTGTTTGCATTTGCAATGTGCCAATGGGTACTGTACGGGAAAATTGAGGTACACCATTAACAACAATGGCAATTTCTGTGCTATCAAACTCAATATCAACTAATACCGCTGCCTCTTGAGGACTAAATTGCCGCAACTGCTCCCGAATTGTCCGAATTAATGCAAAACTATTAATTTCTAATACATCGATTTGCAGTCCTGCCTGTTCAAAAGTGCGGACATAGGTGTCGGTAATTTCTTTCCGAGTTGCCACCAAGAGTACCTGAACTTTTTCAATTCCGTCTTCATCGACGAAATATCCAAGTTTTTGGTAATCTACATCTGCTTCTTCACGAGGATAGGGTAAGTACAACCCAGCTTCATGGTTTAGCACCATCTCTCGCAGTTCTTTGTCATCTAATTCTGAAGGTACAGGGATGAGTCGGACAATCGAATCGCGTCCGGCTACCGCAGTTGCAACTTTAGAGACTTTAATTTTGCTTGCTGCCAGTGCTTGCTGGATGATCTGTGCCATTGCTGGAGGATCAGCAATTTGTCCATTAGTGAATACTCCCTCTGGAACTGGCACCGAGGTTAAGGAGTCTAACTTTAAGCCTTGTTTTTGCTTGCGTAACCGAGCAACATTAACTCGTTGCGGCGAAAGTTCGATGCCTACCCCTTGATTTGATTTGCCGAAAAAATTATTGAAGCTTTTAACCACAGTTTTGTACGCAGGACTGCTAAGTTGAAATTTAATTAATACTAAAAAATTGGGTTGATAATAGGTGTTTCCTTTGCCCTATAATCTCGACAATTCCACATAAGCTTTTCATTCTGAATTTAGCTGAAAAACAACAAGTCACAATCGAAATCACAGTAATTGAAATGCGAAAGTTAAGACAAATGCTAATTTGGGCGTTACTAAGCTTGCTGACCACTTGGATGGTTAGTTGTAGCACTGGTAACGTCACAGGTACGAAACAATCGGCTTCGGGAAAAGTAGAAATTGAGTTTTGGACGATGGCGCTCAAGCCTCGATTTACTGACTACTTCCAAAACTTGATTGCGACATTTGAATCAGAAAATTCAGGTATAAAAATTAGCTGGACTGATGTACCTTGGGATGGAATGGAGAACAAAATTCTAACAGCTGTCTCTGCGAAAACGCCACCTGATGTAGTTAATTTGAATCCGGATTTTGCTTCGCAGTTAGCAGGTAGAAATGCCTGGTTAGACCTAGATACAAAGGTTAGTTCTGAAGTTCGTTCCTCCTATTTACCAAATATTTGGAATGTAAGCACGTTGAATGGTAAAAGTTTCGGTATTCCCTGGTACCTCACCACACGGTTAACCATTTATAACACTGATTTATTAAAACAGGCAGGCATCACCAATCCACCCAGTAGTTATACGGAACTTGCCCAGGTTGCTCAACAAATTAAAGATAAAACTGGTAAGTATGCTTTTTTCATGACTTTTGTACCTCAAGATTCGGGGGATGTGCTGGAATCCTTGGTACAGATGGGTACAAGCTTGGTGGATAGTTCTGGAAAAGCCGCGTTTAATTCTCCCCAGGGGAAAGCAGCGTTTCAGTATTGGGTAGACTTATATAAGAAGGGTTTACTTCCCAAAGAGGTACTTACGAAGGGACACCGACAAGGAATTAACTTGTATCAAGGTGGGGAGACGGCTTTATTAACTTCTGGACCAGAGTTTTTGAAGGAGATTGCCAAGAATGCACCTAACGTTTCTAGAGTAAGCGCGATCGCGCCCCAAATTACAGGTAGTACTGGCAAGAAAAGTGTGGCTGTGATGAATGTGGTGATTCCCCGCGATACAAAACAACCAGATGCAGCGGTGAAGTTTGCTTTGTTTCTGACTAACGACCAAAATCAATTAGCTTTTGCTAAATCAGCTAACGTTCTACCTTCCACTGTCAAGGCTTTAGGGGATGGTTATTTTAAGAATATCCCGGCGAATGCTTCGGTTTACGATCAGTCACGGGCAATTAGCGCCGCACAAATGCAGCAGGCTGAGGTATTAACACCTACTTTGAAGAATTTTAATGTTTTACAAAAGGTAATTTATGAGAATTTGCAAGCGGCAATGTTGGGTGAGAAAACTGTAGATCAAGCCATAGGTGATGCGGAGAAGGAATGGAATAATTCGTGATGGGAAAAAGGGAACAGTTTTTGCTATTTACTGCTCCCTATTTCCACAAGGAATTTATTTTTTAACTATGTTCAACTAACCTATAGGTAAATTAATTCTCTGATGATATCGGGCTAGATTCTATTTTAATCTTGGGTGATGAATTGTTGATATCAGCAGAGGAACGTTCCTGTGTTTCTTGGGTGGGAACGACAATTCCCCCAGAAGTTGGTGGACGCGATCGCTTAGACTCAGTAGGTACTACAACTGGGTTAGATGGTGATGATTTTGATTCTGATGATTTATTACTTTCAGATGGTTTAGTAGATCTAGTATCACGTACTTTTCTTAATGTGTTTATTAAATCGTCAGATCCAACTGCTGGGATTGGGTCTTTTGTATTGCTGTTTCTCGTGGTGGATGCAGGGGAATTCTTCCTTGATTCTCCATCGTTTTTTGTACTATTAGATTCTCCTGTGGCAGTTGAATCCTCGGAATTTTTGGAGTTAGTGCCCCGTAAAGCACTGCTACCACTATTTGTATTTTCCGCAGAATACACCCTTCGTCGGCGTTTGCGAGGGGTGGATGTTGTAGCTGCTTCCACCTGGGTAACATTAATTTTTGGTGAAGTAGCGCTACTTTCTGGAGTTGGGGAATTACTGGGTGTACTAATACCGTCAACTGTGGCAGAGGTGTTATTTGTTGGTTGTTCCACCACTGGTTGGGAAGATGACTGGGGTGTGGGGGTGGAAATCATTTTTGTCACTCCAAACCCCAAACTAGCCGCCAAGAGTGCTACACCCGTACCAATCATGACTTTTGGTGGCGCTTTCTTAGCTGTCAAACCAGTTTTTTCCTTTGCTGGTGTTTCTGGTGTGGGTCGATTTACCTTAACTTTGGTAGCAGGAATAGCTTGCTTTTGGGAATATTCCTGTGATGGTGCTGATAAATTGATGGTTTTCACCGCGCTAGTGGGGACATACTGGGGTTGGGGAATCGCTCCCACTGCTGGTAGTAGTTTTAACCAAGCTGCCACAGTTGGCGGACGGAATTTTGCTTCCACTGCCATACCTCGCATCACAGCTTGATTCACAGCTGCACTGAGGTGGGGTTGCAGTTCGCGGGGGGATGGCATCTTTTCCCGATCGCGTAATAATGCGGGTATGGGTACTCGTGCTGTTATGAGTGTATACAGCGTTGCTGCTAATCCATAAACATCAGTTGCTGGGCTACGATGAGCTTGAGATAAATATTGCTCAATGGGTGAATATCCTTCAGAAACCATCCCAGTGTGGGTTTTTTGGACACCACCGCTAAATTCCCTAGCGATGCCAAAATCAATCAAGATGACTTCTTGGCTTCCTTGTCGCAAAATAATATTATCTGGCTTAATATCCCGATGTAGAAGCCCGTTTTGATGAACTACTGCCAAAGCTGCGCCAATTTGCCGCATATAATGGATGGCTGTAGCTTCGTCCAAGGGTATGGCAGGTATCACAAATGCCTCTCCCAGGGTTTCACCAGGAATATATTCCATCACCATGTAGGGAAGTCCCTCTTCTAAAAAGAAGTCACTGACCCTGACAATATTGGGATGAACACAAGTTGCTAAACGTCTAGCCTCATCCTGAAATTGACCTTCAAACTTGACGAAATCGGGATGTTGCCGCAACTTCTCATTCAGGGTTTTAATTACCACTTCTTGATGCAGAAAATGGTGAGTTGCTTTAAACGTAATGCCAAAGCCACCTCGACCAATTTCTCGGTCGATAGTATATTTTCCACCCTGCAATGTTGTACCAACAGCTACCATAACGATTTCAGGTTATTTAGAGTTTGTAATTTTAGATCCAAGAAGCTGAATTTGGGAACTTTAGTTATATTGATTGTAGAGGAGCCTTTGCTTTTCGTATAACAATTAAGTATGAATTTTGAAAATTTAACTTAAAAAATTACCTTTTGCTGGATCCGCGTGATCAATCAATGTTAATGGTTAAAGTTAGCCCAAGGAATGGGTCTTCAAAACTTCTCATGTATCCGAGAAACTCGGTTTCTCCTGACCAAGTACAAAAATCCTTAGTATTCTAACTGAAGAAACCAGATTTAGATATAAAGGTATCAAAGGTTACTCAATGCTAGCGGAGAAAGTCTCGGCTTTAGTTCGGGATGTTTGATAGGGAAACCCAACGTCATAGTGCTCGTTAATGTTGGGTTACATTACGTTCCACTGATTACTCTTTACTGATTAAAAGTTTTGCCCTAAACCAAAATGTAAGCGACCCTCCCCTTGATCACTAATACCATAGTCGGCACGAAGTAAGCCGAGGGGTGAGTTAAAGCGAACACCTGCACCATAACCAAAACCAATACCGGGTTTATTGCGAACTCCGGCAGGATTGCCTAATACTGTATCACCAGAACCTAAATCAGAAGCAAAATCAGCAAATAAGACTCCTCCAAGGGATTCCACTACTGGGAAGCGGTATTCAGCCGAAGCTAGTACATAACTGCGTCCACTGCCTACATCACCAGTTCCATAACCCCGAACTGAATTTGGTCCCCCCATGTTGAAGGTTTCATATGGGGGTAAAGTACCTATAACTGTTCCTGCTTGAAAGTTAACTGCTAAAACTTGGGGTTGTTTGCTGTTGTAGAGTTGAACAGGGACAAATTGACTAAAATTGGCTTGGACACGGTTCATGGAGATACCACTATTCCCTAGGGGAACCGATTGTTCGGTGCTAAGTTTGAGAATGGAACCTTGGGTAGGGTTGAGGAAATTATCGCGGTGATCTTGGGTTGCACTAAATGAGACAGTAGCTAGATCATCGATACCTGTTTTGCTGAGGGTGAGATCATTACCTTGTTCATCTGTGGGGGCTAGTTTTCCGCTGCGATCGCGTATGCTCACCCGCGTATAATTAAATCCTAATGAGGCATCCCAACCATTAATAGGACGTTGAAAACTTACGCTTCCCCCAATTTTACCTTCACGAATGCGATCGCCATCAGCTAGTTTGATGTCTCCATCGAAGGTATCGGAAAGTCCCCGTTTGCGAAAAAGATTGACTGTGTAACCATCGCGGCTGGGTTCGGTGAAGCGGTAGGGACTATTGAAGGTGGTATCAAATTGTAAATCGCGGGCGGCTATTTGAAGATTACTACTTAATGTATCATTTGTACCACCTATGTTGCGATCTTGGTAGTTTAAAGTGCCGATGATACCTTGATCGGCGTTATAACTTCCCCCAACATTTACTGAACGTGCGCCTGTTTCTTTCAGTTGATAAATTACATCGGTTTTAGTGGCATCTCCTGCCAACTCGACGTTAACGCTTTCAAATAAGCCTAAATTGTATAGTTTCTGCACATCTTGACGTACAGTATCTTCTTTGAAAATATCACCTGGTTTTAATTTGAATTGCCTTTGAATAAAATCGGTTTTGGTGCGTCCTGTAACTGGTTTGCCTTTGCTATCGATTGCTTCACCATTTTCATTGAGAAATTGGAACTTAATCTCACCTACCAAACCTTCAGCGACATTGATGTTTAAAATTCCCTGACGGTTGGGCTTGATGGTAATTACCCGTGCCAAGCTGTAATTATTATCTTTGTACCACTGATTTATTTTGCCAACTGATTCTTGAAGTAAGGCTGGATTAATCGCCTTTCCAAGCTGATTTTTAAAGGGTTCTAGGGCAACTTGATACGTAAGGGCTTTTGCCCCAGATAATTCCAGAGATTTCACGATGATTGGTTGTACTTGATACACCACATTCAGCCCGTTGGGTGTAATGCTAGTATTCACACTTGCAGTTGCAAATAATTCCGTGTCTAATATGGCTTTAACATCTTTTTGCACTTGTGCTTGATTTGTCTCACCACCAGCTTGGGTTTTGATGACTTGACGGATGATTTGCTGTAATTCTGGGGTTGCACCCTGAATTTGCACGTTAGCAGCAACAACTACTAAGTCAGAATTTTCGGCTTTGGCAACAGGAGTATTTTTAGGGGTTTCCGCCACTTTAGGGACGGGGATAGGAATATTTTTAGAAGTTTGGGAAGTCTTGGGGACGGAGATATTTTTCAGTGTTTCCGAGATATTAGGAACCGGAATCGGAATCTTTGTAGGGGTTTGGGAAGTTTTGATCACTACTACCGAACTATTTACTGGTTTTTCAGCAGCAGAAAATTGAGGAACATTTGCCACAGTTTCGGGGTTTGGGAAGCTTGCGCGACTGAGGTTGTTCGCTTCTGTCCTGGAAGTGCTAATTTTGGTAGTTGGGATAACTACATTCGTGACGGTTTTACCCGGTGTAGCGGGTTGTGCTGGAGATGCCACTGCTTGTTGGGAAAACTGATTAGAAGCTGCTAAACTTGCTAATGTCAAAATGATTGGAGATGATATCCTCATAAAAATTCAACCTAGTTGTGTGGAAGTAAGTGTAGAAAAGTATGAATATTGAGAGCAAATGGCGGAACTTAAACGGTAATTTTCGACTCTATTTGGTTTTAAAGTGTTGCATTTGCGAATTCTGTTTTCCTTTGTCTTTCAAAAGACAGAAAAATATTGACTTTTGTTTCTAACGACAAATATTCAACATTTATCAAGCTTCAACCTACTAACCGCTAATTAAATATGACTGAATTCCCCCAAAATCCCAAACCAGAATCTTCAAAGCAAACTCAAAGCTTGCTAATTCTGAGCAATGGTCATGGGGAGGATATAATCGCTGTGAGGATTTTGCAGGAATTGCAACAACAACCCAATTCCCCCAAAATTGTCGCTTTACCCATAGTTGGAGAAGGCAACGCTTACAAAAAATTGAATATTCCCCTAATTGGATCTGTACAAACAATGCCATCCGGTGGTTTTATCTATATGGATGGCAAACAATTAATGCGGGATGTAAAAGGAGGATTGTTACAGCTAACTATTAATCAAATAAAAGCTGTTGGTAATTGGGTAAAATCAGAACAACTTGCCGGAAATCATCCCAGCATTTTAGCAGTAGGTGATATAGTTCCCCTATTATTTGCCTACTTAAGTGGTGCAAATTACGGATTTGTGGGAACAGCAAAATCAGAATATTATGTCCGCAATGAAAGCGGTGTTTTGAAGCGTCAAAATAAAGGTTCCTATTGGGAAAACTTTTCTGGTTCCATCTACCATCCTTGGGAAAGATGGTTAATGACTCGTCGTCACTGTAAAGCTGTATTTCCCAGAGATTCACTGACAGCAGAAATTCTCAAAACAATGAATGTTCCCGCTTTTGATGTGGGAAACCCGATGATGGATGGATTGCAACCATCTTTTTCTACCCAGAGATTTTATACCCCCAATATCGAACGTGAGGAAATTGTTCGCCCTTTAATTATTACTTTACTACCAGGTTCCCGCGCACCGGAAGCTTATGATAACTGGGAAATAATTTTAGAAGGTGTTGACTCGCTAATTGATAGTTTTGAACAACAGAATTCTATTCTCCACACCTCTGGTAAGATGATTTTCTTAAGCGCGATCGCATCCAGCCTAGAACCCAGTATCCTCGTGCAATCTCTCACATCCCAAGGTTGGCAACCCACCTCAGAACCACCTGTGGAAATAAATGACAACCAAGCATTGACATTTACCAAAAAAAATGCATATTTAGTTATCACCCAAAACGCCTACAACGATTGTCTACATTTAGCAGATTTAGCGATCGCTATGGCAGGAACAGCCACAGAACAGTTTGTCGGCTTGGGTAAACCAGCAATTACCATCCCTGGAAAAGGACCTCAATTTACCTTTGCCTTTGCCGAAGCCCAAAGTCGGCTTTTAGGACGTTCAGTCACCCTTGCCAACACAGCAGCAGAGGTTAGTACAAAAGTGCGATCGCTTCTTGCCAATCCTGACGAATTTCACGTTATCGCCGAAAACGGCTGGCGACGTATGGGTAAACCCGGTGCGGCACAAAGGATTGCAGAGTGTATAATTGGGGAATTAGGGATTACGAGAAAATAGGCTTTAAAGCCGAAAATCGGAACACAGCAAATTTTCACTAAAGTACATAATCAGAGCCTGAAACCCTGTATAGAGGAGACATGTTGCGTCTCTCTATATTCAAATCCGAGGTTGTTCACTATATACAAATTGAGGATTTGCCCTCTTCAACAATTTTTCTTGACGCTTAATTCGTGAAATCGTCACCCTCGACTCTATCTGATTGAGAACAGCTTGCCAAACCTGATAACCATCAAAACTCAAATGCAACCCATCAGTTGTTAAATCTTGACGCAAATTACCTTTAAAATCGACAAACCAATTATGAATATCAATATAGTTGGCACCTTCTTGCTTCGCTATCAGTGCCAATTTATGATTAATTTTCCGAATGCGAACATTAGAAATAGTTGATAAACGAGTTGGTAAAATAGATTGAACAATAACTTGGGTGAGTGGATGATCCTGACGCAAACGGCGAATTATCCGGCGATGATTTCGCAACACTGCTTCATCCGTTGCACCTTGCCGTAAATCATTAATTCCAGCCATCAAATAAATTACATCTGGACGAGTTTTAGAAAATACACTCAACCTTTTAGAAACACCCGCTGAAGTATCCCCAGAAATCCCCTGATTCAACCACAATTTCCCCGATGGTAATTTATCTTTGGGAAACCACATACTCAAAGAATCACCCACCATAATACTAAGACGGTTTACCCCTTGCCCGTCAATCATTGCCCTTGCTTCTAATTGCAAGAGAAATTTCCAGTCTTCATAGGTTAGTTTACTCTTCTTTGTGGATGCTAGAGCCTGAATGCGATCGCTTGCAAGACGCGTGTATATTTGTCCTGCCTGTAGTGCAGCCAATCGCTGATAGTATAACTCCATCCCGGATGATGGCTGATTAGTTACAGTTTCGGGATTTGATTTGCGAAGTTCAGTTGAGGGTTTTGTTCTAAACTCACTAAATTCTGGCGCAGTGCTTTCTGGAATTGGAGAAACAACTGCCTTCTCAATCCCATTAGATGGTGAGTTATCTTTTACATCCAAAGACAACTCAGAACCATTCGACGGTAAGATTGACAATTGGGGAAGAGTTGATGTTGGCACAACCAATCCCGTCAATACACCCGCTGCCAACAGATAAACGTCCCTCATCCTCGCTTTTCTCCTCTAAATCACTGCTTTCCCTTATCACAGCCAACCATCGCTCAATTCAGGAAATTTCTGCGATTGATTGTATATTATGTATCTACAACATCTGGAATAGTAATTATTGCCAGTCCGGCAACTTTTACCATCTCTTTACAAGAAAGTCAATTGTATTAAGGAATTGTCTAATTGACATCTTACACCAGAGCGTTAATACCGAAATTATTTGCATTTTGATGAAGAATTCAATTCCTCCAATCAATTAAATCATTTTTCCAGAAAATCTGCCGCAAATTAAGGTGTTAATTATCGAAAAAAGGGAATAGGGAACAGGCAAAATTTTCTGAATCGCTGCGTTAAAGAGATAACGGGAAAAGTCAGATTCCCTATTGCCCGTTACATTCTTGAAATCGATAACGGCTACCAATCACATAATCCTCGTTAATTTCCAACGCTATCCATTGTCTTTTCAACATCTGCGCCACAAAACCTGTAGTATTAGAACCTGCAAAGGGATCTAAGACAATATCACCTTCGATTGTCAAAAATTTAATAAAAAACTCAGCAAAACCTTGGGGAAAGCGTGCCGGATGGGGTTTAATTTCGGCAATTTTACATCTTTTGAGATACAAACTATTTGATTCTGTGTTGGCAATTTCTAGTAAATTTGGTGGAATTGCCCCTTGGTTATCTTTTTGAAACTTCTGAGAAATATCATGTCCACTAGGACGTAATTTAGCTTCATAACCCTTTTTCAGTAATTGCTTCATGCTTTCGCTGTAGGGCTTTAAAACTTGGCGATTATCTGCTTGGGGGTTAGGACTTTTTGACAACCACCAAACATTATTTACTGAATCTTTAACACGAACTCTTTTAATAGTTACCCACTCGGCTGGAGTTGGCAACCGCGCTGGATTGTAGTGATAAAATTCCTGGGCTAGATAGAATCCTACTTCTTTACAGAGTTTTACTAATAATTCATATTGATAAATGCTGCGTATGGGATTGCCAGGTAAATAGGCACCACCTAAATCTATAACTAAGGAACCATTATCTGTAAGAATTCGCTTGAATTCATAGGCAAAAGGGAGAAACCATTCGATATATTTTTCTGAAGTTTCGTTTCCATACTCTTTTTTTCTAACTAGTGGGAAAGGTGGAGATGTTAAAATTAAATTAATACTATCAGCTTGAATAAATTTAACTAACTCTAAACTATCACCTAAGTACATTGCACCGAAGGCTTGGCTGTAATATGGTGTGGTTTCTAAATTGATTTGTTCGATTGTCAAAATATATCAATTATGCACATGTTTGTTGAATACAAATAAAGACGTTCCGGTGGAACGTCTCTACAGGGGGTTTAATGGCGATTTGGGGAATCTGTAACTGCTTCAACCGGGGATTTGGGAATCCAATAACTGGCAATTATAGCTGCCATGAACCACCATAGGGTGTTGATGGCTGGACGATACCAAACAGTGTCCACTAAACCGTGACCTAGCATAGCAACCAGTGACGCGATCGCACCAATGATCCATAAGCCATCTACCGTGTTTTCTGCCCGGAAACGTCGCAGTTGGATGATGGCTGTATTAAAAATTATTGTTAATAACCATAAAAATGCACTTAAACCAATAAAGCCCATTTCCACGATATGCTCAAGAAAAACTGAGTAGGAACTCAAGGCTGTAAAGCGGCGTATTTGGTAAAATGGATACATACTGTTAAAGGAAGCATGACCAGGACCGATACCCAAAATAGGACGATCGCGGATCATCTTAAATACGGCATTCCAGACTTGAATCCGAAAGTTGTTGCTACTGTCTTTACTGCCTGCAAACATACTATTAATTCGCAGTTTGAAAACATCTGACATTTCATAACCTATGGCAAAAGCGCCAATTAAACCCGCGAAGAACATGGGAATTAACCAAGTTCGCCAAAATGGGGGTAAATATCGGCTATACCAGTAACGCAACCCGACAATTAACACTACTGCTGCTACAGCAATCCCAATAAATGCACCCCGACTATCGGCAAAGCGAAAGCAAGCGAGGTTGACAATTAGCATAGTTAATGCCAAGAATTTCAAAGCTAATCGTTGCCAAGCAAATATGGCAATTAAGCTCAAAACTATAGCAGGCAGTAAATATCCTGCTAGCAAATTTGGATTACCTAAATAACTATAAACGCGAGTATTTTTAGCTAGGGGTGATTCTGGATCAACCCAAGTTGCTAATTGTGCTGCACCAAAAAATTTCTGGCGTACCCCATAAATACTGACAAATAAAGATACATGTAAATAGAGGGCAATTAGGAAAGAGCGAAACCGTGGTGTTTTTAAAACTCTGGCACAAACAACAAACAGCAATATATAGAGTGTAAAATTCCTTAAATCACCCAGTGCTGCTTTTTTTACTGGCGAAAGCGCAGCAGCGGCAACTGCAACTCCCCAATACAGAAAAATTATCAGATGAATGGGAGTAATAGTAGGGGAGTTGATATTAGTTGGAGTATCGGAGATTGTGAGTAATAGCCAAAATCCGATACAGGCAACCAATAGTAAACCAATGATTTCGGTGGAGACGAAAGGGGCAAGTCCATATACCAAGGAAAGTAAAGCACATGCGATCGCTTCTCCCCACCGTAGCAATAAACTAGTTTGCCGCCAAGCAGACAAAGAACCAACTAAACCTCGGTGTAGGTAACTGGTGCTGAGGTACTCCCGGAAGGGCAAATTAGATAAAGTGAATCGTTGCCAAAGTAAGTTCAATTCCTAATTCCTTTGCAAAACTTCGACTTAATTATCATCCCCCATGTTACAGACAGTTATACAGATTGCAAATATTTAAAAGTTTGATCTCTAATTACCTTTACCTCACGGGTAACTATTTGATATTTTTGGCTTTGAACTACCATTCAGCAGTACCAGCATGTTAAATATGAAAATTTGCAGTTTGGGCAAGCACTTTACTTGCCCAGCAAAGCAGAATATAAAATTGTGTTGTACGCAAGTCTAAGTATAAAATTGGATTTGATCACAAGTTAATTATGACTCATTGCTTCCGTAGCAGCTGTCTGTAAAGGCAAAACTAGTACATAGCGATATCCAGATTCTGGTGAACCCTGAATCGAAATTTGTCCCCCATGTATCTCTGCTAGTTGACAACTCAATAGCAACCCTAGGCTTTCACGAGAGAGACTACTACTTGGTTTATTTTGTTCAATGCTAGCGTTCATCCGCACCACTCCAGATGCGACTTTATCCATCATCAAAATTAAATTGTCAATCTGCTCAGAATTTTCCTTCACTTCCTGATGGCTTTGAGTGATGGTGGTTTGTTCCATTAATGCTTGGGGATTGAGACGGAAATATGGATCAACATCGGTAATTCCATCTCCCAACCAAGGATGGGAAACCCAGACAGTGATATTCAATGAGTCATCTTTGTGGGAAACGTGAATCCTGACAACGCTACCTGTTGCGGAAACTTGGATGACACTAAAAATCAAATGATAGAGAATTTGACGAACCTTGTCTTTATCCAAAGGCAAAATTCTGCTGCGTCCTGGTTCAATTGAGAGTCGGATATCTTGTTCACGACGATTAGCAGCTTCTTCTAAGGTATTAATTGCTTGCTGACAGAGCATTTCGATATCCACAGGAGCTAAGTTTAAAGCTGCTGCACTTTCGTCCATTGCTCCCAATTCGGAAATCTCATTCACTAACGAAAGTAAATAACGACCACTATGCTGAATGATGTCTAAATATTCCCGTTGTTTTGTAGTCAAAGGTCCGTAAATTTCTCTTCCTAGGACACTTGCCATTCCCAACACTGATGTTAAGGGAGTGCGTAGTTCGTGGGTTAGTTGTGATAGAAGATCGATTTTTAATTGACTAGTGGAAGTTGACTCTGGTTTGAGTGGAGAAGCACTAAGTTTAATCTTTTTGTTGTTGTTAGTAGATTCTTGATGTTCTACATTGCTGATTTTGCTACTGCTGGGATTTTGGAGTAAGCGATTACGCTCAAACTCACTCATGCACCAACGGGCAATTATTTGGAGAAACTCAATATCTCGATTGGTGAAATTACGGGGTATTAAATCAATTACAGAAAGCGCTCCTAGGCAATTTCCCGCAGCATCAATTAGGGGTGCTCCCAAGTAAGCACGGATTCCATAGTCATGAACTAGTTTAGCGATCGCTAATTCACTATCAATGACTTTTTGCGTGTCGTTAATTACCAAAACTTGGGAAGTTTCCACAACTTTGGTACAAAATGACTCATTGCGTAACAATTGTCTGCTTTGAGCTAGCTTATTCATCAAACCTAACCGCGACAAACCAATTGAAGACTTAAACCAGTGACGTTCATGATCAACAAAACCCAAAATTGAAATGGGTGCATCTAAAAAATGAGCCGCTGTTTGAGTCGCTTCTTCAAATACAGGAACTGTTTCTGATTGGCGTAAACCGTAATCAGATAAGGCTTTGAGCCGTTGCTGCTCTTTGTCCCCTTGGGAACCCCAACCATCTTTCATGATTAATACTTTATTTTCAGGCTCTAACATTGCCGCAGTTACCTTGATAATTGCTTGATAGTGATTTCCATATAACCCCATGACATGAGTTATTTTTCTACTTTTAAGCATTCCCCAATTTGATGCGAGATAAACAGATTTGAAGTATTTTTTTTTAACTAGCCCACATTTACCATCGAAATAATACGTAAATTATGAATAAGTTTCGAGTAAACTTCCGATTCAAGCCAATTTATTGAAAATTGAATCTAAATCCCTCAAAGCATTATTATTGCTGGAATTATAGCAATTATGGGTAGTCTAATTAGTCAGTTAAAAGTGAATAATATCAGTATTTTAGCTGAATAGTATTGATCTATTTTTACCGACCATATTTAATTTTATAATCAGTAAATACCAAGGGAATAAAAACTTTTACGTACGTTTTATAAAATATTCGACTACTAGTAATTTAGCTATAATTACTGAGGTTTTCTCCGAATAGCTATGTGCTAAATAGTAATTGATATTAGTATATATTAGGTACCATAATTAATAATATAGAGCTAGCATTTGTAGTGCTTATAACTATGAATGTTAATTATATTGTCATGGATCAAAAGTTTGCTTTTGTGAAAACCTACTATAGCTATGGCAAGGCAAAAAGATTAATTTTGGGCAATTTTAGCTGTATTTGGGATAGTAGTTCTGTTTAAGTAAATCTCTGGTTTTGATGGTATCAGTCGAAACGAGATAAAGATGAGTAACTGACTATTTCCTTGTTACTAGCATCTACACAAAAAATAGTATTTTAAAATCAAGCTTTTAAATTCTTGTTTACAAAACATTTGGAGAAAATCATAAAATGGTCAAAATTCCCTTTGTAGACCTAAAATTTCAACATCAACCAATTGAAAGCCAAATTCAACAAGCAATTCAAGATGTTTTAAAACGGGGAGATTTTGTTTTAGGAAAAGCATTGGCAGATTTTGAGGTTGCTTTTGCCGCAGCTAGTAATAGTCAATATGGGGTTGGTGTTGCTTCCGGAACCGATGCGATCGCACTTGGTCTGCAAGCCTGTAATATTGGTGTTGGGGATGAAGTTATAGTTCCGGCAAATACATTTGTCGCAACTCTGATTGGGGTGCTACGTGCAGGTGCAACACCGATTTTTGTTGATTGCGATCCTCAAACAGCTTTAATGGATTTAGATGCTGCTGACAAACTTGTCACACCCAAAACCAAAGCGATTCTTCCAGTGCATTTATATGG
Source organism: Calothrix sp. PCC 6303 (assembly GCF_000317435.1). Lineage (NCBI taxonomy): Bacteria > Bacillati > Cyanobacteriota > Cyanophyceae > Nostocales > Calotrichaceae > Calothrix > Calothrix sp. PCC 6303. Next base: position 5,815,247 of record NC_019751.1, read on the forward strand.
TCAAATGGTGTCACCGAGAAAACTCCTTGAGTTTGCCGACACCCATAATGTATTAATTTTTGAAGATGCAGCACAAGCACATTTAGCTGAACGTGACGGATATGTAGCAGGTTCAGTAGGTATTGGGGCAGCTTTTAGCTTTTACCCCAGCAAAAACCTCGGTGCAATGGGTGACGGGGGAATTTTCCTGACAAAAGATTTAGAAATAGCTCAAAAAATGATCCGTTTGCGGAATTATGGGGCATCATATAAGTATTTTCACACAGATCCAGGTACCAATAGCCGCTTAGATACCATCCAAGCTGCAATATTATTAGAGAAGTTACCATACCTATCTCAGTGGAATAGCGATCGCTTAATCATAGCAAAGCAATATGATACAGAATTGGCATCACTGGCAGCAAAAGGGATTACACCTATCCAAAATCACAGTCTCCAAGGACATGTGTATCATCTTTACGTTGTTAAAATTGACGAAACCTGTAGTGTGGAACGTCAGGAAATTCAAGAACAGCTTGCTGTTGCCGGAATTCAAACAGGAATTCACTACCCAGTTCCCTGTCACATGCAACCAGCATTTACCTGTTTAGGTTATCAACCAGGAGATTTTCCCCATGCAGAAAAAATGGCAAAACAAATCCTCTCACTACCAATGTACCCAGGTTTAACTAGTAGTCAAGTTACCCAAATTGTAGGTAATTTAGCAACTATTATTCGATAGATTCAGGACTTACGCAATGAATACAAATTTACGTCATTGCGACGGAAGGTAGCAATCTTTAAAGTCTACTGTTATTGTTAATATTACGTAAGTACTAAGATTTTTTGACGAAATAAAATAATAGGATCAATCTAAATTCCGCATCAACCTCATTTTTTAATGATATCAGGACTTGCACAGGGTCATTATTTCCTATTCCTTATTTCCCGTTTTTTCTTCCATCTTAATATCTTTGCAGCCTGAATTTATGCAATACCGACCCCAACTGAGAAATACAAACACTTCACAACTATTTGAAATCGGAATTTTGGGTGTTCTCCTATTTCTTTATGCACCCGTACTGATCCATTGGTATGATGGCTGGATGAACAAAAGCATCAGCACAGAACATGAATATTTCAGTCATGGATTGATAGGTTTACCTTTTGCAGGTTATTTGACTTGGATAAATCGTAAAAAATGGCAAAGATTAAATGACAGTATGCACCCAATTGGTGCTTTTTTACTATTAATTGGTGGAATTTTTTATCTCACGGGGGTTGGAGAATGGGTTAATTTGTCCTTTCCAACTATTTTAACTGGTTTATGTTTGTGGTTAAAAGGTGCAGCAGGTTTTAAACTCTATCGATTTCCCCTGCTATTGGCATTTTTGGCAACACCTAATTCTGTACCTTATCTAATTGCACCGTTTACAATGCCCTTACAAAGTTTCATCGCTGGGACTGCGGGATTAATTTTGAATCAGCTTGGGATGAATGTAAACGTCGATGAAATCTATATTTATATCAACGGTACAGTTGTAGAAGTTGCACCCTACTGTGCAGGTCTAAAAATGCTCTTTACTACTATGTATGTTGGCTTAATGCTACTATATTGGACAGGTGCAATATCTTCCCGTCGAAAAATTATCTGGTTTTTATCAATAGCAGGAATTATTAGTGTTATTGCCAACATTATTCGGAATACATTTTTGACCTTTTTCCATGGGACTGGGAAAGAAAATTTATTTGTTTGGTTACATGATAGCTGGGGAGGTGATATGTATTCAGCCTTGATGCTACTATCTTTAATCCCTATCCTCAATTGGATTGACCAAAAATTTCCCGATTCATTACCAGAAAGCGAATAGAACGGTTATAAATTTAGTTGATTAGAACTAAACCTATAGGACTCATATTTGATTTATGAAACACAGGTAGGGGAGCCCGACATAAGGTGACTGGCGTTGTGTTATCACGAAGTGTAACGCACCATCTTCCGGATTTTGGTGCGTATACCCTACATCTACTTAAATTTTTAAGTGCAAAGTACAGGCTACGCCAACAATAATCAAATCGGATTTATATAGAAGCAATTAGAATATCTACAGGAATCTACTTTGATTACTGCAACAATTTCCATAGCGAGGCACAAATAGCATAAAAAAGTGGAATAAGTTTTTTAAAAAATAAAATATAATCCCTATATTAGGAGAATTTATATACCTGTTACAGGTTTGACAGTAGTTAACATTTAAACTGAACTTTGGACTTTATTTATTAGTAATTAATTTACCATATGATTGCTTTTTCTAGATTAGTTAAAGAACGTCAATTTCCGCAGATAGTAGCATTAATTTTGTTGATCCTATTACTAGTAATGGGGACATTACCAGGATATATGACAGGAAAATGGCAGTGGCAAAAATTACCAGAAGTCTCAACCATCAAAGAATTGAGAAAAATACATCAAAAAGGTTTAGCGGTTCCTGGTTGGCAAATAATAGAACAAAAACAAACAGAAGTTGGGGAAGGTAAATGGTCAAGGCAAGTAATTCAAAAAGATGATTCTCCAAAAAAGGCAATTTTATTATTACTGCCACAAGTTGGATTTAAAAACCATCCTAATATTGAATGGACAGAAATGAATAGTTTTTGGCATTGGGATATTGCCCAACTAAAAACAGTTGAATTTCCCCTCAAATCCGGGAATGGTAAAATTACAGCTAGATTTTTCCGTGGTGTCACCAAACAATCAACCTTTGCCGTCCTACAGTGGTATGCTTGGTCAGGTACTGGTGATCCATCTCCATTTAACTGGTTTGTAGCCGATCAGCGATCGCAATTAGAAAAAAAGCGTACTGCTTGGGTTGCAGTTAACCTAATGATTCCCATGGAACCACTCGGACAAGCTGACAAATATTTCTCAGATGCCAAATCTTTAGCTGAAACCGTTCAAGAACAATTAATGGTAAAAGCTTTGAAAAGTTAGGTATCTACAAGTAAATACATTTTTGTTACGAAATTTGTTGAAATTAAATGTAGAGACGTGACATGTCACGTCTTTTGATGATTTGGTTTATTTATGAACTAAAAATACTATCTTTGAGAACATTATCCAACTTAGCTGCTTATCATGTCCCAAACACCAGAAATTGCCCTTGAGTATCGGAATGTTAGCTTCCAAATTAATGGCAATCTCCTATTATCTAAGCTAAACCTCACCATTTACCAAGGGGAAGCCCTAATTTTACTGGGACGCAGCGGTAGCGGCAAGACTACCACCTTAAAATTAATCAATCAACTGCTAATACCCACCCAAGGACAAGTTTTAGTCAATAATCGACCAACAACTGACTGGGATACAATTCAACTACGAAGACGAATTGGTTACGTTGTCCAGGAAATCGGTTTGTTTCCTCACTTCAGTATTGCCCAAAATGTTGGGTTAGTTCCTGCTTTAGAAAAGTGGACACAGCAGCGGATTCAGGCACGAGTCTATGAGATGTTAAGCTTAGTTGGCTTAGAACCAGAAAAATTTGCCCAACGCTATCCCCACGAACTATCTGGTGGTCAGCGTCAGCGTGTGGGTGTCGCTAGGGCTTTAGCCGCCGATCCATCTATACTGTTGATGGATGAGCCATTTGGAGCATTAGACCCCATTACTCGCTTAGAATTACAACAGCAATTTCTCTACTTACAAAGACAATTGGGAAAAACTGTGATTTTTGTCACCCATGACATTCAAGAAGCCTTCTTCCTAGGGACTGGAATTGGGTTAATGTATGAAGGGAATTTAGTTGCCCTAGGAACGAGAGAAGAATTTCTGCAATCTCAGCATCCAGAGGCAAAAGCTTTTATTGCTTGCTTGAATGCTTTGAATCATGACAACAACTAAAGGATATTAACTTGTTTTTTAGCCAATACACCTCAGAGATTATCCTACGCAGTGGTGAGCATTTGATCCTAGTTGCGATCGCTATGGTTGCCGCTATCTTAATTGGTATCCCTTTTGGCATCTTCATCACTCGTGAACCAAAATTTGCCCAACCAATCCTCGGTTTAGCTAATGCAATTCAAACCATTCCCAGTTTAGCCATTTTTGGCTTCCTAATTTCTGTACCCTTCCTGGGAGGAATTGGAAAAATTCCTGCTATTGTTGCCCTAACTCTCTATGCTTTACTGCCTTTAATTCGCAATACTTACATTGGTATTAGCAGCATAGATCCCACCATTCGAGAGGTGGCAAGGGGAATGGGGATGACAGACTGGCAATTACTGTCTCAGGTAGAAATTCCCCTAGCTTTAAATGTAATTTTGGCAGGAGTTAGGGTAGCCACAGTTATTTGTGTTGGGATTGCTACCATCGCAGCAGCTATCGGTGGTGGAGGATTAGGAGTATTTATTTTTCGCGGCTTGGCTACGGTTAACAACCAATTGATTTTAGCAGGGGCAATACCGGCAGCTTTGATCGCTTTAGGGGCTGATTTCGCTTTGGGATTATTGGAAAAACAATTAACAAAGCACAAAGTCAAGAAGAAAGCCAATAAGCGGAAATTAGCCATTTATTTGAGTATATTTACATTTACCCTCATAGGATTAATTACCTTTGCTAATAAGCAAACACCACCAACAATTGTTATAGGCTCTAAGAACTTCACAGAACAATTTATTTTAGGCGAATTACTTGCTCAACAAATCGAATCCCACACCAAATTAAAAGTAGATAGACGCTTTAATTTAGGTGGAACTTTTATCTGTCACGAAGCAGTCAAAGCTGGTAAAATCTCTGGTTATGTAGAATATACAGGAACCGCATTAACAGCAGTCTTAAAAGACAAACCGATTAGTAACCCTCAAGCTGTTTTTAATCAAGTTAAACAACAATACAAGCAAAAATTTAAATTAGAAGTCATGCCGTCTCTAGGATTTAATAATACATTTGCTATGATTATCCGAGGCGATGATGCCAAAAAATTGCAAATCAAGACTCTTTCTGAAGCAACTAAATATGCTTCCCAATGGAAAGCTGGATTTGGGTATGAATTTATTGAACGCAAAGACGGTTATCCTGGTTTAGCCAAAACCTATGGGTTGAAGTTTGGCAGCATTAAACAAATGGAATTGGGACTGATGTATAAAGCTTTAGCAGCAAAACAAGTAGATTTAATCGCTGCTAATTCTACAGATGGCTTGATTCCGGCTTTAAATTTAACGATTTTAGCAGATGATAAAAATTATTTTCCTCCCTATGAAGCAGTACCTGTTTTTAACCAAGAAATCCTCGAAAAATATCCAGATTTACGAACAGCAATTAATCAATTAACTGGCTTGATTACAACTAGTGATATCCAAAAAATGAATTATCAAGTAGATAATCAATCTCGTCCAGTTGAAGCAGTTGTTCGTGAATGGCTCAAATCTCAAAAATTAGCATCCATATCTACTACCTGAATTAGTCTAAATTTTATATCTTCTCCTCATATTTTCCGAAATCGCCCTAGCTTGTTTGTATATAAATATTGTGGGTAAATAAATTAAGCGATACTAACTAATAACATAAAAAATGAATAGTCATCAAAAATCTTTCGTTCTCACCTGTCTTAGCCTAATTTTTGCTACAGCACCATCAAACTACGCATCTGCAACAAACATACCAGCAGAGCAGAATAACCCTATCATCCTAGCTCAATCATCAACATTAAAAAATACTACCGTCTTACCAGGAAAACGCGTAGGTGCAATCACAAAAAAAACAAAAAAAGCAGATCTAATTAAAATTTTCGGTTCATCAAAACTACAGGATGGTAAAACAGCATTTTTTGGTGGAGATGCAGAATTTTATAGTACAACAGTTAAACTTGGTAAAGCTGAATACTCTTTAGATGTGTTATGGAAAGATCAAAAACGTACTCAAGTCGCAGGGGTAATAGTATATGATCCTCAGTGGAAAACAGCCGAAGGAATAGGAGTAGGAACCGCTTTAAATACATTACGGCAAAAAGCAGGTGAATTCAAATTCTCCGGGTTTGGTTGGGACTATGGAGGCATTATGCAATTACAAAACACCAAATTATCTAAATACCAAAGTATAACTATCCAAATGGATATAGCTAGTAATGCTTATGATAAATACCCTAACGATGCTCAATATGCTAGTGGAGATCAAGAGCTATTATCTCAAGATCCGAAATTAAAGAATCTAAACATATCCATTTCCCGAATGATTGTCATGTTTGATTAGATATTTTCAGTTAAATCAGGTACATTAGAGACTTCCAAATAAAAAAATATCCCAAAGTTTCTTGTGGTGCAGGCATCTTGCCTGCTACTAATACAAGAGTAGGCAAGATGCCTATCCCACAATATTGGATCATTTTTTTGTGGAGTTCTCTTGTAACTTTTAGGGTGCGAGAGAAAGGGTTCCGGGGAGATATTATTTCCGGCAACCTAAGTCATGCGGACACTCTGCACAAGCGGAATATCTTCCCCGCTTTAGATGTACAAATTAGGTGCTTAAGAGCTTAAACTAGGTTCTCAAAATAGGCGAGATTTAGCTATCTATTTATATTCACCAAAGACCCAAACTACTATAGCTGTGATGGTGTTTCCGGGGCTACAGTTTCACCTTTCCCAATTTGCAAAATTAAATCCTGTTCAGTAATTAATTCATTCAACTCTTTAGTTTGCAAATTCATCTCCTCACAAGCAATCCGCAAATCTTGGGCAAACAAATTTAAATCATCCCCATAACCACATTGAAAAGCAGCAGTTTCGATTCCCTGTTTAGCATTAGCCCTTGCACAGTCAACTAACTCAGTTCCTTTTAATTTTTCTGGCTTCATAATGATTAGCAATATTTTCTCACTTCATCTTCAAGCTAAATCAACCTCGCCAGAATCTCATCCTTCCAATGGTTGAGAACAAACTTGAAGATTTGTAGAGATTTAATGACAACTTTTTTCCAAAGGTTAACTTATGGCATCGTTAAAGAATGACTATGGTATAGCCTAAGGATATTATGCTAACGATACATAGCCTGATCGCTTGTAACATTCCTCCTGAAAATAAAAAATTAAATCATAGGTAAACTTCATGACTGCAACAGCGCTATCTACCAAATTTCTTCCATTAGAAGTATTGCGTTCAGGTTTACCTAACATCTGTAGTCAGGAAGCAGACATCACTTCTATTACTAACCATAAAGAACCCATATATCTAGCAAATACAAATCTCTCCTTAGAAAATATCACAGCAGCATTCACTTGTGCCCTTCACATGCACCAACCCACAATTCCCACAGGTGCAAACGGTGAACTAATCAGTAATTTACAGCACATGTTTTCTCATCCACACGACGGTGACAACCATAATGCAGGTGTCTTTGCCTGGTGCTACGGAAGAATGGGAGAATTTATCCCCCAACTAATTGATCAAGGTTGTAACCCCCGCATTATGCTTGATTACTCTGGCAACTTGCTATGGGGATTAGTACAAATGCAGCGTCAAGACATTCTCGGCAACCTTAAGCTAATAACCTGCGATTCTCGGTATCAACCCCACGTAGAATGGTTAGGAACAATGTGGAGTCACGCAGTAGTACCCTCCACGCCCATCCCTGATATCAAGCTGCATATCCAAGCATGGCAACATTATTTTGCAGCAATATTTGGCTATGAAGCTTTAAGAAGAGTCAGAGGTTTTTCTCCTCCAGAAATGCATTTGCCCAACCATCCTGATACATTATTTGCATATATTAAAGCTTTGAAAGAATGTGGTTATCAATGGTTGATGGTACAAGAACATTCCGTAGAAAACATTGATGGTACTGGATTGAGCCAAGAACAAAAATATATTCCAAATAAATTAGTAGCTAGAAATTCGCACGGCGAAACCATTAGCATCACAGCATTAATTAAAACTCAAGGTTCGGATACAAAATTAGTAGCACAGATGCAGCCATATTTTGAAGCGAAAGGGAAAGGCAAGCAAAAGATTAATAAAACAGAGATTCCGGCTTTAGTAACTCAAATTGCCGATGGCGAGAATGGAGGTGTCATGATGAATGAATATCCGCGTGATTTTTTCCGTGTATATCAAGAAATTCGAGATGTAGGATCAAACCATTCAGGGATAGTAGCCATTAATGGAACTGAATATCTAGAACTAATTGAAAATTCTGGAGTAGATTGTAATGATTATTCAGCAATTCAAGCTGTACAACAACATAAAATTTGGCAACGAGTTAATCCTGATCAATCAACACTAGATGCTGTAGAACAAGCAATTAAAGAATTGAAAGCTACTGATCATCAATTTAATATGGATGGAGCATCATGGACTGATGACTTAAGTTGGGTAAAAGGATATGAAAATGTCTTAGAACCAATGAATAAACTTAGTGCTGCATTTCATCATAAGTTTGATCCTCTGGTATACCAAGATCCATCAATCAAACAGGGAGAAAATTACCAAGAAGCTTTACTGTACAATTTGTTAGTTCAAACTAGCTGTTTTCGATATTGGGGACAGGGAACTTGGACAGATTACGCAAGAGAGCTATACCGCAGAGGTAGTTTAGCAACATCTGTCTAGACAAAATTTATAACTACAATACAATATATTACATGTTGTATTACCAATAGCCGTCGATAGTGCCCACCATAATCATATTGATAATTTAAAATAGATGTACCGGGAAGTGTTTTCCCAATGCTATATATATGATCGTTATGTTTGTGGTGGAATATTCGCAAATTTCAGTCAAATTACAGTGGCATACATGCAAAACACAGGTTAGGCTATCAGCATGTTTATTCAGTAGTGTAGACTAAAAATTAGAAAATTTAGTCACATATTTAAATTTAAATACACTTACTTTTTAACAGAACTTAATCGATTTTAAAATATTAATGTCTACTTCCATAAAGTTCTCTTGTATAAGAATGAACAAACTGAACAAATAAAACATAAGATAATTTATATTAATTAATAAAATAAATTAATTGTACTAATAGGTAAATCTTTATTACCTAAATATTTTTGGGAAATATAAAAATATAGTTGACATGCAGTAGTTTATACAAAATATGAATAGTACTAGTACTGAGTTAGTAGAAAACGTAGACGTAGGTTTAGAGCGGGATATTTTTTTACGTACACTAATTAGGGAATTATCTGGAACGCTACAGGATGTTGTTGGTTTGGAAGAAGCATCCGGTTTTATCAGTGTAGTCGGACAAAATATGGGAAACCAGATAAATACAAGTTACAAAAAAGCTTTAAATTTATCAAATCTTTCCCGTGAACAAGTAATAGAAGTTTTAATTAATTTAAAAAAACGTATTCAAGGTGATTTTTATGTACTCGAACAGACGAAAGATAAAATAGTATTTGGCAACCGTGTATGTCCATTTGCAGAAAAAGTACACAATCGTCCAGCAATGTGTATGATGACATCTAATGTATTTGGTAGTGTTGTAGCTGATAATTTGGGATATGCCAAAGTTGAATTACAAAAAACAATCGCTAAAGGTGATTCTGGATGCACAGTCGTTGTTTACTTGCAACCGAATGAAGAAGCTGAAGATGCAGTTGGAAGAGAATATTTTAGAGGTATGGAAACTGTATAATCTAGCATTAGAGTAATAATTTAGTTTTGTTAAATGTTAAATAGGTTTATACTGCAAAACAGTATAAACCACCTGAGCACAAGCAGGCTATTGTGTAAATTAGTTTGACGCACTAGTTTATAAAAATCTTCTATTTTTAAGCAAAACTAAATAGTTTCACCAAATCATCTTGATATTAATGAGTAATTATTGTTATGAATCCAGATTTTTTTTTGAGTTAACACAAGTTTTACCTGAACCTCTAATATTAATAGATATTAAAGGTAATTTTATATCTGCAAATAATCCAGCAGCAGATATTTTTGGGGTAAAACGTAAAGATTTACTATTAAAAAATATTTTAGATTTTGTCTCTGAGAGCCACACACAAGTATTACGATATATACAAACCTGCTCTACCAGCAGAGCTATAATTTTAGGCTCATTTAAGTTACGTATCGCCAATGAAGAGGTTACAACATATCGCTCTCAAGGTGCAGTTGTTCAACCATGGACACCTGAATCAGATGCCCAGATTTTACTAAGATTAGAAAAGCAAGTTACAGCAAATAATAATTTTGCTTTACTCAATCGTAAAATTGATGAATTAGCTCAAGAAGTTCATCAACGCAGACAAGCTGAAATACAACTTGCTCTGGCAAATCAAGAATTAGAAAAACGTGTTGAGGAAAGGACGAACGCTCTTCAAGAAGCTTTGTCTAAAGTTCAAATGACCCAGGCACAACTTGTACAAAGTGAAAAAATGTCTGGTTTAGGACAGATTGTAGCTGGAATGGCACATGAAATAAACAATCCTATTGGATTTATTCACGGAAATATTATTCATGCCCAAAGCCATATTGAAGATTTACTCAATTTAGTCTTACTTTATCAAAAAAATTTACCTAATCCTCCAGAAGAAATCCAAGATTATATAGAATCTATTGATTTAGATTATGTTAAGCAGGATTTAAATAAAATTTTAGACTCAATGTGTTCAGGAACAAATAGAATTAAAGAGTTAGTTAAGTCTTTACGAGTATTTTCTCGATTTGATGAGGCAGAATTCAAGAAAGTTAATGTTCATGATGGAATTGATAGTGTTTTGATGATCATTGAACATAAGTTATTTAGCACTAAAGATGATATTAAAATCAAAATTGTTAAACAATATGGAGATATCCCTTTAGTTACATGTTATCCTAGCCAACTAAATCAAGTATTTTTAAATGTTTTAACTAACGCCATCGATGTTTTGAAAAAAACATCTAAGTTTTCTAATATAAAATCAATCAAAAAGTTTTTTATCGATAATTATGAGCATCAACAACTGGAGCTCAATGAAATAACAACTACGGTAAAAGATGGGAATGATGTACCAACTATTTGGATCCGAACTGAGTTAGTTGAAGAGAATAAGATACTTGTGACTATTGCTGACAATGGTACAGGAATACCAGAGGATATTCGCCATAAAGTGTTCGATCCATTTTTTACCACTAAGGCGATTGGTAAAGGTACTGGGTTAGGATTATCCACTAGTTATCACATTATTGTAGAAAAACACCAAGGTAAACTGTGCTTTAATTCTGTTATGGGAGAGGGGAGTCAATTTTTTATTGAGATACCACTCAATTTAAAGGATAAATAGGTTACAGTGTTTTCACACTAGTGAGATATACGGCAGATTTTAACTTCGTGAGTTACAAAAATACCCCACCCGCACTACCGCATACCCTGACCTTGGCAATGTTTATTTTATTGTAAATTAGAAGAATTCTCTAAGGTAGCTTCAAATCAGCAATAGTCGCGCTTAGATACGGTTCAAAAACTGCCATATTTTCCAGTTGTGCAAATTTCCCTGTAATCGCATTAGGATCAAAAGCAGTGGTAATGTTGTAAATTGCTTTACCATCAAATGCAATGTAGCCAAAATGTTGTTCTAATACTCCACCTTCGTTTTTGATTTCTGCAAAGCCGTAGCGGATTCCCTGAAGTTTACCAAAGGCAACTTTCTGGGGAGGATATACGGAAAAGGTAACGTTAGGATTTTGTACAGTTGTTTGTCTATCATTTAAAATTGTCGCGTAGTATTGTGCGATCCAGATTCCTAGTGCTGCTGATACTTTATTTTGGTAATCGATATTGGTATATTCGGCTGGGGAATTGGGATCAATACCTGCTGTAAGTAACATCTTTGGAAAATTGGGCTGCTGAGAGAGAGTGTATGTAGTCATCTCGACTGTGCCAATATTTTTGCCTTGGGAGGTAACGCATAGGGTAGCGCTACTTCCTTGACATGGCAAAGTTTTCCAATTATTTGGAGATGATGTTTTACCCAACAAATTTTTCCAAATATTGGTAGTTCCAGAATTAACTGGGTTATTTGCAGTATTAGGGCTTGTTTGTACTAAGTTAATTGTGGACTGAGTTTCTGTCACCTTTACTGGTTTTGTTTTCTCCTCAATTTTTGGCTTTGAAAAGACTGATTTAAAGATTAATGGTGACAGGGCTAGAAGAAGTAAACCGATTAATAAGTGATAGACTCGCACATCTCTCCTCAGTTGGCAAATTCAGTAATTAAAGTTATGCTTCGCTAACGTTATATTCATAAGTAGCAAAGGTTACGAAGAAGTTACACTTCCCTAAAAGTGATAAGCTGCAACGCATCTAATTTGTATATAAGACGCGGGCAGAATTGCCCGCACTACAATAATTTTGTGTTTTTGACTTATATTTTAGCTGCACATCAGCTTATTGCATAAGAGTTAATCACATTGTTTTACTGTGATTACAACATAAAGATACATCTATATGCGTTAAATTGCGTAAAAAATATAATTGCTCCCTAAATTCCATCAGCAGCTGATTGAGCCTGGACAAGCTTTACTATTTTAGCGATGTCTCTGCTGAATCTAGTACAATTTAGCTAGTTATGACAAAAGATTCTAACTGACCCAGAGATCAGTCTTTGGCAGAGCGGTTCAGAAAAATTCCTATGCATTAATAAAAGTCACAAAGAAGCTGATACTTTAATGTGATGTTTGCGGCTAGTGTAGTATATGTCATGACAGATCAACTACTTTAAGGTAGATGCACAGTATATAACAAGGCAGTATTAATTCAGATGTTTGATGGATTTTGGGATAATGTATTTCGTTATCCACGTTATTTTCTCACAACTCTTTTGGGTGTATTACTCAATACCTTTGCGCCCTTAGCTCCATTATTCAAGCGACCCATCACTTTGATTGCGTTGATTGGTTTGTTTGCTAGCAGTCTTGTGTTTGTCACCTTAACCCTGCGTGCGATGCTGGGTTTTAGTGCGGTTTAAACAATGGCTCAAAAATGCCTGAGTAAGGAATAAACTGGATACTTTCCAGAAATCATTTGTAATTTGTTTTGTACAAGCTCTCTTCGGGAGGCTTTATTTTTTATGGCTACTAATCGTCGTGTTTCCCGCGTTGCAGAATTAATTAGACGTGAAATTAGTCAAATGCTGCTCAATGGAATTAAGGATGACCGTGTGGGTACAGGGATGGTAAGTGTCACTAATGTCAACGTTTCTGGTGATTTGCAACATGCCAAGATTTATGTGTCTATCTATGGAGATGATGCTGCTAAAGCTGAAACTATGGCTGGATTAAAATCAGCTACGGGTTATGTCCGTAGTGAGTTGGGGGCAAGGATGAGTTTACGTCGAACACCGGAAGTCATCTTTATCGAAGACAACTCGATTGAAGAGGGAACAAAAGTTTTATCGCTGCTTAATCAACTCCAAAGTCGGCGGCAAGATGTTTCAGAGGGCAATAGTGATAGTGAAGAAGAGGAAGTTTAAGTATTTTGTAGTTTAAAGAACAATTTAGCTACAGTGGATTAGATCCCTTGTTAAAGACGTGATACAACCGTGGCAGCCACTCCCCGCTTTTCACAAAGCGTGGTTTGATCGCGTCTTGACAAAAATCCATTTTTGATTGGACCAAATTTACTATATTTTTTTGAGATTTTAATTTTTGATTATCTTAATTAAGTTAAATTGTGATTTCTTAAGTTTTATCTAAAATCAACCTTTTTTTTAACATAATTTAAACATTCACTGATAGTTATATTAGTTAAGCTGATATAAAAAGTTGCAACAAAATGTGATTAAAAATACATCAAAAACTTTCGTGAATTGCGAAAAACTAGTCTGACAGATCTCCTACGATCTATACTTACTGAATTTTTAGTTACTATTAATACAGTAGCTCTGGATGAATTATTTTCAGAAATCTACCGCAAATTCATAATCAAGAGGCATACATTTAAGAAAGTGTTAAGAGCAAGCAAGTAGGCACGCAATTGGTGTAATGTGTTAGTTGTATTACAAAATACAGTATATTTACAAGTCCAACAAAAGCCTGCCATCGATAATCAAAAAAGTTAACATAGTCCTTTCATGCTTGACTTAGCTAGTCATGAAACATTAGGTATTCACTTTGTTAATTGCAACTTCATATAATAGGTTGGAAAACAAAGTTTACATAAACTCTACTGAAATATGGCAGCATAGGTATTAAAAGTAACCTCAGAAGCACAAAATTGAGCATTAATGAGATCAATGTCATGACTTATTGATTTTCTTAACATTTCTTTAGATAATTTTAGGGTGTATGGAGTGAAAATAAAATTAGTTCCGTATACCAAATTACAGAAAATCAGCAACAACTCTATTCTTTGTCGTGTTTGTTTCGCGTCAAAAATGGGAACACTATTTATGTGTAATTCGTGAGCAAAAAACCATGAGTGTGAATACGGTGCCTTATATCAACTACTACTCTTTAGACATTATTCAGGATGAGGCGCGCCAACTGGTGCATAAAGGAGTAGTTAGCAGACAGCAGCCTATATATACCCTTTGTCAGTACATTCCTGCCAGAGAATGGGTTTGCGTGGAATGTGAATTAGAAAAATGTGATTTTTTGTTACGCGATCGCATTGCCGATTTGATTGGTCGTGAAGAGTGGGATAACGACTAACAGATTTTGAATTTAACGCTTGGGATTCATTGTGTCCCTTTAGCCTGAAACTATCCTGGTGTTAAACGTAGTGATTCAAATGTTGCCACGCTTGCGGGTGGCAACGCCGAAAGAAAAATCTGAAAAGGAGCGGTGCGATGTCGGCAACTGCTCTTTTTTATTGGAAGTTCATAGATTCTTTAATTTCTTGATTCCCGCCTCTGTGTTACATCTTCTCCTTGTTTGGGTAAAACAGGTTCAGACTATTGTAAATTTGACTGAATCAGGAGCAAGATATTGTGCGGTTTGTGATTTTGGGAGGTTCCGGTTCGGGTAAGAGTACTCAGGCACAAATGCTTTGTTGGCAGTACAAGATTCCCTTGATTTCCACAGGTGAGGTGCTACGTTCAGCGATTACCAATGGTTTGGAGTTGGGAAATCAGGCTTTACCGTATATGAGACGGGGTGAATTAGTTCCCGATGAACTAATGATTGAGTTTATACGAATCCGTCTTCAAGAAGCAGATGTTGCTCAAGGTTGGGTGCTGGAAGGTTATCCGCGAACTGCTTTCCAAGCTGAGGAACTAGATTTTTTACTAGAAGAATTGGGACAAAGTTTAAATTGGGCAATTTATCTGCAAGTGCCAGAGGTTGTCATGGTAGGTCGTTCTTTAGGACGCTCGTTACCTGATGATCAACCAGAAATTGTTCACCGTCGAGTTGAGCTATTTTACGATCGCACGGTACCGATTTTAGAGTATTATGACCGCCGCCGTCGTTTACTGACTATCAATGGGGATCAATCACCAGATTTGGTACAGGAGGATCTGATTGGTTTATTGTTTCCAGAAAAAAACATCAGGTAAGTAGTTAAACAAAATTAATTACATAATATTAAGGCATGAAACCCTTATCCAGACTAAATACTTGTGTGTAAATAATTCTGCGCGATTACTTAGTAGCTGTAATTTAAGACTTTACTATTTTTTATAAACCAATTCTTGAGGATTCATATTAATTTTGATAATCGGCACCATAAATACTGTATTCTCCTAAGTGACAATTTTGAGGCACTCCGCAATGACTTGGCAACGTCCAGATGGTCGGCAACCTTACCAATTACGTCCTGTAAACTTCCAGACAGATTTTACTTGTTTTGCACCTGGTTCAGTTTTGGCTCAATGCGGTGAAACTCGTGTCCTTTGTACTGTGAGCATAGCTAAAGGTGTACCGAAGTTTCTGGAGGGTAGCGGTAAAGGTTGGTTAACTGCTGAGTATCGCATGTTGCCATCTGCCACTCTCCAGCGCAAGCAAAGGGAAGATTTGAAGTTATCGGGACGCACCCAGGAGATTCAACGTTTAATTGGACGCAGTTTAAGATCTGTAATTGATTTTGACGCGTTGGGTGAAAATACTTTTACAGTTGATGCTGATGTGTTGCAAGCTGATGCTGGAACCAGAACAACTGCGATTACTGGTGGTTTTGTCGCTTTAGCTTGTGCTATTTCCAAATTAGTACAGATGGGATCGTTGACGCGATCGCCTATCATCGGACAAGTAGCTGCTACGTCGGTTGGTTTACTAGGTGGTGAAGCATTCCTAGATTTAAACTATGTTGAAGATGTTGCTGCAGAAGTTGATTTTAA
This sequence comes from Calothrix sp. PCC 6303, assembly GCF_000317435.1. Classification (NCBI taxonomy): domain Bacteria; kingdom Bacillati; phylum Cyanobacteriota; class Cyanophyceae; order Nostocales; family Calotrichaceae; genus Calothrix; species Calothrix sp. PCC 6303. The sequence goes on from NC_019751.1 coordinate 5,831,480, forward strand.
TGTGGTGATGAATCAAAATCTTGGCATTATTGAAGTTCAAGGGACAGCAGAAGAAGGTTATTTTAGCCGACAACAGTTAAATCAGTTGTTGGATTTTTCAGAAAAAGGTATTCAGCAGTTATTAGCATCTCAACGTCAAGCAATTCCGAATTGGAATGATATTTATATGGGTGATTAGGAAGGCGAACGCAATGACAATTGGGCATTTTTTTACTTGCAGTACTCTTAAATCTATGGAATGTATATTTATATTAAGTTATTTATGAACATCTGTTCATATATAATATAGTTATAGATGTACCAAAACCAAAGGTTCGGATATGGAAAGCGTTACTTTAATGAAATGTGCTTGCCAAACTTGCTTATGTGTAGTTTCCACCCAAGATGCAGTACAGAAAGACAATAAGTACTACTGTTCTCCAGCTTGTGCAGAAGGACACAAAACAATGAAAGGTTGTGCCAATAGTGGTTGCGGCTGTTAGAACAAGCTAAAAATACTTCCTCAACAGCATTTGTTTTCCCTAGAGAGGCTAGAAAACAGATGCTGATTATTTTTTTGATGATCGGCAAATTTCGTATATCACTTGATTAAAAGAGGGAATAGGGAACCAGCAGTACGCAACAGGACAAGCTATTCCCTATTCCCTTTGTGGATAAATTAGGATTTTGCCAGATTTATCTATGAATCAGATTTACGCACCAATTGCAAATAATAAGATTTCTAGATTACCTACTCTCGAATGACTCCCAAAGAAGCGGTGACGGAGGTACGGAATGACTTGGAGTCAGTGCCTCAGAGAAATATTTCCATGCCTAAATCAGGTTCTTGTTGGCTTGTGTACCACTTGGAGGGATGATGATGCGAGGCTGATATGGAGTCTATTAGGGAATAATCATTGAGATGGAGTCGTTACAAACTAGTGAGTACATTGGCATTAGTTGCTTCTGGCTGTGTTGCGATCAAATTGCCGCGTAATGAGGAGAATGAAAAGCAAACAGCCAAAATCATTTGGACAATCTACTGGTGAGTTGTATTGGTGAGGTCGTTCGGGAGAGGTAATTGACAGCAATTAACATCATTGAGGCAAACCTTACCCCAAAGCATTGCCCAGCGGACAAGTGCAACTCGGTTGTCAGTTTCAGTTTTCGTGAGAATATTGCTGATATGGTTATCAACTGTACGTTTGCTGATTTCCAGTTTACCTGCAATTTGTTGGTTAGTTAAGCCAGCAGCCACTAAGTCAATAATTTGCAGTTCTCTGTCTGACAGACTAACAGGGGTCTGAGACTCGCCACCAACCATGAGCAGTTTATTCCTCCATTGGTATTTGTACTTAATCGCTCTTTCCCATTTTAGAAGATTCTTTGATGAGTCGGTGTTTCAACTGTTAGCGGTTATACGATTGAGCATATTTATTTATGAGTAAAGTTAGCAGCGAGATTATTATGAAGGGTTTCGTCTATTTTGTCACTTTGTACTTAGATAGATATGGAAGTTCTTACTTGGTCTATGGTGGTAGCAAATGAGTAAACTTATGCATGAGATAGAGTGCTGCTCCAAAGTTACGCTTGAGTCAGGGTTGCAATATTTATCAAAATTCTGCTTAAGTTGGTACTCAATTGTGTAAACTACTGGCAACGCGATAAATTTAGTTTCGGCTTTGCTCAACCACCATCGGAATGCTGCATTATGTTCCTCCGGAACGCTGCGCGCAGCGCATGAATCATTGTAGATTCAATATTAGAGAATTTTTCTTGCAATCATTAATCACTCAAAAATTCAGATGAGTAATCCCCGTGTTTTATGTCTGGGTGAGGTTTTATTTGACCTTTTAGCAGATCAATTAGGACAAAGCTTAGAGGAGGTCGAATCTTGGACTCCCTATCCAGGAGGAGCACCTGCGAACGTTGCCTGTTCATTGGTGAAATTGGGTGTTCCTGCTGGATTTGTCGGCTGTGTCGGAGAAGATGAAACTGGAAACGAGCTAGTTGATTTATTGGGGAAAACTGGAGTAGATATAACTGGGGTGCAACGTCATCCGACAGCACCGACGCGTCAGGTATATGTGGTGCGGAGTTTAGAAGGCGATCGCGCTTTTGCTGGATTTGGTAATTACGACACGAGGGATTTTGCCGACACGAAGTTACAAGCGGCAAATTTACCGGAGTCTTTGTTTGAAATTGCCGATATTTTAGTTTTAGGAACTTTGGAGTTAGCGTACCCTGAAAGCGCTAAGGCTGTGCATCGTGCTCTGAGTTTGGCAGAAAAGTATGATATGAAAGTCGTACTGGATATTAATTGGCGACCTGTTTTTTGGCAGAATCCCGATGCTGCAATGGTGGCAATTAGGGAGATATTTAGTCGGGTTGATTTTATCAAGTTAGCCAAGGAAGAAGCTGAATGGCTGTTTAACACCAGTGATGCAGGGGCAATTAAATATCGTCTTGATTCTGTAGAAGGTGTGCTGATTACTGACGGTGAAAATGGCTGTGCTTACTGTCTCGATGAAAACGAAGGCAAATTACCTGCTTTTAATGTCAAGGTAGCAGATACAACTGGTGCAGGGGATAGTTTTCTAGCTGGTTTTATCCACCAATTGCTAACTTATGGTGTCAATAGCCTGAGTAATCCCGATATTGCGAAACAAATCGTTATATTTTCTAGTGCAGTTGGGGCATTAACCACTTTGACATCAGGTGCGATCGCATCTCAACCAAATCTGGCAGAAGTCGAAGCTTTTATTGCTTCCCAAGCTGATGCAGGTAAAAGTTTGAGGTAAATCAACAACTTATACAAATTAATTACAAATTAATTTGTTGGAAGACTACGAGTCTGTCAAATAAATTTTGACGGACATTTTTTTCTGAGTCCATACTTCCGCAAACAATCCAATCAAGAACTGAAAATTGTTAAAAACCAAATATTTTTGGGAATAATATGTACAAACAGCAAAAAATAACCTGTTGTTACTGCCTCTTGATTGGTTAGCTTTATGCAAAGTGATAATTCAGAAGTATCTATCATTCAAAATCAACCATCACTCCATTGTCAAGATTTTGATATGGCGCTTCGCCATTTTTTTGAAATAGCAGGTGATGCAATTATTATTGCCAATGAAGAGGAATTTATTGAATGTAATATTGCATCTATCGAGATGTTTAAATGCTTCCAAAAAGAAGATTTTATTGGTAAAAATATTCTAGATTTTTCACCTGAATTTCAACCCAGTGGCATTTCATCAGAGCAATTATTTGCTCAACATCTTCAAGCTGCTATAACTGATGTCAACTCTGTTTTCGAGTGGCTTAATCAAACTTTGGATGGTGCTACCTTCTGGACAGAAATAACTTTAACATCTCATAGAAAAGGTAATAATTTCTTTTTCCAATATGTCATTCGTAATATTGAAAAACTAAAATTCAAAGAATCTGAATATAACTCAGTTATCAAAATTATTGAAGATGAACTATCCAAAATTAAGCGACGTTTTCAAGATATATCTGAGGCAATAGGGGAATATATTTGGGAGGTGGATAAAAACTTAAAATATACCTTTTTAGCAGGCAAATCTAAATGTGTTAAAGGCTATGAGCCTGAAGAACTACTCGGTCGTTCTCTAGTGGATTTCATGCCCAAGGAAGACATAGAATTAATTGGAAAAACTTTAAAAGACTCATACATTAACAAAACTAGTTTTAAACTCGAACATCGTAATATAACTCCCTATGGAGAAATATTTTGGGAGGAGGTTAACGGTATCCCATTACTGGATGAAAATGAAAATGTCATTGGATTTCGGGGTGTGGGTATGAGTATTAATAAGCGCAAACACACAGAAGAAGAATTACGAAAATCGAAAGAAATTTTACAGATAGTTATAGATACAATCCCCCAATCTATTTCTTGGCAAAATCGCAACTTAGTTTATATGGGGTGTAACCGTAAACTGGCTGTTGCTGTCGGGGTTATTACACCTGAAAAAATTATTGGTAAAACTGATTATCAATTGTCATGTAACTATAAAGATGCAGATGCTTTCCGAAAAAATAATAGCCGAATCATGGAAACAGATACACCAGAAATTCATATTATTCAGCAACATCTGCAAGCAGATGGTACAAAAGTTTGGCTTGATACTAGTAAATTACCACTTCATGATACTAGTGGAAATGTAGTTGGTGTCTTGGTTATTTCTGAAGATATTACGGAACGCAAAAATATTGAAGAAGATAAATTAGAATCAGAAATTTTGATTCAACAAAAAGCGCAGCGAGAGAAATTACTTAATTGTATTATTAATCAAATTCGTGGTTCTTTAGATTTTGATTATATTCTAAGTACAACTGTAGAAGAAATCCGTGGTTTATTAGAAATTGATTCGTGTCATTTCGCTTGGTACCATCACGAAATTGAAAACCCATATTGGGAGGTTGTGAAAGACTCTCATCACCCTGATTTAGCAGATTTTAGCGGTTGCTATCCAATTTCAGAAATAACATCTTTAAGTAACTTGATGTTGGGGCTAAAAATTCAAAGAATTGATAATGTAGAAATGCTGAAAAACCGGGATTTAAAAGAATTTTTGTTGTCCCTAGGTCACAAATCTTTTTTATCCATTCCTGGTAAGACCAATTCCGGTGCAATTTGTGCTGTTAGTTGTAGTCATAATCGCTCAGTACGGATGTGGAATGATTTTGAAGTCGAATTATTAGAATCAGTGATTTCTCAACTAATGATTGCTTTAAATCAAGCAGAACTTTACCGCCAAAGTCAAATTAAAACACAAGAAACTGAAGAAGCATTAAAAGAATTACAAATTGCCCAAACACAACTAATTCAAAGCGAAAAAATGTCATCACTTGGGCAACTAGTTGCAGGTGTTGCTCACGAAATTAATAATCCAGTAAATTTTATTCACGGAAATCTTGCCCCTGCCCGTGAATATACAAAAGATTTACTAAATTTAATTAATGTATATCAAAAACATTACCCCGAACCTGTAAGCGAAGTTCTAAAAATACGAGAAGAAATTGATTTTGATTTTGTGGTTGAAGATTTACCAAAATTGCTTACATCAATGAAAGTTGGTACACAACGAATTCGAGAAATTGTTTTAAGCCTACGCAGTTTTTCTCGACTTGATGAAGCTGAATTTAAACAAGCAGATATTCATGATGGCATTGACAGTACATTAATGATTTTGCAACATCGTCTTAAGGGTAGAGAATATCTTGCTGGTGTTGAGGTGATTAAACAATATAATCAGTTGCCACTGGTTGAGTGCTATCCTGGGCAATTAAATCAAGTTTTCATGAATATTATAGTCAATGCGATTGATGTCTTAGAAGAGAGGTATAACAGTTTATCTGGAACACCGCAAATTCATATATCAACCAAAGTTATTGATCATAATCAAGTTGAAATTAGTATTAAAGATAATGCTGGAGGAATGCCCGAAGTTGTTTGTAAAAGGTTATTTGATCCATTTTTTACAACTAAACCAGTCGGGAAAGGTACGGGAATGGGTTTATCAATTAGCTATCAGATTATTACCGAACGTCATCATGGACAATTAATATGTATTTCTACCGAAGGTATTAGTTCGGAATTTATCATTAAAATTCCCGTGCGACAGCAAGTGACCACTGCAAGATAAAGGTACAATTTTCCGGTAGTATCAGGTTGAAGTGTGAATATTCGAGTATGTATCAAAAATGTATAATCCAGAACATTAAATGGATTATTTAAGCAAAATTTCCTATTGATTAGCTGTGACTGATAAGTTTCCCCAAAAGTCATCTCAAAATTGGCATCTTGATTCCGCAGCTAGCCATGAGGGATATAATCATGCAGCACCCTTAGCACCTCTGAAGGATCGTGACTGGTTAGCTTTGATAATATTATTTGATAGACAAGACGGTGATGAAATCGAAGCTGAGGTTATGTCAAAACTAAGTTTGATGGTTCCTGAACCTTCTTGGGATGAAGATCCCTTCGACTTTCTGGGTGAGTTTCTCTAGTGTGTTCAGTAGGAAAAACTAGATGACAAAAGCTATATTTTGGCACAAAAATTCCGATACTTTTATCTTTGTCTTCCTAGAGTTGTAATATACAAAACAGCTTCATCAATAGGAATGCCTAAGACTTCATTCACTTTGTCATCAAAAAATCCACCAATTCCACTTACACCAATACTTAGACGAGTAGCCGCTAAATTCAGCTTTTGTCCTAAATGCCCAGCATCCATATGCAAATAGCGGTAAACTCGATCGCCATATTGATGGACAGCTGCCCTTAAATCTGCCGTATGAAAAATTACAGCGGAGGCATCACGACCTAGTTCTTGTCCTAAGCAGAGAAAATGTAACTCTCTACGAAAGTTTTTAAAGCGAATTTGACGTAATTCTTGAGCTTTGGGTGCATAGTAGTAGCAGCCAGTTTCCAAGCCTTCGACTCCAGAAGTGACAATAAAGGTTTGGATCAGGTTTAGGTCAAAATAGTCAGGGCAAATATCTAATCCTTGGTCTAGATAATGTTCCGATTGATACGTAAAATCCAACAGTGATTTTAGTTCATCAAGGGTTAAATCATCGCCACTGTAAGCCCTAGTAGAACGACGTTTGAGAATTGTACTTTCCAGTTTATCTAACTTTTCTCCCCAATCAATCTGCGTAGTTTGAGTGGCAAATTTCTGACAGAAAGGAAAGTTATATTTATCTTCGATAGATTTTTCTTGTTTAATCTCTGGGAGATTAAGTTTACCAGTTGTTCCCGGCTGAATTTGTGTCATCCGGTGAAAGTACGGGAGTAGTTCACCATCAGGGAGATGAGGATATTCGGTTTCGGTTGCAGAAGGTAAAGCGGTGCGTCCGGTGGGTAAATTTTGATTAATATCGAGTAAATCGGCTAGAGGCAAAACAGCGATCGCGCTTTCTTGTTGAGGGTCAATATACAGCATTTCATCTACAGCTTGATCAATAAATCCGCCGATTAAATGGGGGCGATAATCACTAATAGCTGCTGCCAACTCAATATTACCTAGCAAATGTCCTGTATCTAAGAAAATTCGCCGATATGCACGATCTTCATAACGCCATGCAGAACGGTAGAAAACTGATGTAATTACCAAAGCTATTTGAGTATTTTCTAAAGAAGGATGCCAAAAACAAGCTTCCTGCAAATTTTGCCAAACATTACTTTCCCAAAAATGCATCAGGGAATGGGTTCGACACTGATAATTATAAAGACCGGGTGGTAGTAAAGGCGTACCCTTAGAAACCAAATAAATTTCAGCTGGATATAAACCGCCAGCACTGGGAGATGAACGTAAATACACGGTATTTCCCATCGACGGCATTCTCGCAGTTAATCCGTAGCTGCAAAATAGCAATCGTGACAATCTCCGCCACCATTGCCCATCAGGGTTATTCGCAAATGCTTCTGGTGCTTCTTGAATATAAGACTTTAAATCAAACGTCGCACCTATTTTATATTCTTTAAACGGAACTGGTTGTTTTGACCAGTCCAAACTTTGACTTCTAGAGGCGATGGTTTCTGGATCATACTTCGTTCGTTCATGGTAGTGCTGGGCAATAGATTGGTGCAGTTCTGGCATGGGAGGATAAATACGCTTCTGTTAAATCAGTGAACAGTGAACAGTGGACAGTTATCACAGTTTGAGTTGCGGATTTAAGACAGGAAAAAGTGACACAGTGAGCCTGTTGAATTGCTTAGTAACCACCCCAACTAAAACCCGCTACTTTTAAACGTGGGAGATTCAGACTCCCAACTGATAACTGACAACTGATAACTGATAACTGTTAAATATCTTGGCATTCCTCGGTGCCATCATTTAGTCATTATGGGTACAATATTTGGAATCTACATAATTCTACGCTCAAAAATAAAATTAATTCATATATTGGAAACTATTAGTTCCGTAAATCGATCTAATCTTTGTAAAAATATCACGTATAAATTTTTCATTCTCAGTATAAACAACCGCTAACTTCAAGTAGAAGTTGACCAACCACTAGAGACAGATTGTCACGCTCACTGCTATCTTAAGTTGGAGGAAATTGCAACTTTTTCTTTGAGATAGATATAACTTCATGGGTAGAAATTACCGAAGGGTTTTACTTAAACTAAGCGGTGAAGCCTTAATGGGCAACATGGGCTATGGCATTGACCCCGAAGTGGTCAAGGAAATAGCACAAGAGGTAGCAGAGGTAGTAGCCACAGGTGTTGAAATTGCCATCGTTGTTGGCGGTGGAAATATTTTTCGCGGAGTTAAAGCTGCATCAGCAGGAATGGATCGGGCAAACGCTGACTACATCGGCATGATTGCTACGGTAATGAATGCCATGACGCTACAAGACTCCTTAGAACAGATTAATATCGAGACGCGAGTACAAACTGCGATCGCTATGCAAGAATTAGCTGAACCTTACATTCGCCGCAAAGCGATTCGTCACCTAGAAAAGGGGCGGGTGGTGATTTTTGGCGCTGGTTCAGGTAATCCTTTTTTCACTACTGATACTGCTGCGGCATTACGTGCTGCGGAAATCGAAGCCGAGGTGATTTTTAAAGCCACCAAAGTAGACGGTATCTATGATGCTGATCCGATGGAGGTTCCCGATGCCAGACGTTACAATACTTTAACTTATAACCATGTTCTAGCAAAAGATTTACGGGTAATGGATAGCACTGCTATTGCTCTATGCAAAGAAAACAATATCCCCATTTTAGTTTTTGACCTCACCGTCAGGGGTAACATCAAGCGTGCAGTTATGGGAGAATCGATTGGCACGCTTGTGGGAGGTTCCTGTGAAATTAGCTGAAGCTGAGAGTACGATGCAAAAGACTGTAGAGGCAACTTTGCGGGCTTTTAACACAATTCGCACTGGTCGCGCCAATTCCAGCCTACTTGATAAAGTGACGGTGGAGTATTATGGCACGCCAACACCTTTAAAATCGCTGGTTAACATCAGCACACCCGATGCTACAACTATCTTGATTCAACCCTATGATAAAAGTAGCCTCAATGCGGTGGAAAAGGCAATTTCATTATCTGATGTGGGATTAACCCCCAGTAATGACGGTTCGGTGATTAGATTAAATATTCCACCACTAACTAGCGATCGCCGTAAAGAGTTTGTCAAACTTGCTGCCAAATACGCTGAAGAGGGACGGGTGGCTATTCGTAATATCCGCCGAGATACTGTAGATGCAATTCGGAAACAAGAGAAAGCTGGGGAAATGTCGGAAGATGAATCCCGCGATCAGCAAGACAAATTACAAAAACTCACCGATAAATACAATGCCAAAATTAGTGAGTTGCTAGTAGAAAAAGAAAAGGACATTACAACTGTCTGATAATTCAGCTTCTTAGAAGTCTCGCAAAAATAACTGCACAAATTGAATGGGAAACAGCCTACAAGCTTTACTTCTCAATTAAAAGGGTTCAAATGATTTTTGGATGATGCCTGAGAGCAGTTAAAACGGGAAATTGTCAAACTATTGTTGACTTTTTCCCGTTTTTGCCTTCTTATCATGTCTCAAAGCTAAAAACTGAGAAATTTTGCCAATCTGGTCAATCAAAAGCCAGATAATGGTGTTAAATAAGTCATGGCTTCACGTAAGCAAATAAAATATATTTACGGATGAATTTGAGTTACCAAGAATAAAGATTTAGATCAGTACCACTAAACTGTAAATGCGTAGCTTACGTGGCAGTTCCAAATTAACCTAGATTATTTACGGAATTTTTCAATTATCTATCCGTAAAATCCCCGGATTTCCTAGTAAACGAGTTGAGGAGCAATCATTCAGCCTTATGTATGACTGTATAATTGTCGGTGCCGGACCAGCGGGTGGCAGCGCCGCGTATCATTTAGCCAAACGTGGACATTCAGTATTAATTCTAGAAAAGGAATCTTTACCTCGATATAAGCCCTGTGGAGGTGGAGTGTCACCTGCGATCGCGCAATGGTTTGATTTTGACTTTAGCCCTGCAATTTCAGTCAAAGCTGACACCATTCGCTGTACTTGGAATATGGAAGATCCAGTTTCGGTGAAACTAGAAACTCCCGAACCCGTATGGATGGTGCGCCGTGATGTATTTGACCATTTCTTAGTCCAGCAAGCACAAAAACAAGGTGCTGAACTCCGTGATAACACTGAAGTTACTGGAATTGAATTTAAAAGCGATCATTGGCAAGTTAATACCGCAAATGGTCCCATCACCGGGAAATATATAATTGCTGCTGATGGTGCCAAAGGTCCAATGGCGAAATGGCTTGGTTTCAAAGAGCGTAAGCGCCGTCTAGCTGCGGCTTTAGAAGCCGAAGCTGTTGCCACAGTTCCCAACACCAACATCATCGATTTTGAGTTCGGAATGGTCAAAAATGGCTATGTCTGGAACTTTCCCAAAGCCGATGGTTACTCAATTGGTGTCGGTACTTTTATCGGTGGTGAACCCCAAGATTTTAAAAAGATTTTGGATGAATATGGTAAAAGTTTTGGCTTGAATATCAGTTCTTGCAAACAGTATGGTCATGCTTTGTGTTTGTGGAATGGTGAACAAACTCTCCATACCCAAAATGCTGTTTTAGCTGGTGAAGCTGCTTGTGTGGTTGACCCGATGACAGCAGAAGGAATTCGTCCTTCTATCTATAGTGGAATTAAAGCCTCGGAAGCTATTGATCAAGCTTTAGGTGGTAATCCTGGTGCCTTGAAAAACTACTCAGACATTATGAATGATGAATGGGGTAGTGATATGGCATGGGCAGCAAAAATTGCTGGTTTATTCTACCGCTTTCCTAAAGTTGGTTATAAGGTCGGGATTAAGCGTCCTTCCGGTCCTCAATTGATGGGTAAAATCCTCTGTGGACAGTTACGGTATGGAGATGTAGCAGGTAGGGCAATTAAGCGTCTAACTCCTTTTGGTTAGAATTTTGGTTAGAAATATTTGCGGGAAAATTTAGTTTGGCAAAAAAAATATCAGGTTGTTTATCTCAAGCAAACAACCTGATATTTTTGCTTTATACAAAAGCAAAGTCTCAAAAAATCTACATTTAGACCATCACTGAAAAGAAGCGGTATACACAATTGCAATAGCTTCCGTTTTGAGTAAGCAATTATACTTTAACAGCGAGTTGAGCGCAGCTAATCACTTAGCTCTATTCTGATGTATCGAGGGTTATTTCGAGTTGATTTTACTTCATCTCTAAGGTGGCAAGCATGAATTTAAAGCAGTTAGATTGATTGGGACGTAGCTTTATCCCAAACATCTTAACTTCTATTATTTAGTTACCACCTCTATTTACCAAATTTACTCATCTTCATCTTCATCATCTTCATCTGCTTCTAAGTCAAGATCTCCACCTAACCTTTTGTCAGCGTCAACTTGAATCAAATGAATATGCTTATATCCCAGCTTAATTTCAAATTCGTCACCAGATTTTAAGCCCATTGCCTTGGTATAGGTTGCACCAATTACAATTTGCCCATTTTGATGAACGCTAACCCGATATGTCGGTTCACGACCCCGACCATCTTTTGGTGCTTCAGGACTTAAAGGAATCCCTCTTGCTGAAAGCAAAGCATCATAAAAATCCGTTAGATTTACTCTAACTTGACCACCTTTTGTAGTGGTGTAATAACCACACTGCTTTGCCCGTTCCCGGCGAGGTAAGTTAGAAAGTTCTTTTACCTTCGCAAGCAGTGATTTTCCAGTTAATGGTGCAGTTGCAGTCTCACTCATTATGCTCTCAATATCCTTACTATCTCCAAATGTTTAAACCAATGTTGTTGCCATGACATGGTTTTTCGACATCTGCACAAGGGCTGTCAATACCCTAAATTAAAGGGAAAATTCCTAATCGCAGCAATCCCACATCTTTTGCTATGAGATGGCTTAATAGGATTTGATTTCGCTCATTCGATGGTAATTTTAACGATTATTTACCATCTAAAACGAAATATTTTTATTTATTGACCCAATGTAACAGTGCCATTTTCAGCAAGCTTGACAATTCTTAGAACTTCTACAACTCTAAGTCAGTTGTAAAACTTTGAAATTGCAGGTTTTTACTTTCAGCACTTGCCTTTATTGCTTCTGAGTCTATGGATTTTACCCAATGACACACTTCAGCTTTAGGCTGCATAGTATTATCGCCATGTTGTATGAGTATACAACCTTTTATTGCTTGATGTTAAAGATGTGTAAAATCACATCTGGTGAAGATTACAAAGAACAAAAGTAATGTTAGCCGCAGTTGTACGGCATTTTTTACTGGTTTTGTGGCTTTGTAATTTTCTATTAAATACTAGCATGGACTAATAATAGCAAAATAATTGTTTAATTTTGAATTAAACTTGTGATTACACTTTATCTCAAAATATCGGTTGTTGGGATCAGGATTATGCAGATGCTTTTGTCAAAATTCATTTAATTTCGGCAGATGGTTTTGGTGAGAGTTACAAATATCAGTTATCGATAGAGAGATTTTCTTGCTCATCATCATATTTAACAATTCTATATATCCAAAACCCTCGGCATTACCATTCCTTCTACAGATTTGACGATGAAGGTAGATGGGATAAGGGTAAATTAGTTGAGGATAATTCTGTTTTTTGAGCAGGTAATGTCCCTTGAGTTCTGTAAAATCCCGAAAATGTCAAAACAAGTGGCTATGGGTAAGTGGGAGAAATACTAATTTTCGTAAATTTTTTGATCTGTACAAGTACATCAATCTGACTTAAAACTCAAGTAGCTTATAGTAGCCTGTCAAAATTAAAATGGTCTTTTGTTGGAGATCCGAAGTTTTAGGTGTTTATAGGATTGCTGGACGTGTGGATAAACATCAAAATAAAATTCACAGATACAAGGTAGTGAATATCGGGGTTATGGGTGGAGACCTTATTATGCTTTAGACAAAATTGCTAATGCAACAGTTCTCGAAGTGAGATTTTAATGGTTATCCTGGTATCAGTTTAGGTTTGATTAGCTAGCTATGGAAGTTCTGATGTTTAATTTGAGAGTAACAAAAGGTAAGTTAGGGGTAGTTTAGGCATCATAATGATGCCTAAGTCAAAAATGGCTTTTCGGCTCAAGCCTAGAATAACTTCTTTGCTTTAGTGTGTTAATGGTGTCAATTTATCTCGTTATGTCGTCAGTTTACTTGACTGGCTAATTTTTCATAAGTAGCAGTAAAAAATTTGGTTTTAGTTATGGAAGTTATTTTTAAAATTCTTCGTCAAGCAGAAAAATCCTGTGCATCAGTACAAAATTACCGCTTAGATGTTGAAGCTGGTAACACAATCCTTGATTGTCTAAATCAAATTAAGTGGGAACAGGATGGAACTTTAGCGTTTCGGAAAAATTGCCGGAATACAATTTGTGGTAGTTGTGCAATCCGGATTAACGGACGTTCGGCTTTAGCTTGTAAAGAAAATGTTGGCAGTGAGATTATTTTTGCCGGACAAAACGGCAAAAATGCTAAAGAAAATACTATCCCAGAAATTACTATTGCTCCCCTTGGCAACATGCCTGTGATTAAGGATTTGGTGGTGGATATGAGTAGTTTTTGGGATAATTTGGAAGCAGTTATGCCTTATGTAAGTACTGCTGGGAGGCAGGTTCCCGAACGTGAATTCTTGCAGACACAAGAAGAGCGATCGCGTTTAGACCAAACTGGTAACTGTATCATGTGTGGGGCTTGTTATTCTGAGTGTAATGCTCGTGAGGTGAATCCCAATTTTGCCGGACCCCATGCATTGGCAAAAGCTTCGCGGATGGTTTTAGATTCCCGCGACAATCAAACTGAAAACCGTTTGGAAAAATATAATCAAGGAACTGATGGGGTTTGGGGTTGTACCCGTTGTTATTATTGCAACTCAGTTTGTCCGATGGAAGTGGCTCCCATGGATCAAATTACCAAGATTAAGCAAGAAATTTTAGATCGTAAACAAGCTGATGATAGCCGTTCGATTCGTCACCGTAAAGTTTTAATTGAACTAGTTAAGGAAGGTGGCTGGGTAGATGAGCGGCAATTTGGTTTAAAAGTAGTGGGTAATTCTTTTAAAGATCTCAAAGGTTTACTGAGTATCGCTCCCTTGGGAATCAAGATGCTAACTCGCGGCAAATTTCCCATGAAGTTCGAGCCTTCCCAGGGTACAGCCCAAGTGCGATCGCTTATTGAAGCCGTTCAAGCAGAAGAAAAAAAGGGGTAAGAAGAAAAGGGGGAAAATAACTTATCTTGGATCTTGGGGAATATCTAATTGTCTTCCTGAAACCTCATAAACCAAAACATCCCACTGTCCGTTAACCGTGGTTTCAAAAGCAATGCGACTACCGTCTGCGCTGATAGTGGGGTTGCGGACTTCTGCTGGCAAATTTGCCGTTAGATTCCGTGATTGCCGAGTTTGGCGATCAAATAAAAAAATTGCCGAACGACCTTGACGGGATGCGGCAAAAACAACATAGCGACCATTATCCGAGACACTGGGGTGAGATGCGATCGCGTCATAGGAATTTAGCCCTGGTAGATCCACCAAGTTTCGAGTCACAGTATCAAAAAGATATACATCTTGGGTACCTCGACGGTCAGTTGTATAAATAATATACCGACCAGATATTTGGGGATTTAACTCCGAAGCCGAACTATTAAGGCTTCTGCCACCTGGATCAAAAGGATAACTGAGTATTCGAGGGTAGCCAACACAACCACTTAGTAAACTCAAACTTGCTAATACTGGTATAAACAGTTCTTTAGTCATTTTTCTCTCCTTCACTCCCCCTGCCTCCCCTGCTTCCCCTGCTTCCCCTGCCTCCCCTGCTCCCTACCTCTTCTAATTCCCCGGTGGTTGAGAAACTGTTGCACCATTGGGTATATCCAACTCAATACCAGGACCCCGATCCAGTACTTCCACATCCCACTGACCTCGAATAGTGGTTTCAAATACGACATAGCGCCCATCGGGACTAATAGCAGGATTACGTACCCAACCCCGATAAATGGGGGTGAGAATTTGAGATTGTTGGGATGCTCGGTCATAAAGCGCCACAACAGGTCTACCTTGGTCGCTGGTAATGTAGGCGATGTAGCGCCCGGTGTAGCTCAAGCTAGGACTCTCAACAACAGTATCGGGGCGATTTAGACGCGGAGTGCTGACAAATTTTTGTTGTTGTAAATCGTATACCAAGGCTTGATGGTAGCCATTACGGTTGGAAACAAACGCCAAAAAACGACCATTACCACTTAAGGCAGGTTGTTCCTCAGTGTAGCGGCTGTTGAGGGAAGTGGGACCAGCGGGGATATTTTCTCCCCCACAACCAAAAAGCAAGTTCACTAATCCAAAAAGAAGACTCCAACGTAAAGATTTGTGGAGCCGGAATATAGGTGTAGTTTTTTTCACCTTAACTATTGATGTCGCTTAATTAACGACCTGTACATTAAGTAATTGGGGTATCATCGTCAAAATTGATCGGATTTCTCGGCTCTTCATCACGATCAATGGGTTTGTAGTCAACATAGTCTGTCGTGGGAATCATCTCATCATCGTTTATGCGATCGCTTCGCCCGCCATAGGCATCCCGTTTTGGTGCGGAATCACTCGCCGGACGACGACGCTTAGGTTTGGGTGTAACCTGAACATCATCTTCGTACATTGATGGACGTTGTGAAGACACTGAAGGCTCTGAAGAACTATCTTTACGTCGCCGAGAACGCTTTTCTTCACGATTACCAGAGTTTTCCCAATCATCTTCAATCGGTTTACTGGGAGTTCCCCAATCTTCTTCATCAGATCTTTCTGGATTCCGACTGCTAGGACGGGAAGCACCACGACGACTAGAACCACGAGAAGCTGTTTCAGAACGGTCACTATTATTAGTATTGCTACTAGTATTACGGCGAGATGAACGATTTACGGGTGCATCATCGTCGTAGTAACTATCATCACGAGTCTCACGATTGCTGCGGGAAGAACGATTTTCTCGACTTTCGGTAATTCGACGCTGGGGTCTACCATCCTCATCATCTTCATAGTAGGGTAGAGACTCATAATCAGCATCCATCCGTTCTGCTTGATAAGGTCGTCTGTTATTACCGCCATATCGATAATCGTCACTTACCCGACGCTCACGATCCACGATTGGTGTATCACGTTTAGCTTGTTCGGTGGCGATCTTTCGCAAACGGATACTATCGTAAGCGAAAAAAACAGTAGAGCCAACTAGCAATAACTGACTAAACTGCAAAATTGGATCGAGTCGCCAACCTTGGAAAATCAGAATAAAACCACAAAGTAAGCCTACTGCGGCGAAAAATATATCATAATCCCGCGCTAACTCTGGTTTGACGCTACGCAAAAAATAAAGACCCGCTCCAGCTACAGCCAGGAAAATCCCTAAAAACGACGCTGGAGTTGCTCCCACATTTATCTGAGCCAGAACACTGGCTGAGTTCAGCCCAAAAATCACCATTATTCTTATCCCAATATCAAATATATGTTAGCGACTCGGAATTTCAATCTCTACTGTAACTAGACACAATAACATTAAAGCTTCAGGGTAATACAACATAGTCTGCTGGAAAATTACCCAAAATTAGCACCAACATCTTTGAATTAAGTTTAACTTAGCTTTTGCCAAATGATTTTTTACAAACTGAAGTTCATAAACAATATTAAAGCTTCAAAGCAGTATCAAGTGCTTTGAAGCCATAAACTTAGAAAAGATTCTGTACTGCTTACCGACATCACAATATAAAGCCGTCGTAGAAGGACGTGGCTCTAAACCCAGTTTTTCGGTAAAAAGTTTGCCGAATTTGGAAATCCTAGCAAACTCTTGCCCAGAAAACTAACCGCGCTGGATTTTGTCTTTTTGACTGACAAAAATCAAGAACACAGTAGCGGGGATAACTACAATCGCAGTACCTGCAACCAAACTCAAAAGAAAATTTGCTAAAGAAGGTGTCATTTTTTTCAACCTTTGTTTACATACTTTATTTTAATTCTAATAGTCTATTACATGCTTGAAAAGCAAGTATTTAATGTAAAAGCATAGTTTAATAATGCTTTTACCTGGGTGCTGAATTCAAGTCGCCTACAGGTAAAATGTAAATACCCCTTAACAAAGCTTAAAGTTTTGCTGATTTTTGTGAGTCAATCCTGAATACCAGACTGTATTTAGGCTATCAGAACCCCAACTTATTCAACAAAGTCTGGTGGTTTGATTCCCCTGTCTCTAGAGACAGCTTTCTTACAAAGTTAAGTGGAGGCAAAGCCTAGGCTGTTGATTCTGTGCTTTTTCAGAGTTAAAAGTTCACGCAATATCTGTGACATAACTTGTTCCTTGTTTCTGGCAAGAAATACAGAGTTGGAAGAACACCTTCTTCAGTCAGTATATGAGGTGGAGCCTCAAGCTCAGGGTTCACAGGCAGAGCCTAGAAACCAGTCGATGACACAAAAATTGTATGCATAAAAAGCCTGAAAGTCATATCAAACTTTACAGCCTAGTCAAAGCCCCCCTTACTTTGCGGTGTTTTGTCTGGGGTGGCAGGTTTGCTTCTGTCGGATGACCCCGCGAAGCTGCCTTGTAAAATCTCCGTCACAAAACTTATTGGGGCAATTCGCAGCGGGGCGTAGCCCATTGCGACTTGTTTTAAGACTTTAATTCAATCTGTGAAATTTCGATCTAAATCACTACTACATCATGACTACACTTGCAGCAACAAACTTAACTCTCGGTATTTTACTGGGATTGATGATATTTTTATTTATTTTCCGGATTATCTTGACTTGGTATCCCCAAGTTGACTTGAGGCGTTTGCCATTTAGTTTAATTGCTTTCCCCACAGAAATTTTTTTGATTCCTACAAGAAAAATTATCCCACCCTTGGGAGGTGTGGATATTTCCCCAATAATTTGGGTGGGAATTATGAGTTTGATCAGAGAAGTTTTGTTAGGTCAACAGGGATTACTAACAATGATGATGTCGAGGGTGTGAGGAAAATCCTTGCAAAGGTTAGAAAAGTAGGAGATATCCTAGATTGAGATTAAATATCCCCTACTTTTTCTACTCAAAAACTTGTAAAACCTGTTTTCATTAGTTTTTCACCACTCCATCATTCATTTCCTGAATAAAACTGGTGTACACCTTGCCTTGCAAAAACTGAGGGGTTTCCATAATCTTTTGATGAAAGCCAATGGTGGTGTGTAGTCCAGTGATGGCACATTCCCTTAAGGCACGTTTCATCCGATTGATCGCAGTGGGACGATCTGGTGCCCAAACTATGAGTTTGCCAATGAGGGAATCGTAGTATGGGGGAATCATGTAGTCGGTGTAAACATGGGAATCAATTCTTACACCTGGTCCTCCGGGTGGGAGGTAGCCGCTGATTCTACCTGGTGCGGGGCGAAAGTCGTGATCAGGATCTTCGGCGTTGATACGGCACTCGATTGCATGTCCCCGTAATACTACTTGGTCTTGAGTGAGGGATAATCTTTCACCTTGAGCAATCCGGATTTGTTCGGCAACTAAGTCAACTCCGGTGATCATTTCTGTGACTGGGTGTTCTACTTGGATTCGGGTATTCATTTCCATAAAGTAGAAATGTCCGGATTTATCTAAGAGAAATTCAATGGTTCCGGCACCGCTATAGCCGATAAATTGGGCTGCTTTGACGGCAGCTTGCCCCATTTTTTCCCTCAATTCGGGGTCAAGGGCAGGACTGGGGGCTTCTTCTAGTAGTTTTTGGTTGCGACGTTGAATGGAACAGTCGCGTTCACCTAGGTGAATCACATTTCCGTAGTTATCGGCGAGGATTTGAAATTCGATGTGGCGTGGACGTTCGATGAATTTCTCCATGTAAACACCACCATTGCCAAAAGCAGCTTCGGCTTCTCCCCGTGCTGCTAAAAATAACTTGACAAATTCATCTTCTGAGCGTACCAAACGCATACCCCGTCCACCACCTCCGGCGGTGGCTTTGATCATAACTGGGTATCCCATCTTGTTAGCGATCGCTAAACCTTCAGATTCGCATTCTAGCAAGCCATCACTACCAGGAACTGTGGGTACTCCAGCCCGCTTCATCGTATCTTTGGCTGTCGATTTATCACCCATTTGGCGAATAGAATCTGGTGATGGTCCAATAAAGGCTATTTGATGATCGGCACAAATTTCGGCAAATTTGGCATTCTCCGACAAGAAACCATAGCCGGGATGAATGGCGCTTGCTCCCCTAGTTAGGGCAGCGGCGATAATGTTGGGGATATTTAAATAGCTTTTACTACTAGCCGCTTCCCCGATACAAACCGCCTCATCGGCAAGCTGGACATGCAGGGCATTTCGATCGACAGTTGAGTGGACGGCAATCGTGGCAATCCCCATCTCTTCACAAGCACGGAGGACACGCAGTGCTATTTCTCCCCGATTGGCAATTAAAATTTTGTCAAACTTCATTTTCTAGCTACGACATTAGTCTAAATAGATATAAGTATTCCGCTCTGTTATTATCGCAACCAGCGGATCTGGCTTGTTGCCTTCTTGGGTGTTATTAACTCGATTTGCAACATTACTGTGGCGCATCTTGTTTATTTTTCGTAATCCTGCTTATCGTGCTCCAACAGGCAGGAATTTTCTATTAGCCTGATATCAGCATTCAACGAAGAGGCAGGGGA
Organism: Calothrix sp. PCC 6303; assembly: GCF_000317435.1. Classification (NCBI taxonomy): domain Bacteria; kingdom Bacillati; phylum Cyanobacteriota; class Cyanophyceae; order Nostocales; family Calotrichaceae; genus Calothrix; species Calothrix sp. PCC 6303. Next base: position 5,851,170 of record NC_019751.1, read on the forward strand.
CAGGGACGGGCAGGGGGAGACGACCCCCTCTACCTGTTGGGGAATGGAACTAAACATGGGTCTGGGTCTCCCACTTCTGCTAAGTCGTTTTCGCCCAAGTAGGTTTGAATCCCCCTTGCTCCCTTGCTTCTTTTTCAAGTGATTCGTGGATTTGCACGCCTAATCTTGTTTTGAAGTGATTTTATTGAGCCTAAATATTAGATTACTATATTTAAATCCGTTATGATGTGATATAATTATGGAGAAATGCCTGCGGATGTGGCGGAATTGGTATACGCGCACGCTTGAGGTGCGTGTGGGCTTGCCCTTGCGAGTTCGAGTCTCGCCATCCGCATTTCAAAATAATTGATGATCATCAATATTGATGCTTAATCTTACAGCTAGCTATTTGATGCGATTCCTCAGTGACACAACTTAGCTACGTTGTAAGTAAGAGATTAAATACATCAAGAAATAAATACCCGAAGTTAAATTTTTGCCGAAAATTCTCCGTAAGCCTCATTTTTAGCGGGTTAATCAAACGCGTGTTTTTTACAACAAAAATAGTACATTGGTTCGCACTGAAAGGGTTGGGTCTGAATTCCCGTCCCAGAACATCCCTAGGGACTTCCAATTAAATAATATACCGATATACTAATCAGACTTTACCGTTTTATACTGGATTCACAGTTTTTATCTGGTAGTTTATTTTGGCGCTAGTCCCCTACTGCCTTCTTCAATGAAGTTGATGGTGTCAGTTTCCATTCCGCCAAACTTTGCAGCATCCCAATCTTTTCGGATAACATGCCCAAACCATGAAGATATTTTTATTTTCTGGAAGTCCCTTACTTGGAAGAATGTCAGAATTGATATGCAAAATCCGCACTCACCACTGTTTTTATGCTTTCATAGAAATAGGTGAACTTTTGTAAATAACCTTGACTGTAACTTTTACTCCAAGCAACAACTTAGCACTACCAACCGGGTGGCATCGCTTAAATCCAATTTGGCAAGGAACCGAAGAAGATGTTCAAAAAGGCTTGCCCCACAATCGATTAGCACCACCGTGGCAAATATTATTATTGGGTGATGGTTCACCAACACGGCACTTACAGCTACTGACGGGTGAACCGACAGAAGTAGATGTAATTGATATGTCGTTGATTGGTGAGGATACAGACTCAGCACCGGATTTGATCCAAGCTGTACCGGGACCACGTTTGAGAAGACAGGTATGGTTAAAAACGGCTTCTGGACAGCGTTTAGCCTATGCTACTTCCTGGTGGGAAGCTTCCCATGTTGATGAATATTTACAAAACCGTTCTTTACCAATTTGGGCTAGTTTAGCTAGGTTGCGAACAGAACTGTATCGGGATGTTCGAGGTATTTATTACGGTAACTCGGAAGCTTTAAAGATCGGTTTTGATACTGATGGTTTGTTTTGGGGTCGCCATTACTTATTTTGGCATCATGGGCAACCATTAACGCTAATTTATGAGGTTTTTTCACCTTATTTAACAAGATATTTGGGACCAACTGAAATAGGGAATAGTCAATAGCAAGTTGGATTAACTGAAAAAGGTGTCAATAATTATGAAAACTTGCTACTTATAGAAGTATCGTGATGAACTGATGTCATCTTTTAGTTGTGACTATTAAAGATGGCGATTTTGAGGAAAAGGTAGGATTTTCATGGTGACACCCATTTTAGCTATTCCAGCCAAGAAAAAAAAGAAATCGTCTTTGGTACTAACACTATCATCTGCTGGGTTGTTGGTTGGTGGTGGTGTTGCTGCTTATTTACTATTGACTCAGGGAAAGCCATTATCGCGGGATTTGCCACCGGGAGTGAATATAATTCCCCAAGATGCCTTATTTACGGTTTCCTTAAGCACTAATGAAGAACAGTGGGCGAAACTAAGAGAATATGGAACAAAAGAACTCCAAACTGAGTTAGAACAAAGCTTGGTGATGTTAAGCGATCGCTTCCTGGCTGGAAACGGCTATAGTTTCCAAAAAGATATTCAACCTTGGGTAGGGGAACAGGTAACGCTAGCTGTTTTGGCACCGGAAGCAAGTAAACCAAAATCTAAACCTGTGGCAACCGACGGTAAAGTTAGCAATAGTCAACAGATGGTGATGGTTTTACCAATTAAAAACCCGGTTGTTGCCAAAAATATTTTATCCCAAATTAAAGCTCCTCAAGAAAAAAACTGGAGCGATCGCACTTACCAAAATATCCCCATCAAAGAAACAGATTTGGATGGAGGAGAGAAATTTTCAGCTACCGTCCTCGATAGCAGGTACTTGGTAATTACAGATAATTCCCAGGCAATGGAAAAATCTATCGATGCTTACAAAGGTAAGGCATCCTTAGTTGCTGTCCCTGGATTTGCCGATAATTTTCCCCAAGTAGCCCAAAAAAACGCCTTTGCAGAATTTTACATCAACGTTCCCTACTCCGCCAAAATTGCTAGTGCTTCCCCTAACCCTCAATTACCTGCACAGATTTTAAGCCAACTCCAAAACAATCAAGGATTAGCAGGGACAATTAGCTTAGAAGCGGAAGGAATTAAATTAAAAGGTGTTTCTTGGTTAAATCCTAATAGTTCTAAAAAACTAGCTGTGGAAAATAATGCCGGGAAAATGCAGAATCGAATTCCCGATGATACTTTAGCGATGCTTTCAGGTGGTAATCTAAAACGATTATGGGCTGATTATGCGATCGCATCTCAAGGCAACCCCTTATCACCAATCTCACCCGAACAATTACGCGCAGGATTAAAATCACTCACCAATTTAGATTTAGATCGGGATTTACTGAGTTGGATGGCTGGTGAATTTTCGGTATCATTAATTCCCACAGTTGCTAAACCAGGGGAAAAAGATAACTTTCGCACAGCATTATTATTCCTTGTGCAAACAAGCGATCGCACTCTGGCTGAAACCTCCTTTAAACAGCTTGATGAGGTGATGCGAAGTCAATATCAATTCCAAATTCAAAGCACAACTATCGCCGGAAAACCTGTAACTAACTGGATTGCCCCTCTTGGCACAGTCACCTCTAGCCATGGTTGGCTAGATGAAAATGTCGCCTTTTTGACAATCGGCGGACCCATCGTAGATAAAATTATTGCTCAACCAAATAATTCCCTCGCCAAAACACCAGTATTTAAAATTACAGTTCCCTCGGAATTTGAAAAAACTAACGGTCAAATTTTCTTGGATATTCAACGGACAACTAAGTATTTCCCCCTGACTTCCTTGTTTCCAAACCAACCTACCCAGCAAAAATTTCTCGATGCCATCCGTTTCATTGGCATCACTTCAGAAGTTAAGGATAGTCGAAGTAACCGCTATGATGTTTTTCTGACAATGAAGAAGGTACAAAAAACCTCTTGAACTCAGTGCCACAGGAAAATAAAACAGGAAAAACTCAATTATTCACTCTCTATTTTCCCCGAAACAGATAGGATCATTAAAGAACATGCTCAAATTAAACTACTCGTGATTACTTTCTAGTGTCCTAAAAAAAGACCAATCAACTCAGGCAACTTCCTGGAAACATCTGCGTAAGTCCTAACTTCGTCAAAATAAAGAATAATATAGAAAGCAATTGGGGAGAACACTTTTATGGATCTGTTTTCACTCCAAAGTTGGCTAGATAACGCCTCCTTTGCAGTTTTATTTATGACAATGCTGGTTTACTGGGGAGGGGCAGCTTTTCCAAATATTCCCTATTTAGCTGGTTTAGGTACAGCAGGAATGGCAATTGCCAACCTATGCATAGCAGTTTTACTGGGTGCAAGATGGATTGAAGCGGGTTACTTCCCCTTGAGTAATTTATATGAATCCCTATTTTTCTTAACTTGGGGAATCACCAGCGTCCATTTATTAGCTGAATATAACAGTCGTAGTCGCTTGGTAGGGGTTGTAACTGCCCCTGTAGCCATGGCAATCACGGCATTCGCAGCCCTCACCCTACCATCAGGGATGCAAGTCTCAGAACCTTTAGTACCTGCACTCAAATCCAATTGGTTGATGATGCATGTCAGCGTCATGATGTTGAGTTACTCCGCATTAATGGTTGGATCATTATTAGCGATCGCATTCCTATTTGTCACCCGTGGGGAGAACATTCAACTCCAAGGAAGTTCCTTTGGTGCAGGTGGTTATCGCAGTAATGGGTATAAATTACACAAAGCTGGTGAACTTGTAACAGAATCAGCCCCAGTTAACTTTGAAAATAATGGCTTTAGCCGTTACGAAGCCAATAATAACGGGAAAACAGCAGTTTTAAATTTAGTCACTGAACCTGTTGCCCAAACAGTTGATACGTCTGTAACCCTATCACCTCAGCGTCTCAATCTTGCTGAAACCCTCGACAACATCAGTTACCGCATCATTGGTTTAGGATTTCCTCTGTTGACAATTGGTATTATTGCCGGGGCTGTTTGGGCAAATGAAGCTTGGGGTTCATACTGGAGTTGGGATCCTAAAGAAACTTGGGCATTAATTACTTGGTTAGTTTTCGCTGCTTATCTCCATTCTCGCATTACCAAGGGTTGGCAAGGTCGCCGTCCCGCAATTTTGGCAGCTAGCGGCTTTGTTGTCGTCTGGATTTGTTACTTGGGAGTGAATATTCTCGGTAAGGGTTTACATTCCTATGGATGGTTTTTCTAATTGCCATAGATTCAAGTAAATAAATTTTAGTTTGTAGTTGCGCTACCCTGCGGGAATGAAACCTATAGCGATAAAGCGCAGCTACAAACCAATAACAATTTTATTGATGCAATTAATGGATTAATATTTTACCTTTAACTCTACCTTTCTTCAAATTGTAGAGGTGCTAACTATGACTCAAATACAAGCCGAACTAAAGCTATATACTTTTGATGAATTTATCGAATGGTATCCACAAAACTCAGAAGTACATTACGAATTGCATGACGGGGTGATTGTCGAAATGCCTAAGCCTAAAGGACAACATTCAGATTTGGCTGGCTTTTTGATTGAAGAACTGCTGATTACAATTAGAGATATGAATAAGCGCGGCATCTGGACTATTCCGAAAGAATCAATCGTTAAACCTAAAAATGATAGATCAGGTTATGAACCAGACATTATTATTTTAAATCAAGAAACTATTGGCAGCGAGACACGTTGGAAAAAAGAATCTGTTATTCAAAACGCAACTTCTGTCAAATTGATAGTTGAAGTAGTTTCAAGCAATTGGCAAGACGACTACTACAACAAACTTCGTGATTATGAGTCGATGGGGATACCCGAATACTGGATTGTAGACTATGCAGCCCTCGGTGGACGTATATTTATCGGCAATCCCAAAGTCCCAACAATTTTTGTCTGCCAGTTAATTGATGGGGAATACCAAATGACACCGTTTAGAGGTAGCGATTTAATTGTATCGCCAACTTTCCCCCAGTTAAACTTGACAGTAGAGCAAGTTTTTAGCTCAGTAACCAATTAGATTAAAAAATAAGTAATAAGTAATGAGTAATAAGTACGTTTTTTAACGGGGATTTTACCCCGATAGTTCCTGGGCTTGGGCTGCCCGGGTAGCTTACATACTAGGCTTTTTTTGTTGAAGACGAAAGGCTAAATAACCGACTAAATTCACCTGCTTGTAAAGTAGCTTCCCAATTTGTTGGTAAACGGTGCGGATTTGGATCGTTTTTTGTGGGGACACGCATAAAAATGTAATCGCAGCGAACTCCATCCAATTTAGTATCTGGAGTAATATGCCAACTTTCGATATAGGCACCAGTTAAAATTGCACCGCGAAAGTCTGTTTTATCTAGTTCAGCACGAATCAGCGTTGCCCTAGAAATATCAGCATCTCTAAGGTTTGATTCACTCAAATTTGCACCAATTAAACTCACATCTTTAAGGTTAGCAGCTTGTAAGTTTATTCCCTGCAAATTCCAACCGTCTAAATTTCTGCTTTGGAGATTTTTGCTAACTACCAAATGACGAATTTGAGAATTTGCTAGATAAGACTTGCCAACTGTGGCAAAATTTAACTTTTTAACTTGAAACCAACAGGTTCTAGTGATATTTGCCTGATTTAAATTGGTATTCTTTAAACTTGCCTGACTAAAATCTACATCGGTTAAATCACTATTTTCAAAATTGGTTCCACGTCTGGTTGCCAAACCTAAAGCCATATTCCGAATTGGTAACTGCTTTTTATTCGCAAATAATGCCAAGCAGCCAAGGTAACATGCCAGCAGAACTATTCCCACTGTGAATCCATCAATGAAATGTCGATTTACAATTAGCCAAATACCATCAGCAGCGGGATTTGCAGAAGTAAAAGCAATGGTAATTGCTCCACAAAGCCCGACGGTGAGTAAAACTGTTAGTGTCACAGTCCACAAACCACCTATTATCCCCGCTAAAGCAACTGAGCCAGCAATAGCAATAGTTCCAGCAGCGATTATTACAACTGCCACTGCACCAGTAACTATTACTCCTACCGCATTTGCTAGCTGCATTGCCCCTGTGGGAGCCACTATCCCCGCCCAAGTGAGCGCCACTATGCCTGCCCATAGGACAGCCGCCACACCAGCACTCATGATGGAAATAGCTAAGAATCCAGAAGCAGTGGCAACTCCTCGCCAAAACGTCACAACCAAAAATACCGAGATTATCCCTAATGCGATCGCGCCTACATACAAATTCTCACGGCTACGATCAGCAAGTATAATTCCTAACAGTGAGCCACCAATAGCTACCAAGAATCCCGATAACGCTGATAATAATAGCGCAAACAAAATGAGCGCAAGCAACCAACGCCGTTGTAGTCCGGCTTTTACATGGCTGAAATTCGCTCCCGTCAAAATTGCGTCTGCGAAATCTGTACCTCGGATGTCAGCGTATGAGAAATCAGCACCCGCCAAATCTTTTCCTTTAAAGGACTCACCCCTGAGCTTTGCACGGCGATAATCTAAAATCACATCAATTTCACAAGACTGGGCAGATTTACATTTATGGTTAATAGGATATCAGATTTTTTCATTTTTGAAATCTTGTGACTTATTACACATCGCATTGATGATGTTCTTTGCTTCGCCTTTAGCTTTTCGCTTCATCGTTGAAAAGCAGCAGAAAACTACCTACATGCTGGATACTGAAATGGGTATTTTTCATCCTTAGTCGCTTCCCATACCCTTTTTCGAGGAAGTCATTGAGCCAGTTATCGGCAAATATTAAGAAAATATTAAATATTCTAGAAATCTTTTGATTTGATGACAATCTAATTACTATCAAACATTGATATTAAATCAAATTTAGTTATTAGTTAACAAAATATAATGTTGATTAACTATTTCTGGAAATGAAATTAATGCTCTTGTGGTACAAGTTTTTAAATATTAAAATGCCATCATAATTAAATCTTGATATTCAAAGTTTATGCTTAATAAACTTGACAAATTTTGTCCAATATTAGACAGGTGTAAGCTTTGACAATTTTATGACAGATGAGAATTATACTTAGTAATGTGATACCTCCATCTATGAATATTAAATAATCAAGAACGTTTGACTATTGACTAAAATCAACCTAGTAATGATGTTAAATTTACCAAATAAAAAAAATAGAATATTGCCGTCTTTTAACTTTACTAATTTTATATATGCAGAAAATTTTAACTTTGTGAAGTAGAAAAATACTCCACTTCCGTTATCTCGTACCCTTACTGAGGGGAGAATTGCCGAAGGATATAGCTCATGTACGTGCAAAATGCTGTATCTAGCTGATAAAAAGTAGTTTTCGATTACTGATTTCAAAAGATATCGCCAGATAATTGGGAAATTTTCAGTGAATCGATGAAAGTTAAATTTGCTTTCTGCATCAATAATTTACCAAATACCCGAAGTCCCATAGTTATAGTATGGGCAGACATTTTTAACATATTGGCTAATGTTTGGAGTGACTTTTAAATGAATTTTGCACTGGCAATTACCCAGTTTTTCGCTTGTCAATTCCCTGGATGGGGGGTTTGCCATTTTAGTTTTGAACCCGAAGCAAAAGCTTTATACATATATTGTCAAGCAGCAGAAAAAAGGAATGTAATTCTGGAAAATGCTCCGGCTTTAGCAAGTTTAGATATTGGAATAGAAAAATATGTAGTTGTGCATCCTGATTATCTTGATGTTGTAATTCAGAATATTCGGATTAACTGATTAATCAGTTAAATTCTATAAATTTTAGAGTTCTTTCTCATTATCTTCTAAGACAAAATAGAGACGCGACATGTCTCGTCTCTAAATATACAAGCTTTGGGGGGTTAATATTTCAGGCAAAATGGCAAGAACGACTCAAAGCCGAACCCAACAATTGTTGATAGTCTTCATCTTCAATTCGATAAGCACCAAAGCGTTCAAGATGTGGGTTCATCATTTGAGCATCGAAAAGAACGAAATGGCGATCGCGTAAATGCTCAACTAACTTTACCATCGCCACTTTAGAACCATCCGGAATCTGAAAAAACATCGACTCCCCAATAAAAGCACCATTTATGGCAATTCCCAAAATTCCCCCAGCTAAATTATCACCTTGCCAGGTTTCAAAGCTATGAGCATAGCCAGCTTGGTATAATTTCCAATATATTTGTTTTAAATCTTCAGAAATCCAAGTAGTATCGCGGTTTGCACATCCTTCTATCACAGCAGTAAAATTACGATTAATTGCGGTGGTAAACCTTCCTTGGTTAAGAATGCGTCGTAAAGATTTAGGATAACGAAAGGATTTATCAAGGGGAATCAAAGTGCGATCGCGGCTTCCATACCAACCCAGGTGATTATGCTCATCAGCCATGAGAAAATAGCCTTGAGCGTAGCCTTCAATAATAGCGGCAACATCGTATTTCATATATTCAATAAATATACATTCAAAAAATAAAGCATTTCCCTCCTAATTTTTGCTTTCTAGTGACTTCAAACTCGCAATTTAACTCAAAAATAACAGAGGAATACAACTAGAGACCAAATATCTTCTACATTCCTCTATTAAAACTACTCAATTTAACTCTATACCGGAGATTAAAAAAATGAGCGAACCAATTCCAGCAATTATTTTGCCACCAGTCCAAAACCCCGAACAAGAAGGAGAATGGTTAAGCAATAGCTTAAGCAAATGGTTAGATGAAGAGTTTTTACCCGAAGCAGTTAATCAAAAAATTGCTCAACGTGCAGCTCAGATATTTGTTCGACAACGGATGGAAGGAGAAAATGATCTTGGTTCCCTAGTCATTGCCATTGTCACCGAAATGCAGTTGTTTGACTTTTCTAAAAGCTTTTACGGAGAGTTTGCGATCGCTAACGCCGTCAGCGATCTACTCTTAGAGAGTCTAGGATTTGATAAATGTTGTGGACAATAATTTGAGGCTCTTCATATACTAGTACAGGTTCTACAACGCATCTAATTTGTATATAAGACGCGGGCAGGACTTCGGCGTGAGCGCTCAGTCCTTACCTCCGGTACACTTCGTTCCGACAGGCTCAGGAACCATCGAACGCTGCCCGCACTACAATCATTCTGTGTTTTTAACTTATACAATTTAGCTGCACATCAACTTATCCATATATGACACTAAGAATCTAGAGAATTTGGGATAAAAACTTGCGGGTACGTTCTTCCTTGGGGTTTTGAAAGAAGTTAGAGGGTGTAGCTTCCTCAACAATTACACCTCCATCCATAAAAATTACTCTGTCAGCAACTTCACGAGCAAATCCAACTTCGTGGGTGACTACTACCATTGTGATACCATCAGCAGCCAGGGTTTTGATTGTGTCTAACACTTCTCGCACCATTTCTGGATCGAGGGATGAAGTTGGTTCATCAAAAAGCATGATTTTGGGTTGCATTGCCAAAGCTCGTGCGATCGCAACTCTTTGCTGTTGTCCACCAGATAATTGTCCTGGATATTTTTGTGCTTGTTCTACAATTCCGACTCTTTCTAATAACTGCATCGCTACTTTTTCGGCTTTAACTTTTGACCATTTCCGTACCCAAATAGGTGATAAGGTAATATTTTGTAGTACGCTCAGATGGGGAAATAAATTAAACTGCTGAAATACCATTCCTACTTCTCGTCGAATTGCTTCAATATTTCGTAAATCATCAGTTAGAGTAATACCATCAATTTCAATTTTTCCCTGTTGATATTCTTCTAATGCATTAAAGGTGCGAATAAAAGTGGACTTTCCCGAACCTGAAGGTCCCATAATTACTACTACTTCTCCCCGATTTACTGTTAGGCTAACTCCCTTTAAAACATGGAATTTTTCATACCATTTGTGAATATCTTGGGCAATAATTATTGGTTGTTCTGAATTCATGGGATTTTAGATTTTAGATTTTAGATTCGTTCGCTTCGCTCAGTACAAGCTTTAGATTTTTGTTGATTACTTTTGATTAACTAAAAAAGAGTAAACTACCTCTGACCTACACCTAATTGTTTTTCTAAACTTTGCGAAGCTATGGACATTGAATAACAAAATATCCAATAAATGAGTCCGATAAATAAATAAACTTCTGCATAGCGATTGAGAAACTGGGGTTGAGCTAAAATTGAACGAGAAATGCCTGTTAATTCTAATAATCCAACTATTGATAATAAAGAGGTATCTTTAAATAAACCAATAAATTGACCAACAAGTGCTGGAATAACTGCACGTAGTGCTTGAGGAAGCACAACAAGTAACATCATTAAGGGAGTACTCAAACCTAGTGCTTTAGCAGCTTCAAATTGTCCCCGTGGAATTGATTGCAAACCACCACGGACATTTTCCGCTAAATAGGCAGCACTGAATAGAGTTAAACCAGCAATCCCTCGCAGCACTCTGTCTAAACGGATGTCATCCGGCAAAACTAAAGGCAGCATAACTTGAGCTAGAAACAAAATTCCAATTAATGGTAATCCCCGAATAATTTCAATATAAAAAATACTGAAATTTCGCACCACAAACATCTGACTTTGACGACCCAATGCCAGTAATACACCCAAAGGAAAGGAAAGAATAATACTAATCAATGCCATCACTAAAGTTAACAGCAAACCATTCCATAAATTTGTATCTACTTGTTCTAGTCCCAAACCTCCACCGATTAACCATAGAATGAGGGGAAAAGATAATCCCCAAGCTAGGGACAACCAACTATTAATTTGCTGGGGTAAACGCTTAATTAATGCTCCCCAAGTTAAGCCAGATAGACTTATAATAATCGCTAATGATAGCCAAAGTCTTCCATGAAGTTGTTGGGGAAAACGACCCACTAAAAATAATTGTAGGTTAGCATTTATAACTGACCATTGAGCTTGAATAAACACCCAGGTGAGAATACCTTTGATGCTGGAAATTAGCAACAAAAAGCAGACAATTGTCAAAATACTGTTATACCAGTTGTTAAATAAGTTTTTTCGCAACCATTTTTTGATGTAGGATATTTGATTCATTATTAATACTTATTTAAATAAATTTGAATAAACTTGAATAAAAACTTTAAAATATTTTATCTTTCCTGAATTTGGACAGTGCGATTTAATAAATTCATCACAAAGGCTATGATTAAACTCATAGTTAGATAAGTCACCATAATTAATAACATCACTTCTACTGCTCTACCAGTTTGATTAAAAGTGGTGGAAGCAACGAAGTAAATATCGGGATAACCAATTGCGATCGCTAAACTGGAATTCTTTGCTATATTCAGGTATTGGCTTGTTAATGGTGGAATAATGACCCGTAAAGCTTGAGGAAAAACCACTAACCGCATGATTAATCCTGGCTTTAAACCTAGTGCTTTTGCTGATTCCCATTGCCCTTTAGATACTGACTGAATTCCACCTCGGATGATTTCGGCAATAAATGCACCTGCATACAGGGTTAATCCCAAAATTAATGCTGATAATTCTGAGGATATTGCGATTCCCAAAGGAAGTGTTACACCCTGGTTATTGAGCGTAATTAATCCCCACAAAGAAATTTGATTTTCTATTTTTGGTAGATTGATAAAAAAAGCAAAGTACCAAAAGAATAGTTGTAAAAGTAAGGGTGTATTGCGTAAAATCTCAACATATACTAAGGCTAACTTTCGCACCAACCAATTATCAGATAGTCTTGCCACCCCAACTGTGATACCGACAAAACTTGCCAAAATTATGCCGACAATTATGACTCGGAGGGAATTGATAAATCCCACTAATAAAGCATGACTATAGCTGTCAGAAGGCTGGTAAGGAATTAGAGTCTCACCAATGTCAAAAGATGCTTGCGATCGCAAAAAGTCAAACCCTAATTGAATACCTAGTCTTTCTAAGTTGTAGGTCAGGTTATCCCACAGTATTGCTAACACAATTAAGATTATAAATGCGGCAATAAATTGACCAGCAACGCTTAAAAATCTCCGATTACGCCATAAGGGAATCATACTATTTTGAATTTTAGATTTTGAATTTTGGCTTTGAAATTTCAGATTGTGGATTTATATTTTAAATTTTTGAACTTGTAATTGTGGATTAAATAACACTTGTATTTGTGATAACTTATATCACAGCAATCACTTGTAATACAAATGCCCAATCCCCAATCTAAAATCTCTAACGGAAAGGGGGAGCATAAACAATTCCACCTTGATTCCAAAGTTTATTTGGACCTCGTTCTAGTTTCAAGTCTGAGTTTTTACCCAAATTGCGATCATAAATCTCGCTGTAATTGCCAACATGTTTGATAATCCGAATTACAAAGTCATTGGTCAGACCTACCCCTTGACCTAAATCACCTTCTGTGCCTAATAAACGTTTAATCTCTGGATTGTTGCTACTAGTTAACTGGGAAACATTTTGAGAATTAACTCCCAATTCCTCGGCATTAATTAGACCATAAATAGTCCATTTGACAACATCAAACCACTTAGAATCTCCATTAGCAATAGCTGGTGCTAAAGGTTCTTTCGAGATTACCAAATCTAGAACCGTGTGTTCATCCGGTTTGGGCAAAGTCGAACGACGGGAAACTAACTGGGAACGGTCTGAAGTTACTGCCTCACAACGACCTTGTTCATAGGTAGTAAAGGTAGTATTCACGTCTTCAAAAACAAGAGGTTTATAGCTAATACCCCGTTGTCGCATTTGGTCTGCAAGGTTCTGTTCGTTGGTGGTTCCTGTTTGGGTACAGATGGATTTGCCTTTCAGGTCTTCTAACTTCTTAATATTGCTATTTTTTCTTACCATGATACCTTGACCGTCATAAAATACTACTGGTGCAAACTCAAGACCCACGGAGGTATCCCGACTAATAGTCCAGGTGGTATTACGACTGAGAATATCTACTTCACCAGTTTGCACGGCTGTAAAACGTTCTTTAGCATTTAAATTGCGAAACTCAACTTTTTTGGGGTCGTCAAATATAGCTGCGGCTAAAGCACGACATACATCCACATCTAATCCTGCATATTCACCGTTTGCCTTGACAAAGCTAAACCCTGGTAATTGTCCACTAACACCACAAATCAACTTGCCACGAGTTTTGATCGTATCCAACTTGCTGGTAATATTTCCTCTTGATCGTCCACTACAAGCATTCAGTGAAAGAACTAGAGGAATCAGTGCTAAAAATAATCCTAGTTTACGTATATTCATCTTAAATTTTGTGGATACCCTGCATAGGAGCGAAGCTGTAAAGGGCTAGATTACACCGCCCTTATGAATAATACTATCGGTAAGTAGGGTTTGCTGAATAACTATAAAAAAGATATTTATCAGTGCTTTCAGGAGGTTTTTTCTAGATCGGCAAAACTGACTTGAGAGTTGGAAATAAAGCCTTAATTACATAGCCGTCGTCGAAAATCTTAAACGGCTTTTCTATGTTCCCAGATGATATCTAGCAAGCTTTACCGCCCTAGTTTTTTTGAGGGAAGTGCAAGCAAATAAGATTTTGATGTTGAAAAAACTTGTATTCAGATTTATGAGAGTAGAATAAAACGGAAAAAATAAAGGTAAAACTCTTGCCTGTTGGGAGTTGCCTACCCCCACAAGAAGATTTTTACAGATAACGCTAACGCTGTGCTACGCCAGTAGTCGGTCTTACATATAGGAATCAAAGCGGATTCCTGAAATCATTTGCCTAGAAAGGGAACGGCGAATATCTGAGTTGTTTTCAAAAATAAAGTGTGAGTCTTATATATTTATTCAGGTAGTTGGTTCAAAAATTTTGTCACCCGTTGAGGTTTATCAATGGTTTAGGAACGTGGATTAAATAAAGTGCATTCATTAGGGTGTGTAAGCGGAGCGTAACGAACCATTTGAAGCTCAATCAAAATTGTATGTTATTAAATTTGTGTTCCTTAGGATGTAGCTATTATCAATATAAATAGTCCCGGCACGGCTTGTGTTGCAGCGTGGATATACAGCAGTGGGACACACAAATAGGTAATTTTAGGTACAGTTAGTAAGCTGATGTATCCGGATAAAACAAAAATCCCCGTTTGGTTATGCCGGGGAGTTGTTAATATATGAACTACCAGCTAGATTTTACTACACCTGGTAAAAGCCCTTGGTGTGCCCATTCACGCAATACGTTCCGTGACAAACCAAAATCGCTGTAATAGCCTCTAGAACGACCTGTCACCCAGCAACGGTTACGTTGACGAACTCTAGCGCTGTTGCGTGGTAACTGCTGAATTTTGCGGTGGATTTCAAACTTTTCTAAAGGGTTAGTACAAGTTCTGAATTCATCTAACAAAGCTTCACGCTTCTCGCTATACTTTTCTTGAATCTTGACGCGTTTTTTCTCGCGCTCAATCATGCTCTTTTTAGCCATACAATCTGTAACTAATTTTTGACAGTATTTTCCATTCTATATTACTTGACAATTCTTGAGTCAAAAAAAGAATTCAGATTAAACAGGAAGATCTCTATTCAGCGATTTTCGATGGACATAGATCAGCCAATTGGCACTCCTGGCAAACAGGCGATCGCGCTTTGCAAACAGCCCTACCATGATATATCAACCTAATTGACCAGTTTTCCCAATCTGCTTGGGGCAACAAAGGCATCAAATCCCGCTCGATGCGAACAGGATCATCATGCTTGGTAAACCCCAAACGGTTGCTCAGACGCTTCACATGGGTATCAACTGTTACTCCAGCATTAATCCCAAAAGCATGAGCTAGAACCACATTTGCCGTTTTTCTAGCTACCCCTGGCAACTTTAATAAATCTTCCATCCGATTAGGAACTTGACCACCAAAATCCTTGACAATCATTCGACAAGCACCTTGGATGTTTTTCGCCTTATTGCGATAAAATCCCGTAGAACGCACCAACTCAATAATTTCCTCTAAATCCGCACTTGCCATACTCACTGCATCCGGAAAACGAGTAAACAAATGTGGTGTCACTTTATTTACTCGTTCATCAGTACATTGGGCGGAAAGTATTGTTGCCACTAGCAACTGCACAGGAGTAGAGTAATCTAAAGAACAAGTAGCATCCGGATAAAGACGCTTCAGGCGCACAAGAATTTCGAGCGCCCGTTGCTTTTTTGATGACCTTTTGCGGGTTTGATTCACTGGAACAGGGTTTCTTTAACAATCAGAAAAATACCTAAACCCAAAAGTAGCATTAAACCGCTTTGCATCACACCTTCTTGGATGCGAGTTGGTAAAGGTTTACCCCGCAAACCTTCGATGAGGAGAAATGCTAACTGTCCCCCATCCAAAGCAGGTAAAGGCAAAATATTAATTACTGCCAGGTTGATACTAATTAAAGCTGCAAAGAAAAACAAATTTCCTGCGTCATTTTGAGCGATGCTAGCACCCATTTTGACGATTTTTACAGGACCTGCCACTTGGCTGGCAGTTTCACCAAAGTTGGTAATTAGTTTGCCAAATCCTTCAAAGGTCATCACTATAATGCGCTGAAATTCACCCGCACCAATCGTTAAAGCCTCAACTGGACTACTACGACGGCGTTCTATGTCACCATTAGGGGCAAGAACCACTCCAATGGTGCCATCTTTAGTTTTGGCTTCTGGGGTGACTTCAATGGCAATTTTCTCATTTCCACGGACAACATCAAGTTTGACTACTTTACCGGGACTTTTTTTAATGATTTCTCTGAAAGCTTCAATATCTTGAAGGGACTTGGTGTTGAGTTGACGGTCATTTGCCCCTAAAATCACATCTCCAGCCTGAATTCCCGCATTAGTCGCTGCTGAACTGCCTTCAGGTGCCAGTTTGGTGATGACAATACCGGGTTGTGTGGCGTAGGGTATACCGACAAAAGAAATTTGTCCCACTAAGAGAAAATAGGCAAATATTAAGTTTGCAATTACACCTGCACTGATGACAATTGCCCGATCTAAAATTGGACGGTTGCCTAATAAATTTGGATCATCAGGGGGAAAATCGCTTTCTGGATCATCATCTGGAAAACCAACAAAACCACCCAATGGGAAAGCCCGAATGGCATATTCAGTTTCTGAACCCTGATACTTCCACAGTACAGGACCGAATCCTAAGGAGAAGCGGTTAACATGAATACCTTGTGATCTTGCTGCAATGAAATGTCCTAGCTCGTGAACTAGGATCAGAAGAGCTAAGACTCCGATCGCCGCTAAAAATGACATAGACCAATTTAAACTGATTCGCTATACATTTCTTATTGTGGCATGTAGACCCCAATAGGGTGTGTTCGGTTATCAGTTACCAGTTATTAGCTTGGACTAAGCGAAGCCGGAACGAAGTCTACCAGAGGTAAAGGAGCCGAACCTTTATCAGTTATCAAGAGTAGGGGGTTTAATACCCCGATGCCTATGCGTCGCCAGTTTTGAGTTGGGTGGCACGTTTTGGGAGTCGGATGACCTCCAAAAGCTGCCTTGTCTGTACTCCGTGTCTACCCGCAGGGTATCCCCATCTCAAAATACCCCTACTGCCCACTGCCTACTGCCTTCTTCAATTTGCATTTGCCCATGGAACCCATCTCAAAAAACATCGATTACCATGCTGTTCTGTAACTTCTGCACCCAAGCGATGATAGAAACTAAGTCCGCGAGTATTTCTAGCATCAGCATTCCAAGCAAGATGGGTACAATTATTTTCCTTGGCAATTTGGGCAAGTTGAGCCATTAGTGCTGCTCCTGCACCTTGACTTCTGGTATCTTCATCCACATATAAATCATCAAGCCAAATGCTTGGCTGTCCTGCAAATGATGAGTATCTGAATCCATACAAGGCAAAGCCGACTTCATACCCGGAAAATTCAGCAAATAAAACGTAAGAAAAAGGAATTGTTGCGAAAAGGGTTTTACGTATTTTGTCTTCGGATACTTGTAGGACACCAGAGAATGCACCGATGTTGCGGTCAAATTCTGATTTCTTCTGAATGAATGATAAAATTAGAGATGCATCGTTAATAGTGGCAGGTCGAACCTTCATTGATCTAAAGAAGCGATCGCTTCTCAGTTTTAATGTAGTGATAGTAGCTTTCGCAGTTCGTTGGATATTTTCTGCTTATAAAATTAGCCTTGTAAAACTTGAGATGCAGTTAACTGGAGATTCGCAAAAATTGAAGAGACAATTGCGCTTTCTCCCTGATAAACTCGCTCATCATAAAATCCCTCCACCCATTCTAAAATAGTCACCTTTTGGGCAATAGGGTCAACAATCCAATATTCGGCAATTCCCCGCGCGGCATATTCTGAACGCTTATAACGATAATCTCGATTTTCTTCATTGGGACTAACCACCTCAACTACCAACAACGGTGGTGGCATATCCATTAGGATAAGCGATCGCTTTGCCCCTTCCATGACTGTTGCTAATTCTTCCGAAAACACAACCAAATCAGGTACTCGTACCCCCACCTGTCTGCTATTCACAGAAACTTCTGTTTTCATGCTTAATCGATAAAATGGAATTCCCAATTGGAGAAAATGAGCCACTAAAAACATGACTATTCTTCGGTTTAGCTCACTTTCTAATGGCATGGCAATTAATTCTCCATTTTCCAACTCATATAAAGTGTCTGTCCCATCATCATAATTAAGGAATTCTTCAAAGGTGATTTTTTTAACGGCTGCAACTGTCATTGCTTTTCCTCCCAGATGTAGCTTGTATTCGTTATTTTAACAATGCTAGAACCTACACAACTGGCAAGTTAAACTAATAATATTCCTACGGAACGCTCAGGCGATCGCGCTTCAGAATTTACCCATATTTTTTTAAGCCACCATACCAATATGTGCAGCGATGATATGCCAATTTCCGCTAGGAGAAATAGCCCAAACCCGCGTAAAGCGAAAGTCACCGTTTGCAGGATTGCCATTATAACTACCCAATATTTGCATCCGCACTGAAACAATTGCTACTTCTCCATGAAGTTGAATCTTCTGCTCAGAAGGTGTCAATTCATTGATCTTAAACAAACCAGATTCGTGAGCAGCTAGATCATCTTGTTTTTGTAATAATTCGCCAAGATGACTTATGATGATAATTTCGGGGGCTAGTAGTTCATCTAAGACGCTGACATCAGAAGCCAGCATCGCTAGTCTGAGACGTTCTTCGGCATTGATAATCTGAGTTTCAACTGTTTGATTCATGGTACTTCTTTCCTGAATATCAACAATAGGTTTGCGACTTACCTCCACCGAAAACTGAGACTCCTAAGGGATTAGCGTCAAAATCAAGTACCAGATGAAAACTCTGAATCCAGTATAAAACGGTAAAGTCTGATTGGTATATCGATATATTATTTAATTGCAAGTCCCTAATGACTATTTGATATTGAGCAAAAGCGGCATGTAAGGAAAGATATTATATCGTAATTACTGCTCAATTCGATTTTAGCACTCTGAAATCGATAGAGCGGTGGCTTGATGATTTGTTAAAATAGCCCTTGATAACTTATAGAGACTCATATTGCTAAGACCAGAACAAAATCTCCATAAGTGTCTAATTTCAAGTCCTGCAAGATTAATTGCTGAACATGATGAATCTGACTTGCTAATTACTCATGCTTTCCCAAGTATGAACGACTCAATTCTTAGAGTCACACAAAGAGAAGAAAATCCTTTTAGTCGTTATTACTACGTTTGTGTATTTAGGATAGATCCACCAAAGCTATGTGAAGGAGTGGTAGTTCCGGATCATAGTCATGTAGGTAATCTTATATCAATAGCTTTATCAATTTTTTATGGGAAAAGATTCGATAATCATGGTGTGATTGAAAGTCATGGTAGGTTTTCAATGCCTCTACTAAATGAGGTTGCTCCTGCTATGCAGTATTACTATTTTGGTTCAAACAATCACCAACCTAGGAAGAACCTGGGTATTGAATTAGATTTGAGAAACTGTAAATCAATCATTAACTTCCTCACCAAGAAGCCCAATGATCAGCTAAAACAGACATTTTTTACTGCCGGGAAGTTTTATCTCAGTTCTCTTCAGTCAGTAGACACCGATATGGAAAGGGCATTTCTTGATTTGGTGACATGCGGTGAAATTCTATCTAACTATTTCCAATATTCTGAAGATGAAATATATGATTCTCGGCTAAAGGAAATGTTTGAGAGACTTGCAAAAATTGATGCAAATCCAAAAGATATCGATCTTATAAGATCGCGTTTGTACCAAGTTAAAGCAAGATTCAATTTAACTTTCAAGAAGCTATTAAATAGGAATTTCTTTGATAGAACAGAAAGTCTTGACGAATCAACAAAATTAACTTCGGAAAACATTGAAACTTGCATCAAAGCTGTGTACGACTTAAGAAGTAGATATGTCCATACTGGGATCGACTTTGGTCACTGGTTGGTACCACATCGAGCTTTTATGAATGAGATTAGGTTGGGAATTCCTGTTGTAGATGATAAAGAGCTAAGAAAGATACTTTCTAGAGTTCCAACTTACATTGGTTTAGAGAGGGCTGTACGTTTTGCATTATTAAGATTGCTGCATATCAATAGTGTTTACATTCATGCTGAACTCGACAATGATGAAGGTGAATAAATAATTTATCGAGTCATGCCGAGGGCTAACAACCTCCCTGTACCAACGCATTAAATTTCTTCGTAATTTTCTTAATACTTACCTTCTTCTAGCTTGTAGTTTCCGATATACGTCCTTGATATCAACTTTGTGGTGTGCCATTGCTACCATAGTGTGGTATATCAAATCCGCCACTTCTCCAGCTATACCATCAGCGTCATCATCTTTACATGCCATGACGACCTCGGCGCTTTCCTCGCCGATTTTCTTCAAAATCTTGTTATCACCACCAGCAAATAGCTTAGATGTATATGAATTCTCGCTCGGATTGTCACGGCGATCGCATATCACTGCAAACACCTGTGATAGCGTATCTGCTGGAGGTGGTGTAATTTTTCCGTCAACTTGGTGAAAACAACTGCGTTCTCCCGTATGGCAAGCAATATCACCAATTTGCTCAACAGTAACTAAGATGGCATCACTATCACAATCGTAACGAATACTTTGAATTTTCTGAGTATGCCCAGAGGTTGCACCTTTGTGCCAAAATTCTTGACGGGAACGGCTCCAAAAACAAGTTTCCCCACTTTCGAGAGTTTTTTGCAGCGACTCTCGATTCATCCAAGCCATCATCAAGATAGTTCCATCCAAATAATCCTGGACTATCGCTGGAACTAAACCTTTTTCATCGTAACGAATACTATCAACCGGAATGGCGTTATGCAATGAATGGGGCTTGGAAGAAAACATATCAGTTGCCTGACTCAAGTCGTGAATAGCTAACTAATTCACGATACCATGAACAAAACTCCAATCTTTTGGATTTTCTCACCAAACTTTCCTATCCTCAAAAAGCGTAGAAAATCCTCACACCACCATAATAAGAAACCCCATCACTGAAATATGGGGATCATCTGAACAAGTTTCTAGATGTTAATTTTTATCTCACACGCTTAAAGTTTTGTGTACCGCTGATTGCATTTTCAGCGCACTCAGGGCGACTCTGTGCGCCTTGGGAGCTTCACCATACCAGTGGACGGCAGAATTAAAAGCTGCTCGGTAGATGTCCTGGTATGCCTCGGAAAAGCGCGTCCGAATTTCTAAAGGCAAATCTTGGTTAGATTTATATAACATATTGTTATTTTTGGTTCCGTTATTCCTATAGGATATAGGTTTTAGGGTGTTCTTACCCCTATCCTAAGATAGACCCTCAATTATAGCTTCCAAAGGAGAAAATTTTGGTAAATACCACAATTAAGACAACGCGATCGCAAGAAATCTTTGCAGCTGCCCAAAATTTAATGCCTGGTGGTGTGAGTTCTCCGGTGCGTGCTTTTAAATCGGTTGGTGGGCAACCCATTGTTTTTGACCATGTTAAAGGTGCTTATATCTGGGATGTTGATGGCAATCAATATATTGATTATGTGGGTACTTGGGGTCCAGCTATTTGCGGTCATGCTCACCCAGAAGTAATTGCTGCGCTTCATGACGCTTTGGATAAAGGTACTAGTTTTGGTGCTCCTTGTGTCCTGGAAAATGTTCTGGCGGAGATGGTGATTGATGCTGTTCCCAGCATTGAAATGGTGCGTTTTGTTAATTCCGGCACCGAAGCCTGTATGGCAGTGTTACGCCTGATGCGTGCCTTTACTGGACGCGATAAATTAATTAAATTTGAGGGCTGTTATCACGGACATGCGGATATGTTCTTGGTGAAAGCTGGATCTGGTGTGGCAACTTTGGGTTTACCAGATTCTCCAGGGGTACCAAAATCCACCACAGCTAACACCCTAACTGCACCCTACAATGATTTGGAAGCTGTAAAAGCTCTATTTGCCGAAAACAAAGATGAAATTGCAGGTGTAATTTTGGAACCTGTTGTGGGTAATGCGGGTTTTATCACCCCTGATGCGGGATTTTTGGAAGGTTTAAGGGAACTTACTCAAGAAAATGGTGCATTACTAGTATTTGATGAAGTAATGACAGGTTTTCGCATTGCTTACGGTGGTGCCCAAGAAAAATTTGGGATTACCCCAGATTTAACAACCCTAGGAAAAATTATTGGTGGTGGTTTACCTGTGGGTGCCTACGGTGGTCGTCGTGACATCATGTCTATGGTGGCACCAGCAGGTCCCATGTACCAAGCAGGAACCCTTTCTGGGAATCCTTTGGCGATGACAGCAGGAATTAAAACCTTAGAATTGCTTCAAAAAGCAGGTACTTACGAATATCTTGACAAAATTACCAAAAAGCTATCTGATGGTTTGCTTCAAGCAGCCAAAGAAACAGGACATGAAGTTTGTGGGGGTCAAATTAGTGGCATGTTTGGATTATTCTTTGCAGCAGGTCCGATTCACAGCTATGAAGATGCTAAAAAGGCAGACACCGCTAAATTCGGTCGCTTTCATCGTGGAATGTTAGAGAGGGGAATTTATTTAGCACCGTCACAATTTGAAGCTGGTTTTACTGCGATCGCCCATAGCGACGAAGATATAGAAAAGACCATCGCCGCAGCCCGCGATGTCATGTCCAGCTTGTAATACTTAAAGAGGAAACAGGGAGCAGGCAGATGAAAGCCCCCGCTTGGGGGTAAGTAACTGCTTTTTCTATAGTAAAAATTTTTATGATAATCAACAAAAATTAGTAATAATTTCTAGCTACAAGCGTTACATTTGAAAGACATCCATATTGCTCCAATTAGCTGTGGAGCCTGCTTATGAATACTGCGACTTCTCCTCAAAGTAGCCCATCGCTATTTGATTTTTTGCATGTTGATTTAATTAATCCACAGCCCAACAATGATACAGACATCCTTAAGCAACTATCTTTTGTCCCCGGCTTAAAGGAAATTTTGATGCTTCGTCAAGTTCATGCCCTAGAACACGCTACAGTGTGGGTTTTGAGCCAGCAACGCCATCTGAATTTCCCCCCAGGGATCACTAATAGTTTTCAGGTTGATAATGAATTATTGGGCGGTTTGTCAACTGAACAGGGATTTTATCTCTACGGACAAGTTAATATTAGCGACTTAAGACGTGCTGTCACCGTAGCTTTGCACCGACTTACTGGTGGAGAATGGGATTTGGCAGTTCATCCTCGCTGTGGAACTAATTTGTCTGTAGCAATGCTATTAACTGCTGGTTTTGCAGTTGGGGCACATTTATTATTACCTCGCGGACCAATTGAGCAATTAATTGGTTTAGGATTAGCAGCAAAGGCAGCTAACGAACTTGCCCCCAATTTGGGAAAATTAGCCCAGAAATTTGTCACAACCGCTATTCCTTTTAACTTAGCTGTGGAAAATGTGATTCCTTCGCGTGATTCCTGGGGACGAGAAGCACATTTTGTCAAAGTTAATTGGTGTAATTAAACTTCGTCCATCACAAAAAGCGGAGTTTTATCATTGTGTAGCTTGCGTCTTCACAAGGTAGACACTGAATTAGAAAAGCTTGCCGCAGGGTACCGTAAGGCTGGCTACGCTCATAATCTGGAGTCATAAACTATGGTTCTCAAAATAGACGAGGCTTAGATGCGAAAACTTTATTTTTTACTACCTGGAACTACTAATAAGTTTTCCTGTGGTGGTTTATGGGCTGAGTTAAAAACTCTTCAATTAGCGCAGCAAATTTGTCAAGCAGAGGTGGTAACTTATCGACAACGTGAAGACGAAAAGCTATTTTTAGATGATTTAATTGCAAAGAAACAACTAGATGATGTTATTTTCGTGATGAGTTGGGGTTTTGATGTTGCTAAATTAGGAAATAAACTCAAATCCTATCATGTCATATACCATTCCCATAGTGCTGGTTATGGTTTTAAATTACCTCCCAGTATTCCAATTATTACAGTTAGTAGAAGTTCATTAGGCTACTGGGGACAACTTGCACCTCATTCGTTAATTTATTATTTGCCTAATCAAATTAGTGATGAATTTGTTAATTTAAATCGGGAGCGAGATTTGGATATTTTAGTTCAAGCTCGAAAGTCTTCCGAATATTTGCTAAATGAATTAGTACCAACATTAAAACAAAAGTATAAAGTGTTTGTTGTTGATAGTTATGTTGAAGATTTAACCGGTTTATTCAATCGCAGCAAAGTTTATTTATACGATTCAGCAGAATATTGGGCACAACGCAAAGTAACTGAGGGTTTTGGTTTACAACCAATGGAAGCTTTAGCCTGTGGTTGTCAGGTTTTTTCCAGTGTAAATGGTGGATTGTCAGATTATTTAGATCCGGGATTTAATTGCTATAAAATTGCTGGGTATTCCCAAGAATATGATGTTAAAAGAATTTCTCAGGTAATTAACTCTCAAGTTAAGTTTGCTGTCGATGAAGATTTTTTCCAAGAATATCGAAAGGATAATATTGTTCGGAGACTCAAATTAATTTTAGAAGAGTTAAATGATTTTTTTGACCATCAACAGCAATACCCATCCAACATTAAAGCTTTAACATCACTCAGACGGGGAAAATTATTTATTAAGCGTATTTCCAGTAAGTTGCAAAAGAATGCTGCGAAAAACTAAGTACATTCCTAGAAATAGATTGAAGTTATTGAAAATGATTATGGAAACCCTTGCGTAAAGCCTACGGCATTTAAGAAAGGCTTAGCCTGCCTGGAGGGCTTATGCTACCCTGCGGGATGCAAGCAACGTCGTGCCTCCAACCGATGGTTCGCAAGCTACACAATAACAAAATATATTTATGTTTTTTAAAGCCACCTACTTACGCAATGACGAAGTTATTCTTTAGCCTGATCAGGTACTAACATCTGCGGCACCTCCCTATTTACTTTGGGTAATTTTACTTACTGTGTTTTGTCATCCTATTAAAGTGAGACGCGGGGTTTCTGCTGTTTCAGCTAAATCGGATTTCCAACTTGAATATTTTGCTGATAGATCATCCGCAATTATGACTAATAATAAATATTTGAAAAATCATACTAAAATGAAGAAAATATTAAAGATAACCACTAATACACAGTTGTAATTATGTCGAATTTACTGACAGAGATTGAAATTCAAGAACAAGCAAAACTAATTAATGGTTGGACAATAGAACTAGACAAACTAATTCTTATCCGTAAATTCAACGATTTTATTCAAGCAATCGATTTTGTGAATAAACTTGTGGAACCTTCTGAGGCGATTGAGCATCATCCTGATATAGAAATATCATATAACAGAGTTAGAATTTGCCTAACTACACATGACGCAGGAGGACTCACTCAAAAAGACTTTGATTTAGCTCGCAGTATTTCTAAAATAAGTTAAGCACCATTCCACGGAAGTGGTAATATCAAAAGCCGATGTTTATTTTGAAGTCAGATATCGAGAGCAAAAATTTTTTCAGATCCAGCAAGTTGACTTTCAACTACTATTCCTGAAGGAATACAGCTTTAGAGGTGTGACAGTTATCGAGGCGAACGCTAGTATCTTGTCAGCGAGATTAAAAAATGTTTTATAATATCAGATTATGGAGCATTGTTTTTGCATAAGTTAATTGCTAATCGCGCAAAATCCCTAACCCGACTATAATTTAGTGGTTAGCTTGAAAAAAGCTAGTAGGGTAGTGAGTCATGTTAAGCCCTCGTCAAGGGTTCCAAGGGCAAACTGTATTAACCACTCAGGTTATTTGCAGCCAGCCAGAAAGTTTAAACAAGGTGTGAGGATAAAAGTAATGTCAAGTATTTTGTGGAAATCCCTAGTCATCAGTCCGGCAGTCTTGGGAGCAACACTGCTAGTTTCAGCTTCAGCAATGGCAACCCCTAGCAGTGCAGTAAAAGCTGCTGATGCTAAGGCATCTGCTGTAGAAGCACCGCAAACCAACGAAACAAACGTTTTCGCAGCTACTGGAGTCCAGGAAGCGAATCAGAAAAGTGATTTGTTGGCACAAGCCCAACCAGTTACTGAAGTTAACACCCTAGATCAAGTTAACAAGTACAGCAACGAAGGTAAGAACGTTGCTAACTCCCAAGGTCAAGTAACATCGGTATCTCAGTTTTCCGATGTCCAACCAACTGACTGGGCATTCCAAGCATTACAGTCTTTGGTTGAGCGTTATGGTTGTATCGCAGGTTATCCCAACGGTACCTACCGTGGAAACCGTGCTTTGACTCGTTATGAATTTGCTGCTGGTTTAAATGCTTGTTTAGACCGTGTGAACGAGTTGATTGCAACAGCAACAGCTGATTTGGTAACAAAGCAAGATTTGGCAACCTTACAGCGTCTGCAAGAAGAGTTCTCCGCTGAGTTAGCAACCCTACGTGGTCGGGTTGATTCTTTGGAAGCACGGACAGCTGAATTGGAAGCAAATCAGTTTTCAACCACCACCAAATTGGTTGGTGAAGCAATCTTTGCTGTGACTGATGCTTTTGGTGATAATGCTGGCGACAACAATAACACGGTATTCCAAAATCGGGTTCGTTTAGACCTACAAACTAGCTTCACAGGTAAAGACGTATTGCACACCCGTCTTGCTGCTGGTAATGCCGAAAGGTTGAACCTAGCTAATGGTGAGGACAGCACCTTTGAAGGACAACAAACTTTCAACATCGGCAACACAGGTAGTAACAACGTTACCCTCGATTGGTTGGCATACTATGTTCCCGTTGGTCCTGCTCAACTTTACGTAGCAGCAACTGGTGGTATTCACAGCGATTACGCAGCAACCAACAACCCTTACTTTGAAGATTACGACGGTGGTAATGGTGCCCTTTCAACATTCGCATCTGAAAGCCCCATCTACCGCATCGGTGGTGGTGCAGGTGCTGCATTGAGCTTTAACTTTGGTAAAGGTGGCGGTTTGCTAGGTCTCAAGCCTAGTTCTGTAACTGTTGGTTTCTTGGGTTCCGAAGCTAACAACCCCTCTCCTGGTTCAGGTATTTTCCAAGGTGACTATGCTGCCCTAGGTCAAGTAAACTTCAACGTAGGCGATCGCGTTTCCTTAGCAGCTACCTATGTTCATGGTTATCATGGTACTAATGGTACATTGTTCAACAGTGGAACCGATACGCCTCAAGTTGGAACATCACAAGCTAACATATTGAGTTCCACAGACGCATCTTCTAGTAACTCCTACGGTTTGTCCGCTGCATTCCGACCCAGCGACAAGCTTTCAGTTAGTGGTTTTGTTTCCTACCATGATGTAACTGGTTATGGTCAAGGAGATGACTTTGAAGCTTGGAGCTATGGTGTAGGTGTTGCACTTCCTGACTTTGGTAAAAAAGGTAACGTTCTAGGTATTTTTGCAGGTGCTGAACCTTATTCTTTAGCTAAAGGTGGTCCAGGACAAAGAGAAGTACCTTACCATGTTGAAGGCTTCTACAAGTACCGTGTTAGCGACAATATCTCCATCACCCCTGGTGTAATTTGGTTGACAGCACCTGGTCAAAGCAGCAGTAACGATGATGCATTCATTGGTACTTTAAGAACTACATTCACTTTCTAATTATTGTAGTTCCAATTAGCAAACTGGTTATTTAGCTTCAAAATTAACCAAGTATTCCCCACCTTATTGGTGGGGTTTTTATTATTTATGCTAGAAAGCAACAAACCCCAGTGGAGAACCGGAGTATAATGTAATTGGCTAAGGGTTAAGGACAATGAGTTTTTGATTCACAACCTCAACTCTTGGTTGTTAATTCTTCACTTCTCTAATTAAAGCTTGTGGAAATATCGTGTAAATCTGAATATGCAATCTTGGCATTAATAGAACTGGCTACCTATTATCAAAGCGGAGAGCCTCTGCAAATTAGGCAAATTGCGGCACAGCAGAAAATACCTGATCGTTATCTAGAACAGCTTCTTGCCACATTGCGACGTGGGGGATTAGTTAAAAGTCAACGCGGTTCTAGGGGAGGTTATTTGCTAATGCGTGAACCTTGGAGAATTACGATTTTTGAAGTATTGGAATGTTTAGAAGGCTTAGATATCAAAGTTAGTGAGGAAGAGACGAAACCGAAGACACTTGATAGCGGAGTTGTAGAAGAAATTTGGCAAGAAGCGCGTCAAGCAGCAAATTCGGTCTTACAGAAATATACCTTAGCTGATCTTTGTGAGAAAAGAGATTCCCGCAAACAGCTAGATATCATGTACTACATCTAGTCAATAGTTGGTAGTCAAAGCTGAAAAGTAGTGTGTGAAAAAAAATAGGTTAGCTTATAATTAACTCATTTTTGGAATACTTTAACTATTGACTATCGACTAAGGACAAAACTTTTATGCGTATAGCTAAGAATGTTACAGAACTGATAGGTCGCACTCCACTGGTACGCTTAAATCATATTCCCCAAACAGAAGGTTGTGTGGCGCAAATAGTTGTCAAGATGGAGAGTATGAACCCCGCAGCCTCCGTGAAAGATCGGATTGGAATAAGTATGATTAATGACGCAGAGAAAGCAGGTTTAATTACACCAGGAAAGACAACTTTAGTTGAACCAACCTCTGGGAATACAGGAATTGCTTTAGCAATGGTGGCTGCTGCCAAGGGTTATCGGTTAATTTTGACAATGCCCGAAACAATGAGTTCTGAAAGACGGGCAATGTTACGGGCATATGGTGCGGAGTTAGAATTGACACCAGGAATTCAAGGAATGGGTGGCGCAATTCGACGTGCACAGGAAATAGTCGATCAAACAGCACATTCATACATGTTGCAACAATTTCGGAACCCGGCAAATGCTCAAATCCACCGAACAAGCACCGCAGAAGAGATTTGGGAAGATACAGAGGGACAGGTGGATATTTTGGTGGCTGGAGTTGGTACAGGTGGAACATTAACGGGTGTTGCAGAGGTGATTAAAGCACGCAAACCTAATTTCCAAGCGATTGCTGTGGAACCTGCCAATAGCCCAATTCTATCGGGAGGAAGACCAGGAGCGCATAAAATTCAAGGAATTGGGGCTGGTTTTATTCCTCAGGTTCTCAAGGTAGAATTGATAGATGAGGTAATTACCGTTACCGATGAGGAGGCTATCAGCTATGGTCGGCGTTTGGCAAAGGAAGAAGGCTTATTGTCAGGCATCTCTAGCGGTGCAGCTTTATGTGCTACAATTCGCGTTGCCCAGCGCCCAGAAAACGCTGGAAGTTTAATTATTATGATTCAGCCTAGTTTTGGAGAGAGGTACTTAAGTACACCATTGTTCCAAGATTTAGAGCAACAAGCTAGTGTAAATATGAGCTAATAGCTTAATCCGATAAATTTGAGTAATGGCAGATTCTAATCATTATGAGACGTTGAAAGTTAATCCGAATGCTAGCCAAGCGGAAATTAAGCAAGCTTACCGACGCTTGGTAAAGTTATTTCATCCTGATCTTAATCAAGAAACTACAGATCCAGATCAAATAATTAGGATTAATGCTGCATATGAAGTTTTAGGAGATGAAAAAAACCGCCACAATTACGATCAAAGATTTCGCTTTTCTAATGCTTCATCTCAGGGACGGAAGGTACCGACTCGACAACAATATCAACCAAAGCGACAAACAGGTAGAGAAATTGATGAGCTTGTTGAAGAGTGGATGTCTTTAATTTACCATCCTGTTAATCGGACTATTTCTCGCATTCTTGAGTCGTTAGATGAGCAAATTGATGATTTAGCAGCTGATCCTTTTGACGATGATTTGTTGGGTGCTTTTCAGGATTATTTGGAATCTTGTCGTGAAGAATTGAAGCAGGCACAAAATAAGTTCCGTTCTTTACCTAATCCTCCTAGCCTAGCTCGGACTGCTGCACATCTTTATTACAGTTTGAGTCAAATAGGTGATGGTTTAGATGAGTTGAAATATTTCCCATTAAGTTATGATGAGAATTATTTACACACTGGGCAAGAGATGTTTAGGATTGCGACTCAATTACATCATGAGGCTCAAGATTCGGCGGTTGTATACAGGTAAATTTAGGTTTCTGCATTAGAGTAAATCACAGTAAAAATCCTCAGTTTTCTGGGTTAAATTTGCATATAAGACGCGGGCAAGACTTGGGCGTGAGTGCTCAGTCGAACGCTGCCCGCAATACAATAATAATCATATGTTTTTGGGCTATCCCATTGACTCTTATATGAAGAGATATATTTTTGACGTAAACTAATTCAAAATCTGACTTAATCCCAGTTCTATTTCATCTAACAAAGTATTGACATCTTTGCCAAGCTGCTCGAAACATTTTGGCGGTGTTGGTTGCGATTCAAAATAAATTAATTTGATTTGATCTTTGCCGATGGCAATCATTAATACTTCAGTTTCTGGTTTGTAATGTTTAATCAAACCTAATATTTCTTGGAGTCTGTTTTCTGCTCGTTCGTTAAATTTTTCAATGGCATCAATTGGACAATAAACGAAGTTTGGTGTTGGTTTAAGATTGATGCCGATTGTTCCTTGAGTGTCGCCATTTTCTAACCACAATCCCCAGGATAGTGCGGCTAGTTCCTGCTGGTGAGATTTGACGAATTGATCTAGTTGGGAACGCCAGATATTTTCGGGTGTTTGGGGTTGAGGAGGGCTAAACATGATGTTTTGGTTGGTATCCAGGATTCAGGAAAGAATATAATAACGTGTCTTTTTGTTGAATTAAAATATTGGGTTAGAGATTTTTATTTGAGAGGGCTTTGAACTGGCTAGAAGCTGATATAAATAGTTTGTTTATCTTATGAGTTGTTTATGGGTTCGAGGTTGTACAAATTATCTGTGATCGATGACATAGATACAATCGGTGTTACGTATGGTTGAAGTAGGATGTGGGGTAACGGAAGCTGCCGTTAGGTTTATCGTTATTGTTGTTAGACGATGTGGTGTCAGTAGCAAAAAAACGTTCCAACTGATTGATATCATCGCTTAGAATAGATACAGGGGCACCAGTGCTAGGTTCTTCAGGGTAAACCAAGTCCAATTCCTGTAGATGTGGATATGCATTGAGACAGAGATTGTGTAGGATATTTTGAGATAAATTGCGCCAAAGCCTTTTGTCAGAGTACTCAAACAGCGATTTTAATGCTTCAATGATGGCAGTTAGAGGGGACAATATTAAAAACTGCCCGAAAACATCTTTAACTCCCAACTGGGCAATGATAGAATCTTTCTGCTTGACTACAACATCAATCGCCATGCAAATTAGTGCTGGAGGTGCCAAGTCAAAAAACCCATTCAAAATCCAACAAGCGATCGCTTGATGAATTTGTTTGTTATACTGCTGTCCGTAATCCAACAGACCCTTGAGGAGATGGATGAAGTTTCTACGCTTTCTGGATGCTTGAGAGGTTTTTGATACCGTAACCACTGATATTTGAGGTTTGGGTGATGTTTAGCAGCGATGTCTAGCAACAGCGCGCTACACGTCTACAAGGTAATATTACCATGTTTGCCAACTCAAGCGCAGATAGCGAAATCATGTCACTATAAAATGGCGACACCACCAACAAACAGGAGATGGGAGTTGAAGAATCCGCAATTAGCTACTTGGCAAAACGTTATCCTGAAAACGGCTATGTTCAAGGAGAACGATTAATGCCACAAGAAGAAATAATTGAAGTTGGGGAAAGTGGTGGTGTGCTAATGCCAAAAGTCCCAGCAACGGAAGATGAAAAAATCTTCAGTATATAAAATGAGAATGAAGCCTAAATTTCCTGTTTTTGGCTTGGTAACACTAAACCTTGTACACAAAGCATACACCTAAGTAAATAATCAGCGGATTCATGACCAGTCAAAACCAACGCAATTTTACCCTCCAAGACGCAAAAAAAATTCTGAAT
Organism: Calothrix sp. PCC 6303; assembly: GCF_000317435.1. Classification (NCBI taxonomy): domain Bacteria; kingdom Bacillati; phylum Cyanobacteriota; class Cyanophyceae; order Nostocales; family Calotrichaceae; genus Calothrix; species Calothrix sp. PCC 6303. Next base: position 5,882,908 of record NC_019751.1, read on the forward strand.
AAGTTCAACTGCGTTGATATTGCACCTGCGATTAAAAGCTCAGAAAAACCTTTAATTCGTGAGGCTTTACTGTTATTTACCAGCCTGTCGGATTACCAAATATTGGGTATCTGTGCTGATACAGCGGAAGAAGGATTGTCTGCCATGAGAACTTATTCTTTAGCTTTGGGATATGAACCTCCTCGTGATTTACCTGTTATTGAGGGTCCTGTTTATATTAAGTTAAATGGTAAGAATGGCTTGTGCTATTTGGACTCCTATGCTGGTCATCATCGTGGTGTATTAGTATCATGTCAGTCTCGTGTTCAAGGTGGAATTAATGAAATGTATGGACATTTACCTTTAGATTTATTTCTGTAAACTGATTCGCACAGTAAATAAAAGTCAATGGTTAATTAGAAGTGCGTTAACTAAGTTTGACGCACTTTTTAAGCTGCCAAATATTTGATATGTTGCACAATTTTAAATCTAGCAGTGGACATCTCGGTTAGGACATAAAAATATTTGTCTAAAAGGGAACAGATAAATGTCCGAATTAAAATAGCTACAGCGATACAAATTATTTTTAAAAATTAAATATCAGAATCTTTTGTAAAAACTATATTAATATGCCTAAAGTTTTTTCCGATTAAAAACAGATACTTTTACCTTGAATCTAATTTCTACTTAGTTTTACTTGTATACTTCATTTATACAATTTTTTTGGGATAAGTTATTTTCACTTCTTTCTATACCTACAACTACTAACTCAAATTATGACTCTCATCACCTTACAATCTGTTCAAAAAGATTTCGGTATCAAGGAAATTTTAAAGGATGCTAATCTTAGTCTTGATATTACCGATAAAGTCGGTTTAATTGGTACCAATGGTTCTGGTAAATCCACTTTATTGAAAATGATTGCCGGATTAGAACATATTGATAGTGGACAAATTTTAGTTAGTTCTGGTGCCAAAGTTATATATTTACCTCAGCAACCAGATGTTGATGAGAATTTAACTGTGATTGAACAGATTTTTGCTGACAGTGGAGAACAGATGCAGCTAGTTAAAGAATATGAGGATATTTCTCAAAAATTAGCCCATAATCCGGAAAATAATCAACTTGTTTCTCGTTTATCTGTAGTTATGCAAAAGATGGAAGCAACTGGTGCTTGGGAGTTAGAAACTAATGCCAAAATTATTCTTTCTAAGTTAGGAATTACTGACTTAGATGCGAAAGTTGGAACTTTGTCGGGAGGTTATCGCAAGCGAATTGCTTTAGCAACGGCTTTATTATCTGAGCCAGATTTATTATTGATGGATGAACCAACTAACCATTTAGATGCTTTGTCGGTGGAATGGCTACAAACCTATTTAAATAGGTTTCGCGGGGCTTTGTTGTTAATAACTCACGATCGATATTTTCTAGATCAAGTAACTAATAAGATTATTGAAATTGATCGAGGGGATATTTATAGTTTCTCTGGAAATTATTCCTACTATTTAGAAAAGAAGGCTTTAGCAGAAGAATCTGCTAGTAGTAGTCAGCAAAAATTTCAAGGTGTTTTGCGACGAGAATTGGAATGGTTAAAAAAAGGACCAAAAGCACGTAGTACAAAACAGAAAGCGCGAATTCAAAGAATTGAAGGAATGCGGGAAACTGAATTTAAGGAGAAGTTAGGGAAAGTTGATATTTCCACTGTAAGCCGGAGAATTGGCAAGAAAGTTATTGAACTAAATCAGGTTTCTAAAACTTATGATGAAAGGGTTTTAATTAAAGATTTTACTTATGAGTTTAGTCCGGAAGATAGAATTGGTATCATTGGTGAAAATGGTGCGGGCAAATCAACCTTGATGAATATTATTACTCAAAAAATCCACCCGGATACAGGAACTGTGGAAATTGGGAGTACAATTCATATTGGTTATTTTGATCAGCATTCTGATGAATTGCTAGTGGCAATTAATGAGGATCAACGAGTTATAGATTACATTAAGGAGGAAGGGGAATTTATTAAGATTGCTGATGGTACTCAAATATCAGCTTCGCAAATGTTGGAAAGATTCCTATTTCCAGGAAATCAACAATATGCACCAATTAGTAAATTATCTGGTGGAGAAAAAAGACGTTTATTTTTACTACGAGTATTAATGAGTGCGCCAAATGTTTTGATTCTCGATGAACCGACGAATGATTTGGATGTGCAAACTTTGGCAATTTTGGAAGAATATTTAGAGGATTTTGCTGGTTGTGTAATTGTAGTATCTCACGACCGCTATTTTTTAGATCGGGCGGTAGATACAATTTTTGCTTTGGAAGAGGGAGGAAACATCCGACAGTATCCTGGAAATTATTCAGTATATATAGATTACAAAAAAGCTGAGGAAGCAGCAAAGCAAGTAGAGATTAATAATAAGCAAAAACCCAAGGTAACTGAAGCTGAAAATAGTAATTTTGATTCATCTAGCGGTGATACAGGGAAGAAGCGGAGATTATCAACCTGGGAAAAACGGGAATTTGATAACTTAGAAGCGAAAATTGCTAAATTGGAAGCTGAAAAATCCACAGTTGAGAAAATGATGACAAACGCAACTGCTGGAAATTATACGCAGGTGCAAAAATTGTATGAACAGGTGGAAAAATTGAAGCAAGATATTGACAAAATGACAGAAAGGTGGATGGAATTAGCAGAATTTGAGGGTTAAAAGCATTAAGGGCAAAATAGGAATCCAGCATAAACTATTACCAAGGGTATCCTCTTTTCTGACTTCTTTTTCTTAGATCAAGTGGTGTTGACAACAGGGTAGGATATTAAGTAGGACTGTTAAGCAATCTTTTGAAACACCGGTATATCAATGGATAAGCGTTTTTCCAACATTTACGGACTTACTGAAGAACAAGCCATCACCATCATCGATACACCACTATCGGAATTGGAAAATTCTTCAGATAAATATATTGCAGTATCCCACTTAATTAACTGTCCCACAGAAAGCGCGATCGCTGCTTTGATTCGGGCTATAGAAAATAGTAACCCGCAAGAGTTAGATGAGCGCATCGTTAGACGCAAAGCGGTGGAAAGTTTAGGACGTTTACAAGCTATATCCGCTTTACCTACGATTCGCAAATGTCTCCAGGATGATGATATTTATACCGTGAAAAACTCCGTTTGGGCAATTGGAGAAATGGCTACCAAGAATCCAGATATTCTCGAAGAAGTTGCTCAACTACTGGATAAGGAAGGACAAATATATCGGGTTATTATTCATACTCTCGCCGATGCTGACTATAAACCAGCAATAGAAAGAGTTAAAAAGTTTACTCAGTTCCCTGATGAACCTACGAGGAGTATAGCAATTGCTACAATTTGTCGCTTAACAGGGGATTATGGGGAAATTGACAAAGTAATGGCACTGTTACAAAGCCATAATGTCAATGTCAGACGTGGAAGTATTCAAGACTTAATCGATTCACGGTACTATAAAGCAATCCCAGAAATTTCCAGTTGTCCGGTTTCTTTGGTATTTAGATTGCGGGCAATTCGCATGTTAGCAAATGCAGGTGTACCCAGTGGTGAAATTGATTTCGCTGAGGTGAAACCGCATCTAGAAAAGGTATTAATGGATCATCCAAAAGATCTAAGTTTGGTGCATGAGTATGATGTCATTCCTGCTCTAAAATTTGTGATGAATGAGCTATATGAAACTGATTTTGGACGCTCCTATTTAGCAGTGAAAACCCTCATTGATATCTACCCTGAGCAAGCACCTCAAGCTTTGATGGTGACATATCAAGACAGAGCTTATCATGATTATGGTGCCCATTACCATGTGATGAAACTATTAGGATGGTTAAAGTATGCACCGGGTTATGATTTGTTAATAGAAAACTTGCATAACCGAGAACTTAATTTTCAAAAATCCCGTGCTGCTGCGGCTTTAGCATTAGGTGAGTTGGGAGATAAACGGGCAATTCCAGAACTTTTAACTTGTCTAAAATCACCAATTTGGGATTTGAAATATGCTACTTTGATGGCTTTGGAAAAGTTGGGTGATAGTAGTGGGAAAAAAATAGCAGCAAATGATCAAGATTGGTTAATTAGGGCAAAAGCTGGTTATTAGTGTTTATGTTGACGCTTCCACAACCACATAAATCCTGCACCAAATAATATTCCCACAGCTTGCATCCAGTAAGCTGTGGTAAATTGATTTGCACCTTGGGGAGGTATATTTAAAACCCCGATTCCATAGAACATTTGCTGTACAAACCACCAAAAGAGATAAAAACCTCCTTGGAGTTTCACAGGAATGTACACCAAGATGAGGGGTAAAATTGAGTCAACCTTAGCGTGGGGGAAACGAATTGCATACCCTCCGAGAATTGATGCGATCGCGCTATTCATCCCCACTAATGGTACCGTTAAATTAGGCTCCGAAAAAACCTGAACTATTCCTGTGAAAGTGCCACAAATTAGGAAAAATCCCAGAAAAACCCAATTTCCTAATGCTTTTTCTAAGCTTTTGCCAAAAACCCACAAAAATATCAAATTTGACACAATTTGAGCAAAACTGGCATGAAGGAACATTCCGAGAAATATAGAAGTCGAACTAATTACCACATATACCCAAGCTGCTTGATTACCTGCTATTGCAATATTCATTGATTGGGTAATATTTACTGGTACGATACCCCAAGTATTAATTAATTTCCCTAATTCTCCATGGAAGTCTAAATATAACTCCCATAAAAACACAACTGCACTAATACTAATTAGTATATAAGTAATAATCGGTTTAGTTCGACCAACAACATTATCAGAAATCGGAATCATATCAAGAATTAGGATTTACTAACTATTGTTTTTACTAAGTAATTTGTATTCGCTACTTTCCTAAATCATGTGGCAAAATTGGTATCAGATGAATTACGCTCAACTGGATAATTTCAATGCTGGGAAACATACTTGTTGGACGATATCAAATCCTGCGTAGCTTGGGTGGTGGTGGTTTTGGAGAAACTTATATTGCTTGTGATACCCAATTGCCAGGTTCACCACAGTGTGTTGTCAAAAAACTGAAACCCCAAGCGAATGATTTGCAAACATTACAAACTGCTAGACGTTTGTTCCATACAGAAGCAGAAGTTTTACATCAATTAGGTAATCATCCACAAATTCCCCAGCTACTAGCCTATTTTGAAGAAAATCAAGAGTTTTATCTAGTTCAAGAATTCATCGAAGGTAATGACTTGAGTGAGGAAATCATTCCGGGGAAACCTTGGACTCAAGATCAAATAACTAAATTATTACAAGAGTTATTAGAAATTCTCGAATTTATTCATCAAAAAAATGTAATTCACCGTGATCTCAATCCTCGGAATATTTTACGACGCAATCATGATGGCAAACTTATTTTAATTGATTTTGGTGCAGTCAAACAAATTACCACCAATATAGTTGTCTCATCATCACAATCAAAATTTACAGTTGCTATTGGTACCCCTGGTTATACTCCCAGTGAACAAGCACAGGGAAATCCTAAATTTAGTAGTGATATTTATGCTGTAGGAATAATTGGAATTCAAGCTTTAACTGGTATATCTCCAGAAAACTTTATTCGAGATCCTGATAGTGATGAAATTATTTGGTGTGATGAGAAAACTGAAATTAGTACAGATTTAGAGCAAATTTTAGATAAAATGGTGCGGTATGATTTTCGCGATCGCTTTTCATCTGCAACCCTTGCTATGCAAGCAATTAAGGAGATTACAAGCCCTAATCATGCCACTATTCCCTTAATTCCTATTGCTTCTACACCTGCGATCAAAAATGTTAATCAAAAAGCCAATAAAAGAATTATTCTTAAAGGTTTGCTGGGATTAACACTAACAGCTTGCGTGGCAACTTTATCAGTATTTATTTGGAAAAATGTGAATGCTGCTAATGCCACAGAATTATATAAACAAGCAAATACATTTTATGAATTACAGCGTTATCAAGATGCACTTAATAATTATGAAAAAGCTGTGGAAATTCAAGATAATTATGCTGAAGCTTGGTATGGCAAAGGAAAAGCTTTGTCGGGAATGAAGAAATATCAAGATGCATTAACAGCATACGATAAAGCAATTCAACTACAGCCAGAATATTTACAAGCTTGGAGAGGACGTGGTTTTACTCTATATAAACTACAGCGTTATAATGAGGCAATTGCTTCTATTGATAAAACCTTGGCATCACAAAATGATGATGCAGAAGCTTGGGAAATTAAAGCTGATAGTTTAGATAGTCTGAAGCGTTACGATGAAGCTATTCAAGCATATGATAAAGCAATCGAAAACCAAGCAGACTATTATCAAGCTTGGTACAAAAAAGCTAAAGTCTTTCAAGGCTTAAAACGTTATCAAGATGCTGTTACTGCTTACGACAAAACCTTAGAATTAAAACCTAATTATGCCGATGCATTTTACAGCAAAGGTAATTCCCTAGTTAACTTAAATCGCTATCAAGATGCAGCCAATGCTTACGATCAAACAGTCAAAATTAAACCAGATTATTACCAAGCTTGGTTGTCCAAGGGAAACACCTTAATTATCTTACAACGGTACCAAGAAGCATTAGAAGCATTCGACCAAGTAATTAAATATAACCCCAGTAGTTACCAAGCATGGTATAGTCGCGGGTTGATGATGCATCAATTACAGCGTTACGACACAGCTATCGAATCTTACGATAAAGCAATTGCACTTCGAGGAAACGCCTACCAAACATGGTACGCTCGTGGTAATAGCCTATTTAACTTAAAGAAATATAACGATGCCTTGACAGCTTACAACCGTTCGATTCGCTACAATAGTAACTACCCTGAAAGTTGGTACTCTAAAGGTAACACCTTACTAAATCTACAACGAAATAAAGAAGCGATCGCATCCTTACAACAAGCCATAAAAATTAAGCCAGATTACCAACAGGCAATTAACGTCCTCAACCAGCTAAAAACCCAGGAACAAGCAGGAACACAAAAATGTGGAATCCTTGGTTTGGGGTGTACACCTGAAAAAAAATCTGATCCTTGAAATCAAAGACTATCAATCTCATCGGTTAGTGCATCAAGGCATTAGGCAGATGTATCGGTTTGTACAAAATTCATCTATGCGAATTCTTTTTTCAACTTGGCATTACTTGGCATTACTTGGCATTAAATAACGGTGTGGTTATTTAAGCCATGCTGTACTCGTATATTTACATATCTAAATAAAACTATATTTCCGGATGATTACTGATAATCACAGTTTATTAGTATGTAACCCCAAACAGTTAGGGTGTTTCCTAGATTTATAATCGGCTCAAACCGTTCATTGTCGGTATTTTTGGATGATCTGTCTAATTGATCTATCCAAGAAAGTATCCCATATTCACCTTAGAAATAAAATCTTGGTCTGAGATTTTAGGCTGAGTTTTAAGTGCTTAAGAAGACTAGGGGTCTAAGGGTGTGGGGGTTTAAGGGGGTGGGCAACTAATAACTTTCCGTGCATCTTAGTGTACGCACTTAAGTTTTAATTTTCTACCGCTAACTAATTATACTTTTTTTATTTGTCAAGGTCAAGTCTACCTACAGCTTGGATGTTTTTTTGTTATTGATCATAAGTAATTACAGATAATTACTTATTATTAATACTTTATTAAGTATATTTTCTATGGTTTAAATTACAGTTAATTTGTGGCTTTTTAAACAGTTAAATATATTTTTTTATTACGAGAATTTACTCAGGTTTCGGGTCTGGGTATATGTCAATATGAATACAAATAAAATAATAGAATAGCAAATTTTCACATTTATCAAATTCAAAAAGACAAACAAAAAAAACAACCTATGGAAAAAATACTTCATCCAATAAATTAGGATTCAACAAGACATGAGAGACCTATAGAATCAATTCAAATTTGATAAATACAAAATATTTATCAATTATCTTAATTAGAGAATTTGATTTTGAATAGATTTTTTAGCCCAAGTTTTTTAAACATAGTTTTATCTGTAGAAGGAGTAAAATGATTATATTAGTATGTAATGAGCGTGGTAGTGGTAGACTTGAGTAGCTTGCCAATTCTAAGTGCAACCTCAAGAATTTGATCCAAAATATTCCATTGAGAGTGGCTGAATATCATATCTAGCCACTTTCTTATAGCAATCTTCCATCAAACTCAGCACTTACATTTTGTGAAGTAGAATTAGATACATAAAATATCAAATTCAGTAAAGACGTGACATGTCACGTCTTTACTTATATTATCAATTAGTAAAATTAATTATAATTGCTATTCCAAGTTATAAAAAAAGTAAAGCTGAAATTATTCAGTTTTCTGCACAATATGAAAAGCCGAAAGATAGGAAGTTTCAATTTTAGTACCATAATTTTGCACCAGTGTTTTTCCCAAAGCTGAAAACAGACTATCTCGCTTTGATTTTTCCAAAGCTATATAGGGTGATAAAGTACTCAACAGAGCTAAATAATCATCTACACTGTAAATGAGTTCACACAGTAAATGGTCAGATACCAAATTTTTAAAATAGCCAGAATCAACAGCATCTTGCCCAAACTTATTCAGATTTTTCAAGTAACTTGGGATTGATTCGTACTTTGCCAATTCTGGTGCCAGAGTTTGGTAAACTGGCACTAGTTGTTGGTGAACTTCATAACTTGGTTGAGGTGGAGTATTCCACAACAGTATTAAGTACCCCTGAGGTTTGAGTGCGATCGCGGTCTTTGAATGACGCACTCCTGCTGACATCCAATGAAAAGAAGTTGCAGCTACCACCGCATCAAATTTCCCCGCTTCCAGTTCCCACTCTTCAAAAGTAGTATTCACCACCTTAACCTTGGGATACTCCAAACAATTTTGTTGGGCAATTTCACAAGTTGCTAAACTAGGTTCCAAACAAACCATCGATAACCCCAATTTTGCTAACGCAACCGTTGCAATACCAGGACCTGATCCCAATTCCAAAACCGAGCTATCCCCAGAAAGTCGAGCTAACTTCACCACACCATCAATAATTTGCTGAGGATAGCGAGGTCTAACTTGAATGTAGGCAGATGCAGCATCACTGTACCAAGTTCGACGTTGCTGCAAAGTGTAAATCTCAGAGTAATTATCGATCCTAAATCCAGTTTCCTGCGACTCTTCCATCCCCTTAACCAACATTGAAAGTATCTACATTATCTTGCAAGCGTTGGGAAATCTCCACAGTCTGTTGGAGTGAAGCAGCAACCTCCCAAGAAGAATTCTTTGTAATATCAGATACCTTAGCAATTTCCTTCATCCCGTTTGTCACTTGCTTAGAAATTTGCACCTGTGACACTGTAGCAGTGGAAATCCCCTGAACCAAACCATCAATCTGATGACAAACTTCCAAAATTTGATTCAAACTCTGCTTCGTATCTTCCACCAAATGAGTACCTTCCACTACTTGAGTAGTACCCAACTCCATCGCTTTCACCACCTCACTAGTTTCCAGTTGAATATTAGCAACAATTGCCTCAATTTCCGTTGTTGCCGAAGCACTACGAACCGCTAATGCTGCCACCTCCTCTGCAACCACCGCAAAACCTTCACCACCTTCACCAGCACGAGCAGCTTCAATCCCAGCATTAATTGCTAAAAGATTGGTTTTCAGAGCAATTTGATTAATTAAGGACACAACGTGGGAAATCTTCTGAGACGATTCACCTAAGCGTTTCACTTTTTTAGTGGTTTCACCGATGGTTTCACGCAGATTCATAATGTTATCCACTGTCAAATCCATAGCTATTTCACCCTTTTCAGCTGTTTGGGAAGCATTTCTCGCTACCACCGCAGCCATTCTCGCACTTCTTGCCACACTTTTAATCGAACCGCGCATTTTGCCTACAGCATCTAAGGTAGAGTCAATTTCCTCCGCTTGCTGAAGTGCATTAGTTGCCAATTGGGCAATTGCTTGAGAATCTTCGGTAATTGCCTCATTAACCTGAGATGCTGTTTGCTTCACTTGAGTCACAATTACGCTCAAACTTTCCACGATGGAATTAAAAAAGTCAGCAACAGTACCCATTTCTTCGGATGTGACTTCTGCACGAGCGGTTAAATCACCCCTACAAACTCCTTCAATACTATCTACTAGTTGGAGTACCTGTTGTTGTAAATCTTCTTTTTGTTGCGCTTGTTGTTCTGAGAAAATTTCAGCATTCTTTCTTGCTTGCTCTGTTTCTTCCAGTAAACTAGCACGCTCCAAAGCTAAACCCACCAACCGGGCAAATTGTTCAAATAAATCAATTTCTGAATCTTCCCAGGAACGGGGACAAGTACATTGATGAGCAATTAGCAAATATTGCAGTTGATCGGCATCTAATATGGGTGCCACTAAACTTGCTTTAACTTCAAATGCTTCCAACTGTTGGAGACAAGAATCACTCAATCCTGCTTCGTATACATTATGAGTGACTAAAACTTCTCCTTGACTGTATTCATGGATATCGTTCATCAAACAAGGATCATAACTACTCACTCCCAAAGCGCAGGTGAAACTCTGAGCAATAGACTCTGATACAAAACTTCCCTGTCCAACCTGATTAAATTTGTAGATGACTACTCGATCGCATTTGAGAGCTTTGCGAATATCTTGAACTGCAATATTGTAGATATCCTGTGTATGGGTTGTTGCTGACATATGTACCGCGACATCTTTTAGCGATCGCGTTGCGTCTAATAAGCTTACCCGCTCTAATGTTGAACCAACCTGTGTTGCCAATTGCCGTAAAAAGTTACTTTCTGAAGGTTGCCAGATATGAGGTGCAAAGCAATAGTGAGCAACTAAAAATCCAAAAAGCTGATTTTCTTTAAAAATTGGTGTAATCAAACTGGACTTAATTTTCAGTTTCTCCATTACTTTTAAGTAATCAGCACTTAAATTTGCCTCTGCAATATTATTAATGACTGATACTTCTCTTCCTTGATATTTTTCAAGCAAATCTTTAATCGTAAAATTATCATCAAAAGTTTCTTGGATTGATCCAGATAACCCAGAAACCATTGTTTCCGCCAAAACTTGGTTATTACCACGATCATTAAAGTGGTAAATTACAACTCTATGTGCTTTCAAAGCCTGTCGCACCTGTTTAACAGTGATTTCAAATAAATCTTCAGAATCCAAAGATTGACGAATTGAGATTAAAGCATTATTAAATGCCTTTAATTGTTCTGCTTCATTTTGCTGACTACTTAATAAATCCTGTAATTGGTCTGCCATGCGATTAATATTGGCACCCAAAATTGATAATTCATCATATCCTTGAACTTTAATTCGGCTATGGAGATTACCACTTGCCAGCAGCTTAACCGTTTTTGTTGCCGTTAAAATAGGAAAAATCAACCGATTTGCCATGACTGCGGAAATACCACCTGTTAAAAAGGCTGCAATTAATGTTCCTGCACTCAATAAAATTAATAATTGTTGTTGAGAAGCAGATGTAATCGATTCATTACTATTAATAAATAATTTCCATCCTAAATTGCTTAACTGCTCTGATGTATTTAAAGATACAGATGTAACAAAATCTTTAGTATTATTATTTTTATTTATTAATATATTAGTAATTGGTTTCCCTTGTATTTGCTCCTGCTTCAAGTCAGGGAAAATATCGACAATACTTTTATTCAGAAGTTGCTTGTCACTACTCAGAATCACCTGACCATTGCCATCAGTCAGTTGATATTGACCTTTGCTTGTATCATAACTGCTAAGTTTTTTCTCTAAATCTGGAAGATTAATTGTCGTTTGAACAATATAAAGTAATTCTCCGTCTTTACCTTTTACAGGTGCTGCTAAATAAAACTGTGACTTTTCTGCTCCATCTACAACTTTTACTTGACTAATAATAGGCTGATTTGTTTTCAATACAGTTTGAAAGTATGCTTGCTCTTTTTGATTAACAGTTTTTTGCTCTGCTGTCTCAACAAAAACATCTCCATTTAAATCTAAAACTGTAATGTTTCCGGAAGGAACCAATATTGTTTTGTATGGATTTAGTTGTCTTTGAATGTCTTTGACATTTAAGTTATTACGAATCTTGGGATTCACTAAAAAATCAGAAGCAGCAACTTCCTGAATTCCCGTATATCTCGTCGTAATAAAATCATTGATGTTCTCAACTAGATTTAAAGCACTAGCTTCTTTTGCACTAGTAACTTGCTTACTAATCGATTCGTTTCCTAAGTAGTAACTTAAAGCCGCGATACTGAAAACTGGTAGTGTACCGACAGTAGCCGCAAAACAAATTACTTTAGTACGTAAACTTTTGACCCATACCTGCTCAAAATGATTACTTTTTAATTTAGATTCTGCTTTTGTACGAGGTTGAATGATAGTTTCGTTACTGGACGTAAGTGTAGAGGTAGATTCAGAAAAATTATCTGACTTTATTTGAGGATGAATTTGATTTAACATATAAAGATAGTCAAATTTTATTTATGACAATTAATTATTTTTGATTCGATGAGCTAAATCTCATCTACAGCCATAGTAGTTTAGAGTTTATTCAAGCTAGATTAGGGAAACTACTTATTACACCTAATCTTTACAAATACTTTTCAATATATTTAAAATTTATTTTGCGGTCAAAGTTAAATCAGATTATATCCATTGAATGATAAAGTAAGCTATCAATAGCCCATACTCTAGGATTCTCCATAGTAGAGAGGTGTAGTAAGCTTTTTTGATTTTTGAATCTATCTGCCGGAATGAGGAAGTCGTGACCAGAAACTGTACTCATTCTTGTTTAATATTTAACGAAGTCTGGGGGTTTAGTTCCCCTATCTCTACAAACAGCTTGTTTTGTGTTGAGAGGCAGGTTTGTGGAGTCAGATGATTCAGTTGCCTTGTAAAATCTTCCCTAAGCTTAGGGACTTCCAGAAAATAAAATATCCTGTGGTTTGGGCATCTTGCCTGTTTTTTCGGGCAAGATGCCCAAACCACAACAGAAAATTGGATAATTATTTAATTGGAAGTTCCTTATTGACGGAAAGAACATCTAAACGCTAACTTCTCTCCGTTACAAACAAATACTCATTACTTATTTTTTTCCTAATTTCTATGGGTAAGACAAAACCCTAAGTTTAGTTGAGCAATTATGAAAATAACCTGATACTTGCTAGCTAATAAAAAATACTAAATCAGTCAGATAAATAAAGTTGCGTAAAATCCATATGTAACGGAATGTAAATTCAGTTCCAAATCTACTCGGACTGCCGAATGCCTAAACCCTGACTTACTTACTCTTACACAGTACCAAGCGACCATTCAGTCTATATTTCGTGAAAATTAGCTTTCCTCATGTTGCACTAAATGTTTAAAAATAATTTTCAACAAATTTGCTTGTGTAAAAGGTTTAGCTAAATATCCTGAAGAACGAACTATTTTAGATTTCGCTCTATCTAGCAAACTGGTATGTCCTGTCACCATAATAATTGGTGTTTGGGCAAAAGATGAATGTTTTCTCAGGAGTGAGCATAGTTCATATCCATCTAGATTTGGCATTTCCACATCAAGTAGAATCAAGTCCGGTTTAAGACGAACAATATGCATTAAAGCTTTTAGTGGATCGTTAATTCCTACAACTAAGAAAAAATCATTGTCTAAAAATTTTTTGATTATATTAACAACTGTAGGACTATCATCAACACAAACAATAGTATAGGTTTTTCGATCGTGAGGTTTAATAAATCTCGTGCCACGATGTGAACTAATTTGATTCAGGTAAATATCATTTACATTTCTCTTTAAAACCTCATGCTCACGTTTTCTATAAATTCGAGATTGAGCATTGTAGCTAATTTGCATATTTTCCTGACAATCTTCTATAATCTCGTTGATGTCAAGATTGCAAAATTTAGGCATATCATCAAGAAAAGTTTCAGTAATTAACTCATAGCAACCTGCTTTGATTTTTAGTAGTGAGTTAATAACATCTATAGCTAATTCTTGAATTAATCTTTCTGCTTGTTGATGAGTAATATATTTCTGATTAACTAGCCAGCAAATTGCTAAGTAATCAGGATTAAAAGATGATTGCTCGTCAATTGCTGTTTCAAATATTGTTTTTATTTGCCGATAAACATCACTATTGAATGCAGGTGACTTATCATGAATACTATATAGCTTACGATATAGTAAGTCAAACATTTTGTTTGCATAGCAAGCATAGACTAACTTGCCATCTTCTAAATAAAGCAACCAAGATTGCGAAGTTCCGAAAACCTGTAAGCATCCTGTTGTTGAATTACTAATTGCTTTATTTAAAATTGAATTTATTTGTATTTGTTGGAAAAATCTATACCTACCAATGGGAAATACTTGCATAACTATAACCCGGCATTAAATGTGTATATTAAGATGAAGATAATCTGAGAAATTTTTATTATTGCATGGAAGCAGAACAAAAAATATTAAAATATCGGCTTTTGAACACTATCAAGTAGTTACTTGTTTCTGCCGTGATGTAATGAAATAAAGATGATTTAAGCTGATTTTAAGACACTTTGAAAATTTGGCTTTTTTTGTATACTAATCAATATGAGTTATATGTTAATTTATTTATCAATAATATGAAAGTATTATTTTTAAAATTTGAACAATTTACATATAAATACTATGTCAATCATGAATTATTAAGTTATGTTCTTTCCATAGTTTAACCCTGATAGTATATTATAAACAGCCGAATATATTCAGATTACTATAAGGTTAGCAATAAAATAACAAGAAGTATCAAAGTTATTGTAAAGAAACGACAATCACTCTAGTGTTGTTACTTCACTTTTAATGATGCTATGTGTAATAATTAGAACATAAACTAATCATCTGACAATATCAGATCTGAACTACAAATCATGTAACTAAGGATAATCAAAAATTTAACCAAAAAAGCTTAATCCGTATAGGGCTGTTCAAAGAAATACTTTGTGTTTAAAGTAACTGTTTTATTAACAGTACAAGTAGTTCAAGTTAGGGACTTTCAGAAAATAAAATATCCTGTGGTTTGGGTATGTTGCCCGAAAATAGAGTCCGCATAACAAAAATTTCACCGTCAAGCATGTAAGCCGTTTTCTCACTACTCACTTACAAGATAGGCAGGAATGCTCCGTAGCACAGCTTCCCGTAGGGTAGTGTGACGGGACGGAAACCAACACCGCCAACTCCTCTGTGTTCTACAATAGAAAATCTGATAATTATTTAATCAGAAGTCCCTTAATTGATTAAAAATTTTTGTTTTCCCCCTCCTCTAACTTCGTGATAAACTAAGCTGGAAACGGTATTAATCCAAGAGAAAAAGCCCGATATTCCTACGGAACGAAAATTCGAGTGCATTACTAAGTACAACCCTAAAGAAGAAGTGAATTGTGACTGAAATTAGTCTACTAGTAGAAGCAGAAGGGGAGCGTCTCGATCGTTATTTAGCCGAGGAGTTATCGGAGTTATCACGTTCGCGGGTTCAACAGCTAATTGAACAGGGAAATGTCCAGTTAAATGAAAAGATTTGCTCTTCAAAAAAGCTCACGGTAAAGTTAGGCGATCGCATTACGCTAAAAATCCCGGAAATTCAACCTTTAAATTTGCAACCCCAAGCAATTCCCTTGGATATTCTTTATGAAGATGACCAGATATTGATCGTGAATAAATCTGCGGGGTTGGTTGTTCATCCTGCACCTGGTCATCCAGATGGAACATTAGTCAATGCATTGTTAGCGCATTGTCCCAATTTACCGGGAATTGGTGGTGTGCAGCGTCCAGGAATAGTGCATCGTTTAGATAAAGATACTACAGGTGCCATCGCTATCGCCAAAACTGAGCAAGCACATCAAAATTTACAAGCACAACTTAAAGCTAAAACTGCATGTCGTGAGTATTTAGGAGTTGTATATGGTGCGCCAAAAACGGAAAAAGGGTCAGTAAATTTACCTATTGGTCGCCATCCGATAGATCGAAAAAAAATGGCTGTTGTCCCTGTGGAATCTGGGGGAAGGGAAGCTGTTACCCATTGGCAAATTCGGGAAAGAATTGCTAATTTTACACTGATGCATTTTCAGTTAGAAACTGGACGCACGCACCAAATCCGCGTTCATAGTGCCCAAATTGGTCATCCGATAATTGGGGATCCAATTTATGGTTCTGGACATTCATTAAAGGTAAATTTATCTGGTCAAGCGCTTCATGCTTGGAAGTTAAAATTAATACACCCAGTTAGTCAAGAGTGGATTGAGGTGACAGCACCGTTACCTGACGAGTTTTTGACTTTGTTAGGTAGATTGAGGGGAAGGATGTAGAAAATGTTTGGATTTTCTAGATGTTAATTAATTTTCCTTTAGTAGACCTAAGTATTTATATGCAATAGTGACAGTATCTTTGTGTATCACTTAGTAGTCGATTACGTGTACATACACAGCCCTGTAGAGACGTAGTATCGCTACGTCTCTACAACCGTCATTTTTATTTTGACAGACTACTAACTAGCATCACCATCTGATTTGATTGCTGCAAATAACGAAGAATAATCAGCCTGTGCGAAAGACAATTGCATCGCTTTATCCAAAATTGAGCGGACACCTTCAATACTACTAATATCTAAGCCTGCTAATTTTGCTTCATCAATAAATAAATCAGTATCTTTGAGTAGGTGCTTTGTGGGAAAGTTGGGATTGTCGTAGTTATTTTCTAGCATCCGCTGCAACTTCTTATCAAAAGTAGGTGCGTAAAGAGAACTATTTCGCAAGATTTGCATGAAAGATTCAACATCAATCCCATGACGTTGAACAAAACCAAGACTCAAGGCAAAACTAGTAGTTAAGGAAGCGATTAGTTGATTCAATGCCAGTTTTAGGGCAGAAGCAGTTCCTACTTGTCCAATATATAGGGGTTCCTGGCTGAAATTTTTCAGTAATTCTAAGTAGCGCTGGTATTGTTCGCGGTGAGAACCCACCATCACAATTAGTTTACCAGCTTCAGCTTCGGGAATGCTACCTAAAACGGGGGCTTCGATATATTCAGCCCCCGCAGAGACTACAGAATTACGAATTTCTTTACTTTCGGTGGGGGTAATTGTCCCCATTTGGATTACAGTTCGTCCGGCAAGCGATCGCGATGACGTATCAGATAGTAATACACTGTAAATTGCTGGAGCATTGGTCAACATCAAAATTACATAATCCGCAGCCAAGACAGCATGACGAGGATTATCAGCCACTTCTGCACCTGCTGCTTGAAGTGGTGCTAATTTTTCTGGGGTGCGATTGTAAGCAATTAACTGGATTTTTGCTTCTAACAACCGCTGTGCCATTGGCAATCCCATTAGTCCAGTCCCCAGAAATGCCACTTTCATTCTTTGCGTTCCTAATCCTGATCTTCTTTCTTCTATCCTAGTGTAAGAAGTTATCATCAAGATAATCTGTACATCTCGAACTGATATTCATCTTGCTTAAGCGAGAGTGACATTTACCAGAGATTAGCAAAGTAGATGGGTGGACTATAAAAGCTTAAGGGTATGAAGATTAACCACCAGCCGCAAATGTCACCATAATTGCTACTGATAGTAAAATTCCTGGGGTTAATAATGTCACTAACATTAATAAATCATGTGCAGTCATAATTATAGCCTTTTAATGCTTAATCTATATAGTACTCATGACTATGTTAAACCATCTCTATGTAGGATCAGCTTAACAAAGGTTAAACTTTCAAATTTCCAGTACACTTTTTTCTTTACCTAAAACTGGTTGGAATATAAATCCTACCTTACCCTTCAATCACTCCCAAAGCCAACAAAGCAGATCGCTATCCCTTCATACAGCCGATCAACCTTTAGGATTTTAATACACAATTCCAAGTCAAAGGCAGCGAAGGCAGATTGTAAGGAACTTCTCTCTACAGGTTCGGTGCGTCCCTATATTTTAGATATAGTATGCAATGCTAGCTGAGTGCGATCGCTTAATTCTTCTAAGGTTAAATTGCTTTAGGAAAATCGCAAATTGATTACTTAATAGTATATTTGTCTGGAAATATTTGTAATTTATAACTTTAATTTCTCATAAAATTCATATCTTTTGATAGATGCCAATTTTGTGTTGATTCAAAAAATGTTTGCAACACATCGAAAATGGGAGACGCGATATAGCCTCTTACCCTTCGGGAACGCTAGGAGCGAACAGAGGAGCTTTGCTTTTCTTGTATGCTCGCAGAGCTATACGCGTCTCTACAAAGTTCATCTGTCGCATTCTTTTTTAAAATTGGTATTAATTTTATGAAAGATCTACCTTATGCAATTGTCATAGTCAGCCCTTATCTATTGTATTCAGGATCATAAAGGCGAGAACGACCATTAAATTTACCCAATGCCGGACTAATAATATAAACTGTTGTCCGAATCAAGTTTTCCTCACTTGTACAACTCGCCATTTCTGCCAACGGAACAACCCGAATTTTTTCATCATTCCATCCCAAACGATAGCAAATTGCCACCGGAGTATCAGCCGGATAATGAGTTAATAACTTAGTTTGGGCAGCTTCCACATGACGCGCACTCAAATACAAGCATAAACTAGCTTGATGTGCCGCCAAAGAAGTTAATTCTTCCCCACTGGGGACTTGAGTTCGTCCACTAATGCGGGTCAAAATAATCGTCTGCACCAAACCGGGAACCGTCAACTCAACTTTGAGTTTTGCCGCAGCAGCTTGAAAAGCACTAATACCGGGAATCACCTCAAAGGGAATATCAGCCTCAGCTAGTAGGTGCATTTGCTCATGAATTGTACTGTAGAGACATGGATCTCCCGAATGAAGCCGCACCACAGATTTATGCGATCGCACTCTCTCCACCATCACTGGTAAAATGGTTTCCAAGCTTTCCTGTGCTGTTGGCATGATTTCCGCATCCTGACGACAGAAATTTAAAATTTCCCTTGGCACTAAAGAGTCTGCAAATAAAATTACATCTGCTCTCGATAACAACTTTTGCGCTTTTACCGTTAACAGGTCAGGGTCTCCAGGTCCCGCCCCCACGATATACACGCCTGGTGTTAGAGAATTATTATCTGTTTCATTACTACCTTTCCACGTAGATTCACGCATAAAATACTTCTAAAATCTTCATCAAAAAAATTTTTTCGCCATTTTTTTCAGTACCTTTCCGGATTCTCCCTCTAGACATAGTAGAAGTAATTGGTAGATGCACCCTGGTTAAGCCCTAGAGAATACTCTGGGGCATTTTTTATTTTTAAAGAATTTTCACGAGTTTATTAATATTCAAATAATAATTGCAGAGATTATTAACTAAGGCTATGCCTTTTTGGAATGAAATTCTGCACAATTGACGAAGAAAGCGATCGCTTTACCGGGAAACTCTGCCAAAGTCGTCAAGACAAGCAGTGTTTTATTAGATTACTTTAGGATTTACACAACTGGTACATGAATCAGGGTAGGGTGTGTGACACTTTGAGTAATCATATACGGTAAATTAGGGATTATAGTGTCATGCACCAACGAGCCATTGTGACAATATTGTAAGCCTGATTGTGATCACCACCAAGGAAAGAAAATTCTGGCTATGATATTGACAACTTTACCGACAGGGGTGGTTTCATCGACGATTATACCAACTGCTTTTCCGAGATTTTTTCCTGTTTCTCCCATAATCATACCTCCAAATTGCATTACGAGTGCCTCGAAAATACCTTGCTTTGCTTCCTCTTAACCTTCTCTGAACGATGTTCGTCTTTGATAAAATTGAGAAAAGTTACCTTTTTATCCTTTGGCAATGCATGGGTAATTGTCTCTACAAGCGTTCCCAAGTTATAGTTTTTGTTTTTCTTAGTACTGACAGGAATAACGGCTGTGATATCAATACCGAACCTTTCAGCAACGGACTTACTTTTAGCATCAATATTTTTTTGCTGTTGATGTCCAGGAACTTTATTGGCAGTATCCCATTCTTCATAGGGTTCAACTTTATCAGCCTGATTTAGTGCAATAATACAAGGCTTACCTTTTTGCAAGTGCGGCTTGACGATGTTGTGATAAAACTCCTCATCGGAAGTGAAAGCCTTATCGTCTGCTTTGAGAACCCATAGAACTAAGTCAAATTCTGGTAAATGTTTCGAGTATAAGTCTTTATATTCTTGATCCCGCTCTCTACTTTCACCAATTCCAGGCATATCAACTAGTTTTAGATTGCCTGAGTTCACTTTTATAATCACTACTTGAGGTTGTCGCGTACAACTCTCAACATGAGTAACTTTTGCAGTATCTTGTTCAAAAAGGGCATTACAGAGACTTGACTTTCCTACACCTGTTTTTCCAAGAATACCAACATTTTGGCTCATAACTAAACGCTTGAGCAAGCCAAAGTCTAATTTTTTCTAGCAGTTCTTGTGGTAATTGGCTCAACTGACTTAAGCTTTCTAATATATCTGCCTGCATATTCATAATTAAGCACACTATTCTAAAGAAGGTTAAGTCTAGTGTTCCCAAAATCTATTTATTGCGTCACTACTTATAGGTGTTAAGGATGTACAAACAGCAAAAGTAAACCTTAAAAAGAACTTTTATGACCCAAACACAAGCCGAACTGAAGCTACTTACATTCGATGAATTTATGGAATGTTATCCAGAAAATTCAACAATACGTTACGAATTACATGATGGGGTGATTGTTGAGATGCCACCAGCAACGGGCGACCATACAGATATTATCAGCTTTTTACTGGAAGTAATTCTCTTAGCGATTCAAGAGTGCAAGCTGCCTTATCGAATCTCAGCATCCACGTTCGTGAAAACACCCGATAAATCCTCAGCTTACATACCTGATATGTTGGTGATTAATCACGATAACCTCAAAAATGAACCATTCTGGAAGAAACAATCTACACTCATTGATCCTAAATCCATACCCCTAATTATTGAGATAGTAAGCACCAATTGGCAAGATGATTATTATGACAAAATTAGAGACTACGAGACTATGAGTATTCCTGAATACTGGATTGTGGATTATGCTGCTTTGGGTGGACGAAAATTTATTGGAAATCCCAAACAACCGACAATTTTTGTTTGTGAATTAATAGACGGGGAATATCAAATGACACCCTTTAGAGGAACAGATCCTATCGTATCCCCTACCTTTCCACAGTTGAATCTAACCGTTAAACAGGTTTTTGACTCTGTAATTGTAATTTAATTAAAATACTCCGATCGTACTACTTCGGTAATTAAATAAGTTTGATGTAAAAGGGGGAAGAAATTATTTCCCCAATCCCTTTCCTCCTACTCCTCCCCTCTCTCAACCGACTTTACAACATCAGGTAAAGGACGCTTGGCAATATATAACCACCACAACCCAAATAACCCTAAAGCAATCCCAGTTAAACTTACCACCTGTGCAATTCGCAAAGGTCCCAACATCAAACTATCGGTTCTCAAACCTTCAATCCACAACCGACCTAAACTGTAAGCTGGAAGATAAGTCAAAAATATGGTTCCGGTTTTCAGATTGAGTGTCCTTGCTAAACCTCGCAAAAATAAAGTCATTAAACAACCAAATACCATCAAATCCCACAACGACTCATACAAGAAGGTTGGATGGTAATATTCAAAATCTTTCAAATCTAAGGGACGTTGTTCATAAGGAATATATAGTTTCCAAGGTAAATTCTTCATTGGACTGCCAAATGCTTCTGAGTTGAAGAAATTTCCCCATCTGCCGATAGCTTGTCCCAAAATCAATGAAGGTGCTACCAAATCGGCTAGCTGCCAAAACTGGATTTTTTTGACCTTAGCGAAAATTAACGCTGCTAAAGTACCCCCTAAAATCGCCCCATGAATCGCAATTCCCCCTTCCCAAATGGCGAAAATCTTATCGAGACGTTGAGTATATTCTGACCACTGAAATAAAACATAATATAATCTGGCGGCGGGAATTGCACCCAGTACCAGCCAAATTGACAAATCACTAATAATTTCGGGGTCTACATGGCGACGTTTTGCCAGATAGCGAGATAAGGTGACACCAGTTAGTACAGCAGTAGCGATTAGCAAACCATACCAACGAATTGTAATCGGACCTAATTTAACTAGAGTTGGTCCTGGGGAAGTAAACTGAAATGCCAGAGGCAAAATGGACAAATCTATTGCCATATGAGTAATACCTACAAAAATTAAATAGGAAGCTGAGTTTATTAATTGACGATTTCTAGAAAATTAGTAGCATACATTGGCAGAACACAAAATGCCAGTGAATACCAACAAGACTATAATCGCTTCCCATATTTTCGTGGAAAGCGCATTTACAAAAATAGTCAGCAGATTAAAAGTTACTTACTATTCATTTAGGATAGACAGGCAGTGTAAAATGAAACCAAGCTCCACCACTGGGAGATTCTTCTACCCATATTTGACCATAGTGGGCGCGGATAATGCGCTGGCACAAACACAGACCTATGCCGTATCCATCTTTACTTTCATCGCGTTCAAGACGGTAGTGATTTTCAAAAATGCGATCGCGGTTTGCTTCGGGGATGCCTAATCCGGAATCACTGATGCTCAATTGAACTTTTTGGGTGGTGCGATGTAGTCCAGAAATGCCGATTTTTCCACTTTCAGGGGTATATTTGATGGCATTATCTAAAAGGTTGATGATCACCTGGCGGATGCGTTCTGGATCAGCGTATACCCTCGGTAAGTCCTTGGGAATATCCGTGTCAATTTGTAGGGATTTGGCACTCAAGCGATCGCTTAATTCATCTAAGGCTTCAAAACATAACCGATTCAAACTAATTTTTTCGGGCTGAATAGGTAATTCCCGATCTGTCCCTCTTCCTACTTGTAACAAATCAACTATCATCCGCCCCATGATTTTAGTTTGAGAGCGTGCCTGTTTAAATAAATGCATCGCTAAACCGGGTGTTAAACGTTCAAATTCACCCTTATCCAAATTAAAGTTATTTTGCAGGGTTTCAATGGCTATAGCTGCTGCCGTCAGTGGGTTACGAAGATCATGCGCCAACATAGCAATGATCCGATCCTTAAATTGCAACTGCTCGTTTAACTTATCTTTCTCCTGCTTGAGTCGAAAAACCTCATCTGATAGTCTAATTAGTTCTGCGGATGCTGCAACTGAGCGAATTGATACTTGGGAATCTTGAACAACAGAGTTATGATTGGAGTTTTCGGGGAGGGTTTCTAATTCTAAATCATTTTGAAGTTGGAGATAAGTTTCTGCTGCTGCCTGCCATCGGGGCCACCAAATTTTTAATTGGCTGATAATATTGCTACCTGCAATAGTTTGTCTCGGTTCAGGATGGATTTTAATTAGCGATGGTGTTGCTATCAATTTGAAGTGTTCTGCTAAATATGGTTGCTGTCCCACGTCAATTACTTGAAGCTCAAATTGGTACTCTGTCTGCATTTTTTTTAAATACGAGAGAATACGCTGTACTTGTTGTCGTGATTTTAAACGGTCATCGACAAATAGCAACAACTGTAGTGGAGCCTCAGAATGAATTGCCTGATCCTGGGAAGCTTGCATGTAATCGTGTTTTAGCACTGGTAACAGACCGATGACGCTATTAAAGATGATATCGCCAAACTATTTAGATGGCTATCTATTAATTAGTTGGATCTTATCTCTAAATTTAATCCTTATTTTAGACTTTTCATGGCCATATATCTTTTGTGAGTTTTTATGCAGTTAAAATTGCCATTTTTTTTAACATCTTTGTTTTCAGGGTTATTCATTTTTCCTAGCTTTGCCAATAGTAATAATACTTTAGGAGAAAGTAGTGATTTTTACAAACACACAAGTCAAATGGTGCAGGAACAGATTAATTTGGTAGCACGGATCGAAAAAGCGATCGCCCAACCAGATCCAAACCAAGTTAGAGTTGTGCGTGGGCAAATTTTGATTCAATCGAAAGTAATTGAAGCCTTTGCGAGAAAGCAAAACCCTGGTTTTAGAGGAACTTGTGCATCTGGGAATCGTGAAAAACTCAACGATGCAGAAGCTGAAATTTACTGCGGTTTGTATGCATCAAGTCAGGAACTGTTAAAACTTTCTCCATTACTCGATCGAATATTATCTCGTAGAGGAGAACTTGCCCTAGTCCGGGAACTACCATTAGTTAGCGGAGAAAGAAA
Source organism: Calothrix sp. PCC 6303 (assembly GCF_000317435.1). Lineage (NCBI taxonomy): Bacteria > Bacillati > Cyanobacteriota > Cyanophyceae > Nostocales > Calotrichaceae > Calothrix > Calothrix sp. PCC 6303. Next base: position 5,907,102 of record NC_019751.1, read on the forward strand.
ATTCCATCCAGTTTTGGCAATATCAGCAATTGAACGTCCTCTTTTGGGAAAAAAAGCTGTCCCATTTGCCATCCAAGAACCTAACTTACCATATTCTTCAGTACCAACTGTAGGAATTATTGCTAAGAAACCCCTAGCTGATTATGTAGCACCGATACAGGCAGCGTTAGTGTTGCCACCAGAAGCATTATCACCACTAGAAAATGCCGAAGCTAAGTTAAATCAGACAAAGGCAGTATTTCCCCAGGGAATTAAGTTTGAAGATCCCAAACAGACAACATCCGCACTAGAAAATTTTGCCTACGGACTCGACCCCCAAGAACCACAAACCTATGCCAAATTTTTAGAATTACCCAAAACAGGCATTTTTCGTGTTTTGCCACACTTAGCTTATTCTCGTCCATTAAACACGTTGCAAAACCGCTTAGTGCAAACTGTAGGTGAACGTTATCCATTCCCTAGCTTGGGCGAAGCAACTAGTGAATTTAATCCCAGCTTAACACTTCAGTTGGTGAATGATAACTTTCAAATGCTCTTAAAGGGGGTAGATTATAGTTTTATGGCAGATTTGGGAGATATACCCATCGAAAAACTGGATTCCGGCTTAAACAAAGTTTCCCCCTCAACAAGGGAATTATTTCTGAACTATCAACCACCGCAACAATTAAATGCGATCCAAATTGAACGAAGACGCTTTCAAACAGGAAAAGGGGTGAATAATAGTATCGCCCAAGCCAGAATTCCGGCAAAATTAAACCATACATACATCATGCGATCGCTACAATTCCAAATACCTGAAGCTATCATCAAAAATGAACGACTTACCCCTCAGCAACGCCTACAAATTGATACAATAACTAAGATCCAAAGCAGTGATACAGTAATTGCTTTTCGACCAGTTCGCCGCCGTCCAGACGGTAGTTACACTGTAATTTGGCGTGTTCTAAATCAGCTACCAAAACCCCAAATTACTGATTTAGAGACTTATTTACGGTACTAAGGCAGAGTTTAACCGGGTTTTCCAAATTAATTGGCACAGTGGGTCAAAAAGAGGAAAAGGGTCAGAGACAGGGAGCAAGGGGGAAATAGCTCAGTCCCCCGCTCCCTGCTCGTGAATTCCCCCTGCCTCTTGGGTAAGGTACCCATCCTCAAAAAAATGACTAATTTTCACTCAATGGCGCAAAGTCAGCACCCGCTTCGGCTTCACTCAGACGTTGAATTTTCGCTCCCAATTGTTGCAACTTCAGATCGAGTCGATCGTAGCCTCGATCGAGAAAACTTAATCCTTTAATTGTAGTTTTGCCACTGGCTGCTAATCCTGCAACTACCAAAGCTGCTGCTGCACGTAAATCGGTACCTCGCACTGGGGCACCAGATAACATTGGTACACCTCGCACAAAGGCAACATTCCCCTTGATGCGAATATCTGCCCCTAAACGATTAAGTTCGGAAGCATGACGCAAGCGATTTTCAAATACCGTTTCGTTGATTAAGCTATCACCTTCAGCAATTGCTAACAAAGACATAAATGGGGCTTGCACATCGGTAGGAAAACCTGGATGGGGCAAAGTTTCAATATTGGTAGCTTTGATCACGCTAGCTGGTGCCACACGTAGACAATCTGCTGCTTCCTGGAATATGGGAATTCCAACTTCCCGCAATTTGGCAATTACTGGAAACAAATGTTCGGGAACAACGGGGGATAGGAGTATTTCTGAACCTGTAATGGCACCTGCCATCAAAAAAGTTCCAGCTTCGATGCGATCGGGAATAATACTGTAATCGGTGGAGTGAAGTTTTTCTACTCCTTGAATTGTAATTGTACTAGTACCTGCACCCTGAATTTTTGCCCCCATAGAAATGCAAAAATTAGCTAAATCTACTACCTCAGGCTCGCGGGCAGCATTTTCGAGAACTGTTTCTCCATCTGCTAAAGTTGCCGCCATCATTAGGGTTTCGGTAGCACCAACACTCGGAGAATCTAAGTATATTTTTGCGCCTTGTAGTCTGCGATTATTTCCGTGAAGGTGAGCATTACAGATGCCATGTTCAATTTGAACTTCTGCACCCATAGCTTGGAGTCCACGGACATGTAAATCTACAGGTCTTGCACCAATAGCACAGCCTCCAGGTAATGGCATTTGGGCGATTCCCAGCCGCGCCAAAATAGCACCGATAGCGAAGAAGCTTGCACGTAATTGGGTTACAAGTTCATAGGGTGCTTTTGACGTGGAAAAATCCTTGGCATTGATGACTAAAGCATCATCTTGGCGTTCAACCCGAACACCTAATGTAGTTAAAACTTGTCCCATCCGTTCAACGTCCGCCAATAAAGGCACGTTGCGAATACGACAATCTTCGGGACACAGTAAGGCAGCAGCCATAATTACCAATGCTGAGTTTTTAGCACCGCTAATTTTGACATGACCTCGCAAAGGTTGCCCACCCCATATTTGCAAGACTGAGGAGTCCGCTTCGGGTGCAGATTTAGTATCTGGTAAGCTGCTCGAAGAATTAATAAGCCTACCCTCCAAAAAACAAGTGATTTTATATGCTGAAAGCTGGTTTTCATCTTACAGCAAAGATTCAATTTCTCGACATTTTTTTGACAATAGCCACCGATCGAATCAAAATAATTTCATACCAATTTGGAAAAAGAATGCGACAGATGAGTTGGTAGGGGTTTAGCAGTGCTAAACCCCTACAGGTTTTCTATGTGTTGCAATGATTTTTGGACTCGGTATCAGATTAATTGATTAGAGTGGAAGCTGAAAACAGGGAACAAGGGAACAGATAAATATACTGACCTAACCCCCTTACTTGCTCGGGAAAGGGAGTAAGAGTCATTCAAAACCATAATTGAATTAACCAGCTACAACAAAATTTACCAGTTTCCCTGGCACGACAATGACTTTTTTAATTTCTTTGCCTTCTAAATGCCGTTGTACTGCTTCCGATGCTAGGGCATATTTTTCCAATTCCGCTTTGTCGGCTTTGGCTGGAACTGGAATATCAGCGCGTTTTTTACCGTTAACTTGAACGACTAAGGTAATTTCATCGGCAATTAAAGCTTCAGGATCATGGTTTAACCAAGCTTGGGTATGTACCGATTCTTTGTTTCCCAATAAATGCCATAGTTCCTCAGCAATGTGGGGGGCAAAGGGTGCTAAGAGTAACAACAAAGTCCGAATTCCTTCGGAGTAGATGGGGGAGGTTTTACAATCTGCGTCAGTTAGGGCATTACTTAATTTCATCAACTCAGAAATAGCAGTATTTAATTGATACCCTTCGTTCACATCTTCGCTAATTTCTTTGATGGCGATATGTATTGCCCGTCGTAAGTCTTTTTCGGCTTTGGATTCCTGTAATTTATTGCTTTTGCTATCGACGGCGATGTATTCTGTCACCAAACGCCAGACCCGATTCAAAAAGCGGAATTGTCCCTCAACATCAGCCTCATCCCATTCCAAGTCTTTTTCTGGGGGTGCTTTAAATAAAATAAACATCCGGGCAGTATCTACACCATACTTAGCGATGATGTCTTCTGGTGCTACGCCGTTACCTTTAGATTTAGACATGGTGGCATAAACTAATTGTAAAGGATCACCTGTTTGGGGGTCGCGGGGATCGGCAGCATTTACCAAGTTGGTGGGAACCCATTTATCCTTGTCAGATTTTTTGGGATTCATATAGGTTAAGCCCTGTACCATTCCCTGGGTTAAAAGTTGCTTGAATGGTTCATCAAATTGCAGTAAACCGCGTTCGCCGTTAGGCGCACATGCGTGGTCGCGTAAAACTTTGGTGAAGAATCGGGAGTACAATAAATGTAAGATCGCATGTTCCACACCACCAACATACTGATCTACTGGCATCCAACTGTTGACTTTTTCTTTTGTAAATATTTCCTCAGAGTTATTCGCATCGGTAAACCGCAGGTAATACCACGATGAATCAATAAATGTATCCATCGTATCGGTTTCCCGCTTCGCTGGAGTTCCACAACTGGGGCAAGGAACATTTACCCAGCTTTCCAAGTTTGCTAAGGGTGAACCACCACGTCCAGTTAATTCGATATTATCAGGTAGCTGTACGGGTAAATCAGCATCGGGTACGGGAACAGCACCGCACTCCGGACAGTGGATAATGGGGATTGGCGCACCCCAGTAACGTTGACGGGAAATCAACCAATCACGGAGACGAAATTGTACCCGTTCTTTCCCAAAACCTTGAGATTCTGCATATTTAACGATGGCTTTTTTAGCTTCAATTGAATCCATATCATCAAATTGCTGCGAATTTACCAAAATTCCCGCATCAGTATATGCCGCATCTTGATTGTGCGCTTCTTTGTTGTCGTTGGGCACAATCACAAATTTGATTGGTAAATTGTAATTTTTGGCAAACTTGAAATCTCGCACATCATGTGCTGGAACCCCCATCACCGCACCCGTGCCATATTCATAAAGTACGTAATCAGCGATTAAAATTGGTATTTCTTCCCCGGTGAAGGGGTTGATTGCCATTCCTCCGGTGGGAATTCCCCGCTTTGGTTTATCTTCTGCCGTTCGTTCCAATTCGCTTTGATTGCCAACTTCCTTGGCAAACTCGGCAACTGCATCTGCTTGGCTAGCTGTGGTGACTTTGGTTGTAAGGGGGTGTTCCGGTGCTAAAACCACATAACTCACCCCGTAAACTGTATCCGGACGGGTGGTGTAGACTCCTATCTTCTCATCCATCCCCACAACCGGGAATTCCAAATAGGCACCTGTTGATTTACCAATCCAGTTAGCTTGGAGTTTGCGGACTTTTTCTGGCCATCCTGGCAACTTGTCAAGGTCTTGTAATAATTCTTCAGCGTATGCAGTAATCTTCAAAAACCACTGCCTGAGCAACTTGCGTTCCACAATAGCACCACTACGCCAGGAACGCCCATCAATTACCTGTTCATTAGCGATGACAGTTTGATCTATGGGATCCCAGTTTACTGCTGCTTCCTTTTGGTAAGCTAAACCAGCTTGGAAAAACTGCAAGAAAATCCACTGCGTCCAGCGATAATAATCAGGGGAACAGGTAGCTAACTCATTATCCCAATCGATAAAAAGCCCTAACTTCTGCAACTGCGATCGCATATGCTGAATATTCTGGTAAGTCCATTGTGATGGTGGAACATTCCTGTCGATTGCCGCATTCTCCGCAGGCAAACCAAAAGCATCCCAACCCATCGGATGCAAAACCCGATAACCCTGCATTCTTTTGAGGCGTGCGATCGCATCAGTAATAGTATAGTTACGAACATGTCCCATATGGAGGCTCCCTGAAGGATAGGGGAACATGGATAAAGCATAGAACTTGGGCTTACTACTATCTGAAGATGTCTTATCTAAGCCAAGTTCTGCCCATGTTTTTTGCCATTTTTCCTCAATGTCCGCTGGGTTATATCGGGAATCCACTACTCAAACTCCTCATGCATTCTTATGTCTTCGCCTATGTCTCGTTATTGTGGCATAATCTCATGGCGCTGTTAGCAGGTTGGGTGGGTAATTTCTGTTCCTAGCTTCCCTTGATTTTTCCACAATTTATGACCATACTTAGTTTTGATGGATTATCATCGGGTTTAGTCCCGAATTTCTAGTCATAGAAATACCTAACGTGACAACGGCGGAAGATACGGGAAACTCCGAAGACGAATAAGATGGTCACTGATTTAATGATGTTGGAAGCCCCAACCTGCTTCGCTGAGGTTGGGGTACTTCACTATTAATAATTCTAGGCATTTTGGAGAGATAATATTGTTTGTATATCTATGTCTATGTGCAATGTCTATGTGCAATTAAATTTTGGCTCCGCTATACCATCGTATCAGTACCTTTGCTAATTTTTGGGAATCATGGCGGACGCAGTTTTTTTCATCTTCATGCATGACATTTGCCGGAACAATTCGTCTACCTAGCTTCAGTACATCTTCACGATCTAAGAATACAGGATGGGAGTTCCCTTGTGCATAACGAATTAAAGCCCGATCCGAAGGAGATTTTTTATGGACAAGCACCGCATCAAATAAAGCCCGACCACAGGCTGAATCAATAGCGCGAACATGGTCAGCAACTGAGTAACCAGTGGTTTCCCCTGGTTGGGTCATAATGTTACAGACGTAAATACAAGGTGCATCTGTGAGTGCGATCGCGTCTGCAATTTCTGGTACTAATAGGTTGGGAATCACACTTGTATAAAGGCTGCCTGGTCCCATAATTATATAGTCAGCTTCTTGAATCGCCTTAATCGCACCTGGTAACGCTGGGGGATTTGCTGGCAAACAACCAATTTTGGCAATTCTACCTTTCGCTTCACCAATACAAGATTCTCCCTCAATTCTCGTACCATCATCCAATTCTGCCCACAACCTGACATCGCTGAGAGTTGCTGGTAATACTTGCCCGCGAATTGCTAAAACTTTAGAACTAGCAGCCACTGCCCGTTCTAAATCGCCAGTAATTTCACTGAGAGCAGTCAAAAATAAATTACCAAAGCTATGACCTGTCAGCCCGTCACCTACACTGAAACGATATTGGAAAAGTTCAGTTAATAATTTTTCTTCATCAGCCATTGCCGCTAAACAGTTGCGAATATCACCTGGTGGCAAAACTCCAAACTCCCGCCGCAATCTACCAGAGGAGCCACCATCATCAGCAACAGTGACAATAGCTGTAATGTTAGCACTGTAAACCTTAAGTCCACGGAGGAGGGTAGAAAGTCCTGTACCACCACCAATGACAACTATTTTCGGTCCACGATACAAACGTCGATGCGCTAAGAGGACATCAACTAGTTCTTCATCACTTTCTGGTCTAATTACTGATGTAATCGAGCCGACAGTACGGGTTTGTCCCCAGAGCACTAGTAGTATTCCTAACAGTAAAACTACAGGACCACTGATATAGTACGGGATAATATCTGTAATTGTGCTTAAGAAATTTTTGACTAGTTCAATTATCCAAAAAATTGGCGTGAGTCGAATCCAAATAGCTAGTCCTAGAGATGCTAGGAGAACACCTCCAACACTAATCAACAGCCAACGCTTAATGGCTAAACCAGGAGATAACCACTTAAACCACTGATTAACTCTATGGGAAGTACGACTACGTGACTGTCGTTGCAAAACACTAAGGGCTTGTTTAAAAAAACCAATTGACATACCAAATCAGGAGGAGTGATCTAGAACAATGATTAACAGAAACTGTACACTACCTGCTTGAGAGCCTCAGTGTGGAATTATGACATTTATCTAAAATTCACTTGGATTTCAAACATCTAATTTCCATCTGCTAACAAGATTAATTATTCTCTCCCTGGTAGCATAAACAGAAAGAAATCAATGGAAAAGCTAATTTTAGGAATTGATCCAGGGCTAGCGACTATCGGGTTTGGAGCGATCGCGTGCAACCAAGAACCAAGTAAAATACATGATACAACCAATATTACACCCAACGGCAGCCCCGTAAGTATGCTGGATTTTGGTGTGATTCGCACGTCAGCCAAGGTGGAGATGGGTGAACGTCTATGTACTATATTTGATGACTTACACACGCTGATTGGCGAAATTAAGCCCGATTTGGTTGCAATCGAAAAACTATTTTTTTATCGCATGGGAAATACCATATTAGTTGCTCAAGCACGGGGTGTCATCATGTTAGTGATTGCACAGCACAAACTCCCTTATGTGGAGTTTACTCCAGCCCAAATTAAACAGGCTTTAACCGGATACGGAAATGCTGATAAAGGGGAGGTACAAGCTGCTGTAGCCCAAGAACTGGATTTGGAGGAAATTCCCAAACCTGATGACGCTGCTGACGCTTTAGCTGTTGCTTTGACTGCATGGTATCAAATTGGTTGTTAAAATTAACAGGGCTTATCGTACTCCTCCGAGTAAATGCCTCACTCCACCTAGGATTGAAAATCCCAGTCTCACAGCATAAGTCCATTGAAATTGACTAAAAACCAAAAATATTCAGTCATCTTGCAGATGACTTTGGTTATTAGACGACGGTTTCAAGCGTTGGCGGGCGTGGGATTATAGAGAATCTAGGGAATTCAAGACTTATGTGTACACCGTAGCTAAAAAAAGGGGGAACTGGAACAAAGTTCCTCTTAAAAAGGGCAGCCACCTGCAACCGACTTGTAGCATGTGGCGTGGATTTAGGCGGTTCGAGAAGCTTTTCATACCAACAAGAGGACTTTTCAAACATTCTTTTTGAGAAGTCTCAAACCTCCGACTGATAACTGTTCACTGTTCACTGATAACTGATTTAATGATTTCTAACCCTGACAAAATTCTAGTTGTCGATGATTCTCCAGATAATGTGTATCTCATCAAAAATATTTTGGAAGGAGAAGGTTATATCGTTACCACGGCAGAAAATGGTTTTACTGCTTTGGAAAAAATTACTGAATCAAAATTTGATTTGGTACTCTTGGATTTGATGATGCCAGAAATGGATGGATATGAAGTCACTCTGCATATCCGTGAAAATAAGGAATTGCAATTTATGCCAATTCTAATTATTACCGCCCATGATACGCCAAATGTTGCACAGGGATTAGATTTGGGTGCGGATGATTTTATTCGTAAACCCGTAACAGTGGATGAATTGTTAGCGCGGGTACGCTCTTTGTTACGTCTGAAACACAGTATTGATGAACGTGATGAAATTGCCCGTCAGCGTGAAGATTTTGTTTCTCGTCTCACTCACGACTTACGCACCCCCTTGGTAGCTGCTGAGAGAACGCTAGACTTGTTACAGGAGGGGGCTTTGGGGGAATTGTCCCCACAGTTGCTAGAAATTATTGGAATTATGGCACGTAGTAATACTAATTTACTAGCAATGGTGAATACTTTATTAGAAGTTTATCGGTTTGATGCTGGACGCAAAACTTTAGCTTTCCAACCTGTAGTTTTAAGCCAATTACTAGCAGAGGTAGCAGGTGAATTGGCACCATTAGCACAATCAAAAGGATTAGAGATTCAATTTGATTTTTCTGTTGAAAATCAAGCTAGTAAAATTTTAGGCGATCGCTTGGAACTTCACCGACTATTTACCAATTTGCTTGGTAATGCCATCAAGTTTACAGATAAAGGGATGGTGACTCTACGTCTCAAAACCATTCCTACTAGAAAACCAAGTATCATTATCGAATTTGCAGATACAGGTGTGGGAATTTCTGCTGAAGAACAAATAAATTTGTTTGAAAGGTTTCGTCAAGGCAGTCATAAACGGATGGGTAGTGGTTTAGGTTTATATCTTTCGCGGCGAATCGTTGAAGCACATCAAGGTAAAATTCAAGTAAAATCAGAATTAGGAAAAGGAAGCATTTTTCTAATTAGTTTACCAATGGATCAGTCAGACTTGGTAGATGAAAAAATCTAAATAAAATTATTCGCTATCATTATATTTGAGGTAAATATTCATCGAAATTCATTTAATTAGGGGTAATATGCTAGCTGAATCATCAATCGCAGAAACGGTTTCTCTACAAAGAAGTTTTTTTGCTACGGGAAAACCTAAAAATATCGACTTTAGAATTGAACAATTAAAAAAACTTAAGGAAGTAATTAAACAATCAGCAGAAAGTATCTTCACGGCTGTGAATGCTGACTTAAACAAACCCATGTTTGAAGCCTATACTTCCGAACTTGGGGCAATTACCCAAGAAATAGATTATGCTCTCAAACACATCAAAGCCTGGACAAAAATTCAGAAAAAGCCTGTATCACTTTCCCTGCAACCAGCTTCAGCCGAGATTTGTCCAGAACCCTTGGGAGTAGTTTTAATTATCAGTCCTTGGAACTATCCCTTCGCACTGAGTATAACGCCGTTGGTGGGCGCGATCGCATCGGGCAACTGTGCCATAATTAAACCCTCGGAACTTGCACCCCATACTTCTAAGTTAATCGCCGAAATTATTACTAAAAACTTTCCTTCAGAATATATTACCGTTGTGGAAGGTGGAGTTTCAACCAGTCAAGAACTACTTAAACAAAAATTTGACCACATATTTTTCACAGGTGGTACTGCTGTTGGTAAAATCATCATGGAAGCAGCCGCCAAACACCTAACTCCCGTAACTTTAGAATTGGGTGGTAAAAGTCCCTGTATTGTTGATGAAGATGTCAATATCGAAGTCGCGGCAAAACGCATCACTTGGGGCAAATTTATGAATTCTGGACAAACTTGTATTGCTCCAGATTATATTTTTGTTCACAAAAATGTTAAGCAAGATTTATGCAAATATATCAAACAATCTATCCAGGAATTTTATGGAGAAAATCCAATTGAAAGCCCTGATTATGGTAGGATAATTGGCAAAAAACATTATCAAAAATTAGCCAGCTTGCTAACTGGAGATATTCTTGTCGGTGGTGAAAGCAATGAAGATGAACTTTACATAGCCCCTACAATAATCGATCATGTCACCTGGGAAGATGAAATCATGCAAGATGAAATATTTGGTCCTATCTTGCCAATTATGGAATATAGCGATATCGAAACAGCTATTTCCCAAATTAATTCTCGCCCGAAACCACTGGCACTCTATATATTTTCTCAAGATAAAAACTTTCAAACTAAAATTCTTCAGGAAACTTCATCCGGGGGTGTCTGTATTAACGACACAATTAAGCAAGTTGGAGGATCATCTTTACCTTTTGGCGGTGTGGGTGACAGCGGTATTGGTAGTTATCACGGAAAAGCTAGTTTCGATACTTTTTCACATTACAAAAGTATTCTCAAACGACCCTTTTACCTAGATTTAAAGATACTTTATCCCCCTTATGAAGGTAAGTTATCTTTACTTAAGAAGCTTCTCGGTTAGAATGTATGAAGACTGCTTTACGAAAACTTCACGTAAACTTCATAAAAATAAACTAAAAGGGGGGTATTAACCCTCATGCTGTATATGCTATAGTATGTTAAGTAGATGCACCCTGATGATCTGGAGAGCTACCCTAGGTGGCTCTCTATTTTTTATATAGTTTCCATGTACTAAGGAACCTTGACATTTGCCGCTTCTTTAAGTTCCTGACGCTATGGAATTGAACGATTATCAGCAAAAGAATCGAGCTTGAGCAACAGCTTGATTTATATTTGAGCGTAGAATTATTAAAACCATTAATAAATTACCATTAATCTGGTAGCACGAACTTGATATAATCGCCAGTCGAAGGACATTCGCGGGGGAAATAATAAATGGCAGACTGGCATGAGATTTCTGGTGGAGTAACTGCACCTAGAGGCTACCGTGCAGCCGGGATTAAGGCAGGATTGAAACCTTCAGGATTACCCGACTTAGCATTAATTCTCTCCGACGTTGACGCGATCGCATCTGGAGTTTTTACCACAAGTTACGTGAAAGCAGCCTGTGTGGACTACTGTCGAGAGCAATTACAAAAAAAACAAGTAACTAGGGCAATCCTCTGTAATGCGGGACAAGCGAATGCAGCCACCGGAGAACAGGGAATGCGTGATGCCATCGAAAGCGCGACTTTATTGGCAAAAGAATTACAGATTTCCCCCGATTTAGTTTTAATCGCTTCCACGGGAGTAATCGGACAACGGATAAAAATGGATCCACTGCGGAGTGGAATTCCCAAATTAGTCGCAGCACTTTCGGAAACAGGTTCCGATAATGCGGCAGGGGCAATCATTACCACCGACTTAGTAACAAAAAGTATTTCATTGGAAACCACAATCGGCGATCGCTCAGTGAGAATTGGTGGTATAGCTAAAGGTTCGGGGATGATTCACCCAAATATGGCGACAATGTTGGGATTCGTGACTTGTGATGCTGCGGTTTCTCCCCATCTCTGGCAACAAATGTTAAGCCGTGCAGCAGATCGCAGTTTTAACTCCATTACCGTTGATGGTGACACTAGCACCAACGATAGTTTAATAGCCTTGGCAAATGGACAATCACGCACCCCAGCCATTACAGAAATGGGAGCAGAAGCCGAGAAATTAGAATCAATGTTAACGGCAGTCTGTCAACATTTAGCCAAAGCGATCGCGCGTGATGGAGAAGGGGCAACTTGTCTGATTGAAGTCCAAGTAACAGGGGCAACAGATGAAGCCGCAGCTCGTCAAGTAGCAAAAACCATTGTCAGTTCGTCTCTATTTAAATCGGCAATTTTTGGACATGATCCAAACTGGGGAAGAATTGCCGCCGCCGCTGGACGCGCTGGAGTCGTGTTTGACCAAGAACAATTACGGATACAACTTGGTAATTTTTTACTTATGGATCATGGTCAACCACTACCATTTGATAAAGGTGCGGCTAGTGCATATCTCAAAGAAATAGCCGAACCCTACACAGCAGTCGCAGCAGGTAACGGCAAACCGCAATCTGTAAATAATCCCGTTGTTGTTAAAGTTAGTCTTGGCAATGGCAAGGGAACAGGAAAAGCTTGGGGTTGTGACTTGAGTTATGACTACGTAAAAATCAACGCTGAATATACAACTTAACAAATAACAATTTAAATACCCGGTTTCTTTAATAAATCGGGTATCTCCACATCGCAAAACTTTTCATATAAAAAGCCCAGATCCTTAAGCTCTCAAGAAGCTACTGGATCTGGTGTAGAAGCTATTCACAGGTTTATAAACCGCACGTCATCAAATCAATTTTCTTCTTTCTTAAGTGAGAAAATTGACCGCTGAGAATTGATTATTGCACTTCCTTAATTAAGATTTTCTTTAACAGCGTCTTTTGCGTTCTCAACAGTGTGGCGCACTTTACTTTCAGCTTGTTTTGCTTTGCCTTCAGCCTGATCTTGAGGATCGCCAGTGACGTTTCCTACAGCTTCTTGAATTTTACCTTCGACGTTTTTGGCAACAGCCTTGGCACGATCTTCTAAACTCATTTGATTTCTCCAACTTATATTGAATATATTTCTACTGTTGATTAATTTAGATGTTGTTATTTGGCATCTGGTTTTGTCTCAAGACTAGTCAATCTTCTTTTTAACCGTGTCTTTTGCATCTTCAACAGTGTGGCGAACTTGGCTTTCAGCTTGCTTTGCTTTGCCTTCAGCTTTATCTTCAGGATCGCCAGTGACGTTTCCTACAGCTTCTTGAGCTTTACCTTCGACATTTTTAGCAACAGCTTTAGCGCGATCTTCTAAACTCATTTTCTTTCTCCAATTTGCTTGAAAATAATTTTACTGGTAGCTGGATCAGATGCTTTTTGGCATCTGACTCGCTCTTAGAACGATATCTAGTCAATATTCTTTTTAACTGCGTCTTTTGCATCTTCGACAGTGTGGCGGACTTGGCTTTCAGCTTGCTTTGCTTTGCCTTCAGCTTTATCTTCAGGGTCGCCAGTGACGTTTCCTACGGCTTCTTGAGCTTTACCTTCGACATTTTTAGCAACAGCTTTGGCGCGATCTTCTAAACTCATTTTCTTTCTCCAATTTCTTTAAAAGCACTGCTAGACTGTTTCACGAATCTAGTCATGCTTTCTTGCTACTCCTATAAGTTAATTGATTTTTCTCATGAGAGCGTCTTCCAGCAGACATAACATCCTTCTATACTAAAAGGTAGAGAATTACGAATAATTTTGGTTCACTAATAGTAGGCAACACAGGCAACGAAATGTAGAGTAACAAGCTCAACTAAGATCAATGTTCCGAAGGAAAATCTAATATCTGTTAATTATCAACTTTGAACTGATTTAATAACTTACTAGCTTCTTCTAATAATTCACCTTGTTCTATTTGTAATCTAGTAAGCTTTTGAGAAATTTCTATTAATCTCTGTTGTCTAGTTTGCTCTAAATTTTGAGATTCTAAAATTGCTTCCTGTATTAAAGATTTATCTGAATTTTTGTTAATAATTTGTTCAAAAAAAATAGATATAGATTTAAAAATATATTGGGCTAGTAACCAAGTCCACTTTAATGGGCTTCGCAGTAATGAGAGGCTTATAGACTCAATTAGACGGACAAAAGCACGAACTAAGCTTGTCATCAATATCAGGATAAATAAAATCAGTAATATTCCCAATAGTGGATGGTTGCTAATCCAAGTCAAAAATTGCAGTAATTTGGAAATTAACGGATATTTTTGGATGAAGTTTTCTAAGCTTTGATTTGTAGCTTGATTTATGCTTTCTTGCAATAGCAGTCCTACTTGTTGTGACTGTTCGATCATTGCATTGGTGCTACTACGGAATTTTCGCCAAATTCCTTCGGTAATATTCAGGAAGTAAATTATCATGCCTGAAGTTTATTGAGGTACGTTAATGCAGTCTAACGCACTTACCCCTTCAGGCGTGACAATTTGGGGAAGCTTTCTGGGGCAGTTGTCCCCGGAAACTTGGTACTTGAAAACATCGCTTGTGAGTCTCTAATAATTTGTATCCCACAATTTTTCTGCTTGTACCTGCCCGCGTTCAAATCCCTACACAAATTCTTCTAGGTTATGGCTTATCCCCTCTGTCCGAAAGCTTTCTGAAATGCTGGACGCTCTTGCATCTGCTCCATATACTTGGCAACATACGTATATTCACTTAAATCAATTTTAAGTAACATGGGGATGTAACTCAAATATGAGCCAACTGCGATATCCGCAACCGTAAACTCATTTCCCATCAAAAAGGGTTGATGCTCAAAAATTCCATTCAATGCTGTCATTAACTTCGGCATTTCCTTCTCTCGGTTCGCTTCGACAAAAATACCAGGTCCTAGAGTCGCATTGGCAAACAAAACCCATTGGGCAAATTCAGCTTGTTGATTTGAAGAATATTTGACGGGACTATATTTTTCAGCTAAGTACAATAAAATCGCTCCCGATTCCCATAGCTTCAAATCACCATCCACAATCGCTGGAACTTTCCCGAAAGGGTTAATTTCGAGGAATTCCTGTTGACGATGTTCTCCTGCTTGCATATCCAGTAGGACAAATTCGTAGGGAATAGCTAATTCTTCTAACTGCCATTGGATAATCGTGGCACGGCTGCGGGCAGCACCGTATAATTTCAACATAGTTTTTCTGTGTATTTTGACAATTACGAGACTACATAAGAGTATTTGTGTCAACTCTAGTCAGCAATCGGTTAACTGTTGACTTCGTGAAGTCAACAGTTAAAAATTAACAATTAAAGAACTTGATGGGTGTGGGAATGCTGCTTGACATTATCATCCTTGGTGACGATGCGGGAAGCATTCAAGATTCGCTTACGCTCAGTTGAGTAAGTAAATTTGCTGTGGCTAGTACCAAGGGGAATCAGCGATTGAGCAACTTCACGACGTTTATAAGTTCGTGCTGCGGCAAAAACCCGGTGTTCAAATTCTTCGCTAAATTGAGCATTTTCCGGAAAGCCTGGAGGAACTTGAAAATTACCATCATTTAAGACTGTTCCTATAGTGGTGGCGCAGGCAATCGTATATGAGGTGGGAATACCTTTAAAAAGTGCTTCCAATGCGGCAGAAGGTATGGCTTCGATGATTTCTACTTGATGAACCTCTCCATCTTCTTTGTAGAAGCAGGTTGCAGAACCAAGAACCACGTAATCATCTGTAGTTAGGTCGGGAGCGTCAGGATGATAAATTGCTGTTGTCATAGTCTAGGTTATTAAATCTTAATCCAGATGTAGAAACTACTGACGGGAAATTGGCAACTAGGAAATTAGATTCAAAAAATAGTTGGTATTTTGCGATAAACGATGTAATATAGATCACAAAGAGGAACGCTGCATTTTTTTCTGAATCTTTAATCTTTTGTTACTTTCTGATCTATTTGATCACTGATCTCCAATTTGTCCCTGGATTGCATTTTAGCAAGTTGTGGCTCTCACGACTTTAATTAATCTCCCAGATTAATGTTCGGTGTTTCTGGAATCGAACCTGGGGGTGAAGTATCAATAGTTAGATTGAAATAATAATTAATAGTGGATAGCTGTAACTAACCTGTCATCCCTGTGGTGATAGGGGTTGAGCCAGAAAAACTTCCCCCTAAGTGCTAATAGACACATTGATTAGTGACACAGGGGCTATAGAAAGAACGAACACAAAAATATAAGTTGATCTTACGGAGCAAGCTGCTCAGGCGGGAAGGATATGAATAGTTACTCTTTTTTAGTGCCAGAGAACGGACAAAATAAGCCCAAGCAAGGGGTAAAAAATAGTACAGTTGATGCCACACAAACAGAGGCAGATGAATGTCTTTTTACGGCATTGGGAGATAGTTATCTCCGCTCATCTGCGATTAAATCGGCTCAAAATGGTGATTACCGTCAAGCGATCGCGCTTTTGGATCAGCTACTGGTGCGTAACCCCAAAAGTGCTATAGACTATAACAATCGCGGGTTTATTTATTTTCAGTGTGGTGAGAAACACAAAGCTTTTGCAGATTATAATCGGGCGATAGAATTAAAATCTGATTTAGCCAGCGCTTACAATAATCGTGGTAATTATTACGCTGCATGTGGTGAATTGGAGAATGCGATCGCAGATTATGATAATGCCTTAGATTTCAATCCTAGCTATGTTAGAGCCTGGATTAACCGTGGCATCACCCTACGGGATTTGGGGCAGTATGATGAGGCTGTTGAAGACTTGGAAGCAGCATTGATTTTTGGTCAACTAGAAGCCAATATCTTCGCAGAACGTGGTAGAACCTACCATTTATGGGGTGATTGGAATTGTGCGATCGCAGATTACCGTCGTGCATTAAATTTATTTACAGATTCTAATTTACGTTTACGCACTCAAGTAGAAAATTGGATGGGTGAGTTGCTTTGCCCATAAGGAGTCGGGAGTGAGTCCAAATAAAAAAAATCACCGTCGCTCACCACTCACCACTCACTTAAAGATAAGATATCACTTAGTACGTCTCCAGATTCTAAGGGTTTTATCTTCGCTACCACTAACGAGGGTGGAAGCGTCACGGTTTAAACCGATGGATTCAACAGCACCAGTGTGAGATGTGAGGGTACGAATTGTTCTCCCAGTCAAAAAGTTCCATAATTTGATTGTGCGATCGCTACTTGCTGTTGTTAGAGTCATTTCGTCGGGATTAAAAGCTACAGATGTAACTCCCGCTGTATGTCCTGTTAATGTCCGAATTAGCTGTTTTTTCTCTAAATTCCACAATTTGACTGTTTTGTCACCGCTAGCAGTAGCGAGGGTTTTACCATCAGGACTAAATGCCAAACTATTGATGGTGTCTTCATGTCCTGTGAGGGTGGTAATGATTTGTCCGGTACTAACATTCCACAATTTAACCGTTTTATCTACACCAGCACTAGCGAGAATGTTACCATCTGGACTGAATGCGATCGCATGAACTGATGAAGTATGTCCCATCAAGGTTACAATTTCTCTGCGACTACCCAAATCCCACAGCTTGATTGTGGCATCATCACTGCCATCAGCAACTATTTTACTATCTGGACTAATGGCTACAGCCCGAATAGGTTGGGAATGTCCTCCCAAGGTTGCCAATTCTTTTCCATTTGCCATTGTCCAAAGTTTAACGACGTTATCATCGCCACCGCTAACCAAAATCTTACCATCGTTGCTGATAGCGATCGCATTAACTTGTTTAGTATGTCCATCAAAGGTGGCAACTTCCTGTCCTGTTAATAAACTCCAAAGTTTGATGGTATTTTGATTATTACTGGCAATTGTTTTCCCATCTGGGGTAACTAAAACCGATAAAACTGTATTTGTATAACCGCGAATTGTCACAGCTAGGGAATAATCTGGTATAAAACCTTTGCTAGACAAATCAATACCAATTGTATCGGGATTTGGCTGACTTAAATTAGACGGATTATTATTACCAAAGCTATCAAATTGTTTGTACCAAAACTCTCCCATCACTAATAATAGTATTCCGGCTCCAGCTACTATAGCAATTTGGAGTTTTACACCTTTTTTATTTAAAACTGGTAAAGAATTTATCTTCACAGGGACAGGTGATTTATAGCCTAAGTCACGCAATACATCATCAGCCGATTGATAACGCTGATGTAAATCTTTTTTTAATAACTTGTTAAGGATCTGTGTAAATTGATCACTAATGGGACTTTTTAAATATTGCTGCCAACAATTCACCCAAGCATAACCATGTTCAGTCCATAATTGAAATGGAGAAATTCCCGTCAACAGATGAAAACAAGTAGCACCTAAACTAAATAAATCGCTGGCAGGATAAGCTACTCCATCACGAATTTGTTCGATTGGTGAATATCCATGGGAACCTATCGATGTTCCTGTTTTTGATTGGACTCTGACAGTAAATTGTTTCGATGAACCAAAATCAATTAAATTCAATCGTTGATCGCTTTTCCGCAACATAATATTTTGCGGTTTGATATCACGATGAATTACCCCATGCTCATGTACAAATTTAAGCACAGGTAATAAATTCAACAAAATTTCTTGAATTTCACCCTCCGTATATGGCGATTGATTAGTTTTTCCACGACGACGAGTATCTAGTTCTCGAAGTAAATTTTGTCCATCAATAAATTGCTGAACTAAATATAAATAACTATCTTGTTCAAAATAAGCTAGTAGTGTGGGAATTTGCGGATGTTCCCCTAATTCCTGTAATCTTTTTGCTTCTTTTTGAAACAATTCAATCGCTTTTTTCAGTGCCCAACTTCCTTCTGCTTTTGGCGCTAATTGCTTGATGACACAAAGTTCATTGAGTTTATCAATATCTTCTGCTAAGTAAGTTCTGCCAAATCCACCTTCGTCAGAGAGTACGCGAATTACCCGGAATCGATTTCGCAGCAACACAACCAAAGGTGCGCTACAAGTTAGGCAAAACTTTTCTCCATCAGGGTTAAGGGGATTTGAGCAATCGGGATTCAGGCAGCATATCGTCATTTTAGAAGCATCACTGCGTTGCAATTTCTAATGCCCTGACACTATTCTGACTGGGAATTAAGTTTTTTTATTATATAGAAACTTCTTACAAAAAATATGCTTTATTAATTAATTTTTCATGTATTTGTTCTTATTCATGTTTGACAAAATTTCATGTATTAATATTCACATATTTATCATATCAATAGATACAATTTGTTCAAATATCAGTTTTTTATAATAATTAGTTACTGAATAACATAACCATGATTTAAATATCTCAGTGAGAGAGGATAAAAAGTTAGATTTAAATGGATTAAATCTTGATTATAAGTGATTTAGTAGTTATGTATACTGCGCTTGTTTTAAATCCATTATATTCAGCGATATAAATTATATTTTAGCTAAATAAAACACCAAAAAATACCTAGCACAGTTCGGCGTAAATAAGTCAACCATTACAAACAGACAAAAAGCTTGTTTTATTGGCTTTATTCCTGCTGCCTTCACGTACTAGCACCCTGTAAAATATCTGTAAAAGGTTTTTGCTGTTGACTACTAAACTACGCCTGCTAAATCATGTTTGTAAATCATGTACTTGAAATTTACTATGCAAAATGTAACTATTTCTACATTTTTCCACGAATTTAGTTGCTAACCTGGGGAAAATGACGCTTCACTTTTGACTGATGCTGTTTTAATTTATTCCGCCATTCACGAATAGCGATCGCACTCCGGGAAACAGGGGCAATATAGCCCTCTCGCATCTCCTCAATACTACCCTCACTATTGGGACTAAAACGTTGATTAGTCATACAGTTAGACAAGGTTGGTAAATAGGATTCCATTCCCAAATCCCACATTACCTCTTCAGCGGTTTTATAACGTTCCTCTAAAGAAATTTTCATCATTTTGCTCAAAACCTGTGCAAAGTGAGGACTAACTTCCACATGCTTCTGCCAACATATTTCCCCAGTATCACCGTCATAATCAAACTCTAAAGGTGCTTTCCCAGTGAGTAAAAACAAAGATGTCACACCCACCGCATAGATATCACTAGCATAAACAGGACGCAAAGAAAACTGTTCGGGTGGTGCAAAACCCATTGTTCCGACAAAATTGGTGCTAGCGCTTCTGGTTTCGCTTTTTTGTACGGTACGTACTAATTCTTCCTTAACCGCACCAAAATCAATTAGGACTAATCTCCCATCATCGTCACACCTGAGCAAGTTGTGAGGTTTAATATCGCGGTGAATAACTCGATGTTTGTGAATATACTGTAACACTGGGAGTATATCTCGCAGAAACTGCTTGACTGCCGCTTCATTTTTCGCTCCAGAACGTCTAACATCCCGCGCTATAGTGGAACCCCGGACATATTCTTGAACTAAATAAAACTCGTTATTCATTTCAAAGTAATCCAGAAGCATGGGAACCTGGGAATGGGTACCAAGTTCACCTAGAGTTTTTGCTTCTTTTTCAAAGCGTTCCCTTGCACGTCCCCAACTTTTGGGATTTGTCACTTTCGGGCAAAGCTGTTTAATCACACATACAGGTTCACCGGGCAAAGTCACATTTTTAGCAAGAAATGTGACACCAAAACCACCTCTACCTAAAATTCGTAAAATTTCGTAGCGATTCCGAAATAGTAACTTAGATCCGCAAAGCTGACCTAGTTGGGTTTCGAGCAAAATATCATCATGAAAATTGGACACATTCTTAGAGAAACAATTCATGAGGGCAATGGGGTTGCTGAAGAGCAAATAACTAGTTCATCTAGATGTCTTCAATGTAGCCACAAACTGACACAACGGCTAGTAGCATTACTGTATCTTTGCAAGATTCTAACGTTTTCTAAAAGTATCCGGAAGCGAATAATTAAGGATGTATGAAAGCCAAGTAAGGATACATAGATAGAGGAAATTAGAGTTTTGGATACCCGACTTTGAACCAGTCAGGTATCTAAAGACACTTACGTTTTCTAGGGAACCTCAATAGGAATCAGTGAATTTTGTGGTAGATAGTCCTGATAACTTCCTTCCTCTGCCAATACCATCACTAGTTGCAGTGCAAAATCGGGTGGTATTTGTAAATCAGCCCAAGGTACTGCCAATTCTAAACATTTATCTATGGCAACTTGAGCGCGACTGGTACGAGAGCACCATTGCAAGTTATCGGTAGCTTCCCAAAAATTCACCGATTGTGTAAGCAAATTAATTTCCAAGTGGTGATGGAAAAGGTAATTTAGGGGTTCGGTGTTGGGTAATTTTTCCAGAGGAATTGGACTATTGTGCATTGTGTGTCCGGGGTAATACCACAGTAAATTTAATTCTGTTGGTAAATCATGTCCTGGTTTAATACCGCTTTTAAAATCCAATCGCAGGTAAAAATTCAAGTGATCAACCCCGTACCAAAGCCGTTGAATCGGGCTACTATTATGCATGGTTCCCCTAGAACCACCAATTTCGATGCGTCCAGCTTTATCCCAATCTTGCTCATCACCTTTGCCATCGACAATGGGATGAATAAAACTGGTGGGACGGCTGTCACTTTTAGCTTCGTGACTTTCTAAGGGTTGGTATAAATATGGGGGAATTGGTTCTTTGAGTGCCTGGTAAATACCGCAGAGATGTTCGCGGAATAGTTGGTCAAAAATGGCATCTTGGTTAGAAGAATGTCCCTCCCCAAACCACCAAAACCAATCTGAACCTTCGGCTGCGTATAAAGCTTCCCAAGCTTCTGGGTTGGTTTCTTCGGTGGCTTCCGGGTGATTAGCGAGGGTTTGACGGGCAGCGGTGAGGTAGTCCCAAGCACGATTTTTTACAGGGTCGCCAATCCAGGTTGTGAAGCTACCATCAACCCAGGAACCACTGTGTAAATTATCACTTTTAATTGTGGCGGTTGCGGGGTGTTTTTCCAGGAATTCGGAGACGGTGACTAATTTCAGGTGTGGTTCATTGCTGAGGCTTTGATATAGGGCTTCAAGGAAGGGTTTACCATCTTGTTGATAGAATTCCCAACAGTTTTCCCCATCCAGGGCAATGGTGACTAACCAGGGTTGTTCCGGTTGCTGTTGACGCTGCATTCGTGCGATCGCTTGGAGATGTCCCACGAGATCAGCAGCGGCTTTTTTGGGTGCCATGGAACCGTAGGTAAAGCCAATCAGGTCAGAAAGACGGTGATCGCGGAAGACGATGGCTACGTCACCTTCAGGAGTTTGTAAGCGATAGGGTCGATATAATAATTGGGGTTCGAGAACATTACCTGCTCCATCCCGGTGAAAGAAGTGTTTCAGTGTCCACCCCAAAACAGCTTCATCTGAGCAAATCCACTTAAACCCTTGTTTAATTATGTGGGGTAATATCTCCGGACTTACAGATTGTTCAGAGGGCCATAATCCCTTGGGGCTTGCTCCAAATCTATCTATATATAAATCCCAGGATTTTTGTAAGTGTCGGGGAATATCTTCTGACCACTGAAACCTAGCTTGGGGTAAAGCCATATTAGATACAGCAACTCTGCCAGAGTTGGTATCAGCAAGCAAAGGCAAGATGGGGTGAGTGTAGGGTGTAGTTGTCACCTCCAATTGTCCTGCTTCTTGCATTTTGCGGTGTTGGGGAATAATTCGGCTGAGGATTTCCCTTTGCTTCGAGTATATGTTTACGCGATCGCGTAAATCAAAATCTTTGCCCCGTTGCAACCATGAGGCGATTTCCGGATCATCCCAAAACAACGGATCAATCCAAGCTAAATTATGCCAAGCCAACAAATCACTATAATCTTCGAGTTGCCAATTGGCTAAACACCAGCTTTCACCATTTTCCTGACGCTGATTGTACAACTGAGCGTAACGGGGATGGGGATCAATCAAAGTGTGATGATTCGCATCAAAAAAATGATGAACAATAAACTCACGCTGTTCTAAAGTTAATTTCTCAGTTGGTGTCAAACTTGCTTCTAAGTAAGGATCCATTGCTTTGCCAGCAATATAATCTTCAATCTGCAAAATTAATGAAGGTACCAAATTCACCGTCTGGTGCAACTGAGGATATTTTTCCAGCAATAAAACTAAATCTAAATAATCTTTGGTTCCATGCAACCGCACCCAAGGCAAACGGTAATTTTGGCTACCCCTGACGTTTGGTAATTTATAAAGTGGTTGGTGTTGATGCCAGATAAATGCAATGTAAAGAGGATGAGACATAAAGTATTAGTGAGGGAGTTGAGAGTTGGTTAGCCAGTTAGTTACTGGTCATTTACCCAAAAGGGAGTTAGCAATCAGTTTGAGTAATAATAAAAGCGCAACTCCCATCTCCCCACTTTTACACGACTTGTTCTACTTCGGCAATTTCGGGAATCATTTCCCGTAAACGTCTTTCAATACCCATTCTCAAAGTCATCGCAGAACTTGGGCAAGTTCCACAAGCACCCTGTAAACGCAGCTTCACAATAGGACCATCCAGTTCCACAAGCTCAACGTTACCACCATCTGACATTAAGTATGGGCGCATTTCATCTAATACTTGTTCAACGTTGTCTGTTGTCAATTCCATAGTTTTAAGATTTTTGGGGGTAAACACTTTACAATTGTCAAGCAAATTTAAGGAAATTGTTATTTTCCATAATTCAGTTTGCTAATTAGATCCTAAAGCCAATTTACTAGTTGAGCAAAATAAATTAGGTGCGGAAATCTTCCCATGCAGCCAAAGAAGAGGCAGGGAAGTAAGGGGTAGAGGACACGCTGTTGACTTTAATCAGATTTACCCAGGATAGCGACTAACGATCGAAACCCGGTTTATTCAGATAGAATACGGAAAATCTTTGTATTTAGCCCTTGATAAACTGGGTTTCTCGGCTTCACGAAAAGTATTGAACAACGTCAAATCAAAATTATTAATTAGCCCTTAACAGGGTACTCCTGCTCCCTACCTCCACATAATTATGCATTCCACCGATCAGAATCTTGATTTAACTAATTGCGATAGAGAACCAATTCACGTTCCAGGGTTAATTCAACCCCATGGTGTGCTATTGGTTTTGCAGGAATTGGATCTGGAAATAGTTCAAGTTAGCAATAATACGTTTGAGTTACTGGGTAATCATCCTCAAGATATTTTGGGGCAAACTTTATCAGATTTGCTCGTCCCGGAACAAATTAACGCTATTCGACAATACTTGAGTGAAGACTTTGAGCATGTAAATCCTTTGGATATTTCGATTCAATGTGAAACCAAGTTAATTTCCTTTGATGGGATTATTCATCGTCAGGATGGAATGGTGATTTTAGAATTGGAACCCAAGCATACGGATCAGAAGGCAGATTTTGTTGAGTTTTATCAGCGGGTCAGGGGTACAATTAGCAAGATTCAAAAGGCTCCCGGCTTGTTAGAAATGTGCCAAGCTGTGGTGAAAGAGGTGCGGATAATTACAGGGTTTGACCGTGTTATGGTTTACCAATTTGATGCAGAGGGATGTGGACAGGTGATTGCGGAAGATAAGTTAGAGCAGTTGATTGCTTATCTAGATTTACGTTACCCTGCAACCGATATTCCTAAACAAGCCAAACAGCTTTATACCCGGAACTGGTTACGTTTAATTCCAGATTCTGACTATCAACCTGTAGGTTTAGTATCACAGAATAATTCTGAGCAACCACTAGATTTAAGTTTATCGGTGCTAAGGAGTGTATCACCTCTGCATCTGGAATACCTGAATAATATGAAGGTGAGAGCCTCCATGTCAATTTCCTTAATCCAAAACGGAAATTTATGGGGACTGATTGCTTGTCATCACTGCACTCCCAGATATGTCCCCTATAATGTGCGAACTATGTGTGAGTTTGTGGGACAGGTGATGTCCATTGAACTGGCAAATAAAGAAGTTCGTGAAGATTTAGACTACAAAATGGGATTGAAGTTACTGCAAGGCAAGTTTGTGACACTGCTCTCCCAGTCAAAAAACTTTTTGGATGGATTAGTTCAAATAGATAGGAATTTGCTGGATTTAGCCAGCGCATCAGGAGCAGCAATTTTCACTAAAGAGCAAATTATCTGCATCGGTAAAACACCCCAAGAAGCAGAATTATCTGCCCTGCGGGATTGGGTAAAAACTAAGATTGAGTATAATTTGTTTCACACAAGTTTCCTTTCTCAAATTTACCCAGCAGCAGCGTCTTTTCAAACAGTTGGTAGCGGTTTATTGGCGTTGGAAATATCTAAAGTCAACCAAAATTATATTTTCTGGTTTCGTCCCGAAGTCATCCAAACTGTTAATTGGGGTGGTAATCCCAATAAACCTGTAGAAGTCACTATTGATGGAGAAGTACGGCTATCCCCACGTAAATCCTTTGAAAAATGGCAAGAAACTGTACAAGGTTGTGCATTGCCCTGGAAACCTTGCGAAATAGAAACTGTTTCTGAGTTACGAAGCCTAATTGTGGAAATTGTTCTTGCCCAAACAGACGAACTAGCAAAAATCAATTTGGAGTTGGAACGTAGCAATATTGAACTGGATTCCTTTGCTTATATTGCTTCCCATGATTTGAAGGAACCACTGCGGGGAATTCACAACTATTCTCATTTTTTGATGGAAGATTATGCTGATGTGTTGGATGGCAGCGGAGTTGCTAAACTTAATACATTAGTACGCCTGACTCAACGGATGGAGGATTTGATTAACTCACTGTTGCACTATTCTCGTTTGGGACGTGCCGAACTTTCTCGTCAACCAACAAACTTAAACCATCTACTACAACAGGCAATCGATACCTTGAGAATCAGCCAGCCTGAAAGCACAGTTGAGTTCCGCTTGCCCCAATCCCTGCCGATCATTTTATGCGATCGCACTCAAGTCAACGAGTTGTTTACCAACCTCCTTACCAACGCTATCAAGTACAACGATAAATCGGACAAATGGGTGGAAATTGGTTTTTGCGAATCGGTAAGCAACCAGCCTGACAACCCTATTTTCTATAGCTTTTATGTCCGTGATAACGGCATTGGAATTGCCGAACAAAATTTAGAGCGAGTATTCCAAATCTTCAAACGTCTCCATGCACGAGATGAGTATGGTGGTGGTACAGGAGCAGGGTTAACAATAGTTCAAAAAATTGTCCAGCGACATGGTGGTAAAATTTGGATAGAATCAACACCGGGCGAGGGTAGTACATTTTACTTCACCTTGGCGGCAAAAATCGAAGTATGACTCAATTCTCCGTCATTTCTGTTAAGAGACCCCCGCTTTTGTTAGTGGTTGAAGATAGCAATGAAGATTTTGAAGCATTGCAACGCTACCTCGACAAATACCCCTTGACTATTCCTGTCTAC
This sequence comes from Calothrix sp. PCC 6303, assembly GCF_000317435.1. NCBI lineage: Bacteria > Bacillati > Cyanobacteriota > Cyanophyceae > Nostocales > Calotrichaceae > Calothrix > Calothrix sp. PCC 6303. The sequence continues at coordinate 5,933,291 of NC_019751.1, forward strand.
CGTTGCGTTAATGGTGATGACGCTTTGGCTTTTCTTTATCACACTGGTAATTACACTGATTACCAGAATGCTCCCCGACCAGGACTGATTGTACTGGATCTCAACCTACCAGGGATGGATGGGCGAGAAGTATTGCAACAAATCAAACAAGATGAGGATTTAAAATTAATTCCTGTAGTTATTTTCACTACATCAAACAGCCCCAAAGATATTCAAGCCTGCTACAAACAAGGGGTGAATAGCTATATCGTCAAACCAATGGATGCTGCTAGATTAAAACGTAACATTCAAACCTTGATAGATTATTGGTTTGATACAACAGTCCTCCCTACCGATGTTTCGGAGAAAAACCAGTGATGGATCGAATTCAGCGCACTGTTTTGGTTGTAGATGACAACCCTGAAGACTGCGAAATGTATCGCCGCTATTTACTGAGAATTCAAGAGTATAACTACACTGTGGTAGTTGCAACCTTGGGACAGGAAGGGCTAGCTCAGTGGCGACAGTACCAACCAGATGCGGTGTTGCTAGACTATCGATTGCCTGATATGGACGGTCTGGAATTTCTCAGCGCTCTGCAAGCTCAAGGACAAAAATCGCTTCTCTCAGTAATTATGGTGACGGGGGAAGGAAATGAAGCGATCGCAGTTCAAGCAATTAAAGCAGGTGCTCAAGATTACTTGGTTAAAGGAAAAATTACCCCGGAGAAATTGCGTTTAGCAGTTAACGCTACTATAAATTCAGTGGGATTACAAAATCAACTGCAACAGCGGATTGAGCGGGAGCGTGTAATTGCTGAGATTTCTCAAAAAGTTTACAAATCACTAGAACTGGATGATGTTCTCAACACTACTGTACAAGAAGTACGTAATTTTCTCCAAAGCGATCGCGTCCTCGTTTTTCATCTAGAATCAGATGGCAGCGGGACGGTAATGGCAGAATCTGTTGGGGCAGAGTGGTGTTCGATCCTAACAACAAAAATCTATGACCCCTGCCTGGTTGAAAGCTATATAGAACAATATCGTCAGGGACTTGTCACCACTACCACAGATACTTACGATGGCAGCATCGATCCTTGTCATCTGGAACTGCTAGATCAATTTCAAGTTAGAGCAAATCTAGTGGTGCCGATTCTCCACGAAGACCAATTTTGGGGACTGCTAATTGCCCACCAATGTAACGCTCCTCGCCAATGGCAACCCTTAGAAACTGATTTACTCCAGCAGTTAGCAACCCAAGTAAGTGTTGCTATCCGTCAAGCAGAGCTTTATCAACAAGCACAGAGAGAATTAGCCGAACGGCAACGCGCTGAAGAAGTGTTGCGAGACAAAGAGGAAAAACTACGTTTGGCGCTAGAAGCTTCCCAAATGGTAACTTGGGACTGGAATATTCTGACAAATGAAATTCAATGGTCTGGCAGTGAAACAATGCTGTTGGAGCTAGTTTCCTACGATCTGTGGTTTTCTCGACTGTTTCCGGAAGACCGCGATCGCGTCCTAGATGCAATCAATGCTGCCATCACAACTGGTGTAGATTACGACATGGAATTTCGCATGATCTACCCAGATGATAGCATTCGTTGGAAACTAAGCCAGGGAAAAGTATTTTATAATTCAACTGGACAACCGACACGGATGACAGGTATTAACCTGGATATCACCGATCGTAAAAGATCAGAAGCGGAAATTCGCCAAAGTGAATACCAAGTTCGGCGAATCCTAAATAACTTGTTTAGTTTTGTTGGCGTGATGACCCCAGATGGTGTACTGGTTGAAGCCAATCGAACGGCATTAGAAGCCGCTGCACTATCTCCCAGTGATGTATTGGGTAAACCCTTTCCCGACACCTATTGGTGGTCTTACAGTCCAGAAATTCAAGCCCAACTAGCGCTGGCGATTCAACAAGCGGCAGCCGGAGAAATAGTTCGCTATGACGTAGAGGTGCGCTTGGGTGAAGGAAAATTCATCGTCATCGATTTTTTCCTAGCACCTTTATTCGATGATACAGGACGAGTCGAGTATCTTATTCCTTCCGGCATCGATATCACGGATCGGAAACTAGCCCAAGAAGCTTTACAAAAAAGTGAAGAGTTTAAGAACCGAGTATTAGAAAGCAGTAGTGACTGCATCAAAGTACTTGATATGGAGGGACGACTGTTATACGTTAACGCAGGTGGGATGTGCCTCTTAGAGATCGATGATCTGACTCCCTTCCTCAATACCGAGTGGCTGTGTTTTTGGCAAGACGAATACCGACAAGCAGCAACAGCCGCCATCACTCAGGCAAAGAGAGGAGAAACTGCTAAATTTCAAGGCTTTTGTCCCACTGCGAAAGGGACACCCAAATGGTGGGATGTTGTGGTTTCACCTATCCGCGATTCAGCCGGACAGGTGATACAACTTTTATCGGTTTCTAGGGATATGACCGAGCAGAAACAAGCACAAGCCTCTTTGCAAGAGCAAACTAAATTATTACAAGTTATTTTAAGCAGCATTGGTGATGGTTTAATTGCTGCCAACCAACAAGGGGAATTGACAATTTTTAATGAGGCTGCACACAGCATATTTGGTTCACTTTTAAATGAGATACCACCTAATGAATGGGCAAGCACCTATGGACTGTTTTTACCTGACCAAAAAACCCTATTTCCTCAAGACGAATTCCCCCTAATAAAAGCTTTACAAGGCGAAACAGTTACAGATGTAGAGGTGTTTATCTGCAATCAGCAGGAATTAGAAGGACGGTGGATCAGTGCTAATGGCTACCCTTTAAGTGATGGAAGTGACGATATTAAAGGCGGAATAGTTGTCTTTCGAGATATTACAGAACGAAAACGATCTGAAATCGAACGCGATCGCATTCTTCAATTAGAACAAGCTGCCCGTACAGAGGCAGAACGTGCTAACCGCGTCAAAGATGAGTTTCTAGCAGTACTATCCCACGAACTGCGATCGCCCCTCAACCCAATTCTGGGCTGGACAAAACTCCTACAAACGCGCCAGTTTGACGCAGATCAAACTGCAAAAGCACTGGCAACAATTGAACGTAACGCCAAATTACAAACAGAACTAATTGACGATCTCCTGGATATCGCCAAGATTTTGCGCGGCAAACTTAACTTGAATGTAGCTCCAGTCAATTTAAAATTAATCATTGAAGCTGCACTAGATACCGTTAGTACGGCAGCCACCGCTAAGTCAATTTTAATTGAGGCAAGAGTACCCCCAATTGGTCAAGTATTAGGTGATGCAACTCGACTTCAACAAGTTATCTGGAACTTAATTTCCAATGCTATTAAATTTACACCTTCAGGTGGACGCATTGATATTCGCTTACAAAATGTAGATGATCACGCACAACTCACCTTCACAGATACTGGTAAAGGCATTAACCCTGACTTTATACCCCACATATTTGAGGCGTTTCGTCAAGAAGACTTCTCTGTCACCCGCAAACATGGTGGTTTAGGGCTGGGGTTAGCTATTGTGTATAGCTTGGTGGAACTTCACGGTGGCACTATCAGCGCTGCAAGTCTAGGTGAAGGACAAGGTGCCACTTTTACTGTTCGATTACCCTTACTGAAAGATGATAGTCAACAAATTGATGAATTGTTAGAACAAGAACCAGATCTAACTGGAATCAAAATTTTGACAGTGGATGACGATCAAGATTCTCGTGAATTACTGACGGTTTTATTGATGCAGTATGGAGCCGAGGTGACAGCACTCACCTCTGCCCAAGATGTTTTGAGTACCTTAGAATCCTCCTTTCAACCCGATGTATTAGTCAGTGATATTGGAATGCCAGATATGGATGGTTATACCCTGATCAGACGTATCCGCGCTTTGGCACCCCAACAAGGTGGAAAAGTTCCAGCCATTGCCCTCACCTCCTATGCTAGAGAAACAGACCAACAACAAGCCCTAGCAGCCGGGTTTCAACGGCACATTGCCAAACCTATTGATCCTCACCAATTAGCTCAAGCTATTGTTTTAGTTTTGTGCAACTCAAAAAATACCAGTTTGAGTTAACTTACGGACTTTTAAACCATTTTTTGACTCGTTACAGAAACCTGAGTTTGCAGCAATTGAGAAACTGTGAGAAACCGATAACCCTCAGCTTGCAGCCGATTGATGACAATTCTAGTAGCGTTTATTGTCGCAGTGCGATCGCCTCCACCATCATGCAGTAATATTATCGTTCCTGGCTTGATATTTTCTAAAATTCGATTGGCGATAATTTCTGGGTCAGACTCCTGATAATCTTTAGGATCTAAACTCCACAAAATATTCTTCTTTTTTTGTTGCTTGAGAATATAAGGTAAAGTTAAACGCTTAAATCCAAAAGGAGCGCGAAAGAGAATTTCGTTTTTAACCCCTAATTCCCTCAACAATTCATCAGTTTTATTGATTTCTTTAAGTAGGAATTTGGGGGTTTTCCAAATCATTTTCTGATGTGAGTAGGAATGGTTTCCAACTTCATGTCCACTAGCAACTAATTGTTTGATAACTTGGGGATGTGCTTGGATTTCTTTGCCGATGGCGAAAAATGTCGCCTTCACTCCTAAATTATCCAACAAATTAATTAGCTTAACTGTATACTCTGGATTTGGTCCGTCATCATAGGTTAATGCAACCACAGAATCATTGGTTTCAACCTGATTAAAGTATTCACCCATGATTTGATATTTGGATGTGGCAGCTAGTTTCTGGAAAAGATAAATACTAACTGCGACAAAAATCAATAAAAAGATGATAAGTAGGTGGGTGGGAAAAATCATTGTTAACTGATTTCAATATCTCGTTGAGTCCGAATCCAGGTTCTTTGAGGTTTAATTAAAAATGACCAATAAATACTTAGATTCCAAAGGATGTAAATTGGTATTTCTAAAAATATTCTTGCAGGGAAATCATTTTTAGCAAATTTATTCCAAGCCCCAAAGATTGCAGTAAATAGCATTAGACCTTGAATACTTGCGATTCCAGCAGGGATAGAAGAGATAGGGAATATCATCAAGCTGATCACTACCTCCATTAGCCAAAGAGATACAAGCAAAGATAGCGGTGGAATAGCCATATCTAAACCAATTGCCAATAAGTCAAGGCGTTTTTGTCGCCAAGCAGCAAGTAACATAGCAGGAACTTGGGTTAGTAATGTTTGTAGATGTCCATGAACCCATCGGGTACGTTGGGTATTTCCTGCTTGCTGATGTTGGGGAAAATAACCTGTGACTAATGCTTGTTCACAATAAACGGGACTATATCCAGCCACCGCTAAATCTAAGCCGAGTTGCTTATCTTCCACAATGTTGCCACTGGCAAAGCTAACTTGATCAATTATTGCCCATGGGAAAGCCATTCCTGTCCCCGTGAGGGTTGCAGGTAAACCTAGATTGTGAAGTCCTCGCTGACGAACTAAATTCTTCATAATAAATGCCAAGCTGGAAATTGCATCCCGTGGTGTGGAGTGTTCTGCCGTTTTGAGCAGATTTGTCGCTTGAATTGGTCGATTTTTAGCGATCGCTATCTGTGCTAAATGGGTGATGGTGTCATGATGCACTTGACAGTCTGCATCAAGGAAAACAACTACTTCCGGTGGATTTGCTTTGAGGTGCTGTAAACCCCAATCTAGTGCGTATCCTTTGCCTCTGTATGTAGCATCAAAACGCTCTAAAACAGTGACTTTGTACTGCCGTGCGATCGCAGCTGTCTCATCACTACAGTTATCAGCCACAACAATTACTTTATCTGTTGGGACTAACTCGTGCTTTAGTCTTAACAATGTAGTATCAATGCAAGATGCTTCATTGTAGGCTGGAATTATGACTGCAACTGATGGTCTGGTTAAATTGTTGTAGTTTATGTGATCAGTATTTTTTAATAGTGCAGCAATACACTCAATAAAAAAAAATAAAATTGGTAATCCTATTAGAATAACGAAGAAAAAAGTAACTATACTTAGTAACAGATAGATTAAAAGATAATTTTCCATGTAAAAATCTCATTTGTTCCGCATTATCCAAAATATTGAATTTATTGCACTTTCTCAATATCTAGAAAATACTAAAAATATATAATAGGGGTATTTACAAAATTATTATTTGGTGGTAACAAGCTTTTTTAGGAACAAGGGTAACATTTTGTGGAAGGAAAATGTGGACTCAAGGCACAAATTTGCAGAAAAAAATTCGCAGAAACTTTAATTAGTAGCCGTAGAAATTTTGAGCAATATGAGTCGAAGTCTTCAAATGCTCGAAGAGGCAGGGGGAATTCATGAGCTATTTCCCCTTGCGTGGAACCCCTACAGGTTGTTTATGTGTTGCAATGATTTTTTTGTAATCGGTAAGTTGATGGCAGCTAGATTATATAAGTCAAAAACACAAAATGATTGTAGTGTGGGCAGCGTTCGATGGTTCCTGAGCCTGTCGGAACGAAGTGTACCGGAGGTAAGGACTGAGCAACTCACGCCGAAGTCCTGCCCGCGCCTTATACGCAAAATAGATGCATTGCAGCTTATTACTTTATAAATAGGCTCCCAAATAATTAAGCTTTTTGTTGCTGATACCTTTCCTTGAATAACTTTTGCTGAATTTTGTGATCGACAATTGCAGATGGATAACCTAAAGCACGACGTTCTAAGGGTGTAATATTACCAGTTAGTAACTCCCCTGTATCCACAGAGCGTAACTCTGGAACCCATTGTCTGATATAGTCACCATCACGATCAAATTTTTGTGCTTGACTTGCGGGATTAAATATGCGTATGGGTTTTGGATCCATCCCGCTAGATGCACTCCACTGCCAACCACCGTTATTTGCCGACAAATCCCCATCAATCAGCTTTTGCATAAAGTATTTTTCCCCTAAACGTGGATCTAATAGTAAGTCCTTGGTTAAAAAACTTGCTACAATCATCCGACAACGGTTATGCATCCATCCAATTTCATTTAATTGTCGCATTGCTGCATCGACTATTGGATATCCTGTTTTCCCCTCACACCAAGCTTGATAATGCTGATCGTTAGTTTCCCAAGGAAATCCTTTAAAGGCATCACGGTAGGGACCATCTGCTAATTCGGGAAAATGATACATCACATGTTGATAGAATTCCCGCCATGCTAATTCTTGTTGATATGTGCGGATACTATCTCTGGCTTCATCACTACGACTATTTTCAATTGCTGATAAAGTTGCTTGCCAAACGTGGCGGATACCAATTACACCAAATTTTAAGGCTGCACTGAGTTGGGAAGTACCGTCAATGGCGGGGAAATTACGATCCTCTTGATAATTATTTATCGCTCGGTAACAAAATTCTTCTAAGCGTGATTGGGCTGTAGCTTCCCCTGGGGCGATAATTAAATCTCCATCCCAAACAAAGCCTAAATCCTTCGCGCTTGGTAACTCAATTACACCATTTTTTCGGGCAATCTCCATCTGGGCAGATGTTAATCCTGCCACATTTGCTAAAGTTGCTACGGGCTCTGCTTTTGGTTTACTATACCAATTCTTCCAAAATGGACTATAAACTGTGTATGTCGAATTACTGCCTGTGCGGATTTCATCGGGGGTATGTAGAAGTTGATCCCAATTAGGTGCTAAGTAATCAATTCCCTGTTCTTTGAGGGCATCAATTACCGTATGGTCTCGTTTTTGAGAATAAGGTTCCACATCCCAATTCCAAAATACTGCTTTTGCACCCAAAGCTGTGGCTAGGGTTGGAATTACTTGGGTTGGTTCACCTTGCACAATTAATAATTGGCTACCAACTTCAGCATAGCGTTGCTGCAAAGCTTGCAAACAACCAATCATGTATGTCACCCGCACTGGAGCAACATGATCAGGATTGAGAATATTCGGATCTAAACAAAATAAACCGATTACTCGGTGAGTGCGATCGCGTGCTGTTGCTAATCCTGTATTATCAGCAATACGGAGATCACGACGATGCCAAAATAAAATTAAATCAGACATTCCAACTTATAAATAGTTCCCTTGTACTAAATTAGAACTATTTTTGACTAATAGCAACTGAGTACGGTGCGTAAGGTTTTTACGAGCTAACATAAACTCAGCCCAAATAACTTCATATTTGCTGTATTATTAAAGCATAGGCTCTAACATTTTTTTGATCGCAGCAATAAATAATCGTGCTTCCTCTTCTGTCGGTATATCGATGAAAAGACGTTCTGTGTCTAAATTAATAAAGTACGGACAGTAGATTGCATATAATCCCAGGGTTTCAGATTTATACAAGTTAATTTCCGTTTGCCCTAAGTCTACTTGATCAATAATGTCATAACCATAATTGACTAACCATTTAATCCAGTTACCTTCTCCAATACGCGCAAGCTTGAACTCGTGTTTTGACTTCCAATCAATTACCTTGACATTATTCATCTGAGAGTTGTATCTTCTGCTAGCCTGAGTCGCCTATATTCTTGTGAATGTTTTTCACCCAGATTATAGGACTTGCGTGATTAATAAAAGTCTGATTACACGGATCAAACTTGTTTGGTCTTGCTCCTTTGCTAATTTATATGTGTGGAAAATCAATATGTGAGTTTTTGAACTAAAGAAGGGAATTTTAAATCAATTGAAACAAATCAAATAGTAGTCCTATAGGATTAAGATAAGAATTATTACAATATTTAAATATTGAGTTAAATATCTGATTTGTTTTAATGATTTGGAGTGTTGCTACTATTGAGTACTATAGTTCAAAAATATGACAAATCTGTGACAAACTTAGAGCAAAAACTTCCCTGACAAAATATTCTGGGTAGAGGGTCGCTTTGACATCTCTGTGTGCGGCATAAATGCATCGACATTCTAAACAGTTCCAAAACAAGGCGGCTCAAGTCAAGGTGTTTTGGTTTCCCAGATGCGAGATCTGGTAAGTATAGCAGTGGACATCTCGGTTAGAACATAAATATTGGTCTAAAAGATTGGTCTAAAAGCGAACAGGGAATAGATAAATCTCCTAACAAAAATGGCTACAGCTAAGTAGATGGTTACAAATAAACAGAACTTCTTAGGTTTCCGCTATGTAACAGAATATAAACTTAGCTCAAATCCTTAACACTACCCACTCCCCACAACGATAATTTCTCCTACCCACCTACTTGTAACTGCATGAATTGATTTGGGTGCGGCTCTTTTAGTAAGACAGGAAATGTAGTTTAGACAGGTATTGGAAGGGGTGAAGGGGTAATAGGGCAACGGGCTTTAGCAACTCGCTTCATCAAGGGAATTGCACCTTGATACAGAGCAAGATGATTGCGTTTATGCTCTTGGTGTAAATGGAAGCGCCAATACTTATGCCAATCCCCGCTAATATACAAAGAACGAAGCCGTAAAACAGCCTCGGCACCAGCTAGACTCCATCTGGCACCAGTAATATCCATCCGATCTTTAATCAGATGACGGCAAGCACCTTCGATAACTCCGGTAGCAATTGGCAACCCAGCTTTTAAATAATCATGGTATTTGAGATATTCGCGGTTGTTGAGCAAATATCTGGCACAGTTATCCACAGGTTTGCGTTCTTGGGGTGTGAGTTTACGTTTTGTCGCGCTTGTTCGCATCCCAGAAGCAACATCACTGGATTTCCCCTCAAGGATAGACTTCAAACGTTTCGTAACCCAGGCTTCGGCTTGTTTATCCGTACTGGAATAAAATACAAATGCTGCTTTCCACAAATACTCAATCACATGGATAATATCCAGGACAATAGTCAGTTCGAGGTGATGTTTTTTGGTAAATTTCTTCATCAACGATAATTGTTGCTTATTACCATCGACCAAGGCACAAAAGCGTTTTTGCCGATCTGGATCACGATGCAATGCCTCATCGAAAGCCTCTTTAATGACGACTTCTGGTTCCTTGGCAACAGAAGCCCAAACCCTTTTTCCAATAGGTTTAGGACGCTTTATTTTCTTATCCTCATCGGATGGGTTAACTATTTGCTCAACTGTACGAACAAACGGGTTGATTGTGTAAACTGAAGCTACCGTTGCCATTCGTTTGGCATTGGCTTTTTCTCCTTTGGTTAAACGCTTATCTAACTTCTTGCTGGAAGCTTGCGCTCGTTTTTGGGTTTGGGGACGTAAATCCTCTGTACGCACCGCCACTTCGACACTGGGCACAGCCCGTGTCGAGTGGCTCACAATCACACCTTTCCCATCTGCACTGATTACAACAATTTCTCCTATTTCCTCAACTTGTACCGCTTCTGCCTGTTGATATGTGTAGAAATCATCAAAATCGACAGCGCTCTGGTACGCTAGTTCTTCTGCTTGCCGTTTACCAATTTTGGCTGCTGTTGTTTTTTCGATAATATCCACTGTTTCCCTAAATCCTGAACGAGCTACTTCCACTGCTACTCGTTGTCTTAATCCGTGAGAATATTGTTCTGCTGGTAGGTTTAGCTCTGCATCTAATGGAAATAGGGTGTTTATCTTTCTACCTCCGTAACCGATTCGGTTTGCGATTACTGTGCCAAATATTGTTGTTAATTTCCTTGACAATTTTTTCTTGTGCGTTCGCTTGGCTTGGTCTTTTCCTACCCACTCAGAATCCGTTTCGTCTTGGCTACGCTTATCAAAGTATCCTTGTAACAGCCTTCTAAGTAGTTCATATCCATTATCAAGCAACTTACTTTCTATTTCTCCATGCTCCAACCCACAAATACTATCTGAGTCCAGCCAACCAACTATTTCTTCAAATAGTTCTCGTGCTTCTTCCCAAAACATCCCTGGATTTGATCTAGATGCTTGCATACGTCCGTACTTATTCCCGTTTTTATCTTTTGACAAGCAAGGATGCATCTGTTTCATTTTTGCACTGAAACATTACTCTGGTTGACTTGTCTCCTATTACTCTTATACCATACCTTGTACTACTAAAAGAGTCGCACCCAATTGATTTTGGAAGTATACTAGTAAGCTAGGTAGGAACTTATATATTCAACAGTAAATATTTTTTCCAGGTAGTTAATTGAACGGTGTGCGACAACTTGCAGAAATGTATTCTATGTTGCTATTTATACCTAATTTTACGGAAAATAAATCATCAAAACACAGTATCTTCATACAATAAGCGAGATACCACATATACAATTTTTACAGTCAGCTAGATAAATAGTCTCTGAATCCAGATAAGTATTATATATGTGCAGAAAATGAGCTAATTACTTTATTTTCAAGCATTTTTTCTGTGAAGCTTTCAGGTAGTGCACAATTTTTTTTCAATTTCAATGTGTATTTAATCACTAATATCCACAAATAGCTCGTATTTTAAACAACTAAGTATGCAAACAGCGATTTGTACTTTGTATGAAGGTGATTATCACTACGGAGTTGGAGTTTTAACTAACTCACTCTATAATCACGGCTTTCGTGGAAATGTTTGGGTAGGATATCGAGGAGATTTACCATTTTGGGCACAGTCTGCAAGGAAATGCGAAGGACTTAAGTCGCTTCAATATCATCAACAAACCGTAGCGGATGGCTGCACAATAAAATGGGTTCAATTGGATACCCCTAAGCATTTAACGAACCACAAACCAGATTTTATGTGGGACGTAATGGAACACTACGACCCCGAAATCGAGGCAGTATATTATTTTGATCCGGATATTGTGAATAAATGTGATTGGGATTTCTATGAATATTGGGTCACATGTGGTGTTGCAGTTTGCTGCGATAGTTGGACTATTGTGCCAGCTAATCAACCTCGACGTATAGCGTGGAAACAATTTGCTGAAAATAATGGATTTAGCAATATTCGTGATTTAGATCATCATTATAATGGCGGTTTTATCGGTGTTCATCGGGAGCATAAATTAGTTCTTTTGATGTGGAGAAAACTGCTAGAAATTGCATCTGAAACTGGATATCTTGATCTGCAAAGACCCTATTCCCTCAAACACACAAATACATATCCATATTTTCCTAACGATCAATGTGCTATGAATTTGGCATTAATGATTAGTTCTTGTCCTTTAAGTACAGTTGGTCCTGAAGGAATGGATTTTATTCCAGGAGGGATTACAATGTCCCATGCAACGGTTCCCAGTATCAAACCCTGGCGGAAAAAGTTAATTATTGAGGCTTTAAAAGCAGACCCACCAACAATTACAGATAAGGTTTATTGGCAACATAGTCAAAGCCCTATTCAGTTGTATTCCGGCACAACTTATAAATGGAACCAATTTGCATTACGCGTTGGTTCAGCGATTGGTCGTTTTATACGTCGTGCATAAATTTAATTGTTTAAGTGACTACTAGTAAACAGTAACTAAATCATCATAGAAAGGGCGATAGAATTCCGCCCTTTTTATTTGATAGATAGATTGATTATTTACAGTAAAACTATTAACTCATCATACTATTGAAAAAATGAATTGTTTCTTTCAATGCTTTAATAAAAACATCGATTTCTGCATGGGTATTGTAGAAAGCTAAACTTGCCCTTGCTGTACCGGAAAGGTTTAAGTAACGGTGTAATGGTTGGGTGCAATGATGTCCAGAACGAATTGCAACACCTTCTTGATCTAATAATGCAGATAAATCGTTAGCGTGGATATTTTCGACAGTGAAAGATGCTAGTGCTGCACGTCCAAAACCGTTAGCTTTAGGTTTGGTTCCGTATGTGGCAATACCAGGAATTGCTTCTAACTCTTGGAATAAGTGTGCAGTTAATTCGGCTTCGTAGGCATGAATTTGATCCATACCGATTTTATTAAGATAATCGATGGCAGCGCCGAGTGCGATCGCTTCTCCAATCGCGGGGGTTCCGGCTTCAAATTTATGTGGTAATTCTGCGTAGGTGGAATGTTCTAAATATACTTCTGCGATCATTTCCCCACCACCCATAAATGGGGGCATGGATTCGAGGATTTCTAGTTTGCCGTAAAGGAATCCGATGCCAGTTGGCGCACACATTTTATGTCCGGATGCCACTAGCCAATCACAGTCTATTTGTTGCACATTAATGGGCATGTGGGGAACGCTTTGGCAAGCATCAATTAATACTTTGGCGTTGTGTTTGTGGGCGATTTGACAAATTTCTGCCACCGGGTTGATGCAACCGAGGGTGTTGGAAACATGGACAATTGAGACTAATTTGGTTTTGCTGGAAATTAAGGATTTAAAATGTTCTAAATCAAAGCCTTCTTCGGGTGTTAATTCCACATGTTTGAGTACCGCACCCGTTTTTTGGGCAACAAATTGCCAGGGTACTAAGTTGCTGTGGTGTTCCATTACCGAAAGAATAATTTCATCTCCAGGTTGGAGATTATTCATTCCCCAGCTATATGCTACCAAGTTGATGGCTTCGGAGGCGTTGCGGGTGTAAACAATTTCGTTGCGGGATGCTGCGTTGATGAAGGCAGCAATTTTATCTCTTGCACCTTCGTATGCATCGGTGGCTTTACTGCTGAGGGTATGTGCGCCACGGTGAACATTGGAGTTATATTTTTCATAATAATCACGCCATGCATCCAGAACAAATTTGGGTTTTTGGGATGTGGCAGCGCTATCAAGGTAAATTAGGGGCTTGTTGTTAACTTCTTGCTGGAGAATGGGAAAGTCGTTGCGGACTTTTTGGGCAATGCTTTGTTGTTGGGTAATAGTCATAATCAGTAAACAGTAGGTAGTAGGTACTAGGCAGTAGTTACTTATAAGGTAAGCTTTTCAAGCCTGAAACCCCTCAGAGACGAGACATGTCGCATCTCTGTTTATTTGCATTTTATTTATACTAATAACAGTTAAAACTTCGACTTTTCAAATGCCTAGAGTGGTTTTAGCAGTTAACAGTTAGTTAACTGCTAACGGCTAATAGCTAACTGCTTTAAAATTGTTTGACTATTGCAAATAAATTGTCGCGCAATGATGCAACGGGGATATGGTTGATAATTTCCGTGGCAAAGGCATTAATTAACAACTTGCGGGAAGCATGTTCATCAATACCTCGACTTTGCAAATAGAAAATTTCATCATCTTCCAATTGGCTAACTGTGGCACCGTGGGCGCATTTTACATTGTCAGCGGTGATTTCTAGTTGGGGTTTGGTGTCAACTCTGGCTTTGGGGGAAAGGAGTAAATTCCGGTTTAATTGGGATGCGTTGGTTTCTTGGGCTAATTTAGGGACAAAAACCTTACCGTTAAATATGGCATGTGCCTTATCAGCGACAATATTTTTCTGTAACTGATTGCTGATACCATGGGGATGATTGAGTGCGATCGCGCTATGCATATCTGCCACTTGTTCACCCTTTACCATTACTAAACCGTTGAGGGTGGTTTCGGTTTGTTCGCCTGTTTGGAGAATTTCGAGGTTGTGTCGTGAGACTTTGCCGCCGAATGCGATCGCGTTACAGGTATAACGGCTATATTTAGCTTGGGTAACTGCTGTTTTGCCGATATGGAATGTGGCTAAATTGTCTTTTTGAATTCTGCTGTGGTTCACACTGGCATTTTCACCAACCCAAATTTCTGTAACTGCGTTGACGAAATGTCCATCTTGATTTTCGGTGACAAATTCCTCAACCAAAGTCACTTGAGAACCTGTTTCGGCTACTACTAAACAGCGAGGTTGGGAAATAACTGGATTTTCACCAGTGGTTACATAAATTAGGTGAATTGGAGTTTCCACAGCCACATTTTTCCCAATCCAAATCACTGCTGCATCTAGCATTCCCGCAGTATTTAAAGCTGTAAATACTTCGATTGCCCCTTCTGCTTGAGCAAAATATATTTTAGCCTTTTCTGTATATTCAGCAGGTAGTTGAGATAGGTTTGTGACGGTGATTCCTTCAGGTAAACCAGAAACAGCAGATAATTCGGCTGCGTAGACACCATTTACAAATACCAAACGGCTATTTTCGCATTCCTGTAAAAACGCGATATTGGAAGATGTGATACTGCCAGACGCAACATTGAAATTAACCTGTTTTAACGCCGATAAATCTGTAAACCGCCATTCTTCATCACGGGTAGTCGGTAAAGTTGAATGACGTACCCAATTTGCCGCTTTTTCTTTAACTTCTGGCAACCAATATAGAGACGAATTATTTTTAGTCTCTAATACCTGATTTACCAAACCCTTCAAATATTCATCTCTATCTAACAAAGTTGCCGACAAACTCACCACATTAGAATTGGGAATTGGGCTAGGAGAAACTTGGGAAGCTACTTGTGTTTTCATCACTATACCCCCACAGCTTCCATATTTTGATCTAAAATCCAATCATAACCACGTTCTTCCAATTCCAACGCCAAATCTTTACCACCACACATCAAAATCTGTCCCCGCGCCATCACATGCACATAATCCGGGACAATATAATTCAACAATCTTTGATAATGGGTAATCATAATTGTGGCATTTTGGGGATTTGCCAACTGATTCACCCCACCTGAGACAATTTTTAGCGCGTCAATATCCAAACCTGAATCAGTCTCATCCAAAATTGCGACTTTTGGTTCCAAAAGTGCCATTTGCAGAATCTCATTCCGCTTTTTCTCACCACCCGAAAACCCTTCATTCACACTACGATTCAAAAAAGCCGAATCCATCTTCACCACATCCAGCTTCTCATAAACCAAATCTTCAAAATCGAAAGGTTCTAATTCTTCCAAACCTTCCGCTTTCCGCTTCGAGTTATAAGCAACCCGCAAAAAGTCTAAATTACTGACACCAGGAATTTCCAAGGGGTATTGAAACGCCAAAAATATCCCACTTCTTGCCCTATCTTCAGGTTCGATTTCCAAGAGGTTTTTTCCTTGAAAAATTACCTCTCCACCTGTAACTTGATATGCCGGATGTCCAGCTAAAACCTTAGAAAAAGTGCTTTTACCAGAACCATTTGGTCCCATTATCGCGTGAATCTCACCTGCACGCACTTCTAAATTCAAACCTTTTAAAATTGGAGTTCCATCAACACTCGCTGTCAAGTCCCGTACCGACAGCACAACTTCGCTATTTTCAATAATCATAATCTTTCTATTCTCCCAAGTCTTTGTGATATAGGCATCTTGCCTGCCATTAAATGCAATTTTGAGTAGCTAAATGTAGGTTGGGTGTAGCGTAGCTTGCGCGACGTAAGTCGTTAGCGGAACCCAACATCAATGAGATGATAATGTTGGGTTACATTCCACTCCAACGCTGGTTCCTAAATAAAATACAACTCTTAATTGTGTAGATATTGGTGTTGGGTACTCCGAAACGTAGTAGACAGGTAGTGGCTTCTGTAAGTAGCAAGCTAACGCAAAGCCTCAACCCAACCTACAAAGCTTTTTACTCTGTAGATATTGGTGTTAGCTTACGCAAAACCTCAACGTCAGATGCTTCAACAGGGGGAACCCCCGCAACGCAGGGACTCCCCAACCTACAAAGCTACAAAGCTGTTCACTGATTACCCGACACTACCTTCAAGTTTCAAACTCAATAACTTGTCAGCTTCCACAGCAAACTCCATCGGTAACTGATTAAATACATCCTTACAGAAGCCGCTAATCATCATGGAAATTGCATCTTCTGCTGAAATTCCTCTTTGTCTAAAGAAGAAAAGTTGATCTTCACCTATCTTAGAAGTTGAAGCTTCATGTTCCACCTTTGCAGTTTGATTTTGTACCTGAATGTAGGGGAAAGTATTAGCGGCAGCACTATCACCAATCAACATGGAGTCGCACTGTGAATAGTTTCGCGCCCCTTTAGCTGTAGGATTCACCTTCACCAAACCCCGGTAGCTATTACTGGAGTTACCTGCGGAAATACCCTTAGAAATAATTGTACTGCGGGTATTTTTGCCAACGTGAATCATTTTGGTTCCGGTGTCGGCTTGTTGCATATTGTTAGTTAAAGCAACCGAATAAAATTCCCCGACAGAATTATCACCAACTAAAACACAACTAGGATACTTCCAAGTAATTGCCGAACCTGTTTCCACCTGTGTCCAAGAAATCTTAGAATTTACACCCTGACACAAACCACGTTTTGTCACAAAGTTGTAAATTCCACCTTTACCGTTAACATCACCTGCATACCAGTTTTGGACGGTGGAATACTTGATTTCAGCATCATCCATCGCCACAAGTTCCACCACCGCTGCATGTAACTGGTTGCTATCATACATCGGCGCGGTACAACCTTCCAAATAGGAAACATAGCTACCTTCTTCAGCCACAATTAAGGTACGCTCAAATTGTCCGGTGTCGCCGTTGTTGATGCGGAAATATGTGGAAAGTTCCATTGGGCACTTCACACCCTTGGGAATATACACAAAAGAACCATCACTAAATACAGCGGCATTCAAAGCCGCAAAATAATTGTCAGCAATGGGAACAACACTTCCCAAATACTTCTTAATCAGTTCAGGGTGTTCTTGGAGGGCTTCTGAGAAGGAACAAAAAATCACACCATCTTTAGCTAACTTTTCCTTAAAAGTTGTCGCCACCGAAACACTATCAAAAATGGCATCCACAGCCACATTTGCCAAGCGCTTCTGTTCAGAAAGGGAAATTCCCAACTTTTCAAAGGTTTCCAACAAAGTCGGATCAACCTCATCCAAACTATCTAACTTTTTTTTAGCTTGCTTGGGCGCAGAATAATAGATAATATTTTGATAATCGATGGGTGGATAATTTAAACCCGACCAATCTGGTTCAGTCATCTTCAGCCACTGTCGATACGCCCGCAGACGAAACTCCAGCATAAAGTCCGGCTCATTTTTTTTCGAGGATATGAGGCGAACAATATCTTCACTCAATCCACGGGGTATGGTGTCCGACTCAATGTCGGTGACAAAGCCGTATTTGTAGGGTTGATTGACTAGGGTGTTGACAGTAGCACTCATTACTTGGTTCTCTTTAAGGATTCTTTTTAAGGATGGAAGACGGGCTGTGAGCCGTTTCCGAATATGTTTAATGGAAACTTTTACGGAGTGTTCAAACGGCTGCTAGAATAGATTAAAGCATTAAAACAACATAGCTGTTGTTTAACTTATCTTTATTTTACGCTAAATTAACAACAAGATTGTTGTTAAAGTGAAATTTTCTAATTTAATTTTTGTTTAATTTTTGAAAATACCCAGGACGAAAATGCAAATCACGCAGCAGTCCTCAACGAAGCAGGATATATTAGAGTATCTTTTGAAACATTCACAAGCCTCAGCACTTGAATTGGCAGAGGCTATAAAAGTCAGTCCACAAGCGATTCGTCGCCATTTGAAAGATTTGGAGACGGAAGACTTAATTGTGTATTTTGCTGCCTCGCTAGGGAAGAAAAACCAGAATCATGATGAAGAAGGTTCCGAAGTTCGAGGGATGGGACGACCACAACATATATATAGGTTAAGTCAGCGGGGACGCGATCGCATTCGGCGTGCAAGTGAGGAACAGGGTGATAGCTACGGTAACTTTGCCGTTTCCCTGTTGGATACCATCGCCGAAACAGTGGGACGCGATCAATTTAGTACAATTCTGCAAAAACAGTGGGAACGTAAAGCCCTAGAATATCGGGAACGAGTGGGTGATGGTTCATTGCTACAAAGGTTAGCAATACTTGTAGAGTTACGGAAAGCTGAAGGCTACATGACCGAATGTCATGCAGTAGAGACGCAAGAAACATCTACGCATCCCGGCTTTATCATCGCCGAACACAATTGTGCCATATCTAATGTTGCCGAATCGTTTCCTAGCGTCTGTGGACATGAATTAGAAATGTTCGCTGCAATCTTACCCGATTGTATAGTGGAGCGTACCCACTGGATGATCAACGGCGAACCAAGGTGTGGATATTTAGTGCGATCGCGCTAATTGCTTGTGCAAGAATTATAGATACATTGGAAAAAAGCTCAAAATCTTGGGTGTGTATTTGCTTGTGATTCCGCGTATACACCAGTACATTTCGGTAGAGAACAGAAAATTATACTTTCATCCTTGGTAGTCAAAATATTTTTGCACCGGGACTGACTACTAAACTATAGAGAGTTATTACTTAGATACATATATAAGTTTAGACTTGTTTTTTTTGAACAGAAGGAATCGCCGAAAGCCCTACACCATATAGGTTATAGTTATGATTCGCAGGAAGTAACTGAAACGCTTGCTAGAACTAGATCTCACGGTTTTTTGAACTTATAAAGCAACAGGTCTATTATGGTGACAGTAGAAAAAAATAATGTATAAAATTATCATAAAGTATGTCTGCTTAAAAGCTTTCTAAATAAAAAGTTTCCGTAAATAATGCCACGAAGGAGTTATCTTTTTGGGTATAAAAAATATACTAGCAACCAGCAGTCTAGTTTCAATTTATACCTATATTCTTCCCATGTCACAAGCACAATTAAAGCTATCGAATTTATTACATTATCCTCTCTTGCAAAAAATTATTTACGGGGCAAAAATTCGTCGTCCGAAAACTCCCCATGTAGTAGGAATGAAGTTTTTCCAAGAGCACTCCATTTGGGTTTTAGATGCCAATCGTTGCCCTTGTGATTTGGAATTCATCGACTATCTGCGGGAATTTAATATTCAAGGTAAAAGTATTTTTCATTTTGGCACTGGTAATCATCATATTATTGGCTTAGAAAACCAACAAAACGGTTTAAACAATGAAATTATGGGGATTACCGCAGCTGCACCGGAACATTCCTCCTATGTGCGTTTTGTAGTGGAAAATCCTGCATTAGCGAAATATTACAAAGTATTATTTGCTGATATTTATACTTTGACAGGTAATAGCTTACCCGAATTTGATATTGTTAATTTATTTCATTTGTGCGAATTTTATTTACCAGAAAACAGCAAATTTACCCATCACTGCGATTCTAGTCTTGTCCAGCTATTTTTAGACAAACTCAAACCCAACGGTAAAATTCTCTTTTACCCTGGTTCCTTCGCATGGGGAGATGCCGAAAAGATAGTAGAAGAATTTACCCAAGCCGGTAAAATTCGTAAATTTGGCGAATATAAACACCTTTTGATTTACGAAAAAGCCTAAATCCTAGGATCGAGGGGATAGGAAGTAGACACACCACAAGCCCTACCGTAGGGCATCCAATCACAACTGATCATCTTGCCAGTGGCAACATCGAAATTAGCTATTAAGATCTACAAGGCAGTAGTGAGTAGACAGTGGGGGAAAGCCGTTTATTACTGGGCTTTTCATGGTTAAATAATGGTCTGGTTATTTACGCCGTACTGTACTAGTGGTTTGTCAAAATAAAAATGACGGTTGTAGAGACTTAGCACTGCTACGTCTCTACGGGATTATGGATGTGTACATAACCGTCAAAATAAAATTGACAGACTACTAGTTTAGCTATTCCAAGACCGCTAAACTCTTCTGGGATACCCGAAAAGCTATTTCCAGAATCAATTTTGTATGTTTTTGAATTCTTATCAGGAATATCACCACATGATTTTGTAGAAATATTCACAAGTAAATTTTAACTTCATTTACCCAAGAATATTAATTATGAAACGTAAAATGTGCATAGCATTCAGCCAACGACTCGCTAAGTTGCTAGCTTTAGCTTTATCATTTATTCTCATGTTTACTTCAGTTGCTACCGCTGGAGAAACTACAGTTTCAACTATCCAGGAAATATCCACTTCTGCTAATGTAGAAAATATTTTCCAATCCCCAGCTAGTCAACAAAATTCTGTATCATCACCAGATCAATTTGGAGAATGCACAACCGATAATAAAGAAGATGGTTTGTTGAAACTAGTTAAAAATGGTAAGAGAGTCTGTTTGCCACGCAAAAAACTTGCGTGCGGTGAATGTATGACTAATGGCATGTATGGGTACAAGTTACGAATCACACCAACAACTTGGTTATGTACTGCATGTTCTTATTAAGTCTATCCAAGACTAACTGATACTCAGACCTACAGGTGCTAAGAATACTAACAATAATAAGATTTAGAAGCTACTTATCAAGTAATATTTGACTTGATAAGTATTTTTTTATAGGTTGTCTGCCAGCATTCATGAACAAGCAGAGTTTCAGTTTTTCAACAGTCAATTTATTTCTTCTCTATTTTTTAATTCCCAATACTCCAGTTTACGCACAAATCACATCTGACGGAACCCTCTCTACTCAAGTTAACAGTAGTAACAACCTAGATTTTATTATTAAGAATGGTAATCGTTCAGGAGAAAATCTCTTTCATAGTTTTAAAGAGTTTTCCATTCCTTCAGGGGGTTCAGTAACATTTGTCAATGATTTAGGCATCAAAAACATCATTACCCGTATTACAGGTACATCAACCTCCAATATTGACGGTTTACTAAAAACTAATGGCTCTGCAAATCTATTTTTAATTAATCCCAATGGCATTGTTTTTGGGAAAAATGCGTCATTAAATATTGGTGGTTCCTTATTTACAACTACAGCAAGTAGTCTAGTTTTTGCCGATGGTAGCCAATTTAGTGCTACAAATCCTCAAGCTTTACCCTTATTAACTGTTAGCGTTCCGGTTGGTTTACAATTTGGGCAAGTTGCCAAACCGATTCAGTTTGAAAGTACGAATCTTCAGCTTTCAAATGGTCAGACGTTAGCAGCGTTAGGTGGTGATATTGCTGTTAAAGGCAGTAACTTGTCTGTACCAGGAGGACGGATTCAGTTGGGGAGTGTTGCACCAGGTAGCTTTGTTAAGCTTACTCCCATCAATCAAGATTGGCTGCTAGGGTATGTTGCAGTAAGTAAATTCCAAGATATCAAAATATCGGAAAGAGCATTAATTGCTACTAGTGATGTTGGTGCTGGGGCTGGGGCTATTGAGTTGCGAGGAAAGCAAATAGCGATCGCTAATAGATCTGAAGTGGGAAGTGTAACTTTGGGAAATATACCAGGACAACCCATCAGCTTAGAAGCATCAGATACCATAGAAATGAGTGATTTCAGTATCTTAGCAAGCGTTAGTTTTGGGACAGCAGCAGCTGGTGATATTAATATCAAAGCCAAATCATTACTTCTGCGACAAGGAATTATTGATGCATCCACCAATAATTTAGGGGCTGGGGGTAATATAAATATCAAAGCTAATGGTATTGATTTATTTGGAGTCATTCAAACTGGGAGCAATAGCCGTCAACTTAATGGTGGTGATGCTGGAAAAATTGACATTTCTACTCAAAAACTAGTTCTGAATAATGGTGGAAGAATTTCAACAACCACATCCGGAACCGGGGATGCAGGAGATATCCTCATTAATGCTGGTGAATCTGTGACAGCTACAGGTGTGGGAATTATCAACAAAAACAGTTTTTCCAGTGGCATTTTCTCCGAAACTAAAGTACAAGGATTTGCACCCCTAATAAATGGTAACGGTGGTGACATCATTGTGAATACACCGCGTTTATTCCTTAAAGATGGTGCGAGCATTTCGGTTGCTGCTATTAACGGTAGTAATGGCAAAGCTGGCATATTGGATATTAATTCTGTGGACTCATTAACTGTCGCAGGTAGTAGTTTTGATACAGATGGCAAATCAATTCCCAGTAGTTTATTAGCTATTAGTCAGGGTGCTGCAAGTGCTGGTGACTTGAGAATTAGGGCTGGTAAACTAATTATCAATGATGGGGGAATAGTCAGTGTTAGTAGCAATAATTTTGGGAAAGCAGGTGATTTGCAGATTACAGCTAACAGAACACTACTGGATAACCAAGGAAAAATTGCAGCCGAAACTATGTCGGGATTCGGGAATATTAATCTGAATTCCCAAACATTAATCTTGCGTCGTGGTAGCAGCATCACAACAAATGCCAAAGGAGAAAATATCAGCGGTGGTGATATTAATATCAATACAGAGATCCTCGCTGCTTTTGAAAATAGCGACATCAGCGCCAATTCTGTGGACTTTCGTGGTGGCAATATCACCATCAACACTCAAAGTATCTTGGGGACTGAGTTTCGCACCACAACTACCCCAGATAGCGATATTACAGCAACCGGGGCTAATTCGTCCCTAAACGGCAACGTCATTATTAATACACCAGATATAGATCCCAGTTCTAGCTTAATTGAGCTACCGGATAGTTTTAGCGATCGCTCTCGCCTAATTACCCAAGGCTGTCCTGCATTTCAAGGTAACTCATTCACAATTATTGGGCGCGGAGGTTTGCCGAATTTGCCAAATGACATGATTCGTAGCAATCAAACTGCAACTATCGATTGGGTAAAACTAAATCCCCCTCAAACCACGCAACCTCCTAAAGTTCCCAAGCATCACCCAAAATTAATCACTCCTAAGCAAATTGTTGAAGCAAATAGTTGGATAGTTAATCAATCTGGTGAAGTTGAGTTAGTCACTTTGTCTTTTCAGAATCATGTAAATAATTTTGTTTCCAGTGGCTCTAAATGTAATAATTAGTTTATTGTGATACCAATTCAATATCAAGCTGCACATTACTATAATCCTCCTCGCTAGCCTACGGTGTACACACAAGTATCGAATTCCCCATATTTTTTATAATTCCACGCCCGCTAAAGTCATCTACAAGATGACTGAATATTTTTAGTTTTTAGTCCATTTAAATGGACTTTTGCTGTGAGACTGGGATTTTCAATCCCAGGCGGAGTCAGGGATTTACCGACTTGTGTGTACACCGTAGCCTCGCTATCGGGGAGGGTGTGCTTTAGCGCGGGTGGGGTTGTTTAAGCTTAGACGCATCTAAATGACATCTTTTGAAGTCTAAAAGGCTTGCTATAAAGCTTTTGCGATTACAAACTAAGTGCGTTTTAGCTTACTATGCATCTTTAAATAAAAATGATATGAGACTTTAATTACAAATCTTCACCTGCCATATCCACATACCAAATCTTGATGTATGAGGCAATACTAAATATTTGAATTTTTCGAGAATTGAATAACATATGAACAAGAGACTTTTTCAAAAAGTATTTATTGCTATATTCACCACTTTAATGATCATTGTTAATCCCCTATTCCCGATAAATATAAATACATCAAATACAATAGCAAAAGCTCAAGATATTGCTAATAATCCACAAAATTTGTTAGATAAAGCCCAGTTATTGTATCAATCTGGAAAATTTTTAGATGCCGCAATAGCTTTACAAACAGCAGCTACAATATTTCAGCAACAGGGAGACAAATTAAAAGAGGCAACAACGTTAACAAATCTTTCTTTGACTTTAAATAAACTTGGTCAAACAGATAAAGCTGAAAGCACAATCATAAAATCACTGAATATTCTTACTCAACTTAACTCTAACCTACAGAATACTTCCACTCAGAAAATACTTGCTGAATCTCAAGAAATTCAGGGACAAATACAACTAGACTTAGGTAAAACAGAGCAAGCTATAGATAGTTGGAAAAAATCTGCCAATATCTATATCTCAATTAAAGACGAATCTGGTTTTACCCGGAGTTTAATTAATCAAAGTATTGCCCAGCAAAATTTAGGACTTTATCACCAATCTCGTGCAACTTTAGAACAAATTTCTCCTCTTTTGCAAAAACAACAAGACAGCAGAGTTAAAGCTATAGCTTTACGCAGTCTTGGTGATGTATTACAATTAGTGGGTGATTTAGATAAATCTCAGGAAATATTACAGCAAAGTTTAGATATCAGTAAAAAAGTCAAATCTCCCACAGAAATTAGTTCTACCTTAATTAGTTTAGGGAATAATCAAATGGCTTTAGGAAGGCGAGGTAGCTTACAGTATAGTCAAGCAGATTACAGCAATTTTACACCACTAACTTGTGTCATAGATCAAAGTATTAAGCAATCTTCAACAACAAGTAAAAATTACTCTTTAGCAAATCAATTATATACTGAAGCTGCCGCAAAATCTTCCTCTGAAATCATCAAGATTCAAGCTGAATTAAACCATTTACAGGCATTGCAGAAATTACAAAAATGGTCAGAATCAGAAAATATCTCTCGCCAAATTAAATCTAGACTTAAAAAAATTCCAATTAATCAAAATACGATTTTTGCTCAAATTAACTTAGCGCAAAATTCCATCTGTCTCAAAAAAGCGCTAAATTCAAATTTAATCACTTGGAGAGAAATCGCTGATGATTTAGCAACAGCTATTCAAGAATCTAGAAAAATTAAAAGTCAACGTTATGAAGCTTATGCTTTGGGGGTTTTGGGAGGAATATATTTAGAAATAAAAGACATATTAAATGCCAAGAAACTGACAGAAGAAGCTGTGATTTTAGCGGAGAAAATTAAAGCAATAGATATTGCCTATTTATGGCAGTGGCAATTAGGATATATACTGAATTTACAGGGCAATAAAAAACATGCAATTAATTCTTATATTGAAGCAGTAAATACCCTAAAATCTTTAAGAAATGATTTAGTGGCTCTAAATTCAGATGTTCAATTTTCATTCAGGGATAATGTTGAACCAGTTTATCGACAATTTATTGATTTATTACTTCAACCTGAAAATAAGAATAATCAGAATTATCAAATTAGCCAAAATAATTTATTTTTAGCTCGTGAAGCCTTAGAATTACTACAATTAACCGAGTTAGAAAACTTTTTTAAAGTATCTTGTTTGCTACCTCAGCCAAAGCAAATAGATGAAATAGTTGATAAAACAGATCCTACTGCCGCTGTGATTTATCCAATTATTTTAAAAGACCGTTTAGAAATTATTCTCAAATTACCAAATCAATCCCAATTTAGACATTATACTATTTATGAAACAGCAGATAAAATTGAAAATACCTTAGATAAACTCCAGCAATATCTAAGGGAGCCAGATCGCATTAATAATGTAAAAACTTTATCTACTCAGTTATATCAATGGTTAATATCACCTTTAGAAGCAGATTTAGCAAATCAATCTATTAAAACATTAGTATTTGTCTTAGATGGGGCTTTAAGAAATATTCCCATGGGAGTTATCTACGATCAGAAAAATAATCAATATTTAATTCAAAAGTATGCGATAGCTTTAGCCCCAGGTTTGCAACTTATCGAATCAACAACTTTAAAAAGAAAAAATTTAGAAATTTTAGCAGTTGGAATTAGCAAAGAAAGAGAAATTGATGGTAGAAAGTTTGCTGAACTTAAAAATGTAGCAACCGAATTAGAGCAAATTAAAACAACAATTACTAGTAGTAAAGGAATGATAAATCAAAACTTTACGATAAAAAATATTCAAAACCAAATTAAAGAAATACCCTACACAGTTGTACATATTGCCAGTCATGGAGAATTTAGTTCAAACGCCAATAAAACTTTTATTCTTACTTGGGAAGAACTTTTAAAAGTGAGAGATTTTGATAGATTATTGCGGCTTCGTAGTCAAAGCGAATCGCGTGCAGTAGAGTTACTAGTATTAAGTGCATGTCAAACAGCATCGGGGGACAAACGAGCAACATTAGGACTTGCAGGTGTAGCTGTTAAAGCAGGTACTAGAAGTACAGTTGCTACTTTGTGGTCAGTAGATGATGAATCGACTACCGAGTTTATGAGCCAATTTTATCAAGAATTAGCTAATATGAAATTGAGTAAATCAGAAGCATTGCGTCGCGCTCAAATAGCTATATTAGATAAGTATAAAACTCCTTTTTATTGGGCACCTTATGTGCTTGTGGGGAACTGGTTGTAGGGTGAGCTAATTATTGTTTGAGCATTATTGCTGCAAAAAATGAATTTCTGCACCAACTGCGATATTTTTTCCCCCTTTAGACGGATCTAAACGTGTATTTACAGTTAATCGATAAAAACCTTTAAATTCTGACGAATCTTTCCAATCAGGCAAAGTTTTTTCTCGTTGCTGGGCAAATATTTTCTGGAAATGAGGGTAAGATTCACCTGTATCAGGATCTTTTGTGGGAACAGAACAACGTAAGCAGGGATTAACACCTTTGAATAAGACATCTCCGATGTAAAAATCAACTGTATTTTCTGCTGTTGTAAATAATTTATCTTCCCAAAAAGCCTCAACTCCGCCAATTTCAATATTGGCACGCATCCGACGACGCATTTGCTCAACACTTACTCCAGGAAACCAAGATGCGACTTCTATGAGTGTGGCAGTACTCACTATTGTGGCTCCAGGCGATCTGGTATCATCAGGAAAGCCCATGAGTGTATTTTGTTTGAGTGTGACTTGTTGCTGGAAAAAATCACTTAAAGCTTCAGTTAGAGACTTTCTTTGATCGTCGAGGTGAAAAACTTGAGGGGAATCACTGTCTGGAAAATGTAGGGATACAGTTCGTGCTTCCTGGTGAGAATATAATCGTAATAAATGTACTTTGGGGTTACGCTTCCCATTAATATATTTACCCCAACGGTCAAACATAGCAAATTCGCGGTCGAAATTTAATGCACCACTGCTGAGAATCTGGGCATTTTGAACTTCGATACCATCTAGGGATTTGATTGGGTAAATGTAGATCCCGGCAACATGAGGCATATCTATGACTGACTTAATGATATGGATCCCCGACTTCTTAAATAAGTAGGGGATCTAAGGGATATTTATGAGTTTAACTACTTTGTTTCAGAATATACAGGAGATTTATCTAATCCACCGACCTTATTGAGGGGCCAAAAACGGATGACAGCACGACCGATAATATTACTACGGGGGACAAGACCCCAACAACGACCATCGTAACTATAGTTACGATTATCACCAAGTACAAGATACTGGTCATTAGGAATGGTGACAGATTGAGATAAAAATGGGGGTTGTTGTCCGGAGGTGCAAACTTGAATCGAGGTTTTTTGGTCTGCTGAAAGATATTTTGTTTCTGCTAATTGTTTACCATTAATGAAAACTTTATCGTCCTTCAATTCTACTTTGTCGCCAGGTAAACCGATGATGCGTTTGATAAAGGCATCTTTGTAATTTTCTTTTTTTAACTCATCGGTTGGGGAGAATACAACAATATCACCACGCACAGGTTGAGAGAACTGATATCCCAATTTATCAACAATAATTTTATCAGCTTCCCATTGGTTTTCTGTTCCATGCAAAGTTGGTTCCATCGAACCAGATGGAATCCAGCGTGCTTCGGCAACAAAAGTCCGAATGCCCAAGGCTAAAAAGACACTGAGAATAATTGTCCGAAATAATTCGGGAAACCAAGAGGAGTTTTGATCGGATACGGATACTTTATTGGGCATGTTGTGGGTGGAGTTTTATTATAAGTTGCTATCTATTTTGAAAGGGTGACGGGCTAGATATATCCTAACAGTATGAATTAATAAACTGGGTATCTTTAGCCCCTACAAAGACATTTTTTATATTGACTAATTTGTCTCATAATATACAGGTTCTTTATCTATCCGACCAATTTTTTGAGGGGGCCAAAAACGGATTACTGCCCGCCCGATAATGTTAGCACGGGGAACAAGACCCCAACAACGACCATCGTAGCTATCAATTCGATTGTCACCCAACACTAGGTAATGCTCGCTAGGTATTTTCACAGACTGGGATAAAAATGGGGTTTGTAGTCCAGAGGCGCAAACTCCAAGGGAAGTTTTTTGCTCTGCTGTTAGATATTTTGTTTCTAGCAACTGTTTGCCATCTATAAAAACCTTATCATTCCTGAGTTCAACCTGCTCACCAGGTAAAGCGATTACACGTTTAACAAAAGCATCTGTAAAGCCTTCTTCTTTTAATTTTTCGGTTGCAGAAAATACGACAATATCACCACGTTGAGGTACAGAAAAATTGTATCCTAACTTATCTACGATGATTTTATCTGCCTTAAGCTGATCTTTATACCCTTTTAAAGTTGGTTTCATCGAATCGGTGGGAATCCATCTGGCTTCAGCGACAAAAGTCCGAATTCCCAAGGCTAAAAAGATACTGAGGAGAATTGTCCGGAATAATTCGGGAAACCAAGAGGAGTTTTGATTGGATACAGATACTTTATGAGGCATAAATTTATTTGGCAACTAAATTGTTCACTAGCAGACATTGAAAGAGTGGGAAAATTTACTCAGATTAAACCATCGCCAATGATCCTTAATTATAAATTTCCCTGCCAGCATAATAAATTACATCTAAAAAAAATAAACTTTTTTGTCATAACTGCGAAAAACAGATACCTAAGAGCGCAACCAGGTTTAACCTAAAAAGATAGTTGTCTGTTTAAGTCGTTGCTTTGTGCCACCATACGCATAATTTTTATCATGTCATCTCCTACTAATTTACTTATTCGCCACGCTCAGATCATTTTACCCAACGGTGAGACTATGATTGGGGATGTGCTGATACGCGATCGCCTAATCGTTGAAGTTTCACCAGTTATCTCTAGCGCACCCACAACAGAAGCAATCACAGAGGTTGACGCAGATGGTTTAACTTTGTTGCCAGGAGTGATTGATCCCCAGGTGCATTTTCGGGAACCGGGGTTGGAATATAAGGAAAACTTATTTAGTGCCAGCTGTGCTTGTGCCAAAGGTGGTGTAACGTCCTTCTTAGAAATGCCCAACACCCGTCCTTTAACTGCTAATCAGGAAGCTTTAGATGACAAGTTACACCGTGCATCACAAAAAAGCTTGGTTAATTATGGTTTTTTTATTGGTGCAACTGGCGATAATTTGACAGAATTACTTGCAGCAAACCCCACACCAGGTATTAAAATTTTCATGGGTTCGATGCATGGTGCTTTGTTGATGGACGATGAAGCTAAATTAGAGGCGATTTTTGCGGAAGGAAAACGCCTGATTGCAGTCCATGCAGAAGATCAAGCTAGAATTAATCAACGCCGTCAAGAATTTGCTGGGATTCACGATCCCGCCATTCATTCCCAAATCCAAGATAATGAAGCGGCACTTTTGGCGACAAAATTGGCTTTGAAATTGTCAAAAAAATATCAACGACGCTTACATATTCTCCACATGTCCACTGCCGAAGAAGCAGAGTTACTGCGTCAAGATAAACCCAGTTGGGTGACAGCCGAAGTTACACCCCAACATTTAGTTTTAAACATTGATGCCTATAAAACAATTGGCACACTAGCGCAGATGAATCCACCATTGCGATCGCATCACGACAATGAGGTACTATGGCAGGCACTACGAGACGGTGTGATTGATTTTATCGCCACAGATCACGCCCCTCACACCCTAGAAGAAAAAGCCCAAACTTACCCCAATAGTCCTTCGGGAATGCCGGGAGTCGAAACATCCCTAGCTGTAATGTTAACTGCCGCAATGGAGGGAAAATGTACAGTTGCTCAAGTTGTTAACTGGATGTCTACAGCAGTGGCACGAGCTTATGGTATTCCGAATAAGGGCGCGATCGCACCCGGCTATGATGCTGATTTAGTCCTCGTAGATTTACAAAACTATAGTCCTGTTTTACAAGAAGAACTCCTAACTAAATGTGGTTGGAGTCCATTCGCAGGTTGGAATCTCACCGGATGGGCAAAGACAACTATTGTGGGTGGTCAAATTGTCTATGCTGAAGGTAAAGTAAATACCGAAGTACGCGGTCAAGCTTTAAAATTTGAGTAATTTCACTCTTGACTGTTTTTAATATTTTGTGTGGCTTAATTTTGTATCAGCAAATCGACACACCTCGCCCGAACCTTGAAAACCGCATAACTTCGTTGGAGTGTGTCGATTCCTTACGCAGCAACGTTTCCAACCTGCAAAATTGACAGATTTTTGAAAACTTTTTCATGTTTTTCAGAGGTGTGTCGATTAGCGGGTCTGAAAGCCTCTCTCTCTCTAAGGGTTTCAAATGTGAACTCTTTCCAAATCACTTCCCCTCAACGGGGATGAAAACAATCCGATTTTCTAAATCTACTAATATAGTGGTTTCAGAGTCTTTCCAAACCACTTCTCCCTTGCGGGAATTAAAATGTTGAGAATTAAAAATCAAATTGATAAGGGTTGCTATATATTTAGATGAATTATAAGTTACAGGTGAAAAAATTTAAGCGAAACATCTTTGCTTAAAAATGTGTCATATTTAGTTGCTTCGCTACAATTCAAAATTATGAATAGGGTAGAAAAGTAAACAGCAAAGTTAATTTTGACTACATTATTTTTACCAATTAACTCCATCAGATATACTCCATATGAAAATAAGCTCAAAAAGAAAGTTCCTCAAACCCGCTATTCTGTTTGCTACAGGTGTGGGATTTTCTTTGCTAGCACTATATTTCTTCTTCGGTGTCACACTGGTTAGAGCCAGAATTATTGATATTAATGAAATTAATCAACGATTAGAAAACCAAAAGAGACAAAATCCTGATCAGCCTAATCGTGTCCAAAAAGTAGTCATTCAAAGGGGTTATGACCATGACAAGGGTCTTGATTTGAGTTGTTTGTTGTGGGAAAAACAATCAATAATTAATGCTTGGACAAGGAACTCAAAGGATCGTGATTTTTTCCTAGATTATTATGTTCCCGCAAATAAAAAGGCAATCATCTGTACAACACCTGCCATTGCCACAGCCATTACTGCCGCATCAGGAAAACCATTTTTATATGAAGTGTATCCAGTAGAATCTGGCTGGCGAGTACGTGTAATTATTGGATTAACAGAAGTACGTGATCCTTGTCAACTAATAACAGGAAATACGGATTGTGCAAATTCCTTCTTGGAACAACAAATTACGGTGCGCTACCAAGAATAAACTCAAAAATAACGCATACCATAGCTATTTTCACTTAAATAGACCACGTTGTAGGGGTAAAGCGCATTAAGTAGGTTAGTATTGAAAACCCTCGTTGTGGGGAGTGAGTAGTGAGTAGCGAATAGTGAGTAGGGGTAAGAATTTGAAGCCAATTTATATTACGTTACATAGGTGTGTTTATTCTTGCCTACCTACTTACTCATACGTGTCAACTTAACGCCAAATCCATAGTCCAACTGGGAATGAATTCCCAGTCTCATGGCAAAGTTCCCGAAAGTCCCTCAAGATCATAATTATCTTTTGCAGTGCTTCCATCTCGCGCCACAATCTGAGAAAATCCAGGTATGGGAGTCATTTAATAAGATAATTATCTAGGAAATAATAAATAGATGGATAACAATACCCAAAGTCCCCCAACTTCCCAAGAAATAGCCGAAGTCATTACCGAACTTGAAGAATATCGGGAACGTCTGGTGAATGAAACCATGGAAACTGCTAAAAAGGCAAAGATGATGAAGGCTACAGCTATGGCGCAATTGGAGCCGGAATTAGCAACAATTGATGCTGCGCTGGAAAATCTGAAGCAACAACAAGCGACACTTACAGGCAATAATTAGTACAACCAGGCAAAATACAGTTATTTGCTGTGTTTTTAGAACCCCGATTTCTCGAAGAAATTGGGGTTCTGTATGAATTAGTTTTGATTTTTACTGAGAATGAACAATACAATTAACTCCCAAAATAGCCAATTATCTGCCGACGAAACAGACGCACTTTTAGAAGTAGTGAACACTCAACTTGATGATAAAACTTTTAATATTGATGATCAAAAAATCCTCAAACAGATGGTGGAAAGCTTAGGTGATGGACGAGGGATGATTCGTTTTAGCTTTGCTGAAGCTTTGGGTGATATTGGGAAACCTGCAACTCCGTTTTTGATAGCTGCCCTTTCTCAACATATTAATGTGGCAGTACGCAGGGCATCTGCGAAAACTCTAACATTGATTGCTGACCCAAAAGCTGTTCCCACCTTAGTTGATTCCTTACTTTACGATAGAGATACGGTGGTAAAGGGTTCGGTGGTGGGTGCATTGGCAAAAACGGGAGAAACATCAGTACCTGCATTGTTACAAATTATCGCCTCAAATGAATATCCCGAAAGTTCAAAAGGTCTGGCGACATGGGCTTTAGCTTTTGTGGGTTTAGGTGCCAAAGAGTATGTGTACAAAGCAATACATTCAAAATCGCCAGAAGTGCGGGCAGCGGTAATTGGTTCCATTGCCACGATTACCCAGGAAAATCCGGAAGCAAACGCTGTTGCTATTTTGCTGGAAGCCATAAATGACCCTGTATCATTTGTTCGTTGTGAAGCAACAACAGCTTTAAGTAATATTAAATACACGCCAGCAGTACCAAAATTGATTGATTTATTGGCAAATCACGCAGATTGGAAAACCCGCAAAGCAGCCGCCTTAGCTTTGATGAAAATTGGTGAAACCGCTGCTATACAGCCATTACAAGCCGCGTTGGTAAAGGAAAAAGAAGCTCCAGTAGTGGCTGCAATTAAAAGCGCGATCGCGCAATTGGACAAACTAGTAATTACAGACGACTGGTAACTTACATACCTAATTTTGGGCATATTAAGGATAAAAGTAATCCTCTTTGCCATTTATTGCTCAAATATTAGGAAATACTATGCTTGCCAGGGTTTGGAGTGCATCCATCATTGGAATCGATGCTGTAAAAGTAGGTGTGGAAGTAGATGTGTCTGGAGGATTACCGGGAATCGTAATTCTGGGACTTCCAGATGCGGCAATTCAGGAATCCAAAGAACGAGTTAGGGCAACTTTGAAAAACACAGGATTTGCCTTCCCCGTCAAAAAGATAGTGATTAATTTAACCCCTGCTGATTTACGCAAAGAGGGTCCATGCTTTGATTTACCCATCAGCATCGGTATTTTGGCAGCTTCCGACCAAATTAGTCCCCAACTACTAGGTGATTATTTATTCCTGGGGGAAGTTAGTTTGGATGGTAGCCTACGTCCAGTTGCCGGAGTATTACCCATTGCTGCATCTGCCCAAAAAATGGGAATTGCTGGTTTAGTTGTCCCTGCAGATAATGCCCAAGAAGCCGCAGTGGTGGAAGGTCTAGCTGTGTATGGGTTCAATAGTATTTTAGAAGTCGCAGATTTTTTAAACAATCCAACTCGCTACCAACCTGTACAAGTAGAAGCTAACCCAACCTCCGAAATTTTCACCCTAGGAAATGTCGATTTAAAAGACGTGAAAGGGCAAGCACATGGTAGAAGAGCCTTAGAAATAGCTGCGGCAGGCGGACATAATTTAATCTTCGTTGGACCCCCCGGTAGTGGTAAAACCATGCTAGCCAGACGTTTACCGGGAATCTTACCACCCCTGACATTTTCCGAAGCCCTAGAAGTCACAAGAATTCATTCCGTTGCTGGCTTATTAAAAAACCGGGGGAAGCTAGTACGCGATCGCCCTTTTCGTAGCCCCCATCATTCTGCGTCGGGTCCCTCTTTAGTTGGGGGTGGTGGTTTTCCCCGTCCTGGTGAAATTTCTCTAGCACATAATGGCATCTTATTTTTAGATGAACTCACCGAATTTAAGCGCGATGTTTTAGAATTTCTCCGTCAACCCCTCGAAGATGGACATGTCACCATTTCCCGCGCCAAACAATCTGTAACTTTTCCCTCCCAATTCACCTTAGTTGCCAGTACCAACCCCTGTCCCTGCGGTTATTACGGGGATACCATCCAAGCTTGTACCTGTTCCCCTCGACAAAGAGAGCAATATTGGGCAAAGCTTTCGGGACCATTGATGGATAGAATCGATCTTCAAGTAGCCGTGAACCGTCTCAAAGCCGAAGAAATTACCCAACAACCTACCGGGGAAACTTCTGGAGACATCTATCAACGAGTTCTCAGAGCTAGAAAAGCCGCATCTGAACGCTTTGCCGAGGAGAAAAATCTCCGATGTAATGCTCAAATGCAAAGCCGTCACATGCAAAAATGGTGTCAGCTAGATGAACAAAGTCGCAAATTATTGGAAACTGCAATTAATAAATTAGGTTTATCAGCTAGGGCAAGTGACAGAATCCTCAAAGTTGCCCGAACTATTGCAGATTTGGCAGGTGATGAACAGTTGAAAAGTCACCATGTAGCTGAGGCAATTCAATATCGTACAATCGATCGAATGCAGTAGATAGTGAGAGATCACTCGTATATTTCAATGATATTTTGTCGCTTTTTTAGGGAATTCTAAATATGGACACTATCGAATAAACAATGTACTAAATTCTTATGACTTCAACTACTACAGGCGACGATAATAATAACCTAATACAAAAAACTCTTGAATGGATTGCCGATGCTGGAATTAATGGATTGGGAGTTTTGCCATCTGCAAAGCAGGTTGCAGAAGACCACTTGAGTAAATCAGCTACTATTGATGATGCCATCAATTCACTTATTGCTTGGAGAACAACCTATGCTGCTGGGACGGGTTTTGTTACTGGACTGGGTGGTATTGCCACAATGCCTATTACTATTCCAGCAGGTTTAGTTGCATCTTATGCACTTGGAGCAAATACATCAGCCGCAGTTGCTTATCTTCGAGGATATGATATTCGCTCTCAACAAGTAAGGATCGTGGATTAAATAAGGTGTAATACTGCCAATAATATCTGTACACTAGAAGGGTAAATTGAGAACTGGTAAATGATGCACCCTTACCCTGATGAAATTGAAGTTCAAATGCAACGATATTATGAATCGTTGTCGGAGAAGGATTGCCGCCGATATGCAGCAATTGAAGCAGTAAAATTAGGGTACGGGGGACAGGCATACATCCGTCGCTTGCTGGGATGCCATCACGAAACCTTACAATTAGGCTTGCGAGAACTTGAGGACGAAACGGCGCTTGGGCAGGAGAGGATTCGCCAACCCGGAGGTGGACGGAAATCAGCCTTTGAGACAATTGTTGGATTAGACGAGGCGTTTTTGCGAGTGTTGGAGAGGCACACAGCAGGTTCGCCGATGGATGAAAGTGTCAAGTGGACCAATCTCAAGCGTCATGAGATTGCAGGATTGCTGGGAAATGAAGGAATCGAAGTGAGTGTGACAGTGGTAGACCAGTTGTTGGAGAAATATAACTTTCGTAAACGTAAAGACCCTGGCAACAGGAGAGAATCAATATCGCAACGAGCAATTTGAGACGATTGACCAACTTAAGCACTCTTATCAAACGGCAGGTAATCCGGTCATGAGTATGGACACCAAAAAAAAGAATTAATTGGGCAGTTATACCGGGAGGGACAACTATACACTCAAGAAACGATAGAGGTGTTTGACCATGATTGGCCAACGCTTGCGACTGGAGTTGCCATTCCCCACGGGCTGTACGATATAACAGACAATGTGGGTTATATCCAGATTGGCATCAGCCACGATACCAGTGAATTAGCCTGTGACTCAATTCGCTACTGGTGGAACACCTATGGTAAGACGCGTTATTCTTTGGCAAATTCAATTTTGCTGTTATGTGATGGTGGCGGTAGCAATAGCTCTCGCTATTACATCTTCAAACAGGACTTACAGGCATTAGTTAATGAATTGGGCATCGAAATTCGTATCGCTCATTACCCGCCCTACACATCCAAGTATAATCCGATTGAGCATCGTTTGTTTCCTCATATCTCTCGCGTTTGTCAGGGGATGATTTTTGAGAGTGTCCAGACTGTAAAAGACTTAATGGCAAAGGCAACCACTCGCACAGGACTCAAAGTTTTTACAACGATTCTCGATAAAACCTATCAAACGGGTCGAAAAGTGGCTGAAGATTTCAAATCAAACATGAAGATTGTTTTTGATGAATTTTTGCCCCAATGGAATTACACCGCTAAACCAGAATTACACTTTATTTAATCCACGTTCCTAAGAACTATGGTTCTGTTATGCTTAGGGACTTGCAATTAAATAATATACCGATATAGCAATCAGACTTTACCGTTTTATGATGGATTCACAGTTTTCATCTGGTACTTTATTTTGACGCTAGTCCCTTAATGGGTGAAGCAGGTGAAGAGATTCTGGTTCTACCGATCCCCTTATGAAAAAAAATATATTTAGATGTGAAAAAATGGCTATAACTTAACAAGAATGTATAGCTACAACTCAAGCTAGATAAAGGTTTATGGATTTTTAAATATACCAAATCTGTGAGAGAATACAAGTAAAATAGCCATAAATTAAATTTTCGGTGCTCGCTATGAAGTTTTCCGTAGAGCAAATTCTGAATTTACCAGGGATAAAAGTATTAAATTGTCAAGATATTGAAGGCTTAGGATTAATCATAGAAATACAAGTTGACTCCAAATCTTCTAAATGTCCAAGATGTGGTAAAGCTAGTCATAGTATACATCAGCATCATTGGCGTAATATTAAAGACTTGCCATGGAGTAATCAGCAAGTAATATTAAGAATTGATCGTCGTCAATTTAGGTGCAAAAATTGTCAAAAATTATTTAGTGAGGATTTAGATTTTGTCGATAAACAACGAGGATATACTAAAAGATTTGCAATAGAAATAGTGAAACAAGTGTTAGACAGTAACATTCGTAGTGTTGCAGAGAGAAATGATTTAAGTGAATCAGAAATTCAATCGATGCTAGATTCTTTAGAATCAGATATCAGTTTTGAGACAAGTGAAATAAAGCGTCTAGGTATAGATGAAATTTCTTTAATTAAAGGTCAAGGTAATTATTTAGGAGTATTGGTAGATTTAGACAGAAGAAAACCAATTGATATTGTTGAGTCACGTCGTCAATCAGAAATGACTCAAGCTTTGCAGAGTATGGGCAATGAGGTTTTAGAGCAAATTGAAGAAGTTAGTATAGACTTGTGGAAACCATATAAAAGTTTAGTCAAAGAGTTGATGCCAAATGCAGAAGTAACTATTGATAGATTTCATGTAATGAAACAGGTAAATGATGAATTAGATGCAGCGCGTAAACAGCAAAAAAAAGAAGCAAATTCCCTCAAGAATAAATTAGATAGAGATCGAATATTGGCGGGATTATTAAAAAGTAAATATAGCTTGTTGAAAAACGAAGATTCTTTAAATGAGACTCAAAAAGAAAAGCTAAAAGCAGTTCAAAATGTATCTCCAACTCTATCAAAAATGCACGAGTTAAAAGAGAAATTCAGAAATATATTTAACACTGCTGAATCATGGGGCGATGGGGTACTAAAATTATTAGATTGGATGTATGATTCGAGTTTATACTTTCCGAAAACTATTAGAACAATTTTTAGATGGTTTGGAGATATAGTTGGTTATTTTGAACAAAGAACAACTAGTGGCACTGTAGAAGGAATTAATAATAAGTTGAAGCTAGTCAAAAGATTAGGATATGGTTTCCGTAATTTCGCAAATTTTAGATTACGCTGCTTATTATCTTGGCACTTTAGTGTTAAATTTCCATAAGGGGATCGGTAGAACCGAGATTCTTAAAAACGCAGGAATTGCGATTGGCACAAAGATGTTTCAAAACTTTATCAAGCAAATACCTAGTAAGGTTCTAATTGAAATCAATAAGAAGATTGGTTTTCGATTAATTACGAAAGCGGGTGAAAAAGGCGTAGTAAATTTGATGAAAATGGTACCTCTCGTTGGAGGTATTGTTGGAGGGACTTTTGATGGCATATTTGTGAATAGCTGTGGGCAAACAGCAAAAACAGTATTCTCTAAGCCTTAGACATATAAAAATTCGGCTGAAGTTAAGGTGTAAAGGTTATTTGTAGCCGCTCAGGCGCACCGTTCTTTCATAATTGAGATTAGAAATCGATATCAGTAAACCAGGCTTGCGCGACGTAATGCGATCGCTCTAACACTTCTGCCCTCTTTTTAATTCATGACAGTGGGTATTTCCATTAAATGAGCCTTATTGTTGAGTGGTAAAATAGGGGAAGTTATTTCCCCCAAGGTTTAGCAATGGACGGAACCACTGTAGAACGGCAAAAGCTAATTGAAGCAGTCAGCACCCTCCCTGATGAAGTTTTGTTGGAACTTGCTAGTTTTGTTGACTATCTTCGCTATAAGTCAACTCAACAAATAGAGCCTAACAATAATGCTTCTAGCTTTCTAGTGGCAATTGCAGGTTTAGGGAACTCTGATCAACAAGATATTTCAGAGCGTGATGAGGAGATTCTACGCAATGAAATTGATCCTGTGTATGGCTGGAATCTCAAATCAAGCAATCCTGCATGACAGCAATACTTGATACCAGTTTTTTGTTTGCCTTAACTGACCAGAGCGATCGCAATCACCAGCGTGTGTTGACTGTTGCTTAAAGTCAGAATGATGCGTTAGTGTTACCTGTGGTTGTTTTGCCTGAAATCTGTTACTTGCTTGCGTCAAGATTGGGACATCAAGCAATGCGTCGTTTCGTGTCTAACCTGACACCTAAAGCAGTTCAAGTTGAACCTGTGGCTATAGAAGATTTGCAAAGAGTACATGAGATTTTAGAGCAATATGCTGATAGCCAGCTTGATTTTACGGATGCAACAATCGTTGCCATCGCTGAGAGGCTGAACATCACGCGGGTTTACACGCTTGATCGCCGAGATTTTTCCATGATTCGTCCAAACCACTGCGATTATTTTGAGTTACTGCCTTGACGGCTTGCACGACGTTAGCGATCGCGCTCTTCGTAAAACAAGATGAGTTATAGTTTTTATAGATGAGATGATTGATGCCTTACAATAAATACTGAATCTTGAAATTGGGAGGCAGGCAATGAATACAACAGATAATTCCCAAGAGGATAGAGAGTCGGCGGTTTCGGTATCTGTGATCGAGTTACAGCGCCAAATTAATGACTTACTCAAGCAACTATCACCAGAGCGATTACAGGTGCTGACTGATTTTGCAGCTTACTTAGCAAATATTGAAAGTGAAACTGCAACTCAGGAACTTTTAGCTATTCCTGGATTACTGGAGCGAGTTAAGCAAAATCAAGCGACCCCTAGAAGTGATTACACAGCATGGAGAACTCTTCGCTCTGATGTATGAAGTTCTGCTCCATCCAGATGTTCAAAATGTTTATGTCAATGCTGACAAAGCCCTAGCGAAGAAAATTGCCCGATGTTTACAACAGCTAGAGCAAACTCCC
Organism: Calothrix sp. PCC 6303; assembly: GCF_000317435.1. Classification (NCBI taxonomy): domain Bacteria; kingdom Bacillati; phylum Cyanobacteriota; class Cyanophyceae; order Nostocales; family Calotrichaceae; genus Calothrix; species Calothrix sp. PCC 6303. The sequence continues at coordinate 5,973,103 of NC_019751.1, forward strand.
CGATTACACCCCAACATTAAAGCTCTCAAGGGAGATTATGCAGGGTACTATCGCTACCGAATTGGGGACTACAGGGTGATTTATTCGGTGGACGATGAAGTTGTGCAGGTATTTGTTGTGGCAATTGCTCATCGTAGTGAAGCGTATGAACCATGAAAGCGAAGCTTTAGCGATATAATGCGATCGCTCTAACACTTCTGCCCTCTTTTTAACAAAGTTTGGGGGTTTAATTCCCCTACCTCTACAGGCAGCGGGTTTTGTGTCCTAGGGCTACCGATTTTTCTGATTTTTCGGAGCTATGCTCAGTACCTTGCTCAGTGCGGAGCCGGAACGGAGCGTACCGCAGGTAAGGTACGACAAACTCAGGAACCATCGGGGTCTAAATCCTCCACAAAACGTAATTGCGAATTGCGTAGCTTGCTTCTCGCTACCCTTACGGGAAGTCGCTTTGCGCCTAATGCGAGTATTGTGAATTGTTTTAATTCGGTATTGGCAGTGGATAACTACGATAAAGACTCACCAGCATCAATCCAAATTTCCGTACCAGTGATATGACTAGAAGTATCAGAGGCTAAAAATAGAACTAATTGGGCTATTTGCTCAGAACTTCCTAATTCCCCACCAGTTAATGGAATTTTAATCCCTGGAAATTCGGCATTTTCTCGAATGTTCTCTAAATTTCTCCTCTGAGTAGTTTGATGCACGTTGGTAGCGATCGCACCAGGACAAATTACGTTGACGCGAATATGGTATGCTGCCAATTCAACTGCAATCATTTTTGCTAAAGCGACTTGGGCAGCTTTTGTACAAGAATAAGCTGTGGAGCCAATATTGTTGAAAACCCTTGTACCGTTAACAGATGAAGTTATAATTACTGAACCACCCTGCTTTTTGAGATAAGGAACTGCGTATTTTAAAGTTAAGAAAGTACCTCGAAGATTAACGTTGATTGTTTTATCCCATTCTTCTGGTAACAAATCTTCAATCGGTGCCCACACACCATTAATACCAGCGTTAGCAAAAACGATATCCAAGCATTCCCATTCATCAATAATTTTTTCTACTGCCTGCTGCATTTCTTGCGGTTGGGAAATGTCAGCAATTAATGGCATTGCTTCACATCCTTGATTGTGAATTTCAGAAACTGTTAATTTAATGTCATCAACTGTGCGACCTAATGCGGCAACTTTTGCCCCTTCTTGAGCGAGTAGAAATGCTGTAGCTTTAGCGATACCAGAACCTGCGCCAGTCACAAGAGCAACTTTATTTTTTAATAACATAAAAATGATAATAATCCTTTAGGTAAATTGTTGCCAAACCCTAACCAAAGGTAATTGAATAATATTACCTATAATTATCTTCAATTTTGATGGCAAGTTGTATTACTAATGGTATAAATTCATATCTATCTATAGGAATTGTATTTTACTATTTATATCCAATTCTGCCCCTAATACCATTAGAATTAAGGACTAAGAATCTAGTCTAGTTCCCCGAAATATGCCTTCAAGCAAAGCATTATATCTTCAAATACTGACTTAAAATTTATGTAGAGAAATCGATTTTGAATACAAAATATTCTCAGTATGAATAAGCAAGCTTTTAATTAAACTGGTTTTTCAAAAGCTGAATAAAAATCTAATAGTAAGTTTGTATTGATATCTGGCTCAAATATCGAAACTGGTGATATGGCAATTCATGACACATAATATTTCTGGACGTTGGCGTTTGGGACTGGCTTTATCGTTGCTGACAGTTTTGCTATGGGGTATTCTGCCTCTGGCTTTGACAGTGGCATTAGAAACGCTTGATCCTTTTACTGTCACATGGTTTCGATTTTTCCTCTCGTTTATTCTGTTAACAATCTATTTAGCAATCCGGGGACAACTACCAAGGCTAAAACAATTATCTTCTCGCTCTTGGTTGCTACTTGCGATCGCTAGTATTTTTTTAGCCGCTAACTACATACTGTTTCTCCAAGGTTTACAATTAACTTCAGCGGCAAATGCAGAAGTGATTATTCAGTTAGCACCGTTACTCATGGGTTTGGGGGGACTGTTAGTTTTTAAGGAACGATACACAATCCTTCAATGGTTTGGCGTTAGTATTCTATGTGCCGGACTAGTTTTATTTTTTCACGAGAAATTATCAAATTTAGTTACAGATCCTAAAACATACATATTTGGTAGTAGTCTGGTGATTTTAGGAGCATTTGTCTGGGCTATTTATGCTTTAGCACAAAAGCAGTTGTTACAGATCCTATCTTCATCTCAAATTATGGTGATTACTTATGGACTCTGTACTGTAATTTTCTCTTTTATGGCTCAACCAAAACTAGTCTTAAAATTAGATAATTTACATTGGTATACATTAATTTTTTGTGCTTTAAATACGCTAATTGCTTATGGATCTTTTGCCGAATCATTAGTTCATTGGGAGGCATCACGGGTCGGTGCTGTGATTGCGACGGCACCAATTGTTACTTTAATATCCGTTGATTTTGTATCCGTGATTGCACCTACTATTATCGCTCCAGAGCAGTTGACAGTTCTGGGAAGTGTTGGAGCTATAATGATTGTGGGAGGTTCTATTATGGTAACTCTGGGGAAAAGGCGATGATTTTTTACACTCAGTATTACTGAATTAAAGTCAATTAAATACATTATCTCTTGATTGTTGTTAATTACATACTGAGGCGTGTTATTTTTTTATTTGTTATCATGGCGAAGTTTGGGGAAATAATTCTTCTTATGTAAGTAATTCAACTTAGCTAAGTAGAATTGATGATATTCAATCTTGAATTTCATAACTCAACAAAATTCAAAAAAATTAATATTCCGAGGCGAAAAAGACTGCAAGATTATCCAGGGTGTCTGAATCGCTACCAACTACAAAACGCCTCATGGAACAACATCACCGTCCATAGTTGAGCGATGAAAAGCTTGTTTGGGATTTTAAACAATACCCTGGGAAAAAAAATATTATTGCTGCTGTTAGCAATGCTACTACCAACTTTTAGCATCGTTCATTCAGCGCAAGCAGCTGAGAGGGTTTATGCATCTTACTCTGCTTTAGAGCGGTCAATTTCTGTGAGTGCTTTAGAGAGATACGCGATAGATGGTACTATCGATGATAGTTTAGCTGTTTATACGAAGTATATCGCCCCGGCTCAGATGCAGGAGTTCCGGCGGATTTTGCTCAACCCAATTAAGGTAAATGCAGTTGCTGTATCGCAATTTTTATACACCCCACAGGGGGAGTTTATGTTGCAACGGTTAACAGAGGTGATCAAAACTGATTCACGTCAACCGCTACCGGGGTTTCATGCTTTACGTTCAGCTTTAATTCTTGCCGCTGCTGATGAGAAAGGGTTAACGTTATTAAATTTGTTACGTGAGTATCCTAGTGCTAGTATTCATATTGATTTGGCGCGAACCTTGGGAATTGCCAGTGAACTAGAAAAATTGGTTAGCGAAACTGAGAAAGCGATCGCAGCTGTGGTAGAAAAGGCTGATATCGAAGCGAAGATGATTGAACCATCGATGAATGTCTCGCAATTACCAGATTTTCGTCGTCCAGGTAAATTTGCTGTGCAAAAGCAGTCCATTAGACTTTTGGATGGTTCCCGAAATAGATTTTTACTAACTGATGTATATTTACCTAATGCTTCTTTCCAAGTACCTGTAATTGTGATTTCCCACGGTTTAGGTACCGACAGTAGTAATTTCCAATATTTGGCTTCCCATCTAGCTTCCCACGGTTTTGGTGTAATTGTCCCTAACCACACAGGTAGTGATACAAAGCAGTTGCGATCGCTTATGAATGGAAGTGCTAGTAAAGTCGCTGAAGCTAACGAGTTTTTAGACCGTCCTTTAGATATTAAGTATGTTCTTAATGATATCGAGCACCGGAACAAAAATCAATTTCGGGGTAAGCTGAACATGCAACAGGTGGGTGTAATTGGTCAATCTTTCGGTGGTTACACAGCTTTAGCCCTTGCAGGTGCCCAAATCGATTTTAAGGGGTTGAGTAATGCTTGTAAACCAAAGGCTTTAAAGGATACCTGGAATGTTTCTTTACTTCTCCAATGTCGCGCTTTGGAGATGCAAACTAAAAACCCCCGTAAGGATTATAACCTGCGGGATGACCGGGTAAAAGCTGTGATTGCCATTAATCCCATTACCAGTAGCATATTTGGTGAAATGGGTTTAAATGAGGTGAAGATTCCCGTCATGTTTATTGCCAGTAGTGATGATACTGTTGCACCTGCTTTGTATGAGCAAATTGTTCCTTTTTCCTGGATTGCTAATCCTAATAAATATTTAGCTGTACTTCAGGGTGGAACACACTTTTCGGCGATTGGTGTCGGCAAGAGTAGCGGTGAACAGGTGGGATTACCTTCGGATATTGTAGGTGATGATCCAGCGTTAGCGCGTCGCTATATTAATTCACTTTCATTACCATTTTTCCAAGCTTATGTAGCGGGGATATCTAAATATTCTCCGTATCTCAATGCTGCCTATGCTAAGGCTATATCTAATGAACCTTTGGGAATAAATATGATTCAAAGTTTAACTTCAACGGAGTTAGCGCAAGCTTTTAATGGTGAGTTGAAGCAAATGAGGAAGAATCAGGAACCAAGTACATCTCCTTTGTACAATCCACCATAATTGATTTTGGGGATGTTTTGGGGAATGGCAATGAAATAGGTACGTAGTTGAGAACAATTACGTACCTATTTTTAGTTGATGCCATCAAGCTATAATTGTGAGTAGCGATCGCCTAAAATCAATACATTTAGATAAAATCACAAAATCCTTCGGGAACTAGCTTCAATTTTCCCGATTTAAAACTGCTAATATCCGTCCATAAGGCTTTAATTGGAGTATCAGCCGATAATTCAGTGAAGAATAGTTCTTTAACTTGATAAAACTTAGAATCAGCAAAGTCACATGAGTATACTTGGAGAATTTCGTGACTTTGCCTAGCTTCAAAGGTAAATATACTTTCTACACAGCCGAGATACTTAATATTAGTTAACTCGGCTTGAATTTCTTCTTGAAATTCTCGCTGTAATGCGCTCAAACTATCTTCGCCAAAATCAATACTACCACCCAAAGCTCGGTAGTAGGTTTGCTGTTTGACCGAATCATAACCTTCGCAAACGAAAATCTGATTTTGATTGCGAATCAATCCAAGAACTTTCACCCTAATTTTGTTTGCTTGCTTCAAGCTTAAACCAACCATCCCTTAAGACGTTTGGCAATGTGGGGACGACGCAGTTTCCGCATTGCTTTACTTTGAATTTGTCTGACTCTTTCACGGGAAAGGTTGAACATGTTACCAACTTCTTCCAGGGTACAGGGTTCACTGGTGGTTAAACCATAGCGCAAGGAAATTACGTCTTTTTCCCTTGGGGTGAGGACATCTCCTAAAACTTCCCAAATCTCCTGACGCATCATGCTTTCATTCATTTTCGCTTCTGGAGATTGGTTGTCTTCATCTTCCAGTAAGTCCATCAATTCTGTGTCTTCTTCTTTACCTACGCGGTGGTTGAGGGAAAGGGATTGCCGACGCAGTTGTTGAAGTTGACGCAGTTGGGAGGGGGGAATTTCTAAAGATTCGGCTAATTCGATTTCGCTGGGATTTCTACCTAGTTGTTGTTTGAGTTCCCGTTGGGCTTTTTTGAGTTTATTAAGTTTTTCGACGATGTGAATGGGTAAGCGGATGGTTCTGGCATCATTAGCGATCGCACGGGTAATCGCTTGCCTAATCCACCAATAGGCATAAGTTGAAAATTTATAACCTTTGTCAGGATCAAATTTCTCGGAAGCACGGTTTAGTCCCATTGCCCCTTCTTGAATTAAATCTAGAAAAGGAACACCGCGATTTAAGTAGCGTTTGGCAATTGATACAACTAAACGCAAATTTGAACGGATCATTTTGCGTTTAGCGACTCTACCTTGATATAAACGGTTTTCTAATTGTCTTTCTGTTAAGCTAAATTCGGCTGCGACTTCGGCTTTGCTTGGCTGATTTCCCGATTTTTCCTTTAATGCTGCCTGTGCTTCTCTCCATTCTTCTAAAAATCTGACTCTTCTGGCTAATTCCACCTCTTCATCGGCTTTAAGTAGTGGGTAGCGTGCCATTTCTTTAAAAAATGCGCCAACAGCATCATCCTGTTCGGTTTTATTATATCCTGAAGGTCGCGCCGCCCCCATGGCATCGCCGTCACGTTCATCATTTTCAAATACAAATGCTTCTTCCTGCACTACTGCTTCCAGAAGATCTAATGATGGTTCGTCGGTTTCCATCATCCCAATTGGTAAAATCTCGATTGTTTCTAATTCAGCAATATTCATAGGCTCTTTCATAAGTTGTTGCTTATGTTGGTACATAGTTGATAACTGTCTAAACTAACTGCCTAAATTGGGTTTGTTGCTAGTATTTTTTGCAAATTTTTAGTAGCGATAACTGTCACACAAACCGACTTTTTTCTAGTTATCTAGCTACTGTTCCGAAGCGGTTATCAGAACTAGTTTTTTAATAATTTTCTGGCTAACTATATTGGAAAATCTCAACTAAAGTTGCAGTTACGTACAAAGTCAAATAGCCAATCCGCTGTATACTATGGTATCTAGCCTATCTTGATTAATTGACTATTTGCTAAACCGATGATTTTGATACCTATTAATACAGGTAAACACAAGGAAATCAGTCATAGTGGGGAAAGATTTTTTGTGATGAAAATTCTGCCTTAATAATTCACTCAAATTTTGATCTATGTTTGATGTTGTCTCTATAATTATGTTAAACCTCCTTGATCAAATTTTCTTTAGGTTAATATATTAATAAAATCCTATACTTGGTATGACTTATCCGTAAGGAAGCAAAAATGCGGCAGTGACAGTCATTGGTTTCGGTTTCCGTCGCCTCAAACTGGCATAAGTTAGTCACCTGCGAATGGGACACTAAAGGTGTGAATGAGTAGCCTGTAGTAGGGTTTCAGCGTCTGACATTTTCATAAATCCTAATAATAAGCAGTTGTGGTGACAGTGCAGCTACAGCTTCTCTATATGCCGTTCCCGTAACATTCACAAGGTAAGGCTTTGCGTAAATCCTAGCTAAACAGCAAATATTAAGATTTCCTATACTTTTCAGGTTTAGTGATTTTATATATGCTGATTTACAAAGAATGCTTGATTAGATTTAAATAACAAAACAAATTGTATACTGTGAATCATCTCATAGGTTTGTTTACCTGAATATCTATCAAGGGGTGGAAAAGCAGCTATCTCCTGTTCGGTAGTTGAAGGAAACTTTTAGTCATTTTCTCTCCGTTGGGCTACCATGAGCAGGTTGCAGCTTGATTTCGGTATTTTTTGATAGATTCAGCGGAGTTTGTTCCTCAAAATACATAAGGTGCAAGTTATCAAGTATTATCCTGAATAAAAGTATTGATAATTACAATTTATTTATTTTGTTGAGGTAGTTAATCAAAGTCTAAAGGATGTTAAATCGAGAGTATAACAGCAGTCAGAAGTATCTGATCATACATGTTTTTTCTCCCTTGGCGATGGCAAGAATTTGTCACAGATGCAATTGTCGCAAATGAAGTCTCCTTAGAGGGTAGAAGTAACGACTAACATCTAACACCTATTATACATTTTCAAAATTGGTTGTATGGGCGCATTGTCAGGACTATTTGTTAACTCCTAGATTGTGTTTATATTTATGCTTGAGAGTCATTGCTTGGGTGATGCTGAAATTATGTATATAAAAAATAAGGCAAGTTTTTCATCTGTGGGTGTTGCCGAACCGAGGGAAAGTTATCAAACCGATGGTATTGGCAGTAGATGGGTAGAGGTTTTAGTCGATTGTCCAGGTGCTACGGGATTATTTACATACCGATTACCTGCACAATTAGATGTGAAATCTGGTGATATCTTAAGTGTGCCATTTGGTTCCCAAGTTGTGGGGGGGATTGCGATTCAGCTATTAAATGCACCTCCTGCCGATGTGGCAATTGAGAAAATTCGGGAAGTAGAAGATATTGTGAGTGGGGGTTTTTTCCCGGTTGCCTATTGGGAACTGTTAAAGCGTGTCGCCAAATATTATTACACTCCTTTAATTCAGGTGGTGCGGGTAGCATTACCACCGGGATTGTTAGGGCGATCGCAAAGACGAATTAAGCTAGTCAAAACAAGGGAAAGTGAAAATTCCGCAGCTTTTTTAGGACAGGCAGCTCGACAGATTTTAGAAATTTTAAATTCCCAAGCTGAGGGGGATTATAGTTTTGTTTACCTACAACGTCAAGTAAAAGCTGCATATCGGGGGGTGCGAGAGTTAACTAAGTGTGGTTTGGTGGAAAGTTATTTGGAACCACCCAAGGTGACAAAGGCAAAATTACAAAAAGCCGTCACCCTCACTAGTAATTTATACGATCGCACTATTACCACACGTCAGCAAGAAATCCTAGAGGTGTTACGCCGACAGGGTGGGGAAATGTGGCAAACTGAGTTACTCCAAGCTTGTAGTGCTAGTTCTTCCACCCTCAAAACTCTGGCGGAAAAGGGTTGTATTGTAATTGAAGAGCGGGAAGTATTACGGCGAGAATCCTCCACGGGTACTGCTTTGATGGGGGAAACAGCAAAAAACCTCACCCCTGCCCAAATTGAGGCTTTAAGCAGCATTCAGGAGTTGGAAAGTTACACCACAGTTTTGTTGCATGGGGTTACAGGTTCCGGTAAAACTGAAGTTTACCTCCAAGCGATCGCGCCTTTACTGGAAAGGGGAAAATCGGCTTTAGTTTTGGTTCCCGAAATTGGCTTAACTCCCCAACTCACAGATAGATTTCGTGCCCGTTTTGGCGATAAAGTTAGTGTTTACCACAGTGCTTTATCTGATGGGGAACGCTACGACACTTGGAGACAGATGTTAGCTGGGGAAGCTCAAGTTGTAATTGGTACCCGTAGCGCCATTTTTGCACCTCTGCCCCATTTGGGGATGATTATTTTGGATGAGGAACACGACTCTTCATTTAAACAAGATTCTCCCATTCCCACATATCATGCTAGGAATGTGGCTCAGTGGCGGGCTGAATTAGAAGATTGTCCGTTAATTTTGGGTTCGGCAACACCATCTTTGGAAACTTGGGTGGGAGTGGAGAAGCAGGGGGCAGGGGAGGCAGGGGAAGCAGGGGGAGTAGGGGGGCAGGGGCATAAATCTTTGTATGTTTCGCTGCCGGAAAGAATTAATTCCCGTCCTTTGCCTCCGGTGGAAATTGTGGATATGCGGGAGGAGTTGCAACAGGGAAATAAATCGCTATTTAGCCGTTCTCTCCAAGATGCATTATTAGAACTTAAAGAAAAAAATCAACAAGGTATCCTATTTATCCACCGTCGCGGACATAGCACCTTTGTTTCTTGCCGTAGTTGTGGTTATGTGATGGACTGTCCCCATTGTGATGTTTCACTTTCCTACCACCAAACTGAGGAGGGGGGAAGCCAACTACTTCGCTGTCACTATTGCAACTATGTTGTTCCTCAACCCCGTAATTGCCCGGAGTGTGAATCTCCCTATTTTAAGTATTTTGGTAGCGGTACACAGCGGGTAGGGCAAGAATTAGCGCGACAGTTTCCCGAATTGCGAGTAATTCGCTTTGATAGTGATACTACCAGGACTAAGGGGGCGCATCGCAATCTGTTAACGCAGTTTGTGAATGGGGAAGCAGATATTCTCCTCGGAACACAAATGTTAACCAAAGGTTTGGATTTACCACAGGTGACATTGGTGGGGGTGGTAGCTGCCGATGGGTTGCTGCATTTATCTGATTATCGTGCCAGTGAAAGGGCATTTCAAACCTTAGCACAGGTGGCAGGACGTGCAGGGCGAGGAGAAGATGCAGGGAGAGTAATTATCCAAACCTATACCCCAGAACATCCCGTGATTGGGGCTGTAAGGCAACATGATTATCACTCATTTATTGCCGAAGAATTAGAACAGCGGGAAGCATTAAACTATCCACCCTATGGTAGGTTGATATTATTACGCCTCAGTAGCTTGGATGCGATCGCAGTGGCAAATGCAGCCCAGATTATCGCTACTTTTCTCCAAGGTGGTGAAGGGTATGAGATTCTTGGACCCGCACCAGCTAGTATTATGCGTGTAGCCAATCGCTACCGTTGGCAGATTTTACTCAAATTTACCAGGGAAATGTCACCTCAATTACCCGATTGGCAAGAAGTTCGGGAACTTTGTCCAGCATCTGTAAGTTTAACTATTGATGTAGATCCGCTGAATATGATGTAATATCTAGTCGGCTGACTTGTAGGTGGGATTCCAAAAATATTACTGATAATCAACCAGATCCCCGACTTCTGAAAGAAGTCGGGGATCTAAAACCCCAGAATTTCCGTTTGTTATCCCAAATTTATCCACCTGAAAGCAAACAAATAACTTACTTCTAATTAAGTAGGTAGTCCAAATAGAAAAAATCACCATTATACATGTAGCCATTTTTATTAGGATATTTATCTATTTCCTGTTCTATGTTGCCTTTTAGACAAATCTTTTAGACAAATATTTATGTCCTAACCGAGATGTCCGCTGCTATATAAGTGTCTTTTTTACTACTGCCTACTACCTTGTCATAACGACAATTTTTAACACCTACCTAGTTAGTCTGATTCAACGACACACATAATAAATTTTATTTTATATATCAACAATGCCACAAGGTTTATTCCAAATTGGTTTAACATTACTCATCGTCATCGCCATCGCGCCGTTTTTCGGGAAGTATTTGGCGAAGGTTTTTTTAGGAGAAAACACACCCTTTGATTTCATTTTCTCTCCCATCGAAAAAATTCTTTTTGCCCTTGGTGGTATTCGCAGAAGAGAAAATATGACAGGTGGGCAGTATGCACGGGCGGTACTTTATACCAATACCATCATGGGGATACTTGTATACTTTCTCCTAGTAACCCAGAAATATCTCCCCTTTAACCCCATGCGGCTGGTTGCACCAAGGTGGGATTTAGCCTTACATACAACCATATCTTTCCTCACCAACACCGATCAACAGCATTATGCCGGGGAAACCACCTTAAGTTATTTTAGCCAAACCAGCGCGATCGCATTCCTCATGTTTACCTCAGCAGCAACGGGTTTAGCTGTGGGAATTGCCTTTATTCGGGGTTTAACTGGGAGACAATTGGGTAACTTCTATGTTGATTTAACTCGTGGGATTATCAGGGTACTTTTACCATTGTCCATCATCGGCGCGATCGCGTTATTAACTCAGGGTGTACCGCAGACATTCTTACCTACCCAAGTTGTCCAAACTTTGGATGGTGGTTCCCAATATATCGCTAGGGGTCCGGTGGCATCCTTTGAGATGATTAAACAATTGGGGGAAAATGGCGGTGGTTTTTTTGGGGCAAATTCGGCACATCCTTTAGAAAACCCCAACCCAGTATCCAATTTACTAGAAACCTTGGCAATGGTGGCGATTCCTTCAGCTTTGATTTTTACCTATGGAATCTTTGCCAATAACCTCAAACAAGCCTGGTTACTCTTTTGGATGGTTTTTGTAATTTTCCTAGCTTTGGTATTCATCACCGCCACGGGAGAGTATGGAGGAAACACATTAATTAACGGTACCATCGGTGCTGAATTCGCCAATTTGGAGGGTAAAGAACTCCGCTTTGGTTGGGCGCAAACAGCACTATGGGCAGTTTTAACCACCGCTACCATGTGTGGTGCAGTTAACGGGATGCACGATTCCTTAATGCCGGGGGGAGGATTTGCCACCCTACTAAATATGTTCCTCCAAATCGTTTGGGGAGGGCAAGGAACTGGAACTGCATTTCTCTATGTATTCCTGATTTTGACAGTATTTGTCACCGGGTTGATGGTGGGGAGAACCCCAGAATTTTTGGGCAGGAAAATCGAAAAACCCCAAATTGTCCTTGCCAGCATTATTTTACTCATCCATCCCATAGCCGTTTTGATTCCCAGCGCGATCGCGTTATCATTTCCGAAGACATTAGCGGGTATTAGTAATCCTGGTTTCCATGGAATTTCCCAGGTAGTTTACGAATATGCATCAGCAGCAGCAAATAATGGTTCAGGCTTTGAAGGATTGAATGATGGTAGCTTGTGGTGGAATCTCAGTACCTGTTTTAGCCTGCTTTTAGGACGTTATGTCCCCATCATCGCTTTGTTACTTCTTGCCGACAGCATGAGTAGAAAGCAAGTTGTCGCCGAAACCTCCGGCACCCTCCGCACCGATAACTCATTGTTTGTTACTATCACAGCTGGTATTATCCTGATTTTGGGAGTGTTAACATTTTTCCCAGTGTTGGCATTAGGTCCGATTGCCGAAGGTTTTAAACTAGCTAGTGGGATTAAATAACAAATAGTAGAGACGTGATACATCACGTTTTTCCCCAGATTTTATTGACAACGCAAAAATCCTATTTTTCGCAATATAGTATTCGAGAAACCCGGTTTCCTCTGTTAAAACATGAAAGATTTTTGTGCTTAGAGACTTCCAAATAAAAAAATATCCCAAAATTTCTTGTAGGCATCTTGCCTGCGACTAATACAAGAACAGGCAAGATGCCTATCCCACAATATTGAATCATCTTTTTTGTGGACTTCTCTTAGTCAAGAGAAACCGGGTTTCTGCCGCTAGTCGCTACCCACCTCAACAGGGATACTCCCGACTTCCAACTGCTAACTTATGAATTCCCTCACCCCACCCAAATCTCGTCCCTCTCACAGTCGCCAAAACTCCCGTCGTCAAGTACGTCAGCGACAAAAAATCAGCAATCAAAGCATTTACCTCAACGCTGTTAAAAATGCTATTTTCAAACTCAACCCTAAATCAGCCATCCGTAACCCAGTTATGTTTGTGGTTTGGGTGGGTACTCTCATCACCTTGGCAACGGCAATAAACCCCTATGTCTTTGGAACTGTCCCCGGTAAAAATCTTCAACTTTTCAACAGTTTAATTACTGGAATTCTTTTCTGCACCCTACTATTTGCCAACTTTGCCGAAGCGGTGGCAGAAGGGAGGGGAAAAGCCCAAGCTGATGCACTTCGTGCCACAAAATCGGAAATTATCGCCAAAAAACTCGCCCCAGATGGCACAATTTCTGAGGTTCCTTCCAGTAGTCTCCAAAGGGGTGATAACGTCTACGTCGTTGCCGGGGACATAATTCCCGCCGATGGAGAGGTGAAAATGGGTGTAGCTAGTGTGGATGAATCGGCAATTACGGGAGAATCTGCACCCGTACTCAAGGAATCAGGTTCTGATGTTGCCAGTTCTGTAACTGGAGGTACTCGCATCATCTCCGATGAACTCATTATTAATATTACCGCCGATCCTGGTAAAGGTTTCATCGACCGGATGATAGCTTTAGTAGAAGGTGCCCAAAGACAAAAAACCCCCAATGAAATTGCCCTGACGGTACTTCTCGCTGTTCTCAGCCTAATATTTCTCATCGTCATCGTCACATTACCAGCCTTCGCCAGTTATCTTAACAGCCCCATCAGCGTTTCCGTCCTCGTGGCGTTTTTAGTAGCTTTGATTCCCACCACCATCGGCGGTTTACTCAGTGCCATTGGCATCGCTGGGATGGATCGGGTAGCTCAATTTAACGTCATAGCCAGTTCTGGGAGAGCCGTGGAGGCATGTGGAGATGTGAATACCCTAATTTTAGACAAAACTGGTACTATTACCCTAGGAAACCGCCTAGCAGAAGAATTTATCCCGATTAACGGTCATACAATTCAAGAAATAGCAACTGTTGCCTTAATTGCTAGTATGTTTGATGACACACCAGAAGGAAAATCCATCATTCGTTTAGCCGAAAGATTAGGGGCAGTAATTGACTTTGACAGAAGTTATTCTCAAGGAGTACCATTTTCCGCCAAAACCCGGATGAGTGGTACCAACCTCCCTGATGGGAAACAGGTACGTAAAGGTGCAGTTTCCGCAATTAAAGGTTTTGTCCATTCTCGTAACGGCAAAGACTCCACAGAATTGGATACAGCATATCAAAGAGTCTCACAACAGGGTGGTACACCTCTGGCAGTTGCCTTAGATGGGGAAATGTACGGGGTAATTTATCTTAAAGATATCGTAAAACCGGGAATACGCGATCGCTTTGATCAATTAAGGCGTATGGGTGTGAATACTCTCATGTTAACTGGTGACAACAGTATTACCGCCTCTGTTATTGCCAAAGAAGCAGGTTTAGATGGTTTCATTGCCGAAGCGACTCCCGAAGACAAAATCGAAACCATTCAAAGGGAACAAGCAAAGGGTAAAATTGTTGCCATGACGGGAGATGGCACCAACGACGCACCAGCCCTGGCACAAGCAGATGTTGGTGTTGCCATGAATACAGGAACCCAAGCTGCTAAGGAAGCTGCGAATATGGTGGATTTGGATTCTGACCCCACCAAATTAATTGATATTGTTAGTATTGGGAAACAACTTCTCATTACCCGTGGTGCTTTAACCACCTTTTCCATCGCTAACGACATCGCCAAATATTTCGCTATTATTCCTGTACTGTTTACTTCTGCCAACCTGCAAAGTTTAAATATCATGCAGCTAACTAGCGTCAAGTCGGCTATCCTATCAGCATTAATCTACAATGCTTTAATTATTCCAGCTTTGATACCCATAGCTTTAAAGGGTGTTAATTTTAAACCACTTACAGCCAATCAACTATTACAAAGAAACATCTTTGTTTTTGGTTTAGGAGGAGTTATTGCCCCATTTATCGCCATCAAAATTCTTGACTTAATTATCACAGCTATCGGTTTAGCATAATAATAATTAATTAAGTCAGTCGGCACAAATAAACATAACTATAGAACTCCGATTCGGTTTTTGAATTTATTTGTTGCGGTGAGGGAGTAGTGAGTACAAACTGTACTGAGTTTTCTAAGCGCCGAGGGCAGGCTACGCCAAGAATATTCAAATAGGATTCATATATATCACCAACTGTAAATTAAACTCAAATCCAGACTGAACGCAATGACAGAGGATGTCAATCCACGTATGATATTTATATAAATTACAGATTATCATTTTGTAGGCAATTTATGATTAAGCAGGTATTCAAAGCCTTACGAATAACCGCTATATTATGGTTCATTACAGCGGTGATTTACCCATCATTAATTTGTGCAGTGGGAATGTTGCCATTTATTGGAGAAAAAGCGACAGCTAGTATAATTTATAATCTTGAAAATCAACCAATTGGCTCAAGTTTAATTGGTCAAGTTTTCACATCCGATAAATACTTTCAAAGTCGTCCCAGCACAATTAGATATAGCCAAGGTAAACAAGCAAAACCGACGGGTATTTCTGGTGCTAGCAACTTTGCCCCCAGTAATCCAAAATTGGTTAGTCGAGTTGTTGAAAAATACAGTCAGTTTAGAGATGATAACCTTCAGCCTCCTGCTGATTTAATATATACTTCAGCGTCAGGTTTAGACCCCCATATTTCAATTAGAGCAGCACGTTTACAATTAGAAAGGGTTGCCCGTAGTCGAAATATTGAGCCTGATGAAATCAGAGGTTTAGTTAATAAATCTACTGATGGTAGATTTTTGGGAATTTTTGGAGAACCAGGTGTCAATGTTTTGAAACTCAACTATAATTTAGACCTATATGATTTTAATCGCCAACAAAATAAGTAATACCAACTTAAAAAAACAACGCGACAGATAAATATTTGTAGAGACGTAGCAGTGCTACGTCTCTAACGCTGAATATCTTGGAATCATTATTTGAATCGATATAATTTATCGTAATGTTAATAAATTGAGGTAAAGGGAAATACCCAAGTTATTTAGTAACTTGGGTACCTGAAATATTCAAACTAGTTATACCAATTCAAATAATGTTTGCGACATATAAATTATTCGTAGTAGGGGTTTAGCATTGCTAAACCCCTACCCATCTGTCGCATTCTTTTTTCAAATTGGTATTAATAACTATACTAAGCAAGGACAAAATCAACATCATTAACTCCAGCAGCTTCCGACTGACCAGAAGTCACTAAATTTCCATCCACATTCACGGCGAAAGGTGTACCTTCAAGATTCACATTATAGTCAGTTTTATCACCAGTGTATCCAACACTTGCAACCATTTGTCTTCCACTATCTGTATATTTAAAAGCTAACATTTGATTTTTTTGCTGTTTATTATCAAAAGCCCAAATCACCATATATTGCTGACCTTGATAATCAAAAATTTTAGGTGAACGATTGGGAACATAACGACCAGCATCACCAAAGCTACTGTCTAAAAATCCTTGCACAGAACTCGCTTCTACAGTTGCATAAGCTACTTCTTCTGGGGAGGAAACTTCCGCATCACCTTGAGTTTCATCAACTACTTCTTCCTCTCCACGATTTTGAAAGTATTCCACCGCTTTCTTTGTACCAATCGCACCAACGGCAGCAATACCTGCACCAACTAGCAAGTTGCGAAGCATGTTACTCATTTGACTTATCCTAAAATTGAGAAAGTATCGTGGACAATATTACCATTACTAGTGTTAATTTATGATCTGATTATTTTTTTATATCTAAAGCAATGCTTGTTTTTGGGGATAACATAAAATTAAATAATTAACAACTACTCTAGTCTAGATAAATAGGTTTAATTAGAAAAAATTGTATTGACGATAATCACAAAAAAGTTGGAATTTATTGATGATTATCATCAGAGATAAAGCTTAAAAAATAATTTAAAAATTTGGTAATAGTGCCTAAATATGCACCTCACCCGTTAAGCTTTTTAATTCTTGCTCAAATTACTTTCTTGCTTTGATTCTTTGCATAGTTAAGAATCCAGCTAATTCAATTGCTGCTTTTATACTAGTAGCGTTAGCTACCCCTTTGCCAGCAATATCAAATGCGGTGCCATGGTCAGGTGATGTCCGCACAAAAGGCAAACCAATCGAGGTATTTACAGCCCGATCAAATGCCATCATTTTAACTGGAATTAATCCTTGATCGTGGTATAGGGCAATATAAGCATCAGCAGGTTGGGAAGCGGAATTACCATACCAAGCAATTCCCGGATTTACCCACATTGTATCGGGTGGAATTAGTCCTTCTAATTGGAAATTGGGGTGCTTTTGCCGTGCTTGCTGTAACCAAGGAAGTAACCAATCTTGTTCTTCAGTTCCTAACTGTCCCTGTTCCCCACTGTGGGGATTCAATCCAGCGATCGCTATTGTCCCAGAATCCATACCAAAGTCGGTTTTTAAACAATCCACCAATAATTCTAATTTTTGGGTCATTAATTCTGGTGTTAATGCTTGGGATACTTGACATAATGGTATATGTGTGGTTGCGAGTAAAGCGCGTAAAATCCAACCAGTATGGGGAGAACGAGCGACAAATAGCATCCCCACCCTTTTTCCACCAGATTTTTCGGCTAATAATTCAGTTTGTCCGGGGTAATGATAGCCTGCTGCCTTCCATGCCGACTTAGCAATGGGGGCTGTAACGATGGCATCAAAATCGCCTTTGTTGGTGGATGCGATCGCATGTTCCATAAAAGCAAAGCTTACCGCTCCACTTGCCGCATTTCCTTCCCCCAGAATAATTTTTGCCTCTGTTGCAGCATCAATATCTACATCCAAAACCTTAATTTCATCTGGATTCACCAACAAATCAGCATCAACCACAAATTTAAGTTGAGTGTAAGTCTTAGCTAGTAAACGAGCACTTCCCACCAGTGTCACATCATAATTTTCTCGCAACTGCACATCTGCCAAAGCCTTCAAAACTACTTCTATTCCAATTCCCCCCGGATCTCCCAAAGTTATTGCTAAACGCGGACGATATCCATCTAGATCATGCATAAATTTATTTCCAGCCAATAAGTTTTGAATGAACCACTACTAACTCCCTCTCTCCCTCTCTCCCCCTATTCCCTGTTCCCTGTTCCCCATTCCCTTTCTGATAAACTGAATTTAACAAACTACTTAACAAAGGACTATCCAAAAATGGGAAGCGAATTATTTACAGCGGCATTTCTACCTTTTGCCCTAATTCTTGTAGGCTGGGGCTTAGGAGTATTGTTACTTAAAGTTCAAGGTGCAGAGGAAGAGTAATCTTGCTGTTGTAACTATATTTTCTAGACAACGAGGGACAACGAGGTTGGGTTTTAACCTCGTTGTCTGTAACTACAAAGCTAAAAAGTATCAATTTTTTGCTTACTGGGTCGATTCTGATAAAATCAATATTAATAAAATTTAAAGTTTCGTAACGAACCCTCATGACAATATTAATAGTTGGTGCCACGGGCACCTTAGGAAGACAAGTTGCTCGTCGTGCTATCGATGAGGGGTATGAAGTTCGCTGTTTAGTCAGAAGTATGAAGAAAGCCGCCTTCTTGAGAGAATGGGGTGCAGAGTTAGCTGGTGGCGATTTGTGCTATCCCGAAACCCTAGAATCTGCATTGCAAGGTGTTACAGCGGTAATTGATGCAGCTACAGCACGTCCTACAGATTCTCTTAGTATTAAGCGAGTGGATTGGGAAGGTCAAGTGGCACTAATCCAAGCAGCAAAAGCAGCCAATGTTGAGCGGTTCATTTTCTTCTCAATCTTAAATGCTGATAAATATCCCCATGTTCCTTTGATGGAAATTAAGCGCTGTACAGAAGTATTTTTGGCTGATTCAGGCTTAAATTACGTCAATATCAAGTTAGCGGGATTCATGCAAGGTTTAATTGGTCAATACGGTATCCCTATTTTAGAAGGACAACCAGTTTGGGTAACGGGAGAATCTTCCCCCATTGCTTATATGGATACTCAAGATATTGCAAAGTTCGCAGTTAGAGCATTAAAAGTAGAAAATATAGATAAACAGAGTTTCCCTGTAGTAGGAACTCGTGCTTGGAGTGCAGAAGAAATTATCAAATTATGTGAACGCTTATCTGGAAAAGATGCGAGAGTTACGAGGATGCCCATAAGTTTATTAAGGGCAGTACGTAAATCGTTACGTTTCTTTCAATGGGGATGGAATATTTCTGACCGTCTAGCATTTACTGAAGTGTTAGCTAGTGGTCAACCACTTAATGCTTCTATGGATGAAGTATATAAGATATTTGATTTAGATGTAAATGAGACTACAACGCTGGAAAGCTATTTACAAGAGTATTTTAGCCGGATTATGAAAAAGCTTAAAGAAATCGATTATGAGAAAGCCAAAACTAAAAATAAAAAGCAGAAGTCAAAAAAGACACCTTTTAAAGCTAATAGTTAATCTACGCTGATAACTGGAATCAAGGGAAAAATGCACTTTTCAAAACTTTTCGTGCATCCGATAAATCCGGTCTCCTTAGTTAGAATACTCATAGGATACTAAAGATTTTTGTACTTAGTTGAGAGAAACCACCTTTGGGTTCTTAGTCACTACCCACGTTGAAGGGGGTATTGATAACTATTGACGAGGTTCTCCGCCTTGTCTCTTTGTTAAATCCTAAATCCTGCTGTATTTGGTTTTATTACGCTGACTTTGTAGTGGGCACCAAATATGTCACGATGTAACAAGAATACAGAGCATTACCAAAAAAACTGGAAATTTGACCGTGCCGAAAGCGGGCATTATATACAACGATGAAAAACCGATAGCAAGTCGAATTGCTATTGAGGTTAAAGACAAGCTAACCGCCGCTGGTTGGGAAGTTGTAATGACAACTGGCATCGGCGGAATATTGGGCTATTCAACCCCAGATAGCCCTGTGTGTCATACACCGATTGAAGGTCTTACACCCCCTGGTTTTGACTCGGATATGAAGTTTGTCGTAGTTTTGGGGGGAGATGGGACGGTGTTAGCTGCTTCACGACAGGTGGCACCTTGTGGAATTCCATTGATGACGATTAATACAGGACACATGGGCTTTTTGACGGAAGCTTATCTCAATCAGATGCCTCAAGCTTTAGATAGTTTGATTTCTGGCGAGTATGAAATTGAAGAAAGGGTAATGCTAGCTGTTAGCGTTTTTCGAGGCGAGAAAGTTCTGTGGGAAGCTTTGTGTTTGAATGAGATGGTTTTACATCGGGAACCACTGACTTCCATGTGTCATTTTGAAATAGTGATTGGGCATCACGCACCTGTGGATATAGCTGCTGATGGGATTATTATTTCCACGCCAACTGGTTCTACAGCTTATTCTTTGAGTGCGGGTGGTCCGGTGGTGACACCAGGTGTACCTGTGTTGCAACTAGTACCAATTTGTCCCCATTCATTGGCTTCCAGGGCATTGGTTTTTGCTGATAGCGAACCTGTGAATGTTTTTCCTGTCAATACACCCCGATTAGTGATGGTGGTGGATGGCAATGCTGGCTATTATGTCACACCAGCAGACCGTGTGCATTTAGAGCGATCGCATTACAGCGTCAAGTTCATTCGTTTGCAATCACCAGAGTTTTTCCGCATCTTACGGGAGAAACTTGGTTGGGGATTGCCCCATATCGCTAAACCAACATCGGTGGAATTGCCTTAACAGGGGTTAATGGGCGAACGCTTGTTCGTCCCTACCGAATTAAGATAATTTCTAATCAAACGATCAAAATCACAGAAACAAAGATTACAATCACTCGTATCTTAAATACTTACTTCTAACCACTCCCTACTCCCCAATTTTATATGACGCTTGCTCATAACCCTTGTGTTTTGGTGATTGAAAGCGACGAAAGTCTGGCAACTCAGCTTTGCTTTGACTTAAAGGAAGCTGGCTATGATGCTTTAGTGGCAAACGATGCTAGTAATGGTATTCAATATAGCCGTGATTGCGAACCCGCTTTGATTGTAATTGACCGGATGTTATCGGGAGAATCTGGACTGTCGCTATGTAAAAATATTCGTAGTTCGGGAATGCGATCGCCTGTTTTAGTTTTAATGGCAAGAGATACTGTTGATGATCGTGTCGCTTGTCTAGAGGCTGGTGCTGATGATTATTTTCTCAAGCCTTACCGTTCGGAAGATTTCTTAAGCTTAGTCCGATTGTATCTCAAACCAGATGTTGATACCTCTGAACAGCTACGCTTTAGCGATTTGGTGCTAGATATTGCTACCCGTCGCGCTGTTCTCCATCAAAAGAATATTGATTTAACAATGAAGGAGTTTGAACTCCTCAAATATATGATGGAACATCCCCGTGAAGTTCTCACCCGCGAGCAAATCCTCGAAAACGTTTGGGGTTACGACTTTATGGGAGAATCCAATGTCATAGAAGTATATATTCGCTATCTTCGACTCAAAATTGAAGATGAAGGGCAAAAACGACTAATTCAAACTGTTCGGGGTGTGGGCTATGTCTTAAGAGAATCTTAAGATTTTGCTCAAGTTGTAACTCGCCGTAGCTACGAGCAAAAAAGATGTAGAATCAAATTCTAAAATCGCCCGATTGAGAGTTTATGATAAATCGTCAAATTTTGCTGCCAATATTTTTGAGTCTCTATTTAATTGCTTGTTCTACTTCCACACCAGCTAAACTCCCAATTACCACATCTCCCACAACTGTGTCATCTCCAGCTATTAAGGGACAACAATTACCAATTACTGCTGTGGCAATTCTGCCCAAAGGTGACAAGATTCAACTAGAAGTCGCAAAAACAACACCACAGCAAGCGATGGGTTTAATGTATCGTCCAGCTTTACCTGATAATCGGGGAATGCTGTTTCCTTTTAATCCTCCCCAAGCTGTGAGTTTTTGGATGAAGAATGTCCCTGTTGCCTTAGATATGGTGTTTGTTCGAGATGGTGTGGTGCAGTATATCCAAGCGTCTGCTGCACCTTGTCCAAAGGAACCCTGTCCTAATTATGGTCCGGGGAATAAGTTGATTGATCAGGTGATTGAACTACGTTCTGGACGTGCAGCCGAATTAGGTTTAAAGGTAGGCGATCGCATTCGCACTACAGAGGTAACAAATTAACCTGACATCTGACTGAATTACGGTTATGATGTGCTGCAAGATGAATCTCGACTTCAGATAAATCTAACTATCGTAGTTGTGAAATTATGAACTTTGAGTTAAATTTAATTCTTTTTTCTCAGTTATATTGCGGATATTTATTTTCTCCAACTGATACTTATATGACTTGCTGCGTATAGATATTTTTAATAATTTGCTGGAATTACTATTGACTGCCTTAAATAAATGGTATATTTTGATGCTAGTCTATTTTTCATCTGCTTCAACCCATATATCCATATTTCAAGTTGGAAGGGAAAAGATCAGGATAGAGTAGCAAAATACTCTCTCAGATATAAGTATATTTAGAGAGTAGCAGTAGGTACACCTGAAGAAATCTTCACAATTACAGATGTAATTCACTCAAGTACTGAGATAGAAGATTAGATAAATCAGATTCATAATAGGTAGGATTACAAATTTTTAGCCATAACTTATCCAAAATTAAACAATTGCTTTCCTAGAGTTGTTGAAACTTAAGGGTTAGCAGGCATTTTTTGACAGATTTAGTTTTAAGCAACAAAGTATGACAGTGTTTTATATGTTGAACAGATTATTAGTCACCGAGACCTTGCCGTGCAAACACCAGGTTTCCTTCTACTTCGTGAATATTATTCAAAAGTTGAAGCAACTAATTTTGTGTAAAGACTCATCTCTGTACTGATGTATTCATCAATCAGCGTACAGTGACAGATAAAATACTGGCTACTTATTGACCAATTGCGACAATTGATATATGACAATACACACTACGCAAGGAGGTGGGATAGAAATGTCACCATCAAGATATTCTCAACTGATTCACTTTTTACAAGAAGATTTAGCAATTTCTACAGCTTCAATTGCTGTTGCTTTACGTCATAGTCAGCAGGATCCTGGTCCTTTACCAATGATTCTCTGGCAATATGGCTTAATTACCATGGAACAGTTAGAACAGGTCTATGATTGGCTAGAAACGGCAGCATAATAGATGAATTGTTTTTGTGGGAGAAAATACGATGTCGCTTCAATTGTGCTTGTTCATGAGGTTGATCAACGAAAGGATTAGTTGTCGGATTTTCGATTTATTTAGTTTCTTGATTGTTCACAGCAGCGGGTTTTAATCTAAACCCGCTTTTTTAATGCAATTTTATCTGAGTTACTAAAAGAAATATTTATCTTTGATGACTGTTGTTTGACGTTGATTTGAATCATATTTTAAAAGATATTCACGCGCTATCACTTCATTTTCTCTCAGTTTTTTAACGTCAACTTTACCAATTTCCGTATCAGTTGAAAGTAATATGACTTGGTGACTAGCTGAGGGAAAATACTTCTCGATTAAATTCCCACGATGTGACGAATCAAGTCTACCTAAAGGTGTATCTATGGCAATGGGTAATCTTCTTCCTGACATGCGTGCTAATCCCCAAAGAAAAGCAATTGCTAGTAGCTGTTTTTCTCCGGCAGAAAGTCGATGCTTGGGAACGATTTTTCCTTGTAAGTCGTACAATGAAAGACTAAAACTGTAAGTTTCAATTGCAACGCGGTGAACTAAATTTGATTTATGTAATAAATAACGGAAACATTCTGTAACTTCAATTTCCAGTTTATTTAGCTTCCGCAAAGTTAACTTTTCTCGAAATACTTTTAGTGTTTCCTTTACCCTTGCAGATGCAGTAATGATATGTTGGCTATTTTTCCGATCGATTGTTTCGGTGGTATAGTCTTTTAGTTCCTTTTTAGTTTTTTCAATTTCTGCTTCGAGTTCACTAACTTGTTTTTGAGTGTCTGTATACTTAGCTTTGATATTAATGACATTTTGCTGAGTAATTTTCAGCATATCCACCAAGCTATTATATTCTTCCGGTGATGCTGCGGTTTCAACTTGACGTTCTAAACCAATGATTTCATCTGCTTTGTTTTTTAACAGGTTTAGTTGTTGTTGGGCAAGATTTCGCGCATTTTGGAGGTAGTAAAGGATATTTCCCAATTTTCCCAGACTTTCTGCGTCAGCCAGTAACCAAAATTCTTCTGCTTGAATTAAATTTGCATTTAAAGTTGTAATATCTTCACTCAGAAAAGTCTCAATTTTTATCGCCTGTTCTGGGGTAATATTTAACTTCGCAATTAAATCTAGGAGACGTTTATCCCTTTCTAAAAGAAGATCGCTAGCAATTTGGGCTTGTTGAATCTGAAACTCTTTCTCTCCCTGGGTTTGCGCTTGATTGAGGAGGTTTTGCACCAAAGCTAGGGGAAGCACGTTTGCGGCGATTTCGCACATTCCTTGACGTATTTCTTCAACTTCTGCGACTTTGCGATCGCGTTGTCTCTCTAATTGACTTTTTTCTGCGGCTATCTTACCACCTTCAGAGGCGAATTTGTTAAATGCTTCCGTCTCGGCTTTTTCTGCTTCTGTTAAGGATGTTTTATACTGTATTACTACATCTTGAATTTTTTGGTAATCTTCTTGTAGCAGCTTCAGTCTTGCTTCAATTTCTTCTAAATTTTCTAAATCTTTGGTTTCAGCAAATTCTTTGCGCTTGCGATTTGCTAAAATTTCAATATCAATTGCGAGTTTTTCAGCTAGTTCTAAACCTAATAAAGCCCTAATTGCATCTGTGACAATTAATGGAGGAACTTCCTGTTCGGCTAACTCTTTGATTTGTTCCCCATCAAATAAGAATAAATTGGAAATACCTAAAGGGAGTAAGTTTTCAATATAATCATCCCAAGTATTAACCAACTCTTCCAAATTCCAGGTATCATCCTGAATATTGAAAATCCCTAAACTATCTTTTCCCTCTTTCAGATTTCGATTCCAAGTCCGAATAATCCGGTATTGAATGGGGTGGTTATTTTCAATATGTTCAAAAACCAATTCTACCCTAGTATCTTCAACTTTTGCCTGATTATTAATACATTGAACTAAAAAATCACCATAACTCAAACTTCCACGGGATGAACAATCAGCACGGTGTCCATATAAAGCAAGACGCAATGCATCCATTAATGTGGTTTTTCCACCACCATTCATTCCACCCAAAAGTATAATTGGACGTGAATCATCATCACCAACTTGAGTATCGAGATTAATAACTTGTTTCCCAAAATAAGGACCAAAGTTTTGGAGAACTAGTTCAATAAATTTCATAATTCATATCATTTCACTGAAGATTTACTGTTGTTTTGATTACTTCACTTAATTTTATTTCTTAAACTTCCGATCTTTCCAACTCTGGGATTCTTTTGATTTATTTTCATCGGGAGAATTTATAGCTAAATGATCCACCTCATTACTTAGCAATGCATCACCCAAAGTTAGTTGTCTAACTTTCGCTACATTTCCTTCACTTACAGCTTCCCGCAAATCCCTTTTTAAATGAGCATTTTTAATCGCTTCATCTTGAGAACGAGAACTACTATCAAAACATTTTTCCAAAGCATCATAGATTCCGACGCGACGCGATCGCTTCCGAAACTGATACTCTGTATCTAGGAGTCTTGCCATCAATTCCAGATGCATTGCATCTCCTTCACAGATTTCTTCCAACACTTCCCACTCATCAGTTCCCAATAAACTGTAACCAGCACCGGGACGGGGATCAACAAATTCTTCTCCAGTCACTTCTTTATATATGCGGGGTAAACTATCATCAAATTCATGTTTTTCTTCCAGCCAAATTCGGCGAATCTCGCTCAATTCTTCTATTTGAATTAGAGTTATATTTCGCATTTTTTCTGGTGCTGTACGACGAATTTCAGTTTCTGCTGTCAAAACTCGTCTTAACCAATGTTCACGCCAATTTTTAGTATAAGGTCCAGGTATTGGTTCTACAGATATTTCTCCATTTTTGTTCCTTTCAAATAGCTGAACATTACCCCAAATTCTTCGGAAATCTCGTTTATCACGATCATCTTTAATATCTAATTCATTGCGTATATCTAATAATGGTTGCAACCATTCTTTCTCTTCATCATTTTGAATCATTGCCTCCATTGATTTATCTTTACTTACCATTGTACAAACCCAGCAACCGAAGCGAGAGTCTCCACAACTAGGGGTAGAAGTATCAATAACAAGGGGACATTCATTATCCGCCGTTGCCCCCCGATACATCGTAAATAAATCTTTGTTATCTATTCCCCAAGGATTTTGCCACTGCATCAGATACATCCAAACTTCATCAGTTCGCCATTCCTCGATTGGCGTGTAGATAAGAGAATTAGGTAAGCTGGCATTTGGACTTAAGCGATCGCGCACTCTACCAACCTGATGTTTTATCATTGTTGCAGCACGTTTAGTACTTTCAGCTTTACGGGTTCCCAGGACAACTATTGTTTCTCCGTTTGCCCGTACCATCTCTCGAATAAAATGGTTTGCCGGATTAATTTTTAAGCGAGAAGTACACCACCGAAACTGATGGCGGGGAGCCGGATAACCTTTCCCAATCAAATTTACCCAAAATGTATCTTCAATAATCGGCTGAAGTAAATGGGGATATATGGGTACTTGCTGTATTTTGGCGGCATATTGAAGTCCCTCCAACGATTGACGTACCCAGCCTGCAACGATAGGGTTTTCAACCAGAGTATCCGTGGTAATTACGTGTATTTTCTTATGGTGCTGGGATTTGGGAAGAGATGCGATCGCATTCCAGATCAATTGTAGAATTACCGTTGAGTCTTTACCTCCGGAATATCCTACAATCCAAGGAATCTCATCTAAACAATATAATTCTTGGATTTCCTTAGTTAGTGCTGCAATATCTTCGACAAAATCCGCAACACTGCGGTTATTTTGCTTTTTACTTCCTGGCTGTTGTGCTGTTGTCATAAGTTTTTATAGCTATTCAACTGCCTTCCCTAATCTTAATACTCAGACTTCAAAACTCTAAATTTTGATCTAGCTACTTGTAAAACCCCTTTGTCTACAAATACATATCCACAAGAGCAAGCTCTAGTATCACATAAAATTACAGTTTTTAAAAACTATCTTAATTATGCCTCACTTGTGTATATATTTAATGGGTGCCAAAATCTTGACTTCTGAAATATTACTTTATGATTTCTCGCAAATCTGACCCCATATCTGATATTTTTAACCAGTACACTGATTTAGAAGAGAGGAATAAAAGACTACTGTCTTTAATCTTAGATCAGTATCTCAACTCTGGAAAAATGCTTCCAGTTGAAAAAACAGAAATGGGCGGTACGGAAGCTTATGTAGGCTCTATTACATTAGAATGGTTCGCATCCAATATTGATTTCGCATCACACTTAGACCTACTTCACCATAAGTATAATCCCCAAACCGATAATATCGAGATTGACGCAGATAGTATCGATGAAATTCAGCAACGTCCCCTCGATTGGTCGCGTCAAGCAGCTTTGGTACAATATTTAGCATCACGAAAACACCACAAATTTCCACCAGTTTTGGTTGTGGTGAGTCAACCCTGGGTAGACAATCCCCAAGCTACAGAGTGGGATAGTCATGGGAAAGCAACTAAATCCACCATTGAATTTACACCTCTTGATAGTGAAGGAAAGCTTGGTTTACTGAACCTCACAGTCGAGAATATCACAATTCATGCCCTAGATGGACAACATCGGTTGATGGGTGTACAAGGTTTAATGGAATTGCTGAAAAATAAAAAACTCAAACGTTATAAAAAAGACAAAAATAAAGAAGATAAAACTTCTACTGAAAGTTTTATTACTATCGACAATTTAATTGATCAATTTAACATTTCCCACGATTATATCAAAAGTCTCCCACAAGAAAAAATTGGCATTGAATTTATTTCCGCAGTCGTAGCAGGAGAAACCCGTGAAGGAGCAAGGAGACGAGTACGTTCAATATTTGTTCATGTCAATCTCATGGCAACACCTTTAACTAAGGGACAATTAACACAGTTAGATGAAGATGATGGATTTTCCATAATTGCCAGAAAAATTGCAGTCACCCATCCTTTATTAGAACAGAAAGAAGCTCGAAAACCTCGCGTTAATTGGAATAGCGCTACAGTTGCCACAAATTCTACAGTTTTGACGACATTGCAAGCAATCAAAGAAATGTCAGAACGCTATTTAGGACAAAAGTTTCCCCATTGGAAGCAAGAAAAAGGTTTAATTTCTATGCGTCCTGAAGATGAGGAGTTAACAGAGGGAATTGCTGAATTTCACCAGCTTTTCGATTATTTAGCAAGTTTATCTAGCTACAAAGTATTGGAAGAGGAAACCACACCCGCATTAAGAAAGTTCAGCTTTGAAAAAGATGGTGGTGAAGGAAACATGTTATTTCGTCCTGTGGGACAAGTTGCATTAGTACAAGCTTTGGGAATTTTAGTTTTTAAAAAAGGTTTATCCTTAGAAAAAATCTTTAAGAAGTTACGAAAGTTTGACAAGCAAGGTGGATTTAGTAATATTGAACTTCCCAATTCCCTTTGGTATGGGGTTTTGTATGACCCCAATCGGAAGCGAATATCAGTTGCCGGAAAAGATTTAGCTGCAAAGTTAGTGATCTATATCTTAGGCGGGATGAAAGATGGAATGGAACATGCTGAGTTGAGGAGATGTTTGGCAAAAGCTAGAACATTTGAGAATCAGACAATTAGCTTTGAAGGGAAAATAGTGGAACCTAAAGATGTTGGACTTCCAGAGATTTTATAGTTTTTTTACTTGCATTTAGGAAAGCAAAATCAAGATTGACTATCGAATGTCAGTCAATTTATAATTTCCTGCTTTACATAAAGAGTGATTATCCTATTTTATGATTTTCTCGATGCCAATCAATAGCGCTTTTATCTGGTATATATTCTTTTTTGATGGGCAGTAATATTTCCTTACCATGATATTTTGTCAATGGAATAGTTGTCATATCTTGATCTATATTTAAACTTTCTTCTTGAAAATTTTCAGAGGAAATAACTAAATACTTCTCATTACTTACTTTTTTAATTCCAAAGTAACCATTATCGAAAGCCCAATGATGATTGATTTTTTATGAATATTGATCTATGTATTTCAAGACATGAATTTAGTTAAATCAAATTCCTCTTCTGACATTTCCTCACCTTGATGACTACGTTCATAACTCAACATCAAAACAATTCTTTCAGTATAATCAACCGCACCTCGTAACTCATTTTGCAAAATATCTAAACCACCATTCGCATATTCCTCAAATATGTGATTTCTTAACAATTCCTTATTCTCTTCATGTACCGATAAAATTTTGATATCTTGGGTTTTTGTCACACTTAATAGCTTAATTACCCAATCATATCCCCTAGAAATAAAAACCTCTACTCCAATTGGTCCTGGTTCTCTTTTAGAAATTTCTCCTAGGGGGACTCGTTTTTTATATTTTGCACCCAAGGAAGCTGCAAATACAATGACATCAGCGAAGGTTTGAAAGGGTCCAGTTTGCCCATCACCTGATGTTAATGATTTCACTAATTCTGCTTTATCTTTTGCAACCCGAATTCTGCCTATTTCCAGCATACTTTTGGTAGATATTGATTAATAATAAATTAAGATAATTGGGCTGAAATGGTTCGTGACGCTACAAATATTCTAACTGCGTACAAAAATTATTAAAGCGTCACACACCCTACAATAAAAAATGTGCCAGTTGCGTAAGTCCTAGTCTCATCTCTAAAAATCATTTTCCCTCACTTCCATAATTTCAGTATATTCAAACTCGCTAGGACTTTGTTTAACTAAAGGATATCTTTCTCCTTTGATTTCTATATAATCTTGTTCACAATTAGGTTTAGATGAGTAATAGGTGAGTACATATTCTCTTCCAACTCGCTGCTTCATCTCTGCTTCTACTTTTCCTCTCCATTGAGTTTTTGTAACCAAGACAATTAACTGATTTGCCATTCGGGGAATTATTTTCGCAATTTGCCGACGGTTAATTTCATCTAAACTACCGAAGGGTGAATCCATGACGATGGGAAATGTGCTGCTTTCGGGAAGCATTAACATTTTTTGCTTTTCACTCCATTCGCGGACTCGATCGATAATACTACTAATAAATGAAAGGCTGAGAATCTGGTTTTGACCTGTGGAAGCTGCTACTGGTAATTCAATTCCGGAGGTGTTTTCAATTAGTGTTAGTTCGTATTTATCGTTGATTTTGGGAATATAGGGTGTAACTGATATTTCACTAAATATTTCTTGAACTTTTTTCTCCAATTGGATACGAAATTGCTGTTCTTGACGAGATTTGACTTCAGCTAATCTTTCAATCGCATCTTGAGTTGCGGAAATCCGACGCTGTGCTAAGGTTTGACGATCTTCATTTAATTTCTGTCGAGATATTTGCTTATTTAGATTTTCTAATTCTGTTTGATAGGTTTCATTTCTCTGCTGATTTCTACCTTGTTCTAGTGTTAAATCAGTGATTTTTGCTTCAATATCCTCCAAGCGTTTCTGAAGATTACGAATTTCTTCACTGGGATCTTTTCTGAGGATGTCTTGAATATTATCTAATTCTGTTTCTATTTGAGAGATTGTTTCTCGGAATTTACCAATTTCTACTTGTTCTTTGTCTAATTCTTCCCAAAATATTACAGACTGTTTATCGATTTCATCAACTTGAGAACCCATGCGGATAGTGGTTGCTTCGACTATTGATGAACCTGCTTGATTGAGTAATTTACTCACATTTTGATGTCCATGGGTTCCGGAGGTTAAATCTGCACCACAGATGCATTTTTGTGAGTTGAGTAAATCTTGGACAAATTCACGGGAGATTCCTGCTTTTAGTTCTCCATTTTGTTTGAGGTTGTCGATTATATACCGAAAATTGGCTGTGGTTTCTCCCAAAAGTACTGTGTAACCCCTGGTGGAAATTATGCGTTTGATGTTTTCTCGACTTTTCCTCAGTTGTTCTTGATAAACTTGCTTTTGATTTTCTAAGCTTTGTCTCTTTTCTTGGAGATTTTTTGCTGAATCTAATTCTCGTAAATGACTACTGGCTGTTTTCTTTAAGGTTTGTTGATTTTCAATTTCCTGAAGTATTTCATTTTGTCTATTTTTAATCGTTTCTAATTCTAAGTCGATTTTATTCTGCTGTTTCAGTAGTTGTTTAATTCCCGAATCACCAATTGCCTTCAAATCATTTTCTAAGGTTTTCTTTGCTTCTGCTAAATGCTTGATAGAACGGTTAATTACTTCTACACCCAATAGCATCTTTGTTGCTTCGGCAATTTCAGCTTTTTTATCGCTACGAACGATTTGTTCAATCCGTTCGCCATCAAAAAAGAAATACTGGTGTAAACTACTTGGTAGTATCTGATTAATGATGACTTCTGGTTGCTGAGATGGGATTAACCAGCGTCCATCATCACCTGCAAACTGCATGTATAACTCGGTTTTACCTGCATCAATGTCATTTTCTGCTTTATATACTCGACATTGACGTTTGACAAGATAACGTTTGTTGTCGTGTTCCCATGCTAACTCTACCCAACATTGTACAGGTTCGTTGTTTTGCGCTTGTGCGATCGCACGTTTGTTTACAAGCTGTTCTGTCGATGCAAATGCCGCGCTAAACCTCTCATACAGTACCCATGTAAAAGCATTCAGTAAGCTGGTTTTCCCTGCACCGTTATTACCATGTATTACCGTTGTGTTGGTGATATCACTATCTGCCAACATAATTTCTGGTGTGATACCATAAAACGAGCGAAAATTACAAAGCTTGATGGAAATTAGCTTCATTTGATAGCTTCTTTAATAATTATTAAAATATCTTCATTAATGTGACTTAAGCTTTTTTTATCAAGACGACTTTTTTCTAAATGCCATACTCGCTCAATTATTTGCTTTACTTCTGGTGGAGCATTTCTAATGGGTTCTTGAACATCGTTGAGATTCTTTTCTGTTTCCATGGTTCCAAAGTGTTTTTAAATTGTAATTCTTCTGTGATATTTATTCTATCCGTGAATATTTTGTAGCTAAATTAACTATCTTGTGAGCATTGAGCTAATTTGAAAAGTCCAAGGTTTATACCGATTAAAAAAATTATTGCAACACGGAGATAATCTGGAGGGATTTAGCACTCATAAACTCCTAATAACCGATTTTTTACATTCTTTCTTCAAATTATTATATTCAGCAGGGTAAGAGGTTAAAGCTTAGGCAATTGTAATTAAAAAGTGGACTTTGAAATTGCTGCTTTGGGATGATGTAAAATCCTAGTAGATTATATAAGTTCTCTAGATATTAATTTAAACTGAAATCATCTCTGAATATATGCAGTTTACTTAAAGACTCTTAAAGATTTATCAAAGTCATGAAAAATCTAATATAAACTAATACGGTTCAGATAGAACTAAAAATCTTATATAAACCTCCTCTATTTTGAGAACCATAGTTTATGACTCCAGATTGTGAGTAGGCGTAGCCAGCCCTACGGGCTTATACTAGTCTGCGACAAGCCGCTATGTCGTAAGATGACATGCTATGCTACGCGTCTACCTTACCTCGGAATGACAAAACTCCACTTTTCATAATGGATGAGGTTTAGATTTAGCAATGCTATGTCTCTACAGCAAAAAAATATTATGATTAGAATCTTAACTGAGCCGTATTTACTATAAAGCAGAATTTAAATATCCATTAAATCGTATTGTTTTTGTAACTTCAATAATTGCATCCTTGCTTCTCCAGCATTATCAGCTAAGTCAGCAAATTCCACAAATCTTTTCAACTCTTTTTTCAATAAATTACGTTCGACTTCTAAGGTTTTTCGGTCTAAATCTGGAGGAACAACAATCATATCAAAAATAGTTGCTCGTTCTTTGCTAGGATGTGGACGTAAAACCCTACCTCGACGCTGAATAAATTGACGTGGATTTCCGGAACTTGATAGAATTACTGCTGTTTGAATTGCCGGAATATCGACACCTTCATCTAAACAACGAATTGCCACTAAACCTTGTAATTCTCCACTTTCAAATTGACGACGTAAGGTTTCTCTTTCTAATAATGATGTCTGTGCAGTGTATGTGCTGACGCGATAATTAAGTTCATTTCCGAGAATCTTCGCAACTGCTTTTAATTGTTGTAAATTACTCTGTTCAGATTCTAAGGAAGCATCACTACAATAAAATAAGGTATGACTTGTTTCTCGACGATTTTTCATTAGTTGACGCAAAGCAGATAATTTATTTTCCGCAGCACCAATTAATCTGGCTCTTTGCATTAATAATGGAGTTAAATCTTCGGTTTCGGTGAATTTATCTAAGGTACTATTTTCTTGCTGTCGGTATTGTAATGCTTTGCCGATTTTAGAAGTAATTCTTGAATAGGCAAGACTTTCAGACTCTGTTAATTGGACAAAAAGAGGATAGTATAAATAATGTACTAATGCCCCTTGCTTAATTGCATCTTTTAAAGTGAATTCAGGTTGAATTACAGCCCCAAAGTAATTTATAATTGACTGAGTGCCATCTTCATCAAAATATCTTTCCGGTGTTGCTGATAAAGCTAAACGTAAACCTACAAGTCTAGGTAGGCTTTCTTCGAGTTTTGGTGAACCTAAATTATGAGCTTCATCCCCAATAATTAAAGTTCGTTGAGGAAAATATTTAAGTTGACTTTGAAAACCTGGAGAAATTAAAGTTGAGTTGGTGGTAATTACTGTTAAAAATGCTTGAGAACCAGAATTTATGTTATAAAGCTGAGTTACTAATTGATTTTGCCAACTGCGGACATTCTCAAATGCTAGAACTGGTTGTAAATTAAACTTTTGACATTCCCTTTCCCACTGATTAACCAGATGACGGTAGGGACAAACTACAATTAAAACTTGCAGATTAATTTGACGATAAAGTTCACAAGTTATTGCTAATGCTGTAATTGTTTTGCCGCTACCTGTTGCCATTTTCAAGGTACCTCTACCATTGTTAGCAAACCAGTTAGTAATTGCTTGTTGTTGATAGTTTCGCAGGTGTAAATTTAGGGGTATTTGGGGGATTCCGGGTGATGCTTGAGTGCGATAGTTTCCCTTAGCTTCCTTGACTATGGAAAGTTGAGTTGAAAGTTGAAATATTGGTGCTTGATTATCTTGATGCTGTCCCTGATTTTTAACTACGTACATCGTAAATAAAAGCTGTTGGTAAAATTGATTAGTTCTCAGTTAATACCAATTCAAATAACCTTTGCGACTCATCAATGGTTGTTTACCCCTCCTGTGTGTCGCATTATTTTTGAAAATGGTAAAAATTCTTAGAGATTATAATTGCCACAAAGTGATTTATGGCAACTATAATCTACCAAAATACACCAGATAAACTTGAAAAATGATATGTGGTGAAGCCCTAGATATGAACTTAGGATACTTCAACAGATAATGGATTCATTGGATAGGTTATGATGTGATTTGTTAGATTCATCATCAATCAAGTAAAGGTAGTCTAAATAATTAGAATTAATTCAAAATAGTGATTTTTTGGATATTCTGAAAGAAGCTTTTTCCTTCCATTATTATACCCATTAAAAAGAAACTACTTTAATTGTGAGTAATTATTCAAACCCAATATTCATGATTGATTCTAGAGATAAAATATCAACATAACCAATTATGCAAACATGTTACTGGAGTATCTAGAGGTGGTTAAACGATTGAGAATTTAATTATAACCTCGCCAAACTGCCACCAGAGAACCTTGAACCTCTACTTGGAGAGCATTGACTTCGATGGGGTTATACTTGCGATTAGCTGGTTGCAGTGTGACGCGATCGCCTTCACGGTAGAAACGCTTTAATGTCGTACCAAAACCATCTACCCTAGCTGCCACAATCGTACCATTCTTCAAGTGACCAGGTTCCAGTACGGGACGCAAAAACACTAAATCACCATCCGCAATCAAATCTTCAATCATACTGTCACCCGTCACCCGCAACGCATATGTTTGGGGTGGCAATGCCATATTATTGAGATCCACATGTTCCACAGCATCATTGTAGGGTTCAATTAAACCCCCCGCAGCGATACTTCCCAGAACTGGTACACCGTACTTAGTTTGACGTAAAACACGAATTGTTCTTGCCCTACCTTCACTCCATTCAATATAGCCTTTGGTACGTAAATGCTCTAAACGACTTTGAATTGGTGCAGGTGATTTCAAATTCATTGCTTGCATCATCTGACGAATGGAAGGGGAATGCTGATTAGCGCGAATATATTCAGCTAACCATTCATACAATTCCTGTTGTGCTTCAGTAAGTTTTTCCATAACAAATTGTCAATCGATAAACAACAAATGTACTAATAAACATTTGTACTACAAAATTAGCACTATGTGCTATCTTTTTTGCATATTTGATTTGAATCTTTAGATTTTGAAGGTGAGGGGGAATAAATTTGATATTTTTTATTAACCTACCTCACCTGAAATTAACTTGCACCAAGAATACTAGCGAGTAATGCTTTTTGAGCGTGCATTCTATTTTCAGCCTGATCCCAAACACGCGATCGCGTACCTTCAATTACAGCATCGGTAATTTCTTCATCACGGTGGGCTGGTAAGCAGTGTAAAACAATTGCTTCACTATCTGCAACCTCCAACAACCCATCATTAATTTGATATGGTTGGAAAATCGGCATTCGATCATTTGCTTCCTCTTCCTGACCCATACTTGCCCAAACATCAGTGTACAAAACATGAGCGCCTTTGGCAGCAACCTGTGGATCATCAGTTAATATTACCTGACTTTTGTCCCCAGCAATTTCCCTTGCCTGTTGCACCACCGCAGAATTAGGTTCAAAACCCTGGGGAATTCCCACCCGCACATTCATCCCCACCAAAGCACAACCCAACATCAAAGAATTAGCAACATTATTTCCATCACCCACATAAGTCAAAGTCAATCCATCCAAATCACCAAAACATTCTTGAATCGTCATCAAATCAGCCAAAATTTGACAAGGGTGTTCCAAATCAGTTAAGGCATTAATCACCGGGATTTTGGCATAACTAGCGAAAGTCACCAAATCTTGTTGGGCAAAAGTCCGAATCGCTAAAACATCCAAATATCTATCCAACACCCTAGCAGTATCTTGAATTGGTTCACCGCGACTTACTTGAGTAACATTAGGATTAAGATCGATTACCTGTCCTCCTAACTGATACATTGCCACGGTAAAACTCACCCTAGTTCTGGTGGAAGCTTTGGAAAACAACAATCCCAACACTTTCTCACATCTTAACTTTAGCTGTTGCGACTTCAATTGAGTCGCCATTTGCAGCAAATCCTTAACTTCTTGACGACTCAAATCTGCCAAACCCAATAAATCTCTACCAATCAATCCTGTCATGCTGTCTACAGATATTAGTTGTTGTGCTGTTGTCTGTAGCTTTACCACTTATGGCAGAAGCTGCACCCAGACATCAACAAATATTGTCCCACCTTGGTAGAGCTTAAATTCTTCAATGTCTTAATTTTAATAGTTTGACAAATAAAGTATCTATGGTATGATTAGAAATCGTGTGCGTAACACGTAAATTGCCGGCATAGCACAGTGGTAGTGCATCCGACTTGTAATCGGAAGGTCGTTGGTTCAAATCCTACTGCCGGCTTTAGCTATTATTCAAGCCTAGTGCACATTGACTAATTATTTGTCACTGTTAACAGATTAATGTCATTTTTCACTAATTAGTGTCACTGTTAACAAATTAAAGGGAAAACTGGAGCTTGATTTGAAGAATGCGATCGTGCTTTTGGAACAAGGTAAAGCTGTAGTTCCGGTGTGGTTAGATGCGATTAAGCAGCGGTTAACCATTAGATTGACTGATTAAAACTGAAGTTGCACGATATTATGTTGTATGTTGTAGGCATCGCTTGTGTTGAATAAAACTGTGTTCGCATTCCAAAAGATTTTGATTTTGTGAACTCGAGTTAAGTATTGTTGTGCAATTTAATAATACTAAAGTACTATTAAATAATGTCAATCAATTCATAAGAAATCATGTAAAAATAAGTTGCGTAACTCTTTGATTGGAGTCTTTAAATTACCCATAGTTTAGCAACACACTTTATCCAGTTATTTTGACGCGGCTCCTAACAACGTGATTGGTGAAATGTGTAATCATCCCTTAATGCACCTTAAAAAACCGAATGTCACAGTCTGGACTACTTAAACTAGCACACGAAAAGCTTCACTGGCCGACTCCACAAGAAATTTTGGAGCCATCTGGTGCTGGTCCAAGTGTTTATGCACAAATTGCTAAAGAAAAATTAGGTAGAACTATCAGCAAACTTCCAGATGGTCAAGGTGTGCAAATAGGAGTGCTGGCGGCAAATCCTCAAGGGGATTCAACAGAAACACCCATTGCTTTAGTGTGTGATTTTCCAGGAGAAGTATCAGAGGAAACATTAAAGAAAACTTATAGACTGGCTTGGAGTTTTTCTCGTACACCATCACTCATTACAACAGAACCTCAGCGATTAAGAATTTGGACGTGCTACGAAGAACCTCCAAAAGAAGATGATATTATAAAGCCTGTAGTTAATGTTTCTAAACAGGAAATTGAGTCATTTAATCAGTTATCTCTTTCAGGTCAAGCTGCTGAAACTTTGCGGTTACACTGGGCTGATTTAGTATCCGGTCAATTTTTTCAAGAACATAGTCAGCGATTCCAACGAAAAAAAGCTGCTGACCAGATGCTATTGAAAAATCTGAAAAGTGTTAGGAAAATACTTCAACAAAATGAACTTGATGATGACACTATTCATGATTTATTAGCAAGAATTATTTTCATTCAATTCCTTTTTGATCGTCAAGAATCTGAAGGTAATCCTGCTTTAAATACAAATTTACTAGATTATTTATATCGGATTGGGGAATTATCTGCTAAATACTCTCATTTAGCTGACATATTAAGAAATCATAGAGATAGTTATAAATTTTTTCGTTGGCTTAATAGCAAGTTCAATGGTGATTTATTCCCAGGTAAGAGTGCTAAAGAAGAAGAACGTGAAGCAGAATGGCAAACAGAAGAACAAAAAGTTAAAGAAACTCACTTAAATATACTTGCTTATTTTGTTAGTGGTGATGTAGATATTGAAACTGGACAATTAAGTCTATGGCCATACTACCATTTTGACGTTATACCTTTAGAGTTTATTAGCAGTATATATGAGGAGTTTGTTAGTAAAGAATCTGGCACAGGAGTTCATTACACACCAGAACATATAGTTGACTTTGTACTAGATGGTGTTTTACCTTGGGATAGTCAAGAATGGGATATCAAGATTCTTGATCCTGCTTGTGGTTCAGGAATTTTTCTTGTTAAAGCATTTCAGCGTTTAATTCATAGATGGGAACAAGCTCATCCAAAAACAATTCAGCCAAGTGATTTAAAAGATTTACTAGAAAATAATTTATTTGGTGTTGACGTAGATGCACAAGCGGTAAGAGTAGCATCTTTTAGTCTATATTTGACCATGCTTGATAAAGTTGAACCTCAATATTATTGGGAGAATGAGTTTCGCTTTCCTAGATTACGTGAACGTCAATTAATCGCTGCTGATTTTTTTCAAGAAAATAAAGAAGGTTTTCGTACTGTTCAAGATGCTGGTAAATATGATTTAGTCGTAGGTAATGCACCCTGGGGTAAAAATTCCGTAAGTAACTCTTCATACATAGATTCTTGGAAGAATAGACCTGAAAATCAGAATAAATGGAATACCTCTTATGGTAATATTGCTCTTTTCTTTTTACCAAAAGCTGCTGCTTTGACAAAGGAAAGTGGACAAATATCAATGATACAGCCTGTTATGCCACTGCTTTTAAATCCAAATAAACCTGCTAGGAGATTCCGTAACACTCTCTTTTCAGATTTCAAAATAGAAGAAATAGTTAATTTGTCTGCATTACGTTTTAGACTTTTCAAAGATGCTAGTTCTCCACCTTGTATTATCACAATGTCAGTCACACCTCCTGACGATGAACCTTTGACATACATTTGTCCTAAGCAAGTAATGACTAATGAGGATGACTATCATATAGTAATTGAGCCAAATGATATTAATACAATTTACCCACAAGAGGCGATCTCAAACCCATTAATTTGGATGGCTTTAATGTGGGGAGGAAGACGTGATCTATCCTTGTTAAGAAGATTGAATCAGGAATCGAGTATTGAAAAACTTAAAACACGTGGCATTGCTAAAACACGCCCAGGAGTACCAAGAGGTAATAGAAAAAAAGTAGAAAATAGTCTACTGAATAAACGAATACTGAAATCAGATGAATCACTTAATACCAGTTTTCTCTACCTAAACGCTGAACAACTTCCTATCAATGATGATCCATATATTGACTCTGGTACAGGTTTAAGTAGCCTATCTGCATTTCAATTGCCACAAATTATTTTAAAGTTAAGTTGGCAAAAAAAGAGTGGCAGATTCCGTTCAGTAATAATTAATCCTGATAATAAAAACCAAGGAATTATTTGCTCTGAAAGTTATGTGAGCATACATATTCCTGAAAGTCATATTTCACAATTGAATGCTGCGTGTCTATCATACAATAGTAAGTTAGCTGTCTACTATCTACTGCTTTCTAGTGGTCGTTTTGCCTCTTATATCCCAGAAGTTAATGTAAGTGATTTACTGCGTGTGCCAATACCTGAATTATCGGTAGGAGAATTGCAGAATATAAAAACAATTAATGATATAGATGAGCGGATACGACAAGCTTTTGAATTTAAAGATAGTGAATGGGTACTAATTAATGATCTATTTAATTACACTCTCCCAGACTTTAAAGGAAATGCTGCTTCTCCAGGACGCAAAAGAACTCACCGTATAGATAATAATCAATCTCAGAATGATACTGAACCTGAACTTACGGCATATTGTGAGTATTTCTTGCGAGTTCTTAAAGCAGGATTTGGACAAGATAAACAAGTTTGCGCCACCATATTTCAAGAACAAACTAACACTCTTCTTCCTATTCGCTTAGTAGCTATTCATCTTAATAAGCCTGATTCTGAAGGTGTTCATATTAAACCTCTTGACTCCCCTAGTTTAATGAAACGCTTGGAAAACTTAAATAAGTTGTATCTGGAAAGAGGAAGTATAGGAGATGGTAGCATCTTTTATCAACGTGTTGCCACGATTTATGATTCTGTGCAAATGAATGGGATAAAAATCCCTACTATTTATTTAATCAAACCTGACAAAATTCGTTATTGGACTCGTTCTATGGCTTTAAGAGATGCTGACGAAGTAGCCGCAGATATTATGACATGGCTAACAAAATTTGATGAAAAATCGCAGCTTATAGAGGAGTCATGCTAATGGTTAGAAGAGGTAAAACAATTCCAGAATTACGTTGGAAAGACACACCGGACTTTGTTGAAGTAGCAAAAGGTTGGAACAATGATGCAATAACAATTCTCGTCAAACTTGTCTGGGAAGGATATGATTTGCTGGTTGCCGAGATTCTATCACAAATTAATTGTGATGAAGCAGACGAGCAAATAGAAAGGAGCATCACTCAATCTCTTGAGCGCAGAATCCGCAGAAATATGACGGGAGATGAGCCATTTGATGTTCAACATGAAGTTTACGAAATAGAAAGTAGTCAATCAGCACAAGCACAACCACCACAATATGATATTGCATTTTATCTCATCTCTAATGAGAGGATTATCTGGCCTTTAGAAGCTAAGGTTTTGAAATCAGATGGGGCAGTAGGTGAATATATAAAAGAGATAAAAGACAACTTTATAACTTGCCGATATGCACCCTTTTCTAGCCAAGGAGGAATGCTAGGTTATCTTTTTTCTGGTGATTCAAACAAAGCTTTTACCAATATTGCAACTAAAGTACCATGCACATTAAATGATCATCCAGATTTTCCAACTCGTGATCACAAAACCTCGGATCACCAGCGAGTAGTTCCTCCGGGAAAATCATATCCTCCTGAATTTCGCTGTCACCATTTACTATTAAAAATAATTGCTACAGCTACTGATAATATGTCTTCGGTTGAATAAATTTAAAACCGACTCAAACACTCTTCTGATACTTCACCATCTCCGCAAATTCCAGAAAACACCTGTGACACCACCCATCAACCCACAAAGCCGGAATTTTAAACCTCGCTCCACAATTAAGACATTCCGACAATAACCTTAACTGATGACGCTTACACCCCTGCGTCTCCTTAAACTGTCATTCAATTTTGCGACAAGGCGATTCCGCATAACAAGCCCCAGTTTCATCCCTACCCCACCAGGTGGCAACATCTCGAACAATCGATCTACCTCAACTCCCACCACTACAGCCAAATTTTCCAACTGCTGACGAGAAGGAGGAGGATTAAATCGAAACTTTTCCCATCGTGCGATCGCTCTAAAACTCCACAAGATGCTGCAAGCTTTCCAGACTCCAGAGATTTTTCATCAAAAAAATAAAATAAATTTGCCAGAAGT
Organism: Calothrix sp. PCC 6303; assembly: GCF_000317435.1. Lineage (NCBI taxonomy): Bacteria > Bacillati > Cyanobacteriota > Cyanophyceae > Nostocales > Calotrichaceae > Calothrix > Calothrix sp. PCC 6303. Next base: position 6,014,580 of record NC_019751.1, read on the forward strand.
AATTTATTGTTGCGGATTTATCTGACAAAATACAGAGAGTGTTAGCATTACAACCGCTGATTCTGCTACTGGTAAAGTTGCTGAGTCATTCAAGAACAGAGGGTCAAATGAATGGAGCGATCGCATAACCAATCAGATCCGCAAACTAACGGTGATCCAGAAAATTCTCTACGCAGAATGACTGAAGACTTACAATCGATTCACCAAGGTTTGCTGAAGTCTTTACAAAAAGATGTAGAAGGGTTGCGGGAAGAAAAAATCCGTTTGACTGGAGAAATTCAAAAACTGCAACTACAAAAAGAAAAGGTGCTGCAAGAAGGACTACTACAAGAACAACAAGTTCTCATGCGGCAGTTAGTCAGCGTTTTAGCAAACCATGTTTCTTCACAAGTTGAATCTTCCCTAGAAAAAATTATCCCAGATGCCTTAGCCGCTTCACAACATGGTGAAGCCAAAACCACAGAGACAAATTCCCACACCAATCAACTACTAGCTGCAACTTTACAGCAGCTACAAACAGAAATCGACCAATTTCAAAGCAATTTTGCTCAACAGCTATCACGCATGTATACCCAGCAGGAACAAGGGGAAGCAATTATTGCCGGGTTAGTAAATCGCTTGCGTCAAGAAGCAAATAACAGTAGTACTGCCAACCTAAATTTAGAAGAAGCTACCCAAATTGAATTTGAGGAAGCAACATCCCAATCAGCGAGAATCATCAGCGAAGATGATATAGAGACTGTAAGACCAGCAGAAAAATGGTTTGAGCAACAAGAAAAGGAGCAGAAAGCAGGGAACAAGGGGGATAGTACCGAGGAATCACATGGAGATATCTACGGAAACCGCTTTGCGTCTTCTATAACTCCTGGTTCTGTGATTCCTGAACCAATTCCCCAACAAGCGCCCACACCAGAACCAACTCAACAACCTGCATCTTCAGTACAACCCATTGCCAGCTTATTGTTAATTTTAGTGACAATTGTATCAGCCCTATCTAACGTGGCAATTAAGACAATTTTCCAGCCGAATTCGCAGATTTTGGGGACTTTTGCTGTGGAACAATTACTTCCACCCACATTAGAAAATTGTTTGTTAATTTTGATGCTACGAATGCTAGTAGTTGTACCCATGATGATGCTGCTAGCACCAATTATGCATCCACAGGTATGGCAAGATATCCAAAAATTATTTGTTGGTTCAAAACAGATTCCCAACCATCGAAACCCAACAACAGAAAAGCCATTAGGTAAACGAGTATTATTCCTATCGGTATTTAGCGGATTATTTTTATTTTTCTCCCAAGTTTTAGTTTACTTTGCCATTGGACAGGTTCCGACTGGGATAGCGATCGCGCTTTTCTTCATCTACCCAGTTATTACCGTAATCCTCTCTTGGTTACTGTTTCGTAGGCAATCGAGGAGCGACCGTTTTAGTCGTTTTCGTCTGAGTGCGATCGCAATGATTGGTTTTGGGGAATTACTAATTATTAGTTTTCCCATAGCTTCGGCAACCGGAAATTTTTCCCTCGGAACAAATAGCGCTATTTGGGCAGGTTCGAGCTTTGCCGTTTATCTAATCCTCAGCCGCATCTGTGCAGCTAGATTACATCCAGTTTCAGCAACGCTAATTCACTCCACAACTATGCTATTACTGTCGGGGATCAGCCTAGTTATACTTTCCCCAGCCAATTGGTTACAAAATTTGAGCGCGGTTAGATGGTTGGAAATTATTCTCAGCGGCTTTATCTTAGGTGTTTTTACCCTATTTGTATCTGTATTTAACAACATAGGTGTACGTAAATTTGGCGCTACCCGTTCCGCAATTATCGGAGCCAGCGTACCTGTAATCACAGCTATTTTAGCTGGTATCATCATTCAAGAAACTTTAAAAATAAATCAAATTGCCGGTATTTTAATTGTCACATTTGGTGCAGCAGCTTTAAGCTTGGAGCAAATTCGTAATCGTTTCAAAGCATCATCAGCGGTTCGCCCTGAATAATTCAGTTAAGCTCCGCCCAAAAAAATACCCTTAGGACAGATGAAATTTATGCTACCAATGTAGCCATCATGTTTATCTTGTAAAAATACGGAGTAGTTACTGACTAAGACTACCAATGACACCCCTACCTGACGCATAATAGGAAATCAAAAGTAAACATATAACCATCAGTCGGGTGTATACTACTACTTTCCTAAGACTGAAAATTTTGTAAACGTGCTAAAAAACTGTCTGTAAATATGAGTAACGACATCGATCTGATCAAACGTCTTGGGCCCAGCGCGATGGATCAGATCATGCTTTATCTGGCTTTTAGTGCCATGCGGACGAGTGGGCACAGACATGGGGCATTTCTAGATGCAGCCGCAACAGCAGCCAAATGTGCAATCTACATGACTTATTTGGAACAAGGGCAAAACCTGCGAATGACAGGACATTTGCATCACCTAGAACCAAAACGAGTCAAGGCAATCGTTGAAGAAGTCCGACAAGCGCTAACCGAAGGGAAATTGTTAAAAATGCTAGGTTCTCAAGAACCTCGTTATTTGATACAACTACCCTATGTGTGGATGGAGAAATATCCTTGGCAACCAGGACGTTCTCGAATTCCCGGAACTAGCCTCACCAGCGAAGAAAAACGACAAATTGAGCAAAAATTGCCGGATAACCTGCCTGATGCTCACCTTGTTAGCTCTTTTGAATTCCTGGAATTAATCGAATTCCTCCATAAGCGATCGCAAGAAGATTTGCCACCCGAACATCGGATGGGATTGAGCGAAGCCTTAGCAGAGCATATCAAACGCCGTCTTTTGTATGCGGGAACGGTTACACGCGTTGATTCTCCCTGGGGAATGCCATTTTATGCCCTAACTCGTCCGTTTTATGCTCCAGCCGACGAGCAAGAACGTACCTACATCATGGTGGAAGATACCGCCCGGTATTTCCGAATGATGCGGGATTGGGCAGAACGAAAACCCAAAGCAATGCGGATTTTAGAAGAACTGGATATACCTCCAGAGCGCCTTGAACAAGCGCAGGAAGAACTAGACGAGATCATCCGTGCTTGGGCTGATAGGTATCACCAAGAAGGTGGTATGACAGTGGTTTTACAGATGGTTTTTGGTAAAAAAGACGACTAATATATTTCTTAAACAAAAACCAACTGAATATTTATGATCATTATCTAAACTGAATCCACCTTCAGGTGGATTCAGCTATGATTCAGAGTTTTTCACTATTTGCAATCAATAACATTTCAGGCAATGAAAACTACACCGTACTGTTTGTTGTCAATTACTATGTTGTAATTTTATACAAGGTTCATTTTCACAACGGTTAACTTCCACAATCACATGGGACAGTGATGGAATATGCTTGAGGAGATTTTTGTAATATTCTGGTGATTGAGGATAATGGGTAACTAGCGAAATTGTTGCTGCCACATGATTCTGAGCCACATACCAAACATGTAAATCATTGATGCGATTATCAGCATTTTCCTCAATAGCCGCCACAATATCCAGTTTTACCCCCTTATCAATTGCCCCATCAAGCAAGATTAAACCAGTATCCGCAATTAAACCATAAGACCATTTTCCAATTACCACTGCACCAACTAAACCCATTACTGCATCCATCCAAACCCAACCTAAAAACTTTCCGGCAAATAGGGCAATTATCGCCAAAATTGAAGTCAGGGCATCTGCTACAACGTGGAGATAGGCAGCGCGAAGGTTATGATCGTGATGATGTTCATGCTCATCATGGTGATGTTCATGATGTTCATGATGATCCTGCAACAGTAAAGCACTGATTAAATTAACTGATAAACCAATTACAGCTACACCAATAGCTTCATTAAACTGAATTGTTTGGGGTTGGAAAAAACGAGTTACTGACTCCAGCACCATGATCAAAGCAATTACTGCAAGAACAATAGCACTAGCAAACCCCCCCAATACACTTACTTTACCAGTGCCAAATGTATATTTAGGATTATTGGCATGGTTTCTCGCATACTGATAAGCAAAAACGACAATCCCAAATGCTGCGACATGGGTTGCCATATGCCAACCATCTGCCAGTAAAGCCATAGAACCATAAATAGTTCCGGCAATAATTTCAACAACCATGGTAATGGCTGTGAGTAGCATCACAATTTTGGTATTTTTCTCCGCATCATCTTGGCTTGTTGAAAAGTTGTGGGAGTGTTCCCATTGTTCAAGGGTGTCATTATGCATAGAACTGTTCAGTTATTCGTGATGAGTCAAGCTTATCAATTTTCTGTACTTAGGGCTTGCTGAAAAAATCCATTTGTGTGATTTGTAACAATTTTTTGTTGCCTATTTCCTAAAGAAAATGAGAAAAAAGTGAAGAAAATTAAGATGAACTTTCCAGATAATCTTGAGACATCACAGAAGAAATGAAAATTCAGGAAACATTCTGAATCATAAGTCACCTAATTTGTGTCTTTACCCACTTCCCCAAGTTGCCAACACCAGTTATTATTCAAACTTACTTGAGGAAAAGTAAAATTACCGTTTACTAAGTAGGTAGGTGGGAATAAACACAACTTCTTGGAAACTATTTTTGGAGGCGGAAACCCTCGAAAAAGTTTCCGCTATGTAAGGTAATGTAAATTAGCTTCAAAGTCTTCTTACAAACCCTAACAGAAGGCACAGCCACCCCAAATGTTTGCGCTTACCCCTACTGCCTTGTCATAACGACAATTTTCAACTCCCACCTACTTAGTCGCAGATTAAAGTATAAATCGAGGAATTCAAGAATGCTGGAATTATTTGGATCGGGTTTGTTTACACTTTGGCTAGAATTGGCTGGAGCAAAAATCAAGCCTCTAAATGCTTTAGGAGCATTGGCTTGGCAAAGCACCCCCGGTTTGGTAATTGCTGCGGATCCAAACCCCACTGGTGCTAAGACTGTTGAGCAGTATCTAAAGGAGTTAATATCTACCAAATTGGTTCCTGTAGAGCAAACTGTAAACCAGGGTATTTGGATGCAGTCTGGTCCGATGTTAATGGCAAATCATCAAGGCACAACCCCAGTGCCTGCGGCTTCTTTAACCAAGATTGCCACTTCTTTAGCAGCTTTAAACCAGTTGGGGGCAGATTATGAGTTTCCCACTGTGATTGGTGCCACAGGAAAGATTGAGAACGGAGTTGTGGAAGGGGATTTGGTGGTGACAGCTAGTGGTGATCCTCTGTTTGTGTGGGAAGAAGCGATCGCACTCGGCAACAGTCTCAATAAAATTGGTATTAAGCAGGTTAAGGGGAATCTAATTATTGTTGGTAGGTTTGCCATGAGTTTCCAGCGTCATCCTTTACTAGCTGGGGAAGCACTCAAACAAACTTTGAATTCTGCAACTTGGTCGCGTGCGGCAACTTTGCAATATTCTATTATGCCTAAGGGGACACCAAAACCCAAAGTTGTGATTTCTGGGAAAGTACAATTATCTGAACAGGAAATTGCCGAACAAACTATCTTGATTAAGCATCACTCGTTACCCCTCAAAGAGCTAATTAACGAGATGAATGTTTTTAGTAATAATGATATGGCGGAAATGTTAGCAGAAGCTGTAGGGGGTCATACGGTTGTACAATCGATGTCAGCTAAATTGGCGCAGGTTCCCGAATCAGAAATTCAGTTAATTAATGGTTCTGGATTGGGTGTGGAAAATCGGATTTCCCCACGAGCAGTATGTTCAATGTTAATGGCGCTACAACGAGAAGCTGTAGGTTACGGATTGACATTGGCAGATTTATTCCCCACTTCTGGAGTCGATCATCGGGGGACAATGCATTCTCGACATATGCCAAATGCTACTGTGATGAAAACAGGAACCCTCAGAGATGTGAGTGCTTTAGCTGGGGTTTTACCAACACGCGATCGCGGTTTGGTTTGGTTTGCTGTAATTAATCGCGGTGCTTCGGTTTCCGCTTTCCGCGCAGAACAAGATAAACTCTTGCAAAATCTCGCTAAACAGTTGGAAGTTCCGGAGGAAGTCCCCACTAGCATTGCTCCCCACACAGGTAATACTAAGGTTATTCCATCCTTGGGTGCGATCGCACGTAATGAAATTATGTTGAAGTTAGGTAGCTAAAGTTTCTGAATTACCCTCGACTCTGGGGAAATCGCTGAGTAATTGTGTCGATAACTTGTTGCTCAGTTGGTGTAATTTCCCCGTTGATTTGGGCAATTTTTTGGCATTGTGCTAGTAGGGGAACTGCAAAGTCAGGATTTAGTTGATCTAGCAGTAATTCTAACGACTGTGGCGATTTCATCTCCAGCGGAATTGCATCCAGTGAACTTTGGCTAAAATTCAATGCTTGCAGTGATAGTACAATTTCCTCCCAAGTCTTTTCAGGGTGACTTGCTAAGACAATATGCACCAGAATTTTATCCATGATATTCTGTTGTGCGATCGCTTTTTCCAAATAGCTCTGACTTTCCTGTTTCAGTTCTGCTAAAGTCTCCTCTGAAGCTACGGATTTACTTTGATCTAACTTAGTTTCGTAAAATCTACAAGCTGCATAACCCAAAGAATAAATCATTGTCGCATTTGCACCCGCACCAATCACAGCACCTGCAAACGGGACATTGCGTAACAAACCTAAACCCGCAGCTTTGAGCAAACGTTCACCACCCAAAGCTAAACCAAATATTGCTAACACCTCACCTTTACGGGCTGGATTTTGTAAATCTAAGCCGTAGAGATGGGCAATTTGGTAAACCATTTCCGATTGTAATCGAGTTGTTGCCGCTAAATCAATTGCTAATAATGCAACCGCTACACCAGGTAAAAAGCTTGTTGCTAAACCTATGCCACCTGCTTTTTTGGCTTTATTGAGCATGATTCGATGAGCAAGTTGACGGGGATTTTCTCCTGGATAATTACTTTGCAACTTTTCCACTTCTTTAGCTGCATTTAACAAATCAACAGCACTTGCTGCTCCCACCAACCAATTTAGATTTAAAACTCCAGCAAGTTTGCGAACTAACCAATTATTTCCAAAGTATCCAACAAACCTACCTATGGTATGAGTCGCTTCCTCAATAACGCTTTGAGCCTTTCCAATTACTGAGTTATTTTCCATATTTTTGGTACTTTTGACTGATTTAATATTGATGTGGGGAGATAATAATTTATTGTCCATGATTGAAATGAAGTCGTGTTTGTAATTATTAACTACTTAACTTGTTTTTAGATTATAAATTGGTTTAAGTTTGTCCCAACTTGTATGCCTAATTTAGATATTTTTGTCCAAGGTATATAGACCAATAAACTTATTTTTTCTGATTTAAAGGTTGATTATATCAAAATTTTTGCTTTAAAAGTCTTGCTTCCCTTTATAATAAAAGATGTTACAAAATCTACGCTCAAATAGTATCTTTCTCTAGATATAAAAAAGTGGTGAGCAATGTTTATAAATCTCGTCGCTTTACCTTAAATATTCCAAAATATAGATATGACTATCTCCAGCCAATTGTGGTTAGCAAATCAAGATCTCGCACAAGCTTGTTTAGAGCATCCGTTTGTCCAAGGTATCGCTAATGGGACTTTGGAACAGCAGAAATTTGCTTATTATCTAGGGCAAGATGCTTTTTTCTTGGAAGCCTTTGCCCGTGCTTACAGTATCGCTGCCGCTAAAGCGCCAGATTTCTCAGGATTTACCACTTTTCACGACTTAGCTGGTGGGGTGTTAACAGAACTGCGTTTACATCAAGGCTATGCTGCTAAATGGGGAGTTAATTTGCGATCCGTTGAACCAGGAATTTCTACCCGCCGTTATACTGATTTTTTACTAGCAACTGCTTGGAGTGGGGATGTGGGTTTGACTGCCGCTGCCATGTCTCCCTGTCTACGTCTGTATGCTTTTTTGGGACATAAGTTGGCTTATAATGGTATTCCTAATCACCAGTATGCAGATTGGATTGAGACCTACAGTAGCGCAGAATTCGCTAAATTGGTGCAAAAATTAGAAGGTTTGGTTGAATGTTACGGTAGTGATGGAGCCTTGCTACACTCAACCTATCGTTATGCCATGCTATGTGAGCGAGAATTTTTCCAAGCCGCATGGATAGAGTGATTTTGAAATCTTGCGTATGAAGTCACTGCATTGCGCGGGTTTGCCGCATTGTCGCAACATTGTGTTAGGACTACGCAAGGATTTGAGAGTTTGATTCAAAGGAAGTATCTCCGAAAAAGATGTTTAGGTAACAGGAAACGGGGAACTCTTAGCAGGGAAATTCCCATGATTAAAATAAGGGGATTTGAAACGGACGTATTTTCTCTTGCACTACTGTCTGGTAGCCGCAAGGCTTCTCGTCGAGTGAAAAATATTTTTACAAACGGGAATAAAGCGGGGGGGAACATCCACACCGCTTTTTATCTCCCCTATGATAATTTTATTTTTCGTTCAGAGACAGTCTCTAAGCAACCAATAAACCCAACTTTTCCAACACTGGTTTGGTAGAAACAACATGTCTATCTAAGCCTAATGCTTTAGGACTCACCCCTAAAGCCAAAGCTACTAATTGGGGTAAATGCAGCACAGGTAAGCCTAGTTTCTTACCAATTACTTGCTCAACTTCTGGCTGACGCGAATCTAAATTCAAATGACATAATGGGCAAGGTGTCACAATACAATCAGCACCATTATCGATAGCATCTTGGAGATGTTTTCCTGCCATTTTAAATGATTCAGTAGTGGCATAACTAGAAAGGGGCCATCCGCAACATTGTGTACGTCCTTGGTAATAAATCGGATTTGCCCCGACAGCCCGGAAAATATTTTCCATTGCTTCGGGTTTAAAAGGGTTGTCGTAGGGGGTATTTTTTTGGGCACGCAGCAAGTAACAGCCATAAAAAGCCGCGCAGTTAATTTGGGATAACTTATGAGTTACACGTTTTTGAATTTCTTCTATACCATAATCTGCCACCAAAGCATACAAAAGATGTTTAACTTCGGTGCTGCCACGATATGGCAGACAACCTTCTTGCTTGAGTAAACCATTAACCTTGCTAAAATAAGCTGGGTCGCTGTCGATGCTAGCTTTTAAGCGTTCATCAACATGACCAATAACACCCTGGCAAGTGCTGCAATGGGTTAACAAAGGTAAATTTAATTCCTCCGCTAAAGCAATATTGCGAGCATTTACCGTATCTTCCAGAAGTTGAGAATCTTCTTTGAAGGTACCCGAACCACAACAAGAAGCTTTTTTGAGTTCAATTAATTTAATTCCTAGTTCCTGGGCAACAGCAACAGTGGATAAATGAAGTTCTCCACAGGCACCCTGAGCAACACAACCGGGGAAATAAGCATACTGTAAAGTCTGAGATTGCATATAAAATCAACCAAGGCACTTAAGGATCGGCTTTTGCCTGTAACAATAACTGTTTTATCATTGCAAACAGAGGGTTGACGAACTAAGTGTCTCAATTAATTAACAAATCCCAAATAAACTTCACAAAAACTGAGACAATAAGCTCTTAAGGATTACTTTTGTACCTAAAACTGGTGCTTAGTGGCGGAAATAGAAATCCAGTTAAAAATGCTCAAAAGCTGAAAATTATCGACTTTTTGACTTTTGACAGTGGACTTTTAGACTTCCACGAGGCATTACTAAGTGGTGGTGTGTAATAACTAAAGATTGGGCAATAACATATACGGGCGATCGCCCTTGACGATAAGATGTATATGCTTAAAACCTATAGTCCACATAGAGCGGATAATAGTAACTGGTTGAGGAAATTTATCTATGAGCCAAACAGAAATTTTTGAAAAAGTCAAGGAAATTGTTGCAGAGCAACTTAGCGTTGAGTCTAAGACAATTACACCCGCATCCAATTTTTCTAATGATTTAGGGGCAGATTCCCTAGATACAGTTGAATTGGTAATGGCTTTGGAAGAAGAATTCGATATCGAAATCCCTGACGAAGCCGCTGAAAAAATTACCACTGTTCAAGAAGCAGTGGATTTTATCAACAACAAAGTTGCTGCATCTGCGTAACGAGTGCTAAGGACTGAGAACTGAGTTTTAAAGTATATAAGTACAAATTCCAGAGTGAGAAACTTTACCCCACCAAATATAAACAGACATAAAGACCCAAAGACGCGGTAAATTTGTCTAACTACTAAAATTGCCTTGGTGAACTAGGTAAAAATTCTTACCCGATTTACTTCTATATCAAAATTGGACTCAGAACTCAGAACTTAAAAACTCAGGACTATTTTTTTTGCCTGTAAGAAGAGCCACCATTGAACTGAATCATGACAGACTTTATCCGTAAACGCGTTGTTGTAACTGGTGTTGGCGCGATTACACCGATTGGTAACACTGGATCTGAGTATTGGGAAGGATTGGTAAGCGGTCGTAACGGAATTGGTGAAATCACCTTATTTGACGCATCGCGTCACGACTGCCGCATTGCTGGGGAGGTGAAAAACTTCGATCCTCTTGAATACTTGGATCGAAAAGATGCCAAACGGATGGATCGCTTTTCCCAATTTGGGGTGGCGGCTGCAAAACAAGCTTTAGCAGACGCAGGATTGGTCATCAATGACCTAAACGCTGAACAAATCGGTGTCATGATTGGTTCAGGCATTGGTGGCATTAAGGTGTTGGAGGAACAACAAACGATTTATTTAAATCGTGGTCCCGATCGCTGTAGCCCCTTCATGATACCGATGATGATTGCGAATATGGCAGCGGGGCTAACAGCAATTCATACTGGTGCTAAAGGACCCAATTCTTGTCCGGTGACGGCTTGTGCAGCTGGTTCCAACGCCATTGGGGATGCTTTTCGCATCGTCCAAAATGGTTATGCACAAGTAATGATTTGTGGCGGTTGTGAAGCTGCAATTACCCCTTTGTCCATAGCTGGATTTTCTTCAGCCAGGGCAATGTCTACCCGTAACGATGACCCTACCCATGCCTGTCGTCCCTTTGACAAAGATCGTGATGGGTTTGTGATGGGTGAAGGTTCGGGGATTTTGATTTTGGAAGAACTTCAACATGCCCTCAGCCGGGGTGCAAGAATTTACGCTGAAGTTGTGGGCTATGGGATGACCTGTGATGCCTACCACATGACAGCAATTGTACCAGGAGGAGAAGGAGCATCTAGAGCTATTCAAATGGCGTTGAAAGATGGCGGTATTACTCCAGAGATGGTGACATATATCAACGCCCATGGTACCAGTACCCCCGTTAATGATCCGAACGAAACCTCGGCGATTAAACGCGCTTTGGGCGAACATGCCCAAAAAATCGCCGTCAGTTCCACCAAATCCATGACTGGGCACCTCCTTGGTGGTTCCGGAGGTATTGAAGGGGTGGCGACAGCTTTAGCGATCGCACATGACATTCTACCCCCAACAATCAACCTTGTGAACCCCGATCCTAATTGCGACTTGGATTATATTGCCAACACTAGCCGTCCTCAAAAAATCAATGTGGCACTTTCCAACTCTTTTGGATTCGGTGGGCATAATGTCACGTTAGCCTTTAAGAAGTACGCTTAAATCAGTGAACAGTTATCAGTTATCAGTTATCAGGTGTGTGGTTACAACTGACACCTTCTGATAATTGATGTAGGACTTAGATCCAATTTGATAACTGCTAAAAATTGGGAGTTTCCCTAAATACTCGTACAAATCCTGGGTTCAAATTTCAAAACCTGTTGCCAAGTGGTTTAGTCGATTTAGCAACGGATATTTAACCCAAACCTCAATAAAATAAATTCACATCCTCGGTTTAAAATCCCAGGTATTATCCTTGTCGGTCTACAAACACCAATGGGATGATAGATATGACTGCTGACAGCAAAAAAAGCCAACAGCAGCATAGCGAAAAACAGTGTTCACCCGTCGTTAAGAACAAGAAATTATGGCTGTTGCGACCCAAACCCTTGAAGAACTTTGTATTAACTCGATCCGCTTCTTAGCAATCGATGCTGTGGAAAAAGCAAAATCTGGACACCCAGGTTTGCCAATGGGTGCCGCGCCAATGGCGTTTGTACTTTGGGACAAATTCATGCGAATGAACCCCAAAAACCCAAAATGGTTCAACCGCGATCGCTTTGTGCTTTCCGCTGGTCACGGCTCAATGTTACAGTATGCCCTACTGCATTTAGCAGGCTATGACAGTGTGACAATTGAAGGCATTAAACAATTCCGGCAGTGGGGATCTGAAACCCCCGGACACCCAGAAAACTTTGAAACCGCTGGTGTGGAAGTCACCACAGGACCTTTGGGACAAGGTATTGCCAACGCTGTTGGTTTAGCAATGGCTGAAGCACATCTTGCCGCAAAATTCAATAAGCCTGATGCCACAATTGTTGACCACTACACCTACGTAATTTTAGGTGACGGTTGTAACATGGAAGGTATTTCGGGTGAAGCCTGTTCTTTCGCTGGACACCTGGGATTAGGAAAACTCATCGCCCTCTATGACGATAACCACATCTCCATCGATGGTTCTACCGATGTAGCCTTTACCGAAGACGTTTCCAAGCGGTTTGAAGCCTACGGTTGGCACGTTCTTCATGTCGAAGATGGTAACAATGACTTGGCTGCAATTGAAAGCGCGATCGCAGAAGCTAAAAAAGTCACCGACAAACCCAGCATGATCAAGGTGACAACCACCATCGGTTATGGTTCTCCCAACAAAGCTAACACCGCAGGAGTTCACGGTGCAGCATTGGGTGGCGATGAAATTGAACTCACCCGCAACAACTTAAATTGGCAATACCCTCCTTTTGAACTACCACCAGATGCCGTCAACCACATGCGGAAGGCAGTGGAACGTGGTGCAACAGCAGAAGCTGAATGGAATCAAGCCCTCGCTGAATACACAGCAAAATATCCCCAAGAAGCAGCAGAATTTGCCCGCTTCGTCAGTGGTAAACTCCCCGATGGTTGGGATAAAGTCCTCCCCACCTACACCCCCGCAGACAAAGCACTACCCACCCGTAAACATTCGGAAACATGCCTCAACAAATTGGCGCAAGTTCTCCCCGAATTAATTGGTGGTTCAGCCGACTTAACCCACTCCAACCTCACCGAAATCAAAGGCTTTGGTGATTTCCAAAAGGGACAGTACGCAAACCGTAACGTTCACTTCGGTGTTCGGGAACATGGTATGGGTGCAATTTGCAACGGGATGGCGCTGCATGGTTCCGGATTAATTCCCTACGGTGCAACCTTCCTAATTTTCACCGACTACATGCGGGCAGCAATTCGCCTCTCAGCTTTGTCCCTCGCTGGTTCAATTTGGGTGATGACTCACGACTCCATCGGACAAGGTGAAGACGGTCCCACCCACCAACCAATCGAAACCCTCGCTTCTTTGCGGGCAATTCCTAACCTCACAGTGATTCGTCCTGCTGATGGAACCGAAACCTCTGGTGCTTACAAAGTTGCCATTGAAAGCTCCAAAGCAGGCAACCCCACCCTGTTAGCATTCTCCCGCCAAAACCTACCTAACTTAGCAGGTTCATCAATTGAAGGTGTTACAAAAGGTGGATATATCTTAGTTGATAGCCAAGGTACACCCGACATTATCTTAATTGGTACAGGTTCCGAAGTTAGCCTTTGTGTAACTGCTGCCGAAAAACTTACCGCCGAAGGTAAGAAAGTACGCGTAGTTTCTATGCCATCCACCGATTTATTCGATGCCCAAGATGCAGCTTACAGAGAATCAGTATTACCAAAAGCTGTCACCAAGCGCGTATCAGTGGAAGCGGCTTGCAGCTTCGGTTGGCACAAGTATATTGGCACTGAAGGTGTAGCAGTTAGCATCGACAGATTTGGTGCTTCTGCTCCTGGTAATATTTGCTTAGAGAAGTTCGGTTTCAGTGTTGAAAACGTATTTGCAACTGCTAAGACACTATTAGGTTAGTCCCTAATAGTTTTGATTTGATACTTTAACGGGGTGGGCATCTTGCCTACCCTTTTTTTGTTTTTTTAAATCCTTCCTAACCCTACTGATAGCAATTTGAAAAATGTTGGCGACAAATTACCTAACCCGCATTAGAATCAAGAACCCCACCCGATAGACAACTTTCAATGAATTTTTGTAAAAGTGTTCTAGCTGACATTGACTAATCAACTTTTTTTGAAATGATGTAAATGTGCTCATTCAATAGGTAAAAACGATGAAGTCTCTAAGCGTGGAAGTCACGAAAATTACTCTTGTGGTTGGGTTGTCTATTTCGGCAGTTAGTTGTAGTAATGAATCGAAGACATCATCAACAGGGATTCAGGAAACACCTGGTGCAACCGAGGTTAGTCAAACCCAAACTATTGCGGAAATAAGCATAGATGGTTCCAGTACAGTCTATCCGATCACAAACGCGATCGCTAAAGATTTTGCGAGCCAGTCAAAGAGTGCTGCACCCGTAAAAGTTAAGTTTTCAGGAACATCTGGAGGGTTTCAGAAATTCTGTGCAGGTGAAACCGACATCAACAACGCATCTAGACCAATTTTAAAAGCAGAAATCGCCGCCTGTAACCAAAACAATGTCCGTTTCATCGAAATACCAGTTGCCTTCGACGCTTTAACAGTTGCAGTTAACCCCAAAAATACTTGGGCAAAGGATATAACCGTTGCTGAATTGAAAAAGATTTGGGAACCATCCGCTGAAGGAAAAATTACCAATTGGAAACAAGTTCGCCCATCTTATCCAGATAAACCCCTGAAATTATACGGTGCTGGTGATAAATCAGGTACATTTGATTACTTTAATGAAGCAATTGTCGGTGAAGCCAAAGCTACCCGTAAAGACTACATAGCTAGTGAAGATGATATAGCCCTGGTTAAGGGTGTAATTGAAAATGAAGGTGCTTTAGGATACTTTGGATTTGCTTATTACGAAGACAACCAAGCGAAATTAAAAGCATTAGCTATTGACAGCGGCAAAGGTGCTGTTTTACCTTCCCTGGAAACAGTAGAAAAATCCCAATATCAACCACTTTCACGACCATTATTTATTTATGTCAATGCTCAAGCATCACAATCTAAACCAGCAGTGAAGCAGTTTGTGGAATATTATCTCCAACAAGCAGCGAAAAAATCAGGAACTGTCGGCTATATCCCCCTACCAAAAGAAGCTTACAACATCAACTCTACTCATTTTTATCAAGGTAAATTCGGTACAGTTTTTGGTGGAGAAGCAAAATTTAATCTGACGCTTGATGAGTTGCTACGTCAAGAAGCAAAATTCTAAGCAGATTCCATCTGTTGTGTCATTAATTCTGCTGGGTTAATTAGGTAAAAAAATGAATCAAGAAAAATTGATTCATTTCATGTATGATTAGTTTGGCACGTTCAAACACATCAATTATTTATACCAAGTTGCTTTCTGTCCTAATAGTTAGATGAAAGTCTAATTTTTGGCGTTTAGCAGCAAATTTAGAGGATTTACGCCGAAATGAGGCATTTACACCATGTCTTCTCATTGCGATTGCGTAAGTCCTATTTAGGCACTTCCAATTAAATAATTATCGAGTTTTCTATTGTGGATGTTTTTCGGGCAAGATGCCCAAACCACAGGATATTTTATTTTCTGGAAGTCCCTTAAGAAAACAAGAACAATTTTACCCAACATAAACAAGTAGAAAAACAGATGACAGTTCGGATTGGAATCAATGGATTTGGCAGAATTGGTAGACTAGCTTTGCGAGCAGCATGGAATTACTCAGAAATTGAATTTGTCCATATCAATGAAGTCAAAGGTGGAGCAGTTACAGCAGCTCATCTACTCAAGTTTGACTCGGTTCATGGACGTTGGACACAGGAAGTCGAAGCTGGGGAAAACCGCGTTTTTATAGACGGGAAACCTCTGAGTTTTAGCGAATATTCCCAACCTGGGGAAGTTCCTTGGGAAGATTTTGGTGTGGATGTGGTGCTGGAATGCTCAGGAAAATTTAGAACCACCGAAACCCTTGATCCTTATTTCAAACGGGGAATCAGAAAAGTAATTGTAGCTGCTCCAGTAAAGAAAGGAGCGCTAAATATTGTTATGGGAGTCAATGACAACCTCTATCAATCTGAAGAACACCATCTTCTCACTGCTGCTTCCTGTACAACTAACTGTTTAGCTCCAGTAGTCAAGGTAATTCACGAAGGGTTGGGAATCAAGCATGGAGTAATCACCACAATCCATGACAATACCAATACTCAAACCATCGTTGATGCTCCCCACAAAGATTTACGACGAGCTAGAGCAACTAGTTTGTCTTTGATTCCCACTAGTACAGGTTCAGCAACTGCAATCGGGTTAATTTATCCGGAATTGAATGGCAAGTTGAATGGTTTAGCAGTACGAGTACCTTTACTAAATGCTTCCCTCACAGATTGCGTTTTTGAAGTAGCTAGACCAACTACTATCGAAGAAGTGAACGGTTTGCTCAAAGCAGCTTCACAGCAGGAACCGCTGCAAGGGATTTTGGGTTATGAAGAACGTCCTTTAGTTTCCATAGATTACAAAGATGATCCTCGCTCTTCCATTATTGATGCTCTATCCACAATGGTGGTAGATGAGACGCAAGTCAAAATTCTTGCTTGGTACGACAACGAGTGGGGTTATGCCAATCGGATGGTAGAACTTGCTCGTAAGGTTGCTTTAAGCCTGAAGTCGGTTTGAGTTGAAAATATTCTCAAGCTCGAAGTTTTCCCAATTTTCTTGCTGATCCTTCATTAACATCATTTCCTTATGGCACTTAGTACAGCTTCCAGAGCCAATTTCAAAAACTATAGCTTAGTAACACTTGCCTACTGGGGGTTCACCATTACCGATGGTGCGCTACGAATGTTGGTGCTGCTATATTTCAACAAAATTGGTTATACTCCCATCCAAATTGCTTCCTTATTCCTGTTTTACGAGGTTTTCGGCATTGTCACCAACTTTCTTGGTGGTTGGATTGGTTCTCAATTTGGACTAAAAATAACTCTTTATACTGGCATTGGACTACAGATTTTTTCTTTGGTAATGCTTTCTATGCTTAACCCTAGTTGGGCACAATGGATTGCTGTAACCTATGTAATGGTGGCACAGGCATTTTCTGGAATTGCTAAAGATTTAACTAAGATGAGTACCAAAAGTGCCATTCGCTTAGTTGTACCCCAAGATGCCCAATCTTCACTATTTAAATGGGTGGCAATTCTCACAGGTTCCAAAAATGCCCTCAAAGGGGTTGGCTTTTTTGTTGGTAGTGCATTACTAGGTGGATTTGGCTTTATTAATTCCCTGTGGATTATGGCTGCTGGACTATTCTTGATTATGTTCACGGGGATGCTATTGCCCAAGGGAATGGGCAAAATCAAGAAAAAGGTCAAATTTAGCCAATTATTTTCTAAGAGCGAAGAAATTAATATTCTTTCGGCTGCTCGATTCTTCTTATTTGGTTCCAGAGATGTGTGGTTTGTAGTTGCTCTACCAGTATTTTTACGTAGTACATTAGGCTGGTCATTTTCTCAAGTGGGTGGATTTTTGGCGTTTTGGGTAATTGGCTATGGCATTATTCAATCCTTAGCGCCAACGTTAATTAAGCGATTTGGTTCTGGTCAACCTCCCCAAGCAAACACCGTCCAGTTTTGGACGTTTACCCTTACCGCAGTCCCAGCTGCGATCGCACTCGCTCTGCAAACGGGTATACCTGCTAATATTGCGATCGTTGGTGGATTAATGGTTTTTGGTGTGGTGTTTGCTTTCAACTCAGCAGTTCATTCCTACTTGGTGTTGGCTTTTACCGATGATGACAAGGTGGCGCTAAACGTCGGATTTTACTACATGGCTAACTCTGGCGGTCGTTTAGCTGGTACTGTCTTATCTGGGTTGGTGTATCAATTTTTCGGTTTGGTTGGCTGTCTGTGGACATCAATGTTTTTTGTCCTGGCAGCAGCATTAGTCACTTTGAAACTACCAAATCCCAAACCAAGTAAGAATATTGCCTGGAAAGCTGGAGATGGTGATTAAAAAATAAGTAATGAGTAATGAATAAGTTTTGTAACGGGGATTTAGCGCAAACTTAACGGGGGCTGTCCCTCCGTTAAAGTTTGTAAGACAGACCCCGACACAAAACGCGCTGCCGTCGTTGAAAGGGCTGGAATTAAACACCCAAACTTTGTTAAAATCAATCACATCATCTAGATATCCGTAAATCTACGGCAATACGGTGAGCGCAAGCGAACCCAGAAAACGCCACCGCATTCAAACCTTGTCCAGGAAATGTGCTATCCCCTACACAGTAAAGTCCAGGAATTACCGTGCGATTAAAGGGCATATTTAGTAATCCCAGTAATTTCCGCCGAGGAATTGGTCCGTAAGTTCCATCTTCCCTCCCTAAATAACGTCTATGGGTGCGGGGTGTTCCCACTTCCAAATAATCTAACCCAGCGTCCAAACCGGGAAATATCTGTTCTAATCTTTGAATAATTCGCCCTGCGGCAGCTTCTTTCTTTGCTTCATAATCACTGGGAGATAAATTTTCCCAATCAGTTAACCAATGAGGCGTGAAAGCATGGATGACGTGATAACCTGGGGGTGCTAATTGTGAATCCAATAGGGTGGGAATAGAGACAAAAATCGTCCCTTCTGAATCTGCCATTTTTTCCCACTTTTCTAACAAGATGTGATGACATTCTGTCCCAACAGGAAATACCTCAGCTTTGACTCCCATGTGCAAACTTAAAAAGCTCGGTGATTTGTGATATTTTTGTTGCCATATTTTCTCATTATTTGGTAATTTCTCGGAAGGTAAAAGCTTCCCAAAGGTGTCCCAACGAGTGGCATTAGAAACGATTCTGTGGGCGTGGTAGACTTCACCATTAGCTAGTTTTATTCCCACTGCTTGACCTTTTTCCAGGATAATTTCTGTAACTCTAGCTTGATATTCAATTTTTCCCCCAGCCATTTCCAAACCTTCCACAAGTTTTTCGGCTATTTTCCCAACACCACCTTTGGGATAATTCACTCCACCATAATGTCTATCAGAAAATACCATGCCAGCATTAATCATAGGTGTCATTGCCCCTGGAACTACCGACCAGCAATAACATTCCATATCTATGAATCTGAGTAATTCTGGATCTTTGATGTAGCGTTTGGCAATATCTCCGGCATTCAAAGGTAAATATTTAGCTAAACGCAAGCAAGCGAGGGGATGTTGGAGAAATACCCGCAGTAAGTAGCGAGGTTCTTCCAAAGAAAGCAAATCCATCTGGTTTAAACAGTCAAAAACTCGCCAACACTCATCATAAAAACGGCGAATTCCCTCTGCTTCGTGGGGAAAGTAGGCGATAAGATTATCTAAAAATTGTTGGTAATCTCGCTCTACCTTAATATCTAGGTTGTTGGGGAGATGATAGTGAACTTGTACCGAGTCGGGAATTGTTTCTAAACTGACACCAACTGCATTCAAGGCACGAGTAAGTAAATTTGTAGTACCTTTTTCCCCAAAACCAAAAATCATCGATGCACCAACATCAAAGCGATATTCTTGGCGTTGAAAATATCCAGCACTACCACCAGGGATTAAATAACTTTCTAATACTAAAACTTTTGCACCTTTAGCAGCAAGTTGTGTGGCTGTAACTAAGCCACCAATGCCAGAACCAATAATGATTGCATCGTACATGAACCGAGATGTTGGGAGAATAAATTGGTGGTTTGATTAAGATATTGAAGCTTGTGGGATAATTATATATGAAGCTTGCGCGACGTGAGTCGTTCGCGTAGCCTCTCTGAGAGATAATCGCGTATGGTTTTAAATTGGTAACGTTTCTGGTTAGCGGCTGCAACACCAAGCTCTCTAAGCAGTCAACTCCAACCATTTTTCATACGGCAGGACATTAACACTCGCACCTGTATCTAGCAGTGCTAAAACCTCCACCGATGACCCTCGATATGTTAGAGATAACGGCAATTGAGGCAATGCGTCAGGAACACCAAAGGTATCAAATCCTTCAGTAAAGTTAAATTTCTGAGCGTTACGCATTTTACGCCGTTTGATATGATTCCAAGAGTTGACTGAGTTTGTGAGCCGCTTCGTGTGAATTGAGAGGAGACCAAAGTGAGTAGGTTGCCCCAGCCTGTAAGGTTGGTTCTTCTTCCTTCGCTAACTCTGCAATTAAGAATTGCATTACTTTCAATTTATCGGCACGAGGTAAACTTCTTAGAGCTGGAAATAGATCTACTGTAGACATAGGACTGAGAAAAATGTGCGACTTTTCTATTTTCTCATAGTCACAAACCTAAATCTCGAATTCCTAATGTGCCACCTGACTACTCAATGATTTGAAGGTGCAGTTCTAGCACCTCAAGCAGTCTAAGATAACGCATCATGCCAGACGTTGATAAAGTTCAGCATTTTTTTTGAGTACATAGTTGACTGTATTGCTAAATTCAGGCTTTGGCGAACTGAGCCAATCTTCCAAGCTGTTACGAATCAGTTCTTGTGGAGACACACCATGCACTTTGGCTAAGTCTTGCAGCTTTTGTAGTTGGTTGTCAGGAATATCAATAGTGATAGAAGTCATATCTGCTACTGTTTAGTGATCTATTAAATAGAGTTTAGCATCCAGTGCTAAAACGATTATGTGACAGCCATCGGTTCCATCCCTGGGTTATGGGCGTTTGTCTTTCAAAGTGCCTTTCCACGCAGGCATTACCCAGTAGCAAAAACACTCAGTTAAGCTATAATATGACATCATTTATTTGCAGCATTGTGAATTTTACTGTTATGTGTGTTAACTAGGGTTTATTTAATGAGATATACATCATTTGTCATTACTAACTTCAAAGGAATTCAACACCTCAAGTTAGATATAGATGGGAATCCAGCTTCAAAGGTGTCTATCTTAGTTGGTCTGAATGAGAGTGGTAAAACTACAATTATGGAAGCTCTCTCATTCTTCTATGAAAATATAAGAGATACAAATGAAAAGCATTTAACCCTTCATCCTAGCGGAATAGTTGATAAGCACTCTTTAATTCCTAAGAATCGAAAAGATAATTTTTCAGACAAAACAGAAATATCAGCATTTATTGAACTAGATGAACAAGAAATTAAATCACTACAAAAAGTTCTTAAGGAAAATGGATTTCAGTGTAGCGAGATTTCTCCTCAAATGATGATAGAATTTGAATTCGGTTTTGAAGACTCTTCGTTTAAAGAGAGAAGAAATTATTGGAATTCTCAGATTAAAGGAAAGGAAGGGAAAAAAAGAACGCAGCAAGAACTATCTCCAGATCATAAAGCATGGTCTCCTGCTTATGCATTTATCAAAAAACAAATTCCTCCTATCATTTATTATCCTAATTTTCTTTTCGAGTTTCCAGATTCTATTTATTTAGAAGAATTTCCAGAAGAAGGACGAGAACAGGCTTTTTACAGACTTCTTCTTCAAGATATCCTAGACTCTTTAAATAATAAGCTTAACTTAAAAATACACATAATAGACAGAGTAAACAATGCAACACGTCCAAATAGAGAAAATCTTAATAGCGTGCTCAATAAAATGGGGGCACAAATAACAAAGCTCGTTTTCTCTGAAAATCTCAGTGTTTTTAGAGCAGACACCAGTAATAAGTCTATTACAGTAAGTTATCCAGAAGTTGATGAAAAAAATAATATTTTATATGTAGAGCTACAGCTAAAGGATGGTGAAGATAGCTACTACATACGTGAAAGAAGTTTAGGCTTCAGATGGTTTTTTACTTTTTTGCTTTTCACACAATTTAGAGTTCAGAGATATCAAGGAAGCAAGAGCTTGATTTTCCTATTTGACGAACCAGCGTCTAATCTTCATCAGGCAGCTCAACAAAGGCTTGCAGGTGCTCTTGAAGAATTAACAAAATCAGAAGTCTCGGTAATATATTCAACTCATAGTCATCATCTCATAAATCCAAAGTGGCTCGAAAGTACTTTTATTGTAAGGAATACAGCCCTTGAATATGAAAAGGATGATATTGACAACTTTCAGCCAACCAATATCGAAGTAGAAAAGTATAGAACTTTTGTAAGCCATCATCCTAATCAACACACCTACTATCAACCGATCCTGGATGTATTGGAATATCGTCCCAGTAACCTTGAGGCAATAGAAGATGTCCTCATGGTCGAGGGAAAAAATGATTTTTATGTCTTAAGTTATTTTCAGGACATAATCATAAAATCAAAGAAAAAAATTTCACTTCTTCCAGGTACAGGATCGGGAAGTCTTGACACAGCTATTCGACTATATTATGCGTGGGGTAGACAATTTTGCATTTTACTAGATAGTGATGAAGAAGGTAAGAAGCAGAAAAAACGTTACCAGGATCTTTTTGGAAATATCGTCATGAATCGAGTATTTGTCCTTGAAGATGCTGATCCTGACTGGGCAGGCTATGCGACTGAAAAAATATTTACTAATGATGATGCTCTCACCATTCAGAAGTCAGTTTTTCCAGACAAGCAAAAGTTTAATAAGAAGCTTTTTAATTTAGCAATTCAAGAGAACCTTGCAAGAGCTAGTGTTGTTACTGTGTCTAAAACTACAGTGGATCGCTTCAATAAGCTCCTGAGTTTTCTCTGTAAATCTTTAGAATAAAAAATCTGAGTAAACCAAAATTCAGAAATGCCAAAGGCTAACAGAATCCGGATATGCTTTCTATACAGTCTTGTACATATCCGGAAATTTGAAGTCATTGGGATTGTTAGTCTGCGACAAGCCACTCCGTTGTCTACCCCCGTCGCAATGACAATATATATTTAATTTTGCGTAAGCACTTAAAATCAAACTCAACAATCAGCAAAAAAAGAGGGACTGCCTGCTGAAGCTGGCTAATCCCGTCTGCCGATCCTTAAAGAGAGGAGAACACTGATATAGATAATAGAACTAATTAAGAATCTATGTCAACTACTAATAGAATTTATTTTCAATAACTCTAGAAGAGATAGTTTGTAACTGTTAGCTGCACGCGGGAAAGAGTATGATGTTGTATCAGTTGTTGTATAATAGGAAATTGGCGAATTTTTAGCTATGACGTTACAGTTGCGCGTTTATGTTCCTCCTCATCCATTAATTAAGCACTGGCTAGCGGTTGCTCGTGATGCAGCTACTCCTTCGGTGCTGTTCCGTAGTGCGATGACTGAGTTAGGGCGGTGGTTAACCTATGAAGCTGCTCGTGAATGGTTGCCAACCGAAGAGACGACGGTGCAAACACCTTTGGCTACCTGTGCGGCGACTTTAATTAATCCCCAGATACCTGTGGCGGTGGTGCCAATTCTCAGGGCTGGTTTAGGTTTATTGGAAGGGGCGCAAACTTTGCTGCCGTTAGCTTCTATTTATCACTTGGGTTTGATGCGCGATGAAGCGACTTTAGAACCTATGTGTTATCTAAATAAACTACCGGAAAAGTTTAATCCCGAAACTAGGGTTTTGATAACTGATCCAATGCTGGCGACAGGTGGATCGATTATGGCGACGATGGCAGAATTAGTACATCGGGGAGTTGATCCTAGTTTGACACGGATTGTGTGTGTGGTGGCGGCTCCAGCAGCATTACAAAAGTTGAGTGCAGCTTATCCTGGTTTGATTATTTACAGTGCTTGTATCGATGAAGGTCTAAATGAGCATGGGTTTATTGTACCGGGGTTGGGAGATGCAGGCGATCGCATCTTTGGAACATGAGCTACTATGCAGCTAGGGTAAAAAGCAACTTCAACATCTTTGAAAATCGCAGCGTTTTTTTCAAGGCGGTAAACTTATGAGTCAACGTGATGGATTTGGTAGTGGCTTTTTAGCTGGAGCGATTCTTGGTGGTGTCGTTGGTGGTGTAATTGGTGCGCTGATTGGTTCGCAGCGGAATGGAGAATTAGGAGAGGTTGGAGATGTACAACTAGATGGCAGTTCTCTAGAAGGAAAGAGAAATTCACCCAAACGTCGTTCGGTGCGAGGTGGAGACAACGATAATACAGAGATGGAAACTGCCAGGCGATCGCTTGAAGACAAGATCGCCCATCTTAATGCCACAATTGATGAAGTGCGTCAACAACTCGGTAGTGTTAACAGTGGTTCATCGGTAAAATCAGGTGATTAATTTCTGCTTGATTGATAAATTCTCTAAATCAGGGTGCAGGGTGATAGAGAATGAAGAATGTGTAATTATCAACCCGATTCACCACTCAGTAACATATTGGGTCGTTTAAAATTGGTTAGAGGATATCTGTATTAACTTCAAAGGAAACTAATTATCTATGGGTACAACAGAAAGTTCACTAACATTCATCAGTAGTACTTTGGGAACATTTGTATCTCTGTATACAACCATCCTAATTATCCGAGTTATTTTGACTTGGTTCCCAACTATTAACTGGTACAATCAGCCTTTTGCTGGTTTGAGCCAAATTACTGATCCTTATCTGAATTTGTTTCGCTCAATTATTCCTCCCTTGGGAGGTATTGATTTTTCCGCAATGTTAGCGATTATTTTGCTACAGGTTGTGGGTGGTTTGCTGTAATATTCCCTAGCGGCATCCTACTTTTTTGTCTGTCATTGCGTAAAGCCTTTTCTAATCGTAAAAGGTGCAGCGTGCGTGTAGCGCTTACGAAGCGAAGCAACCCCAATACCTTGTGGTTGCTTCATAAGCCTACACTTACTGCCAAGCAGTAGATGCAAGCACTTTATGCCATTATGCGATCGCACTTTACCGCAAAGCCCTAACCTTAAACGCGAACGACTTACGTCACGCAAGCTTCGCGCTAAAATCATATTAAAATTTCAAGAGAGGATCAATTGGATGCAGGATGAGCGACTTCATTTAGTGCTTCTTCAATAACTGCATCACTAACACCCCGACGCTTTAAACTCTCCACTAATGCAATTATTGTCTCGTTCTCAAACCGTTCTAAATCAACGCGCAAACCTTGTCCAATGTAGGTACGAATTAATGGCTGATAACCAGAAAAACCTAATAGTGGTGCAACTTTTTTCAAATCTTCAACCACATCTTCTGGTATACGAATCGTTACACTCGTCATTGGACGGTTACGATTGAGTCGTTGCTTCAGTGCTTCAACTTTCATATTCTGCTCTCTCCTGTCGTGTTGCTTTACGTGCTGAAATAATCCGAATACTCTCCTCATCCTGCTCAATATGAACGACATAAAGCAGGTTCCACCGAGCATCTAGCCCAATCACAGCATCCCGCGTTTCGTCGTTACGGCTAGCATCAACGAGAATCAGGAAAGGATCGAAAAAAGCCTCAGATCCTTACTGAAAGGTAATCCCACCATGATTTAGAGGATTTATCCTTGCTTTTTCTTCATCCCAAGAAAAGGTGATGCCATTAAGCACAAAATAAACATTCATATCTCTAATCTTAGATGAAGCGTATGTACAATGTCAATACATATTATTGAAAGTAGTTGAAAATTTGTTAGTTTTCTTAGGTAGTTTTGTTGTGTTACTCTGCGATCACACTTACGTCGCACAAGCTTCGCACTCAACTACAAAGCCTTAACCCAACATGCGATCGCACTTTACCACAAAGCCTCTAACTTACATGTGATCGCACTCAACTACAAAGCCCTAACCCAAAACGCGATCGCACATCCACACAAAGCCTCTAACTTACATGTGATCGCATTCAACCGCAAAGCCTTCATTTAAAACGCGATCGCACTCTACCACAAGGCTCTAATTACGTCGCGCAAGCTTCGCACTCCACCACAAAGCCTTCACCTAACAAGCGATCGCACTCTACCACAAGGCTCTAACTTATAAGCGATCGCACTCCACCACAAAGCCCTAACTTATATTCGATCGCACTCAACTACAAAGCCTCTATCCAACAAGTGATCGCATTCCACACCAAAACCTCAACCCAAAATGCGATCGCACTCCATCAAGCTGCTAAACTCTTTATGTAGTTTTCTATTGATAGATCAGGGAATGATAAATTGTCATTAGGATTATCAACCATCCTATGGTCTTGATTATGCGGTGATGGCGCAAATAATACTCGATAATCCTCAGCTATAATCTCCCTGTCGCATCTATTCCAGCCCATAGAGTAGTCGTGAGAATATTCTTCCAGTTCTAATGGTCTCATTTGATAATATTCATGGGGCAATTGTTTACTCATATCAATGCCCTGGTTTATAGCCAAGTAAGATAAAGTCCAATGATGACCATATTCATGGGCTAGAGTCCTCTTGAGGGAGTTGATACTTTTGAGATAAAAGTAATTTAACACAATCACAGCAGTCACAGCTACAATTTTGGTTGGATCATCCGGATCATAATGAAATCTTGCTGTCCAATATCCAAAATAATTTGTTCCTCCATCATTACGAATCCTAATAACGTCGAGTAAATACAGGTCTAGTTCATTAGAGAGCAATTCATCAGCAATAAAAGCAATGAGTTCATCATGATGTTCTTTATTAAGTTTTCCGGTTCTGTCATCTATGCGCATATTTCAGTAAATTCAAACTCTCCTGATAATAATATGTTAATTACAGTAGAATCAACTACCAGTATCAGATACCAGTATCAGAAGAACTAGACGGCGGTCTCTTAATTTCTTTCAAAATTGCCCCATCAAAATCATCATCAAGACCTGGAGCGGTCGATATTATAATCTCTTTACCACAATCCTTTCTAATTTTATACTTATCCTCTACTTCCTGATAAACGACTGTTGGTGGAGCTTCCTCAGTCAATCGTCCATTTCTAACATCCGCAAGATGTTCACGGAGTTCTTCTAGATCATCATCTGATATACCAGCATCAACAGCCTCTTTAATCAAAAATTCGATTTCTTCAGGACTAATAAGATTACTACTCTTTAAGCCAGTATCAACTCTTGGCAACTTTTCGTAGTACAGAGATTCGATTTCATCTGTCGTTGCCGTATCTCTAGGAATTTCAACTTCTTTAATTCTTCTAGAGCGTACTCTAAAGGCAGCAAGCAAAAAAGAGACATTTTCTAAAAAATCAATATCACTTTCAGTAAATTCATGAATATAACCCGTGAATAATGAAAGAGTTCCAATAACTTTTCCAAGTATTAACAAAGGAAAACAGATAAAGGACTTGAGATTTTGAGATTTAATCCATTCAAGATTAGTAAACTCATCCTCTCTTTCTTTTATCTCTATATCCTCAATTATTTCATACTTCCCGGATTGGAAGACTCTTCCTACAATTTTTTGCCCTATTACTCTAGGCTCATCAACCCTGTATAGCCAGCCCTTTTCATCACCATCAGAATGTGCCTTATTTGTCACAAATAAACTTTGACCATCAAATGTAAGCCTTACAATGCAAACCTTGTAAGGCATCAGGTAATCTACTAATTTATTGGCTATTGTTTTATAAGCAGATTCCTCTGTTGTATGAACTGGGACATGCTCTAATGTAGGATCTGCTAATACTCTAATTATGGTTGCAAATATTTTATCTTCATCTTTCTTACGCAACCTGGAAATTGCTGCTGCAACATGCGCCCCAACTAATGCTAACCAACAAACATCTGAATCAGAATAAACCAAACTAGGATGAGCCCTGCCAGTTTCTGGATTGACTTTATTGACAACCTCAATAGTTCCAAAAGTCCTATGTGTTCCGTTTAGAGGTACAGAAATTCCACATCTTAAAAAACCTAATTTTTCAGAATACTCTTTTCCATAAGTGAAATTATCAACTTCCTTATCAAGTTGATTTGACCAATAAGGTTCGCCATAGGGTTTTCCAAATGCAGCTTTACCCGAAAAGCTTTCTCCTGGCTTGTATCTCTCATCATGCAACCACGAAGCTTCTATAACGACATCTCCTCTATCCCTGCCACTTATTTCATATCTTTCTAGAAATCCATCTTTAGAGAACAGAAAAATAGAAATCACTTGAGGAGAAAGCTTTCTTTTAATCTCTAGAAAAGTTTCCTCGACAATAATGTTTACACTCGAAAATGTAAGTATGGTATTCCCAAATTTCCGCAATTCAGTAATTTCTTGAAGACTTATTCCGACTTCCATAAGCATGTATTTGAATTAACAATTTTTCTCTCAGAACCAGATACAAATATGAAAAGCCTTATATGCTTGTTACGAATCTACAAGATTCATCGTTATAGATTCTTCTCACGATCTTAGCCCTCTGCCAGTACAGATGCAAATTATCTTAAGGATTATAGTACATATTAGTTTCTGTCGTTATTAAAGCATAAATTTTACTTTGAGTAAATTCCATAACTCAAACCAATAAAATTGGAAGTTTTTACTGATAACTTGCCAATCATATCTACCAGAAGCAATATTTTATTTCATAGGGAGACTAAAATGTCAGCAAAATATGAATTATGAGGCTTGAGGGAGGAAACATCCGGTTGCAAAACTATCTCGCTCGACTGTATTGCAAAATGCTCATGTTATTCCAAATCATTAAAGATGTTGAAATACTCAATTCGATTAAAAATTTTGGGATGTTCCAGCATCTGAACAATTCATACCGGTATTATGCAAAGACTAAAAATCTTCCATTTGCACCTTGACGATATTTATGGTGAAAACTACCATAAATATATAGACATCCGCTCAAAGGGCAATTTTCCAAATGATCGCATCTCCTAGTGTGGGCTATCAACATTCAACATTTTTGGGTAATCAGGTATCTGTTGAAGATTTGAGTTTACTTACAGACCTCTATCAGTTGACAATGACAGCATGTTATGCAGGTGAGGGGGTGGCGACGAAACGGGCGAGTTTTGAGTTGTTTGTGCGGCGTTTACCAACTGGTTTTGGCTATTTGGTAGCGATGGGGTTGGCGCAAGCGTTGGAATATTTGCAAAGTTGGTGTTTTTCGTCGGCACAGTTGGCTGCTTTGCAGGAAACGGGGATTTTTGCCCATGCACCGCAGAGTTTTTGGGATTTGTTAGCTGATGCTAAGTTTACGGGGGATGTGTGGGCTGTACCGGAGGGGACGGTGGTATTTGGCAATGAACCTTTGTTGCGAATTGAGGCCCCGTTGTGGCAAGGGCAACTTTTGGAGACATATTTGCTAAATGTCATCAATTACCAGACTTTGATTGCTACCAAGGCAGCGAGAATCCGGGATGTGGCAGGAGAAAAAGCGACACTTTTGGAATTTGGGACGCGGAGGGCTTTTAGTCCCCAGGGTGCTTTGTGGGCGGCAAGGGCAGCTTTGGCGGCGGGGATGGATGCGACATCGAATGTGTTAGCGGCGCTACAGTTGGGGACTCAGCCCAGTGGTACGATGGCTCATGCTTTGGTGATGGCGTTGTCGGCGATGTCGGGGAGTGAGGATGAAGCTTTTGCAGCTTTCCATAAATATTTTCCTGGCGCACCTTTATTAATTGATACATATAACTCTGTGGGGGCTGCGGAGAGATTAGGGAAAAAAGTCAGAAATGGAGAGATGGAATTAGCAGGTGTCCGCTTAGATTCTGGTGATTTAATCTCAGTTTCCCAGCAAGTGCGATCGCATCTGCCAACTGTTCCTATATTTGCTAGTGGTGATTTGGATGAGTGGGAAATTCAACGTCTCCAAGCTGGGGGGGCAAAGATAGATGGTTTTGGGTTGGGAACAAAGCTGGTGACGGGTTCTCCGGTGAATGGAGTTTACAAGTTAGTAGAGATTGACGGCATCCCGGTGATGAAGGAATCTCCTGAAAAACTGACTTATCCAGGACAGAAACAGGTTTTTCGGAGGTTCAATAACGGTAAAGTTGTAAGTGACAGGTTGGGATTGGTGAGTGAAAGCTGTGAAAATCAATCAGGTTTATTGCAGTTGATGGTTAAGGAGGGTGAATTTTTACAAGTTCCCGAACAATTGAGTGAAATCCGTCAACGTACCGCTGCATCTGTGGCTAGTTTACCGGAGAAAGTAAGGAGAATTAATAATCCTGAAGCTTTAACAGTTGAAATTTCCCAACAACTAGATAAATTAACAAAGTCTACCCAAAGCAAGAGATTAGCTGTTACCAATCATAGCGTTTCTCAATGCTAACTGTTTACTGATAACTATTTACTGCTAACTGTTCCCTGATACCTGAATTTATGCGAATTGCTTTATTTGGAACCAGTGCCGATCCACCAACAGCAGGACATCAAATCATATTAGAATGGTTGTCATGCCATTTTGATTTGGTGGCAGCCTGGGCTGCTGAAAACCCTTTCAAATCCCATCAAGCAGCTTTGTCACATCGAGTCGCAATGCTGGAATTGGTGATTGAAGATATTAGCTTTCCGCGTCATAATATTTACCTGGAACAGGATTTAAGTAGTCTACGAAGCTTAGAAACCCTGGATAGGGCAAAACAACGCTGGGGAAACCAGGTTAGTTACACCTTGGTAGTCGGTTCTGACTTGTTGCAGCAGTTGCCAAGGTGGTATCGTAGTCAAGACTTATTACAACAAGTAGAACTTTTGGTGGTACCGCGTCCTGGATATATTATTGATGAGGCTAGTTTATCAGGAGTAAAACACCTGGGAGCTAAAATAGCGATCGCTAGTTTGATCGGTTTAGATGTTTCATCTACAGCTTACCGCGAACATGGTGATCTCCAAGCTCTAATTCCTTCCGTAGCTAATTATATTCAACAACAGCATTTATACAAATGCCAAGACGAAAGCAGCAAAGAAAGAATTCACACTTGTTAAAAATTTTTCTAATTTTTCTGACTTATCCTCACTGCTGAACCGAGACACAGCTGTGAACTACCACACACTGACACAAAACGCGCTACCGTCGTTAATTGCTGGGAAATTAAACTCCCAAACTTTGTTAATATCACGCGAATCCGAGATGTCAAATCAACAAACATTAGCAGATTTCAAAGTTGGCGTTGATAATGTCATTTTCTCGGTTGACACAGCCCAAAACCGCTTAATGGTACTTTTAATTATGCGGCAGCAAGAACCCTTTTTAAATTTCTGGAGTTTACCAGGCACTTTGGTTCGTCAAGGTGAATCTTTGGAAGATGCTGCATATAGAATTATGGCGGAAAAAATTAAGGTCAAAAATCTCTACCTAGAACAGCTCTACACCTTCGGAGGACCCAATCGTGACCCCAGGGAAGCAACTGATAGTTACGGAGTCAGATATTTATCAGTAAGTTACTTTGCTTTGGTGAGGTTTGAAGATGCCAAGTTAATTACCGATGGAGTCACAACAGTGGCTTGGTATCCTGTAAAAGAAGTTCCACAATTAGCATTTGATCACAACGAAATTATGGCATACGGGAATTGTCGGTTAAAAAATAAACTAGAGTACAGTCCAGTGGCTTTTGATGTACTGCCAGATATGTTTACTTTAAATGATTTATATCAACTTTACACCACCATTTTAGGTGAACACTTCTCCGACTACTCCAACTTTCGTGCACGCTTACTCAAATTAGGATTTTTATCTGATACCGGAATCAAAGTTTCTCGTGGTGCAGGTCGTCCAGCTAGTTTATACCAATTTGACCCTGAAGCATTCGCTCCTTTTAAAGATAAACCCTTGGTGTTTATTTAGCTGAAACTAAACTTTGTCTATTTTAATTCAGACAGCAGAAGTTGTAGTTTGCAAGTTCTGCCATCGGCTGAAAAGCCTTATTTTTGAGGAATTAGATGATTTTTGACAGTTTTTATGGTAGTGAATTTTGACGAAGGTATTCACCTTCTAGAACTGGCTTCCCCATACAACAAATTACACCTTACAAATGTTTAATTTTCCACAAATAACTAGAAACTAAATTCGTCACAATATGGGCTACGATTGGTACTAGCAAGTTCCCGCTCAATAAAGCACTGTATCCAAAAATTAACCCCACAATCGTAGCCCAAATAACATAAGTCCACTGCTGAGGACTACTCAAGTGCAAAATACCAAAACACAAGCTTGAGATCAACACAGCAACATGGTTTAAACCCAAAGCTGGAATCAAAACACCTCTAAATAATAACTCTTCACTTAAACCAGGCAGCAAACCCAACCAAATTAAATCTGGAATTGCCAAAGGTTTAATCACAATCTCTAAATAATAATCTGCACTGCGACGGTAAGGGGGATAAAATCTATATACCAACCCACTCACAATTGTAATTGCTAAACCTAAGGCAATTCCTAACAAAAATTGCTCTTCCTGCCATTGCCATGCCATTAATGATACATTCGCAAAACCCAGGCAAGCTTTAGCAGCAATCCACAACACAATTGCGGTTACTCCCATTGCTATCAGTACCTGAGTACGCGTCATGTATGGCATTTCTGAATCATTTTGCTGTTGTGTCACGACGATTTAGGGGTAATGGTGAAGTGATTTTGAATTTATAAGTTGAGAACAAAGACTAAACGGATCAACACCTGCCTGATGTGCTGCCAATACACCTACAGCTTCAAGGTAAGAATTTACCTGTATTGATTTTATACCTATAGTCTCAGATATGACTCTCATCTGAGTCTGATTTTCCGCCACCGACACAACTAAGCATTGCTGTTGACTTAAACTCATTAACGCACTTCCTCCACAAGCATTTGCCGGAACTATGACTGCATCAACTTGATTCACCCAAATATCACCTGCTAAAGCCCCAGCAATTTCTCTTTTTACTATAAATTGAGGAGCGCGACTTAAACCAACAAGTACACTTGGTAAAAAAGTATAACCCAATTCTTCCGCTGCCGAACGTGGAGAGAGATTTGGCTCTAAATCTGGTGGTAAAAACGCTGGTGCATGGGCACAAGGAACTTGAAATTTACGTACAATTAGATGACTAATTACCGCTTCTGCCCCAGCAATGGGATCTACACCCTTTCCTAAACGGTAATTATAATCAGCTTCTCCATCCACTTCATCCGGGAACCGAGCAACAACTGCTACAGCATTTGCACCAACTTCATTAATTAATACATCTGCTGCCCTCAACAAACTATCAGGATTGCCAATAGTTCCCCAACTCGCACCAGAATCAGCAGTACGTATTTCTACATTCAAAGGAGCATCTGTAATTACATAATCTGTTAATGATAGCCCCAGAGTTGCCCTAGCAGCATCAGCCGCTTGGATATTTCGTAACCTTAAATCAGGTTCAATTCCCTGGTCTAAAATCAAACCTACTCTATTTTGATAAACCGGACGCAAACCCCATTCTCCAGCCGCAAATTTATCCAGTCCATACCCTTCCACATAAAAGCTATTTGGTATATTCCAATACAGTATAGCCCCATTCATCACATTGGGGTGGGTAATAAGTCTATCCACCACTTGGGCAATAGTTTTAGCAACAGGCAACGCATCCCCTGCATAACCACCAATCGATGCACCAATGCCTGTAGGGATGATTAGAATAGCGGTATATGGACGCACAGGACTTTTCAATAATCTAATTTTGCGAACAATTAAGTCAGATTAACATTAATGTGTGACTTTGCCACAGTAGAAACGAGTAAAAATATGGCATACAGTGAATTTACGTTAACTAAATTTAAGAAAAGTTTCAATATTCAAGTCGATGAAATAGCTAATTTGTTTACTAGTATCCAGTCTTTGGAGACAAGCGAAGAATTTATCAATACCTTAGAAGAAACCACCGAACTAGCATTAGCTATCAATACAGAAAAAGCGCGTTCAGAGATGATTATTGTGCCAATATTACTAGAATTGAGGCGCAAAGCCAATTATCAAATCAGCTTGTTTTCAGGAAGTGATTTCACTGTCGATCTAAATCGAGGCTTGAATGGTTATTGCGATTTTATTATTAGCCATTCCAAGGAACAATGAACAATTAATATAGGATTACTATTTGATTTTTGAAAAGATACGTAGGGTGTGTATAGCCTTGCGGCATCCAAGAAAAGCGACAGCGCAACATTTATAAGGATTTGGTGCGTTACGAACTCCGTTCTAACAAACCCTACAATACCTAATTTTGTAAGTGCAAAGCACAGGCTACGCCAACAAAATTCAAACCGAATTCCTATAGACTTAATAACTGATACAGAAGTAATTGAAGTCAAAGATATTAAAAATTGGAAACACGCTGTTGGACAAATATTCGCCTACTGGTACTATTTAGATAATCGTGACGAACTATCTCCTAGAATCTATCTTTTTGGAGGTGACGGAATTGATGACAACAGAATTCAACTCTGCAAATCACTAACGAATAAGATCTTTTGCTTTGATGTAGAGGTAATTGTGACTTACTCAGAATAATGAGTACCGTAGGGTGCGTTAGGATAAAATCCGTAACGCACTATTGCCTGTGATTTGGTGCGTTAGCCTTCGACATAACACACCCTACGATTAAAAAAATTAATTAAAAAAGATTACACAGCTTCAACTTTTGTAATAACTGCTTCAACTTTAGCTTTTTGCTTTTCTACATCCACCTCAGTTACAGCCCAACGTAAAGGTTCCCCCTGTTTTTTCAATTCAGTTTCAATTGCTTGTTGTAATTCTGTGGGAGTTGATTGTAACTCAATTTCTGCGGAAATAAAATGTGTCGTCATGGTTTTTGTCCTAGTTGATTTGATTTATTGAGCTTGAAAACACCAGATTTATCATCTGAAATGCTATATTCTTACATCTTCAAAACTATTTACCAAATTGCTTTTGATAAACTACTTCTTCCTGATCAGTTATGATCTTTAAATCCGAACGGGGATAGGCAATACAAAGCAGTACATAACCATCCTTTTGTAAATCTGGACTCACACCCATACCTTCACTTTGATCTACTGTACCGCCATTAGTAATTTTTGCTGCACAAGTTGTACAAACACCAGCATGACAGGATGCGGGTAACTCCAAACCTGCTTGTTCTGCAACTGATAAAATAGTCTCAGTCTCAGGAACTTGAATTGTTAAATTTTGACCTTGATGAGTAAGTTCAATGGTATAAGTTTGAGTCATATTAAAAATTATGCTGATGCGACGAACAAATCGAGTGATTTCAACTGACAAGCCAGCTTTTAACTGTATTTTTGAAGCCGATGAAGAATTTGGATGAAAGCGGCTTCAATGTTAGAGAAAGTGGCTATACAGTGGTAATTATAAGCCCTTGCTAGACAAAAAAATGAATTTTAGGTAGGCACTGTGTTGAAGAAAATCCCTTATTCCTTTTTAACTAGGAAACTGCTAGCAAATCAAGGCTTATACTTTGCGGCTTTGGGTAACTATCAACACAGGTATTTTTGGATTGATATTTGGAGAATAAAATGTTGGAATCATACCGCAAAAACGTTGATGAGCGTGGAGCTTTGGGAATTCCCCCGCTACCTTTGGATGCAAAACAAACATCTGATTTGTGTGAATTACTGAAAAGTCCGCCAGTGGGTGAAGAAGAGACGCTGTTACATTTATTAAAAGATAGAGTACCACCTGGTGTTGATCCGGCGGCATACGTTAAAGCTGGTTTCCTAACTGGGATTGCCAAAGAAGAAATTACTAGTCCTTTGGTTTCCCCCATTGAAGCTGTGGAATTGCTGGGGACAATGCTGGGGGGTTACAATGTGCAATCTTTAATTGATTTGCTGCAAGTTCCCACTGTATCGGTTTCTGATTCCTCAGAAACACCTTTGGTGATGGGGGGACAGGGAAAAGAACCTATCGCAGCTTATGCAGCGGCAGCACTGAGCAAAATTTTGTTGGTGTATGATGCTTATCACGATGTTTTGGAGTTATCTCAAACTAACCCGTTTGCCAAGCGTGTGATAGATTCTTGGGCAGAGGCAGAATGGTTTACCTCTCGTCCCCAGCTGCCAGAATTTGTCAATGTCACCGTTTTTAAAGTCCCTGGGGAAACCAACACCGACGACTTGTCTCCCGCACAACATGCTACCACACGTCCCGATATTCCGATGCACGCTTTGGCAATGCTGGAAAGTCGGCAACCAGGAAGTTTAGAAACAATTAAAGAATTGAAGAAAAAAGGCTTTCCCGTTGCCTATGTAGGAGATGTGGTGGGTACGGGTTCCTCAAGAAAATCTGCCATAAATTCTGTGTTGTGGCATACGGGAAATGATATTCCATTTGTGCCAAATAAACGAGGTGGCGGGTATATAATTGGGAGTGCGATCGCGCCCATCTTTTTCAACACTGCTGAAGACTCTGGTGCTTTACCGATTGAGTGTGATATCAGCAAGTTGGAAACGGGGATGGTAATTACGATTTATCCCTACAAAGGTCAAATTACCAACGAAAACGGCGAAATTATTTCTACATTTCAACTCAAACCCGACACCATTTTAGATGAAGTTCGCGCTGGGGGACGCATCCCTTTATTAATTGGACGTACCCTCACCGATAAAACCCGTGCAGCATTAGGGTTAGAACCAAGTACATTATTTACTCGTCCCCAATCTCCTGAAGATACCGGAAAAGGCTACACCCTAGCTCAAAAAATGGTTGGTAAAGCCTCCGGTTTACCTGGTGTTCGTCCCGGTACATCCTGCGAACCCATTATGACTACCGTTGGTTCCCAAGATACCACAGGACCAATGACCCGCGATGAACTCAAAGAACTCGCATGTTTGGGTTTCTCCGCAGACTTGGTGATGCAAAGCTTCTGTCATACCGCAGCATACCCCAAACCAGTGGACATCAAAACCCATGCTGAACTTCCCGATTTTATTGCTCAACGGGGTGGTGTGGCGCTGCGTCCTGGTGATGGTATCATCCACTCATGGTTAAATAGGATGCTACTACCGGACACCGTAGGTACTGGTGGAGACTCCCATACCCGGTTTCCCTTGGGTATTTCCTTTCCCGCAGGTTCCGGTTTAGTGGCATTTGCCGCAGCTTTGGGGGTAATGCCGTTAGATATGCCAGAATCTGTATTAGTACGCTTTAAAGGGGAATTGCAACCCGGTGTCACCCTGCGAGATGTCGTTAATGCTATCCCTTACGTAGCAATTCAAAAAGGTTTACTAACAGTCGAGAAACAGAACAAGAAAAATATCTTCGCTGGCAAAATCTTGGAAATTGAAGGTTTACCAGATTTGAAAGTCGAACAAGCATTTGAACTTACCGATGCTTCCGCCGAGCGTTCCTGTGCTGGCTGTACAATTAAACTCAGTAGCGAAACTGTTTCTGAATACATCCGTTCCAACGTTGCACTGTTGAAAAATATGGTTGCAAGGGGTTATGGAGATGCTAGAACCATTATGCGTCGTGTAAATAAGATGGAGGAATGGTTAGCAAATCCAGTATTAATGGAGGCAGATGCAGATGCGGAATATGCGGAAATAATCGAAATTGATTTGAACGAAATCAAAGAACCCATTGTTGCTGCACCCAACGACCCTGATAATATCAAGTTACTATCAGAAGTTGCCAATGACCCCGTACAGGAAGTATTTGTTGGTTCCTGCATGACGAATATTGGACATTATCGCGCAACAGCGAAGGTATTAGAAGGTGCAGGAAAAGTAAACGCCAGATTGTGGATAGCACCCCCAACTCGGATGGATGAAACCCAGTTGAAGAAAGAAGGAATTTACGACATTTTTGTCGCTGCAAATGCTCGCACAGAAATGCCAGGATGTAGTTTATGTATGGGGAATCAAGCGCGTGTTGAAGATGGAACAACGGTGTTTTCAACCTCTACAAGAAACTTCAATAATCGCATGGGTAAAGATGCCCAAGTTTACCTTGGTTCGGCAGAGTTAGCAGCAGTATGTGCGCTGTTAGGTAGAATTCCCACCGTGCAGGAATATCTTGATATTGTTGGGGAGAAAATTCAGCCTTTTGCTGATGATTTATATCGGTATTTGAACTTTAATCAAATATCAGGATTTGAGGATGAAGGTAGGGTGATTAGTAAGGAAGAAGAAGCAAAGATTTTGGAAGTCAGCTTAAAGTAGTATAATTTGCAGAAGGTGGATACCATCCACCTTACTGTGATTACAAATAGAATAATGCCAGCAAAAGATATCTACCATGACGCAGTTAAAAATGCTTTAATTAAAGATGGATGGATAATTACAGCCGATCCTTATCCAATTAAATATGAAGAAATCAAATTGTTTGCTGATATGGCTGGAGAGAAAACCATCGCTGCCAATAAACAAGAAAAACAAATTGTTGTTGAAGTGAAAAGTTTTCTAAGTCGTTCACCAATGCGTGATTTTGAAACTGCATTAGGTCAGTATCTAATTTATAAAGCTTTTCTCTCTGTTGAACATCCCGAACAGGAATTATATTTGGCGATAATTCAAAAAATTTATGATGATTTTTTCCAAAAAGTTGCCATTCAATTCATTTTAGTAAAATATCAAGTCTCACTAATAATAGTTGATTTGGATAAAGAGGAGATTATACAATGGACAAGTTAACTAATTATCAAAATATAATAAAGCAAGTTTTAACTGAATATCAAAGGATATCAGCACAAGTTCCTGTGCTTGATGTTGATGAAGTATTAATGTTTGATGATGAAAGAAGTCACTACCTTTGGTTTAATATTGGTTGGAAACAAGGAAAAAGAGTTAAAGGTATTTCTGTATATGTTCGTATAAAAAATGAGAAAGTTTATATTGAGGAAGATTGGACAGAGGAGGGAATGGCAACCGAGTTAATGCAGTTAGGTGTTCCCACTAGTGATATTGTGCTGGCTTTTCAGCCTCCAGAAGTGAGAAAATATACTGAGTTTGCAACAGCATAATTAGTATTAGAGAATATGTAGACACGATATGCTTTGTCTTTGCGATGTCAAAGACAAGCTGCTTTGCATCTACGCACTCTCTCTCGGAATTTAGGCTAAATTGAGAATGCGATACCACAAAGTGGTTGCCAAGGGCAGCGCAATAGCTAAAATCTCAATGCAAACTGATAAATACCTGTTTGCACAAGAACTCATCACCGATACCGAAGGTAATATTCGGAAAATGGTGATTGATTTTAAGTTTTCGATTTACTTAAATTAGACTAAACTGTATTTAACTCAGCTAAGAACCCCTATAATTAGCAGTCTCATCAATAGTTTAAGTTATGTCAGGACATAGTAAATGGGCAACTATTAAACGTCAGAAGGCAGTGGTTGATGCCAAAAAGGGTAAAACTTTCACGCAGCTTTCACGGGCGATAATTGTAGCAGTACGTAATGGGATTCCTGATCCGAGTGGTAACTTTCAATTGCGAACAGCAATCGAAAAAGCCAAAGCAGCGGGTATTCCCAATGATAATATCGAACGCGCGATCGCTAAAGGAGCAGGAACCTTTAATGACGGTAGCATTTTTGAGTCGATCCGTTATGAAGGTTATGGTTGTGGTGGTGTGGCGATTATCGTTGAGGCTTTTACCGACAACCGCAACCGTACAGCGGCAGATTTACGGGTAGCTTTTAGTAAGAATGGTGGAAACTTGGGGGAAACTGGCTGTGTCAGTTGGATGTTTGAACAAAAAGCCGTGTGTGTAGTTACGGGTGTTAAAGACGAAGACAAGCTGCTAGAAGCATCCTTAGAGGGTGGTGCGGAAACTTATGAAATGGTGGATGCTGGTGTTTCTGAGGTTTTTACAGATATTAGCAATTTGGAAAATTTGAGCCAAACATTGAAAACAGCAGGC
Source organism: Calothrix sp. PCC 6303 (assembly GCF_000317435.1). NCBI lineage: Bacteria > Bacillati > Cyanobacteriota > Cyanophyceae > Nostocales > Calotrichaceae > Calothrix > Calothrix sp. PCC 6303. Next base: position 6,054,158 of record NC_019751.1, read on the forward strand.
TTTACCGTCAGCGATGCCGAATGGAGATGGCTACCTAGTAATTATGTCGAAATAGTCGATTCAGAGCAAGCGCGATCGCTTTTTAAGCTAATCGACACTTTGGAAACTTTGGATGATGTGCAAAATGTCACCGCTAATTTTGAAATGTCAGAACAGTTAATGGATTTAGGTGTTTAAAACCTCAAAGCTTTTCCTTGGCACCCTACTTTTAAATTCCCAAAACACTCAAATAAATAAAGCCATATATCAAATTAGCGATAATATAAAAATGCCCTTGAGATGTGAAATATCTTATGAACACTAGGCTAGAAGTTGAATCGGCTATCAAGCAATTACCAGAGAGTGAAGTTCGCAATCTGGCAAAGTGGCTGCAAGAATATCTGGATGAAATGTGGGATCAACAAATCGAAACTGACTTAGCATCAGGAAAGTTAGATCGTCTAATTGCTCAAGCAGAAGCGGATATTGCTGTACACAATGTGAGGGATTTGAATGAAGTCCTTTGCGACGGCTGATTTTTGGAAAGCGTATGCTGAATTATCACCTGAAATTAAAGAGCAAGCGCAGAAAGCTTATCAACTTTGGCAGGAAAACTCACTTCACCCGTCTCTACATTTCAAAAAGGTTGGTAAAAATCTTTGGTCTGCTCGTATTAGTGGTGGGTATCGAGCATTAGCCTTAAAAAGTGGTGATGATTATTATTGGATTTGGATTGGTAATCACGATGAATATGAGAGTTTTTTAAATTAGGAATCTGAATTAACATAAGTTCGATGTATTTAAAAAACCCCACTTCCATTTCTCTCCCCCACAGGGAGAGGGGCTTTGATTCTTACTCCCCTTCCCTTGTAGGAAGGGGTTGGGGGTTAGGTTTATGAGGCTTTGATGTTACTAAAAATACTTTTCAAATATCCTCTTAAAGTAGCAAGCTATGGAGGGAGGTTCATCTAAACTAACGTTTAATTAAAAATCACCGCAAATCTGAGACTTTTGACTGTTTGGGTACGGGTATAGTTATTACCTAGGCAAAAATTATGTTACCTAAACCTCTGTTCTGTTTGATTGCGTTAACGATCTGAGATGCCCAAGATTGAGTTAGAGTAACTGCATAGGCGAAAACTGGCAATCAAGTTGATGGTGTTCCTGTGGTTGGAATTGTGATCGTTTCTCACAGTCGTCTACTGGCAGAAGGTGTGCGGGAACTGGCACTGCAAATGGTTCCCGATTATATTTCCTTGGCAATTGCGGCTGGAATTGATGATGTTGATGATCATCAACTTGGAACTGATGTGCTCCAGGTTCAAGCTGCCATTGAGTCAGTATATGGCGATGGGGGAGTTTTGGTGTTGATGGATTTGGGTAGTGCTTTGATGAGTGCGGAAATGGCACTGGAATTATTACCCGAAGAAAAACGCCACAATGTTTATTTATGTGAAGCCCCTTTGGTGGAAGGCGCGATCGCTGCCACAATTTCAGCGGCTGCTGGTAACGATCTTTCCCAAGTTATCGCCGAAGCGCGTGCTGCTTTGGCGGCTAAGGGTTCCCAATTAGGAGTTGTCAGCAGTTCTTTATTAATTGCTGACAAAAATCAACTTCCTCCAGTTGACGATGCTCCAGTTCTAGAAATACGCTTGCGAGTCAGTAATAAACTGGGTCTACATGCCCGTCCCGCAGCTAAATTTGTGGCAACTGCGGCTAAATTTGAATCGCAAGTTAAAGTAAAAAATATTACCCGCTCCACTGTATTTGTCCGGGCAAACAGCATCAACCAAGTGACGATGTTGGGGGTTCGCCATGGTCACGAATTGGCAATTACAGCCAGTGGTACAGATGCCGAAGCTGCTTTAGCAGCAATGAAGGAACTAGTAGAAAGTCACTTTGGTGAGGATGAAACCGCAATTTGGCAGCCAGGAGATGGAGATACACGCCCCTATCGCTCCTCGGTAACTTCAGATTTACGAGGAATATCGGCTTCACCAGGAGTTGCGATCGCGCCTAGCGTTCTCTACATTAATACTCCTTTACCTCGTTACCAATTACCAACGGCTCCTCTTCAGCAATATCATGTAGAGAATTCAGAAAATGAGTGGCAAAGACTACAAAATACAATTCAAGCAGCACATCAAGAAATTGAAATTTTATTGTCGGAAACATCCACCCAAATTGGTGATAATGAGGCGGCAATTTTCGATGCTCACCTGTTATTTTTAGAAGATCCTTTAGTATTAGAAGCCCTTCAGCAACATATATTTGTTGAACATCTCAACGCCGTAGCCGCTTGGCAAGCTGTTGTTGATGAATTAGCAAATCAGTATCGTACCCAGGAAGATATGTATCTGAGGGCGCGTGCAGCCGATGTGATGGATGTTGGTCAGCGGGTACTCCGATTATTGGCGGGAATTGCCGCCACAAGTTTGAGCTTTACAGAACCTGTAATTTTAATTGCAACCGATTTAACCCCGTCAGATACCGCGAAACTCGACCCTGCAAACGTTTTAGGAATTTGTACCACCAGTGGTAGCCCCACATCCCACACCGCAATTATCGCCCGCTCGTTGGGTATTCCGGCTGTCGTGGGAGTTCCCGAAAGTTTGCTGCAAGTGGCAGATGGAACCATGGTGGCATTGGATGGGGAAACAGGGAATGTGTGGATTGAACCAGATGCCGAAATTATTGCTTCCCTTACCACAAAAAGGGAGGCTTGGCAATCGTCCCAGCATCAAGCTACTATCAATGTCCACCAATTGGCAATTAGCTTAGATGGGCGGCAAATTGAAGTATTAGCAAATATCGGTGGTGTTGCGGATGCCCAAATAGCTTTAGGATTAGGGGCTGAGGGAGTGGGTTTACTCAGAACAGAATTCCTGTTTTTGGATCGGATGGCACCCCCCAGCGAATCAGAACAGTATGAGGTGTATCATGCGATCGCACAAATTTTTCCGAACCAACCAGTCATCATCCGCACCCTCGATATTGGTGGCGATAAACCCCTACCATATTTAAATTTACCCCAAGAAAATAACCCATTTTTAGGTTGGCGAGGAATTCGTTTTTGTTTATCTCGTGACGAACTATTTAAAATCCAATTACGGGCAATTTTGCGGGCAAGTACCAGCGGCAAATTCAAAATCATGTTCCCGATGATTTCCACTGTCACAGAATTACAAGCGGCAAAGTTGATTTTTAGAGAAGTTCAAACCGAACTGCGACAGGCAAAAATACCCTTTGATGAAAAAATCGATATTGGGATTATGATTGAAGTCCCTTCGGCTGTGGTAATTGCCGATCAATTAGCTCCCAAAGTAGACTTCTTTAGTATTGGTACCAACGACTTAAGCCAGTATGTCATGGCGTGCGATCGCACAAATCCCCAAGTGGCAGATTTAGCCGACGCTTTCCACCCCGCAGTTTTACGCATGGTGCAACAAACCATCAAAGCTGGACATGCAGCGGGAATCAAAATTGGCATGTGTGGGGAACTCGCTTCTGATCCTTTCGCAGCACCCATTCTCCTGGGATTAGGCTTAGATGATGTTAGCCTCAACCCCCAAGCAATCCCCAACTTCAAATCCGCAATTTCCCATCTTACAGTCCCCGAAGCCGAAGCTATTGCCTTTGAAGCCCTAAATTTGGACTCTGCGGCTAAAGTGCGATCGCTTATTTCCACTTTTAGTTATCTTTAGAGATTTTGGTAAGTAGGTGGGTAGAAATAAACAGAACTATATAACAAAATGTAAATTTACCTCAAAGTCTTACCGCTACTCACTACTCACTATTCACTACTCCCTGATCACAACGATAATTTTCCCACTCACCTACTTATTCCCATAGCTTTAACGCCAGATAATAATTTTCATCAACCTAGATTTCCAACTTCAGCATCATAAGTTTTAAGTTGAAATTAACTTGTCAAACTTGCCTTGTGCAACCAAGAAATAGTACGCAGACTGAAGCAGGCGTGGAATTATAGAAAATCTAGGGAATTCGATACTTGTGTGTACACCGTAGTTCGGTAAGGGTAGGATACATGATAGGGTGGGTGAGGTACTTATTTAACTTACAAAGTTAATAATTTGATCAAGAAATAATTGCAACAGTTTATTACAAATTAAAAAAATGGCACTACCAAATCCTGTAAAAATCCCTACTTTTGTTCAGATATTACGTTGGTTTGTATCCCCTTTATCCCTACTAGAAGAATGTACTAAAAACTACGGAGATATTTTTACGCTGTCTGTTAGTCCCCAATTAACTCCAGTAGTAATTGTTAGCAATCCTGTCGCCCTACAGCAGATATTAACAGGTGATTCCTCCGGAAATTTTAGCGCACCTGGTTATAAAAACTCTACATTTGGTTCAATATTTGGACCATCTTCTCTGATTTCCATAAGCTCTACAGAACATCAGCGTCAACGTCAACTACTGACACCTGCGTTTCATGGTGACAGGATGCGTAGCTATGCTGGAACTATACGTGATATTACTGAAGGAGTAATGGGCACTTTGGAAACAGATAAATCCTTTTCTACACGAGATATTACTCAAGCCATTAGTTTGCGGACAATCGTCAAGCTAGTATTTGGATTTTATGAAGGTGAAAGTGCAAAGCAGATGGAAAATCTGCTGAATGAGATGCTAAATAACATCAGTTCTCCTGGTGGTGCAGCTATGCTTTATTTGAGGTTTTTACAAAGAGATTGGGGAAGCTGGAGTCCTTGGAATAAGCATATAAAATTACAACAAGAGATAGATAATTTACTTTATTCAGAAATTAAACAGCGGAGGAAACAAGCAGATACATCGAAAAGCGATATTTTGAGTTTGATGATGTCTGCTAGAGATGAAGCTGGTGAATCGATGAGCGATCAAGAATTGCGGGATGAATTATTAACTTTATTGATTGCAGGTCAGGAAACCACTGCTACTGCTTTAGCTTGGGCTTTATACTGGATTCATAAATTACCAGCAGTTCGAGAAAAATTGCTAGCAGAAATTGATAGTTTATATGAGAATTCATCGGATAATTCTGATATTAATGCCATAAATAAATTACCCTATCTCAATGCGGTTTGCTGTGAAACTCTACGAATTTACCCAGTGGCAATGCAAACTTTTATCCGCAGAGTTGAAAAGCCATTACAAATTTCTGGATATGATTTGCAACCAGGTACTTTATTATATGGGAGTGTTTATTTAACCCATCAACGTCAAGATTTATATCCAGAACCTAAACAATTTCGCCCCGAACGTTTTTTAGAAAAGCAATTCTCTCCCTATGAATTCCTCCCATTTGGTGGTGGTGTGAGACGCTGTATTGGTGCAGCTTTTGCTTTATTTGAAATGAAGGTTGTACTTGTGAAAATACTGTCCACATATTCACTAAACTTAGTAGATAATATTGAAGTTCAACCAAAGAGACGTGGTTTAGTTACTGCACCAGCATCTCCGATAAATATGGTGATTACTGGTAGAAGAAATAGCTCGAATATAAATTCTCTTTCCCAAGACTCCTTAAGTGCAAGAAGCTAGGCGATGTCTACGACGGGCTACGCCTACGCACTTTTGGCAATAACGTTAATGTGGGGATGAGCGAAGCTGAATCCTTCGGCGATCGCATTCTAGATGAAAGGGTTGATTTAGCGTTCTAGTCGGCAAGCGATCGCATGGTTGGATTAATATTCGGTACTGCTGCCAATCCCTAGTTTATCCCAGCTTAACTACAATCAACAGCAAGACCTAATTACAAGTCTTTTTAGTCCGACTTTTCCAAATCCAACCCTCTTGGGGAGCGCTAATTTCCAACCAACCACCTTCTTCTTTACCAGTAATTGTCACTTTAGTTCCGGCTTTTATCACTTCTCCAGTTCTTCTGCGTCCAGATGTAGAGCGTAAATTGGATGAACTGGTGACAACAAAACAATTATTTTTTTCTTCGGTTTTTGCTTGTTCGGGTTTATTAGTAGGAACTGTTTGAGTTTGATTTTGAGCGTTAGAAATCGGGGTTTGTTGTGATTTGTTATTTCCGGAAATTGAATTGCCTACAATTAACAGTAATATCAATCCTGATCCAATTAATAATGGTAATTTGTAGGGAAATTTGCTCAGGGAATTTGAGTACAATTGCAGGTTGTGAGTTGATTGTTGCTGATGGGTTGGAGGAGATGCTACATTTCTTGCTAAGGTGGCTGTAGGTCTAGATTCTAGTGTATTGGGATTAGTTGGGGGAATGTAGGCTGGCTTTGCGAGTTTTTGTAGCGATCGCAGTGCCAGGAGGGTATTTTGATAAACTTTTTGGATACATTGGTTGCCCTTTTGCTGGAAAATAGCAACTAAGGGTTGGGATGTATAGGAACTTGAGGAAGCCAATGCTTGTAGTGCTTCGGTTGCTGACTGATAACGATATTTAAAATAGTGACGTACCATTTTCGTAATATTAGCGATCAGTTGTTTGTTACTTTGGGCATAATTCTGCCAAATTAGCTCCCCGGTTTCTGGATCTTCTGGTAACTGGGTGGGATGTAAACCTGTTAAAGCTTGGACTCCAATTATACCCAGGGCGTAAATATCGCTGCTGGGTCTGGGTCTACCTTGTCCTTGTTCGCTTGGCATGTATCCTGGAGTACCAATAGCTACTGTAGGATTTTGCTGTAATTCTTGAGTCATCAGTGAATGCATCTTCACTTGTTTGACAGCACCAAAGTCCACCAAAACTAACTTATTGTCAGACTTACGACGGATGATATTATCTGGTTTGATATCACGATGGATAACTCCGTTATTGTGGATAAATTCTAGGATAGATAAGACTTCCCAAAGCATGTGTGTTACTTGTTCAGCACTCCACTGCATTCCTGGTATCAGTTCTTCTGAAAGTGGATGTCCGGGAATAAATTCCTGTACTAGAAAAAATTCTCCTTCTTGCTCAAAGTATGCTAGCAATTGGGGTATTTGGTCATGTTTGCCTAGTTTTTCCAGAGTTTCTGCTTCGCTATTAAACAAGCGTCTGGCTGTATGTAAAAATTCTGGATCGTCGGTTGCGGGTTTTAGTTGTTTCACCACACAAGTAGGATTACCAGGACGACGTGTATCTTGACCTATATAAGTATGCCCAAATCCGCCTCTACCTAATACTTCTACAACCTGATAGCGCTGGTCTAATAATCTACCAATCATAATTTGTGTTTCTATAAAATTAATTATTTACACTCTTTACTTTTTCTCACACAACAGGTTTTTTCAGGATTAGGTAAATAAAACTATGATTAGTATACATGCAATTCAGTAATTAAGCTTCCCCGGTCTGAAGACGCGGGGATTTCTGAAGAGTCCATAAACGAACTTTCTTAGGCTGACTTAAACAACCTCTACACACTCCAACTAAGTCAAACTTAGTCATTGTGGCTACTTTGCGAATAATGTTTGCAGCGCCGTTACAATCGGCATTTATCTTGATTCCGGTTCCTGTCTTGAATAGACCACGATTGGTTCTAACTCCGCTACTTTTCCACCCTTCGGGTTTTGCACCGAACTTAGGTAGAACATCATTATCTAAAAATGATGTCTTGGAGGTATAACTTTCTTCGGTTTCAATGAATTCTATTCCGTATTGTTCACACAACTGTTCAATGCGGTTTTTTAGTTTTGCGGTAGGGATTTGAACAAATTTTTGATTGTTCTTTTTTCCCATATTTGCACCATCTTTTTGCCCTTGGTTCCATCCAAAGACTATCGAGCCGATTTTGTTGTCAAGGCAGTGGTTGATTACGATTCTTGCTGCTTTGTTAACAGCATCACGCATTTGTCTATTACGCTTCTCTGTCAATGCTGCAAGCTTGTTAGACCAAAAACCTTGAGGTTTGTTCTCTTTGATTTTGGCTACAGATTTGTTATACCACTGGTTTAAGCTTTTAAGATGCAAACCATCAACAATAAAACTTGTACCAACGTTAGAGACACAAGTTAACCAATTATTTAACCCGTGGTCGATGCCTAACACTTTTGTTTTATCAAGATTGACAACAACATTGGGAGATTGATAAACAAATTCCGCATAAAAACATCTGTTTCTTGGTAAAATCCTAACCTCTCGGATGGATTTAAAATCTAGATTGGTAGGTATTGGAAGATAAAAACCATCAACCCCAAACCAAGTTTTTACCAGACTACCCAATGGGAATCTAATCAATCCATCTTTCAACTTAAGGGAACGTCCGGTAAATGTAGCTAAGACTAAACCTCCAGATGTTCTGTAATTTGGTAGTCTCGGTTTTTGGGTAACAGTACCCTTTTTAATACCTTTAACCAATCCGACATAAGACTTAAAAGATTCCGCCACGCCAGTCAATATTTGTTGTGCCGTATCTGAATACAAAGCTTGATAGTGCTTATTCTTTTGAATAGTCCCTATCTGTTTATGTAAATCGACTTTACTAGGAAATTTACCTGTTTTGAAATAATATTGACGACTGTAGTAAACTCCGCAGTTAATCAAGTTATTCGCTTCGGTACAAACATATTCCAACAAAGCTTTTGTATTCTTGTCAGGACTAATTAAAATTTGTTGGCATCCGTAGTTCATTGCTAATTTATTTTAGTACTATAGTTAGTATATCAACATTTACAGTAAATAAGAATGCCATTCCAGAAAAAAAATAAATTAGGATTTACTAGTACACAACCTTTTGATAAAGACCCTGTTTGTTTCAAGGTGTTACCCGGTATAAAGGACAAATTAAAAACCGTTCCTGACTGGCAAGAACGGCTAAGGGAGTTTGTTGATAAGATAATAGAAGAAAATATTGACGGCAGTTAAAACTGCCCGTGTCGTTTTTCCTCCCTGGGCTAAAGCCACAGGTCTTCCAAACTCCCGGTTATTCTACGTGATTTTGCTTCGGTTCTAAAGAAATAACGCCATACTCGTTCCCAGTCATTACGCGATCGCGCTATTTCCTCCGCTCCATTTAGAACTAGCGATCGCCTTGGAAAATCATAGAAGAGTCGCTGAAAAGCCCACACTCACGAGTCAGGTGAGTGTGTGGAGCATGTCACAAAACTTATTCTTGGTTCGTTTTGGTGAGGTTGATTCTCAATTAGTAGCAATCATTCCATGGATTACCCGTTTATCGAGTCAGGAGTATGCAACTTTATTGTTAGAATTACCAAATTTACCGTGTGACGATTTATTAGTGAGATCTGGATCGCAAAATTAGTTCTCCAGTTATTTTGCGTGAAAAAATTTGCTAAATTATTAAGGTGGCTGATATCACAGGAGGCAACCATGGCTATTTTAAAACGGGAAGATGGTAGTGTTTCTACAGAAATAGCAGAAATTGTTGAAGAATTGGCACCGCTGGGAATTCAACTTAATTACTGGTCGGTGGGAGAGGACGAAAATCTGCAAGAATTACTAAAGCGCGATCGCTTAACTGATTCAGAGAAGGAAACTGTTCTTCAAGGATTGGATCACTATTTCGCACAACTCCAAGAAAGTGGTGGCTATACTTCGCGGGATTTAATTGTTCTATATCCCGAAGTTCCTAATCTCGACACAATGCTGCAAAAATTTGACAAGGTTCATACCCACGCAGATGATGAGGTGCGCTACATTGTCGCTGGTGAGGGAATTTTCGGTTTTGTTCGTCCTGATGGTAGTCAAGTTGAGTTGACGGTACAACCCCAAGAGTATATTAATGTCCCGGCGGGGACTGAACATTGGTTTTATCTCACACCTGCGCGTTGTGTGAAAGCTGTAAGGTATTTCTGTGGAACTAGCGGTTGGGTTCCAGAATATACCGAAACTCAGATTCGGACTCGTCAAGAAGTAGGGGTGTAGAAAACTCCTGTCTTTTGATCAATAGTAGGGAGTTTAATATCCGTACTAGTCTGTCAAGATAAAAATGAAGGTTGTAGAAACCTAGCAGTGTTACGTCTCTACCGGATTGTGGATGTGTACGTAACCGTCAAAATAAAATTGACAGACTACTACTACCCACTGCCTTCTTCAAATAGCCAATTGCATAATGTTACTACATTGTCAACAGAGTTATAGTGAGGCGTGATGTATCAGGTCTCCGCATTTCAAATTTGATATGAATATTTAACTGTGAAACCCATTGTTTTCTGCGATTTTGACGGGACAATAACCGCTCAAGAAACCTTTGTTGCTGTTCTGAGGCAGTTTTCCCCGGAATTAGCTGCTGAGTTAATTCCCCAAATGTACGAACTTAAAATTACTTTGCGTGAGGGTGTGCGGCGAATTTTAGAATCCATCCCTTCATCCAAATTACCAGAAATTCTTGAATTTGCCCAGTCGCAAGCAATGAGGGGAGGATTTTCAGAGTTTTTAGATTTTCTGGAGTCTCAAAATATCCAATTTGTGGTTATTTCCGGTGGTTTAAGGGTGATGGTGGAGACGGTATTGGGAAAAGAACTAATTAAAAAAGTTACAGCTATCCATGCTATTGATGTTGATACAACTGGTTCCCACCTGCGAGTGATATCTAACTATGAAGGGGAGACGGAGTTAGTTGATAAAGTCAAAGTGATGTCTTTGTATCAGACACAGCAGGCAATTGCCATCGGGGATTCAGTTACAGATTTGAATATGGCACTAAATGTCCCTTTGGTGTTCGCACGCGATCGCTTAAAAGTATATCTCCACCAACGGCAAAAGCCATATATTGATTGGCAGGACTTTTGGGAAATACGCAATCTATTAAGTTCAAAATTTCTTGAGTTCCATGACTGACTTACAAAAAATCACAAAATCTGACCCGCGTCAAGAATTAATTGACGCTGCTGCTTACTTCCATAGTCAAGGTTGGATGTGGGGAACCGGGGGAAATTTATCCGCTAAAGTTGCTGATGGCAGCTTCTGGATTACAGCTAGCGGACAATCTAAAGGTAAGCTAACTCCAGATGGTTTTGTCAGAATCTTCCCGAACGCAGATGTGTATCAACCAACACCCAGCGCTAAACCATCTGCCGAAACATCGATTCACCAAGCGGTATACAGTTGTTTTCCGGATGCTCAAGCTTGCTTTCATGTTCATTCTGTAGAAGCAAACTTAGTTTCTCGCTTCGTCACAGGGGATGAATTACCCTTACCAGCGATTGAAATGCTAAAAGGTTTAGGAATGTGGGATGAAAATCCTGAGTGTGTGATGCCGATTTTTAGCAATCATCACCAAGTACCGCAGATTGCTGAGGATATGCGATCGCGTTTTCATTATAAACCAACCCAAATCCCAGCTTTGCTAATTCGTGATCATGGTGTCACAGTTTGGGGGAAATCAATTGAAGCTACCCGAAACTATATCGAAGTTGCTGAATACATTTTTCGTTATTTGCTAGAAGCCAGAAAATTAGGACAAAATTAATTAGGATCTGCTGTAAATCCCTCACTCCGTCTCTTGTTGAAAATCCCAGTCTCACAGCACAAGTCTATTTCAATGGACTAAAAACCAAAAATATTCAGTCATCTTGTAGATGATTTCAGCTATTAGACGGCGAGCCGCGCGTTGCGGGGGTTTCCCCCGTTGTAGCGACTGCGGTGGGTTTCAACCGTTGGCGCTCGTGGGATTATAGAAAATCTAGAGAATTCAACACTTGTGTGTACACCCTAAGCGCTTCGGGTAGGGTTGTACTTCACTCAACTAGGAAAGGCTATGCTTGGGAAGATTGCCAAAAACTTTGAACAAAATCTTGAAAACTTTTTTTATTAATCAGTTCCGATTCCAATTTGTCCTCACTTGTTGATGCTTGAGTAAAAAAGTTGATAACTTCAGTATCTAAAGCAGCTTCAAACAAGTCACCGCACCATAATAAATCTGATACATTGCATAAATTACTCACAATCTCTGCTTGTGAGTCTACTAAAAACAGCGGACGCACCCAAAAAAGTCCACGATCTGGAATAATTTGAATCAATTCTCCATATAAACGAGTGTCGCCATTTTCCAAGAATAAAATCTGTCCAGGTTGAAAATTTCGACTTTTATACATACCCACACTTTGGAATTGAGAATTCACCTTTAGCTTTGACTTCCCGATTTTAGCGAACCTGTTATAGAATAAGCTCAAAACCGTTAAGCGATATTTCTCAGAAACGTTTAACATACTCTGTTGTAGTGATTTCAGGCGAAGAGAGCAAAAAAGTGTCAGTCGAAACTATTCAAAAGCCTTCAACAACCCGAAAGCTTGCACCTCGGTATCGCGTTTTGTTGCATAACGACAGTTTTAACGCGATGGAACATGTAGTCCATGTTCTGATCACCACAATCCCCCAACTTACTGAACCGCAGGCTGTTAGCATCATGATGGAAGCACACACCAACGGGATAGCCCTTGTTATCACCTGTGCTTTGGAACACGCTGAATTTTACTGTGAAACCTTAAAAGGTCATGGTTTAACCAGCACGATTGAACCTGACGAATAAATTTACCAAAACTTTGCCCAGATGTATGTAGTTCAAGACATCCCGCAGCTAAACCTATTGGTTTTTAGCGGGATGTTTTCAACTATAGAAAAGATAGCAGAATTTTTCGGAAAACCTCGCGGGATGCGGGAAATGAGGGTATCTTTAGACCTCAGAAGGAAGCGACATCCAAAATTGGGGCTATTAACTATTAGCTAATAGCCCAGAATTCAAACTAATAACTTGGTACAGAAGAATCTATTTCCTGACTCCAAGCTAAGATACCACCTTTGACATTGGTACCTTCCACACCAGCATCCTTGAGAATACCTAAAGCTTTGGCTGAACGCATTCCTGACTTACAATGAACCACCAAACGATGTCCATTAGTGAGTTCTTTTACCCGACTAACACCATTACCATTTTCAATATCAGGTAATGGCACTAAAACACTGCCTTGAATTTTGGCAATTTCATACTCATGAGGATTGCGAACATCCACTAAAACAAAATCTTTGGCACCACTATCCATTAATTGTTTCAGTTCTTGAACTGTAATTTCAGAGATAGACATTTGCTGTTTTGCCTCCTCGGCTTGTGCTTGGGGAATACCACAGAATTGTTCGTAGTCAATTAGTTTTTCAATTACTGGACGTATGGGATTTGGACGCAGTTTTAATTCCCTAAATTTCATGTTTAGGGCATCATACAGTAACAAGCGTCCGCTGAGGGTTTCGCCCCTACCCAGAACAATTTTAACGGCTTCTGTGGCTTGAATGACACCAATAATTCCCGGCAAAATTCCTAAAACTCCACCTTCAGCACAGGAAGGAACCATTCCTGGTGGTGGTGGTTCTGGGTATAAATCACGATAGTTGGGACCACCTTCGTAGTTAAATACCGTAGCCTGTCCTTCAAAACGGAAAATTGAACCGTAGACATTAGGCTTATTTAACAATACACAGGCATCATTAGTTAAATATCTGGTGGGGAAGTTATCTGTACCATCGATGACAACATCATAGGGACGAATAATATCCAAAGCGTTTTCCGATGAAATCCGAGTTTCGTACAAATCAACCTGACAGTAAGGGTTAATTTCCAAAATCCGATTTTTTGCAGATTCAATTTTGGGTTTACCAACCCAGGAAGTTCCGTGAATCACCTGACGTTGGAGATTAGAAGTATCAACCACATCAAAGTCAACAATTCCGATACGTCCAATCCCTGCTGCGGCAAGATACAGTAACAATGGTGAACCAAGTCCACCTGTACCGATACAGAGAATGCTGGCAGATTTGAGGCGTTTTTGCCCTTCTAAGCCAACTTCTGGCAATATTAAATGGCGAGAATAACGTTCGTAATCGTCTTTGGTTAATTGAACTTCATCGAGATTTGGGTTAAGCATATCAATCTGATGAGGAAGAGCGGACTATATATACTACCGGAAATTGTGTCACTGAGGGAAGGCTAGTGAGAAAGTGGGATAACTCCGCAAACCTGTCTTGTTAAATCCCTGCTATAAAATATACTGAGGAATACATATTAAATAAAATGCAAGTTTTAATTTTGTGGAGCAGGCATCCTGCCTGCATAATTAGATTAACGGGCAAGATACCTACAAGAAATTTTGGGATATTTTTTATTTGGAAGCCTCTTATTACTCATTACTTATTTTTTAATTTCCATCCGTTGCGTCACCATTGTGATCCCGTCTCCACGCATAATCACAGCCGAAATCCACTGACTACCGGGTTTAGCAGGTGCGCGTCCAGTTTTAAATAATCCACCAGCCGAAAGTAGTTCTAGGTTAAGGGAAGTGGGGCTAAGATACTTTTCTGGTTTAACGGGTTCATCTAATGCAGCACCAAGAAGATAATCGTCACCTAAAGGCTCTTGGACGATAGCATCAAAAGTATACTGCTGACCAGCTTTCACCTGCTGAGGTAATTTAATATCCAGCTTGGGGGGTTTCGCCCCTGAAGTTAATTGTGTCCGCTCAGATAAAATATCCTGACGGAGGATTTTAGTTCCAGAAATTTGTTGACGTGACTTAATTGTGGCGTTAAGTGACAAATTATTGTTATTTGCCGAGGGTAAACCAGAAATTTGGGTGACTGTATTTGCAATAATTGTATTACCTTGCTTTTGCCACGACTCTAACTGTGTGGTGTAGCGTAATGTTGGGTAGCGTTTCCACAAAGATGTTAAAGCTTTTTCCATAATTGGGCGAGTCAATCCATCCCCGTGAGTAAAATTAGGACTATAAAACCCCATTACTGTTTTCACATCACCTTTGCTTGCGGCTGCATCCATTTGAATCAAAAGGTTTTTAAGTTCTGCGGGTGCTTGTTGTGGTGGAATTGCTTGGGCGCTGTTTGTGGTTGATACTAAACAAACAGTGGATATGATTAAAAACAGATTACGGCTGGTTCTCATAGATTTTTGCTGGTTAGGTAGTAATATCACAAAGTTAAACGTTAATGGTACGTTGAATATTGAATTACAGAAAACAGTGAATTTGTTTTATCTTAATTAAGCTAGGGCTGATACGGTAGAAGTTGATGGCAAACGCACCGACAAAATTATTAATAGCTGCAAGTGGAACTGGTGGGCATTTGTTTCCTGCGATCGCATTGGCGCAGAAACTACCAGATTATGATATCGAATGGTTGGGTGTACCCAATCGCTTGGAGACACAATTAGTTCCCAAACAGTATAAGCTGAATAGCATTGCTGTGGAAGGATTTCAGAAAGGTTTAGGGATTTCGGCGCTTAAGACTTTGACAAAATTGGCTGGTTCCATTTTGGAAGTTAGAAAAATCCTCAAAAACGGCAAATTTAACGGTGTTTTCACCACCGGAGGCTATATAGCTGGACCTAGTGTCATTGCTGCTAGATCCTTGGGTTTGCCAGTAATTCTCCACGAAGCAAACGCTTTACCAGGGAAAGTAACCAGGTTTTTTGGTCCTTGGTGTGATGCTGTTGCTGTGGGATTTGATGTGGCTTGTGAATATTTACCCAATGCCAAAACAATCTACACTAGTACGCCAGTGCGATCGCAGTTTCTCGAACCCTCAGTCATATCAACCCTTGATCTTCCCATACCTCCTAATGTTCCCCTAATTCTCGCATTTGGTGGTAGTCAAGGTGCAGTTGCTGTAAATAAGTTAGTGCGTCAATGTGCCAAAACTTGGTTTGATGCCGGGGTTTATGTTGTTCATCTAACTGGTGAAAGTGATCCCGAAGCCAATACTCTCCAACATCCACAGTATATATGTTTGCCATTCTATGATAACATGGCAGCATTATTACGTAGAGCTAATTTAGCCATTAGTCGCTCTGGTGCTGGTAGTTTAACAGAATTGGCTATCTGTGGAGTACCGTCAATTTTGATACCCTATCCCTTCGCCGCTGAAGACCACCAAACCTACAATGCTAAAGTGTTTACAACTGTAGATGCAGCTTTAATGTTTCAGCAATCAGAGTTAACACCGGAGAAATTAAACAGCGAAGTCCTGAAGCTATTACAATTTCCAGAATTATTAAAACAAATGGGTGAAAATGCTCAAACTGTGGTGTTGAATGATAGTGCTGAAAAACTAGCTCAATTGGTTCGTGAGGCAGTTGAACATTAGAAACCGGGTTTGTTCAACTAGCCATTCTGGCAAGCTTCGCTAACGCACAAAATTGGTATTAAAATTTACAATCACCAAACTATATATATATTGTTATTATGGAAAACATGTGATTTGGAATACCAAGTATTATGCATTGGCATGATGAAATTGAAACAGAATTACAACAAATGAAACGGGAGCTTAAACGCTCTACAAATTGGAATTTAGATCACAGTTCCGATCCTAATATAGAAGGATTAGAAAATGTTTTAAAAAAATTAAATCATCTGACTGGTTTGCAAGGTGTAAAAAATGAAGTAAACACTCTGATTAACTTTTTAAAAATACAACAACTCCGCCAGAAAAAAGGTCTTAATGTGATGTCACTGACATTACATTCTGTATTTTGTGGTTCTCCTGGTACAGGTAAAACAACTGTTGCTCGGATGATGGGAGAAATTTATCGAGAATTGGGGATATTATCGAAAGGTCATTTAGTTGAGACTGACAGATCTGGATTAGTTGCTGGATATTTGGGGCAAACTGCAATCAAAGTTGATCGTCTGGTGGAATCTGCACTGGATGGGGTTTTATTTATTGATGAAGCTTATGCATTAGCACCAGAAGGTTCTGGTAATGATTTTGGACAAGAAGCCATCGATACTTTATTAAAAAGAATGGAGGATTACAGAGATAGATTAGTTGTTATTGTTGCTGGTTATTCAAATGAAATGTCAAGATTTATAAATACTAACCCTGGTTTACAGTCAAGGTTCAACAAATATTTCTATTTTGAAGATTATCAACCAGAAGAACTAGTCAGTATATTTGAAGGTATTTGCCAACAAAATGATTTTAAGTTATTAAAAGAATCTCGGAAGCACTTGTTAGCCAAATTCTCTGAATTGTACATTCACCGAGATGATAAATTTGGAAATGGACGATTAGTGAGAAATATTTTTGATCAGGTGATTGAGAAACAAGCCAATCGTCTTGTCAAACTTCCCAGAGTTGATAGAGATAAGATGATGGTGATTTTAGCTGAAGATATACCTGATTAGTTATTAGAGAATTCTAACTAGAAGTCAAAACCTCCAAAATAAAGTCTTGCCAAACCCGTACCAAAACTTGTGATAAATAGCAGGTTACAGCAATTTTAATCTATTTGAACCACACATAAATACCAAAACCTTGTCTAGGTCTCTACGTGTGGTCTATCTACCTGAAAATTGCTCTAGGATTTACTTTATAAACAATCTCTAAGAATTCTGCTCGTTTTGCTCACGAATTCGGCGTGACAAAACTCGAATAATATTCACAGCAATTTCTGGGGTTTCTTCAATTGCTTCATAAAGTTGTTCCTGTGTCAACTCTAAGCACTGAGAAGGTTCCAAGGATGTAGCACTAGCAGAACGGGGTTGAGCATCGAATACAGACATTTCTCCAAAATATTCTCCTTGGGAAACTATAGCCAATTCTTTATTTCCCAAATGAATTTGAATCTGACCAGTAACTACAATAAAAAGTGATCGCCCTTCTTCACCGTGACGGAATATCAGGTGATTTGCCGGAACCATGACTTCATCCATCACAGATGCTAATCTGACAATGAAATCATCTCGTAGTTCTTGAAAAATTGGTACTCTACGTACAAATAAAAGGCGATCAACTATTTTTACCATTCCTACAAATACCCATTTTCTGCTAAAAACGCGGGATTAATCCCCATAGTATCGCCATTTTCCGCTATCTGATGAGGGCTATTGCCAGTCACGAACTTTTCCACATACTTACCTAAAATATCACCTTCGAGGTTAACCCAACTGCCGGAACTGAGATACTGGAGGTTGGTATCAGTATAGGTGATGGGGATAACTGCCGTTTTAAACTGCCTGGTTTCTGGGTAATATTCGGCTACAGTCAGACTAACGCCGTTGATGGCAATGCTACCCTTGGGGACAATGTAACGTGCGATCGCATCTGGTGCTGTGAAGGTCATTTCCCATGACGTGGCTGTTTTTGTCGATGTTAGTAATTGTCCAATTCCATCCACATGTCCCATGACAAAATGACCACCAATTTTGCTTCCCACCCGCAGTGACGCTTCTAAATTCACAATTCGCTGGTGACTTGATTCCCGACCCAGAATCGTCCGACGTACCGTTTCTGGCGAAGCCGTGGCGATAAATCCGTCATCCAAAATCCGATCTACCGTCAGGCAAATGCCATCAACTGCTATGCTGTCTCCATAGGCTATATCTTGTAGAATTACATCTGCCGATTTATTGATGCATGTAATCTCCCAAGAATCACCATCCAAAGGTTTGATATTTCCTAATGCTTGAATTAATCCTGTAAACACGGCTATTTAGTAAATTTAACTTGATTTATCGCTGAATATCGTCATTAATCAACTGCTAATTGTCGTATTCTCCACAAACGAATCTGTGTATTACTTCTAACTTGATGTACTCATCCAAAGAACACCACACAAATCACCAATCCGAGTCATACTTGATTTAGTAGATTATTGTCAAAACTAATCGATTTGAACTACTCTGGTGTACCTCATCAATAAGGAGTTTAATAGAGACAATTATCAAAAACAAAAATCTATGTTTTCCTTAGTCCCATAACAAACCCCAGAATAGTCTGATTTGCTACATGTTCTCCATAACTCTCAAAGGATGTAGAGGCTTCGCCAATGATTGAAATGAAAGTAGCGGGCATTGCCTTAGATGCTATGACTCGTAGTCCCATTGTACTCTTAAAGGATAGTACCGACCGCCGTGCGTTGCCTATTTACATTGGTCAAGAACAAGCAAGGGCAATTATGGGGGCATTAGAAAATCAAAAACCCCCAAGACCTCTAACTCACGATCTAATTGTGAATATGTTTACAGCTTGGAACATGACCTTAGAAAAGGTGATCATTCATTCCCTTCAAAAGGATACATTTTATGCCGTCCTAATTGTACAGCAAGGCGAAGTAAAACAGGAAATAGATGCTCGTCCCAGTGATGCGATCGCTATTGCTCTCCGTACAAATACACCTATTTGGGTCATGGAAGAGGTAGTCGCTGATGCATCAATCCCTGTAGATAGAGATGCTGATGAAGCTGAACAAGAAGCCTTCCGTGAATTCCTTTCCGACCTCAGACCAGAAGATTTGATTAAGCGTTTCAGCAGTGATAGTTAGTAAATCATAGCTTAACTCTACTTATTTATTTGATAAATCTACCGCTGCCCTTGTTTTCGATACCTTAGCCTCGGTGGCAGCTTTCCCGGAAATCTCTCCAGCGGCAACTGCCTCCGGAAGATTTTAAACCTGCCAAAACTCTGTTCTGATATAGTAGCGGACATCTCGGTTAGGACATAAATATTTGATTTGTCTAAAAGAGAACAGGGAACAGGTAAATGTCCTAACAAAAATGGCTCCAGCTATAATTTGACGAATATGGATTAAAATAAAGTGCAACAGCAAGGTATATACTAAAAATGATCAAAATGTTGAGCTTATCAGTGGTTATTAGCTCCTATTTTATTAGTATTCAGCTAATAGATAACTGCTCAAATTAATCAGCAACATAGTAAGCTTTTGGAACTGATAACCAATAAAATTTCGGCTACCCTAAATTCAATCTGATAACTGATAACTGTTGATGGAATACCGACGCTTCGGCAAAACAAATCTAAATCTCTCTGTGTTTTCCTTGGGAACCATGCGCTACTTAAGTTCACCAGAAAATGCTCTACAAACTGTCACAGCGGCTTTAGCATCAGGTATAAACCATCTGGAAACAGCTAGAGGTTATGGTGAAAGTGAAGAGTATTTGGGAAAGGCATTAGTTACTATCCTTGATAAGCCTAACCAAGTAATGTCTAGTTTATCAAAAGCCACTACCCGAAGCAGCATCCACATCACAACCAAAATACCACCAACACCAGATGCAGATACGATGCGTCGCTACATTGACGAGTCTCTGCTAAAACTCAACCTAAATTATCTAGATTGTTTAGGAATTCACGGCTTAAATACTTGGGAACATCTAGAGTGGGTAAAAGCAAAAAACGGCTGTATGCAAGCTGTGTGGGAAGCCGTTGCAGATGGCAGGATTAAACATGTAGGTTTTTCTACCCATGGTTCTCTAGAATTAATTTTAGCTGCCATCAATACAGATTTTTTTGAATTTATTAATCTTCATTACTATTACTTCTTCCAACGTCATGCAACAGCAATTCAGCTTGCTTTTGAAAAAGACATGGGTATATTCATTATTTCTCCCGCAGATAAAGGAGGCAAGCTATATACACCACCAGAAAAGCTGGAAAAACTATGCGAACCTTTCACACCCTTGGAATTAAATTATCGTTTTTTACTCAGTGATTCTAGAATTACAACTCTTAGTTTGGGTGCTGCGAATCCTGAAGAATTAGAATTACCTTTGCAAGTAGCAGATAATATTACTCAACTATCAGAATTAGAAAAAATAGTTTTTAAAAACCTAGAAAATACATCTAAGGAAGCTTTAAATACTGAACAATGTAGTCAATGTTATGCTTGCTTACCCTGTCCCGAAAACATCAATATCCCCGAAGTTTTACGCTTAAGAAATCTCAGTATTGCTTACAATATGAACGATTATGGAAAGTATCGTTATGCCATGTTTGAAAATGCTGGACATTGGTTTCCTGGAATGAAGGCAAACAAATGTACAGAATGTGGTGAATGTTTACCTAGATGTCCGGAAAACTTGGGCATTCCCGCTTTATTAGCAGATACTCATCAAAGATTGAAGGTTAAAGAGGGGAGAAGATTGTGGGATTGATTTTATATTCCTATTAAGTAGCATCATAGGTACCGGGAATAGCGGTGAGTCAATACCCACTTCGCAAGGGGTAGAATATACGGTTACATCTCCTGAAGTCGATGTTAAGCTGAGGTATTAAAACTTACATATTTTTGAACAAATACCCCAGCCGAAATAATGTTGAAGTTAGTATCTGCCACTTTAATCGCCACAGCCTCCTTATTTGCTGTCATAGATAACCCAAACATGACGTTAGCGAAAACTTGCGCGTCTAAATGTGGGACTCCTCCATTGCAATTTAAACCAGGACAATTGGTAAAAGTTGAAGTAGTGAATAGAACACCAAGGGTGTTGACAATACAGAAGCCTCAAAGCACCGAATCCATCACAATTCAACCTGGAAAAGTTGTCAAATTTCAGCAAACTCAGGCAACGGAACCAAATATGTCTTTACTATTTTGGGATGAGACAGGTTTGGCTTTAAAGGCAACGGTATCTAAACCGAATTTAGCTACATTACGGGTGGAGTTGCGTCCAAATTGGTATCCACCAGGCGATCGCTCGGTGTATTTGCGAGATGATGGTTTGGTAAGTATTTTGTGATTTTCAACCTTGTCTATTTTGATAGGTGTAGTTTTAAATCAAAATTATGAGATTGCTATTCTTCGTAGCTTGCTTCTCCGCAGGAGTGGAGCCACTTCGTGTCTACCTTAAAAAGATGCAAGCTACGCAATGAAAAAACTCCACTTTTCTTGGTGGATGAGGTTTAGTTTGTAGTTTTAGATTAATCTTTGTTACGGGTGCGTGGTGAGAATGTTTAATTCCGGCTACACACCCATCATAATGTTGGGAGGAATAGAAGTCTAAGTAAGTCGGAAATTTAGAGTTTTTACTGGTGAGTCAATTTTCTACAGTTACACACAATCGGAAGTTACCAAATCAACGTTGGTATATTTACCCGCAAAAGCCAGATTTAACTGAATTGTTAAGTGAGATTTATGGTTTATCACCAACGATTGCTCAGTTGTTGGTGAATCGTGGTTTGGAATCTTTGGAAACTGCGAAAATATTTATTGAACCTGAGTCTTTGGTGTTACCTTCACCAATGGTTGATTTTCCCGATTTGGCTCTGAGTGTGGAGTTGTTGGAGAATGCGATCGCATCTGGTGAGAAAATCGCTATCTGTGGTGATTATGATGCTGATGGGATGACAAGTACCGCTCTGTTGTTGCGTGCTTTGCGGTGGTTGGGTGCTAAGGTTGATTATGCTATTCCCAGTCGGATGCATGAAGGTTATGGTATCAATTGTCGGATTATTGAAGAGTTTCACTCTGAAGGTGTCGGGTTAGTTCTGACGGTTGATAATGGAATTTCGGCTTTTGAACCTGTTGCCAGAGCCAGAGAATTAGATTTAAAGGTAATTATTACCGATCACCATGATATTCCCCAAAGATTGCCGCCAGCAAATGCAATTCTTAACCCCAAATTAATTGATGAAGCTTCCCCATATCGAGGTGTTGCGGGGGTGGGGGTTGCCTATATTTTAGCGGTTTCCTTGGCGCAGCAGTTGGGACAAGCTAATTCTGGCATCTTGAAACCTTTGTTAGAGCTTTTTACTTTGGGAACAATTGCCGATTTAGCACCTTTAACTGGGGTGAATCGTCGCTGGGTAAAACGGGGATTGCAGCAGTTACCCAAATCTCAGTTAGCGGGAATTCAAGCTTTGATTCAAATGTCGGGAGTCAAGGGAAGGGAAGCAGGGAGCAAGGGGAGTTCATCTAATCAAAAAACTCTCCAGCCTGATGATATCGGTTTTCGCCTGGGTCCCCGCATCAATGCGGTGGGAAGAATCGCTGATCCTCAAGTTGTGATTGAATTATTAACAACCGATGACATGGGGATTGCCTTAGAAAGGGCGATGCAATGCGAGGATATTAACCGTCAACGTCAGGAAATGTGTGAGCAGATTGAGAAAGATGCGATCGCATTCGTGGAAAATTACTATATTACATCTCTACAACGTCATCGAGTGTTGGTGGTGGTACAACCAAATTGGCATCATGGTGTCATTGGCATTGTGGCATCCCGCTTAGTTGAACGGTACGGGGTTCCTGTGTTTATTGGGACTGATGAAGGAGATGGAAAAATTCGCGGGTCAGCGCGGGGAATCCCTGAATTTAATGTATTTGAAGCTTTGGAATACTGTGATGACCTCCTCGGTAAATACGGAGGACATAGAGCAGCAGGTGGTTTTTCTTTCCCAGCCGACAACCTAGAAGAAATGCGATCGCGTTTGAGTGAGTATGCTAATAAATACCTGGAATTACATCACCTCAAGCCACTCCTCAAAATCGATGCTTTAACCACCTTTGATCAAATTAACCAAGAATTCTATCAACAACTTCGCACCTTGGAACCATGTGGGATTGAAAACTCCACACCAATCTTTTACTCAGCGGATGTACGAGTTAGCGAACAAACATCCGTAGGCAAAGGTCACATCAAAATGACCCTAAGTCAGATTATAAACAATCAGCGTTACACCATTAAAGCGATCGCCTGGAGATGGCGCGACTACTTTCCCCTACCTACCCTCGTAGATATTGCCTACAAACTGCGGGAAAACGAATTTAATGGCAACACCACCATCGAATTAGAAGTTGTGGGAGTCAAACTACCGCTGTCATCTCAGGTAAATGTATCCCTAACCAGGGAAACCAAGCTTTCAACCATCCCCTTCCAATATCAAAACCGCGATTACACCTGTAAAATTTATCAAAGTGATACAACTAAAGAACTGAGAATCAGAAACTCCCAAGCCGTAGTTTTAGCTGTACACCTAGGTAGTAAAATCGGATTGCTAGGAAAAGACCGCCAAAATGCCAAAGAGGTTGACATATCTCAACCTCCCTATGACGGAATTATTCAAACAGCATTATCTGCTCTCAGTTTTTAGCCCAGAAACAACTTAAGGAATTGAAACACTAAATTTAGGAATCAATTACAAATCACCATTCCGGAAAGCTAACAAGAAAATCACAGCTGGACCAGCCACCACAATTAAAGCAACAGAAGTCAACTGCAAAACCACAATCCAATTGATGTTTGCTATGGCATCAAACATTTATGTCCTCCGACTGAATCTTAAAGAAATTAAGAGAAATTAAATAACGCGATCGCTAATCTAGAGTTTAATGATATCTGGGAACAGCCAGTGATTTTTAATTTACTTAACAAAATTATAAGAAAAAATACACAAAAGGTAAAAAATGGCTACTTGGCAATGTATAAAACAATGTGGTGCCTGCTGTAATCTCGATCCGGCAGAGCGTCCTGACTTAGAAGAATATCTTACCCCAACTGAACTTCAGCAATATCTCAGTATGGTGGGGGAAGGTGGATGGTGTATTAATTTTGACCACGAAAGCCGTGAATGCAAAATCTATAACCAGCGTCCTCGATTTTGTCGGGTTCAAGCCGATATATTCCAAGATATGTACGATATTGAAGCGGAAGAACTTAATGACTTTGCCATAGATTGCTGTCGTCAGCAAATTGAAGGGGTATACGGGGAATTGAGTTTAGAAATTTTGCGTTTTGAGAGAGCAGTAAACAGTTAATATTTTTTAGGTATCGAACCTCTTCGGTTTCAGAAACCCTGTTTTTCCATCACTCAGAGGGATAACCATGTGCTTGTTTAGCTGTTTTTCTTCCCAAGTGAAATATTCCTCAGTGGTAAGCTGCTACCGTGTACACACAAGTCCTACTAGCCCTTACCCTATAAGGGTAGGGCTACAGCCTGTAGCGTAGCGTGCGCTTGGCGCAGGGGCTTTTAAAATCAATGTGAATAAGGATTTTTAGACTTGTGTGTACACCGTAGGGGGTAAGCTGGGGGAGATTTGCTTTTGTTGCAATCATGATTCAACTCCTCTTCATAAATGGCTTGAACCATTGGGTTAGGTAAAACCTCCACGCAATATAGAGATGGTGGCTTTGTGGAAAACAATTAGCACATTTTCTCCTCAACCACCTGTATCGCACAGTATGCGATGCGATCGCAACAGCCGTAATGTCTTTACTATTTGCTAGTCCATGACCAGGAAAAATAGATTTAAACTGGCGGGACTTCTCGAATACAAATCTTCAATTCCAAATCTAGCATCTTTGCACCTTCTAGATCCCCAATACCTTTAACAAGTTGGGATCTAAAATCCTGCTCCTTTCCCCTCTATCTCTTCGGTGATTTGCGAAAATAAATATTAAGCAATATTACGAACTAGAATTCGAGGTGTATAATATCAAGTCCAGTTAGTTTTGAGTAAAGAAAAATTCGCCCATAGTCTCCTAGTAGTATATATACGTAAAATAAATCACTAGTCAAATTATTTATACTAATTTATCTAATCAGCATGAGTAATTTTGACCATGAAATCAAATAGCGCAGTTACAGAGCATAGCACTACCAGCAAAAGTCGCTTATAACATTCAAAATAACTCGTAAAGACATTTATCAATAAAAAAATAATGATATTTACTAATTATGAAACTTTTAATTTTGCTTCATCTAGTTTTAACAGATAATTTATCAGATACTAAATAATTTTCTTAGCAATACATATAGGAAATTTATATTTATTATCGAAGTTTATTTTAAGATAGGGGAAATAGCTAGAGACTTAGTTAAATACTTATAGTTTTAGTAAAGATTCCGCAAATACCTTTAAGCAGAAAAAAAATCCTATAGAATAAGAAAGCACTCGAACTGATTATGAAAACATCCACAATAATCTCAATCAAATATGATGAATATTTATGGAAGAACTAGTTAAGAGAAACTTTAAACAACTTGGAATACAACGTAAGAGTGCAAGTCAACCACTAGCTTTAGAATGGGGTAAAAAATACTTACACAACATTGATCCAACCTTATCCAGGGATGATACAACTGATGGGAATAATATCAAAGAACTAATATCATCGACAGGGCGTGAAAAGACAAAAGAAAAACTAATGGCATCATTGCGGTTAGTTAGTATTCAAGCTTGGAATCAAGTCGAGATCTTGCTAATTAAAGAGGTAGAGAGATATCATATTAATCCCCAACTCATCGAGCCATGGGAAATAATATCTGATTGCTATAAAATTTATGAAAAAACCTTAGAAATCTACTACCAACAAGCACCCCTACGGCAATTGTCAATGATTATGCGGTTAGCCAGAGAAGGAGAACCACTGTATCAAAAAGCTTTAGGCATCTACACCGAACAAGTTATACCTACTCAATTAACTGCCGCTATTCGCTCTCAAGTGGGGACACTGCGAAAAAAATATACCAAAGTAGATTCTAGAATCATTGCTTTTGTAAGTATGCAGTTTCACTACACAAGCAAAATATTACTACAAATGCTTTCTCCTTTAGAACGTCCAATAGTGGAATCATATTTTAGGGTAATTGACGACCATTTGTATATGCCACTGGAACGAGCTTACGAAGCAGCAGCACAGCATGATTATAATTCTCAAGCTTTGGGAGCAGTCCAACAGCTATTACCAGCTAGTACGGAAATTGCCAAAACAATTACTCAAAGAATCACCGAACTCTATCCTAATTACCGTTCCAAGAGCGGTATTTTGAGTGAAACAGCAATCCAAGCTTCAAGTATTCGTGATGTGGAGATGTTTCAAATTTATCTCTGGTTGGCAGTTTTAGAAGGGGATGTTAGTGCTATTCAGCAAGAACTATTCCCCCTATGTCTGATGATTTATCCCACCCTGAAGATAGAGTGGGAATTGATTCGTCAAATGCTATATCTACTGGGACAGGAAATATGCGATCGCCTAACCCATAAACACCTTGAAATAGTAATGCCTTACTACCAAGTTTTATGGCACATGTTCTCACCTCATCTATTTGGCGAACTTGGTATCGAAAAATCTTTAAAAACCTCAACAGATAGTCATTTTATGAAATAGTTATTTTTTTACAGTAACATTGACAACTAATTTTCCAAATCCCAGCAACATCAAATTTAATTAGCCTTCTAATATAGAGTTTTCCCTGATTGAGAGTGTGCGCTATTTTTCCTGTCACAACCAAAACAAATAAGCATTGGATTTTATATTTTATTGAAAGATGAAAAATACTTTGACAAGACCGAGACTTTTCATACAGGCAAAAGTTAGGATTAACAGTCGGCAGTGAATTAAACTGTTAATACTGTCACTTTAAGTAAATTTACGCAAATTAAATTCAAACATCATCGTTAGTTAAAAGCAAAATGACCAATAAGAAGTGGGCTGTCAAACGTATTACCGTCAATTTAGCAGTGCAGGAGGCTGAGAAACTCGAACAATATTGTCAAGAAACTGGTAGACCAGCTACTGACGTGATTCGAGAACTAATTCGAGGTTTACCCATATCAGGAGAAGTAGCTAAAATCAGTTAAAAGTTACCAAGTCTGCCATCTAAACCTCCGGGGTACAACCCCTGCCTGAAATTCAAACCCAGATTCTCATGAAAGCATCGCAAATTACGGCACTAACCCAGTTACAATTTGTAAAGAAATTGGAAAACTGATCAAGGAAGACAAAATGCGTGTTGCGATCGTAGGAGCGGGACTTGCTGGACTAGCAACCGCTGTCGATTTGGTAGATGCTGGTTGTGAAGTCCAGATTTTTGAATCTCGTCCATTTGTTGGGGGAAAAGTCGGTAGCTGGGTAGATGGAGATGGCAATCATCTGGAGATGGGACTACATGTCTTTTTTGGTTGCTACTACCAACTGTTTGATTTATTTAAGAAGGTTGGGGCATTTGACAACCTCTTGGAAAAACAACATACCCACACTTTTATCAACAAGGGTGGAAAAACCGGTGCTTTAGATTTCCGTTTCATTACAGGGGCACCTTTTAATGGTTTAAAGGCATTCTTTACTACTTCTCAACTCTCCCCAAGAGATAAATTACAAAATGCCCTAGCGCTAGGTACTAGCCCAGTTGTTCAAGGGTTGGTAGACTTTGAAGGGGCAATGAAAACCATCCGTAAACTAGATAAAATTAGCTTTGCAGATTGGTTTCGTAGTCACGGTGGTAATAATAGCAGCTTGCGCCGGATGTGGGATCCCATTGCTTTAGCACTGGGCTTTATTGATACTGAAAATATTTCTGCCCGCTGTATGCTGACAATTTTTCAGCTATTCGCAGTCAGGACTGAAGCTTCAAAGTTGCGGATGTTGAAGGGTTCACCAGATGAATATTTACATAAACCCCTGATTAAGTACTTGGAAGATAGAGGTACTAAAATCTACACTCGCCGACAAGTCAGACAGATTCAATATACTGAAACTGACGGCAACACCAACATCACAGGTATAGTTGTTGCCAATGGTGAAAGCGAAGAAAATATTATTGCTGATGCTTACGTAGCTGCTTGCGATGTACCAGGAATTCAGCGTTTAATTCCACAAGAATGGCGTAAGTGGTCAGAATTTGACAACATCTATAAGCTAGATGCAGTCCCTGTTGCAACCGTACAGCTACGCTTTGATGGTTGGGTGACAGAACTACAAGATGGGGAAAAACGCAAACAGCTAGAACATGCAGCCGGAATTGATAATTTGCTATATTCGGCAGATGCGGATTTTTCCTGCTTTGCTGACATGGCATTAACCAGCCCCGCAGATTATTATCGAGAAGGGGAGGGTTCACTGATGCAGATGGTTCTCACACCAGGTGATCCATTTATTAAAAAGAGCAACGAAGAAATCGTGCAGCATACACTCAAACAAGTACACGAGTTGTTTCCTTCCTCACGAGAGTTAAATGTTACTTGGTCAAGTGTGGTGAAATTAGCACAATCTTTGTATCGTGAAGCACCGGGAATGGATGTTTATCGTCCCAATCAAAAAACACCAATTGCCAACTTTTTCTTGGCTGGAAGCTATACCCAACAAGATTATATCGACAGTATGGAGGGAGCTACCCTTTCTGGAAGGCAAGCAGCGAAAGCGATTTTGGAGACTGTCAAACAATAGAAAACTGGAAGGTGTTTATTAATAAAATATTAAGTAGGGTGTGTTACGGCTTAATAAATACTTCGGGTTGTCCATCGGATTTTTTGAGCCGTAACGCACCGATTATTTGGTGCGTTACGCTTGAAGCTTTTCTTGGATGCCGCAAGGAACCCTACGCACCCTACGCTTTAATAATTATTTTATAAACAGCCTCTAAGTAAGTATTTCTCAAAATTTACAACCTCAAACCCCAAATTTAAAATCACATGGCTGATTGGCTAGAACATAGTGTACAGGTAGAAGTAGAGGCTCCAATGGATTTAGTTTGGAGTCTGTGGTCGGATTTAGAACAGATGCCACAATGGATGAATTGGATTGATTCGGTGAAAATTCCTCCAGATAATCCTGAGATATCTATTTGGAGTTTACGAACTGGTGGCTGGGAATTCAATTGGCGATCGCGTATTCTCAAACAGATACCAAATCAAATTATTGAGTGGGAATCTGTAGATGGTTTACCCAATCGCGGGGCAATTCGTTTTTATGACCGTAAGACTAGCAGTATTGTTAAGCTAACTGTAGCTTATTCAATACCTGGAATTATAGGTAAAATCATGGATGGTTTGTTTATTGGTAAAGCCGTAGAAACATCTCTTACCAATAGTTTGAATCGCTTTCGCACTTATGCAGAGGCAAGGGTAGAAGCTGATAGCTGAGTATAAAATAAGTTGATGTTTAGATGCAATATCTCTACTTGGTTTTGAGGTTGTATTTAAACTAATTCGCATAATTCCCCACGGCTTTATAGTCTGGGGATAGATAGCGTGCCCAATCTGTAATATGGCATAGCGAGGCTGCGGTAAATTTATTTGCAGTCCTCTACTTGCCAGATTTTCAATCGATAGTTGTTTAGAGAATAATTAAATTCTAGTGTCACTTGCTCCTTGGCGTTCCCGTCTTGCCCGCGCTTTACAATACAGTCGCACTAAGCCTGAATCCCGCTATTTCCAGTTAGCTACCATTACAACAGATGGACTTCCCGCTAACCGAACTGTTGTTTTTCGCGGTTTTTTAGACGATACCAACCAATTAAAAATTATTACTGATATTCGTAGTCAAAAATGTGAGGAAATTCGCCAACAAGCAGCGGCAGAAGCCTGTTGGTATTTTACTGGGACTAGGGAACAGTTCCGGATTCGGGGAGAGTTATTAATGGTTGATGTTAATTACCCTGATTTGAAATTACAGCACGTCCGTCAACAAACTTGGCAAAATTTATCAGATGCTGCTCGAATTCAGTTTTTTTGGGCAAATCCTGGAGAAAAACGAGCCGATGCGGCAGCTTTTTCTCCTCCTCCGACAGATGAAATTAACCCTGGAGTCAATTTTTGCTTGTTGTTACTTGATCCTGTAAAAGTGGATTATTTACAGTTGCGGGGAGAACCTCAAAACCGTCGGTTGTACATCCAGGATGAATCTGGAAATTGGTCTGATTTCGAGATAAATCCTTGATAAATCCTTGAATTTTCAACTTTCCTCAAGCTAAAATTGCCAAAATCAATACTGTGATAACTGTTGAAGAAGGCAGTAGGGGTGTTTTGAGATGGGAATACCCTGCGGGTAGCAAGCTACTAGAAAAGGTAGCTTTTGGGGGTCATCCGACTCCCAAAACGTGGCACCCCAAGTCAAAACTGGCGAGGCATAGGCATCGGGGTATTAAACCCCCTACTCTTGATAACTGATAACTGTTCACTGTTAAGGAACGGAAATTTAATAACATGCAATTTTGCTCGACAATGAAATGGTGCGTTACGCTCCGCTTACACACCCTACTTTTGTACTTTATTTAATCCACGTTCCTAACTGATTTTTTTAATGTCACCAAAAGCTCGATAAAAACCTCCATTAGCTGATTCTCGCAGTTCTGCTACCAAATAGCGATCGCCTTCGGTGCGGATGTCCTTTGGAAACTGAACTTTCCAGTTGGGGTTATATCCTGGAGAAATGGCTCTGATTCTCAATTTACTACCTTCCCGGTAGCATTCAACTACCACCCCTTGGGTAATTTCAGCAGGTGCAGCATCTTGTAGTTCTGCTGAGGGGGTTATGCCTTTTTTACTTGGTGCTTTAATTACAGTCGCTTGGGGAATATTGCCTTCTTGAGCAGATGCGATCGCGTTTGGGCTAGCATCAATACAGGCTAAGGTTCCATCGGTAGTAACTATATAGATGCGGTTGTCTAAAAATTGCATCGAAAGTGCAGAACCGCAACCTGTGCCTAACTTCCAGATGAGTTTTCCTGTATCCTGGAAGCAGTAAAGGGAGGAACTGTTATCACCTGCAAATAGGTATTTCCCATCTACTGTAGCAGCACAAGAATATACAGCACCATTACATTTATAAACTGCACCCACTTCACCCTTTTTGGTAAAACTATAGACATTGCGATCGCTTGCACCAGCATACACAGTCAAAGCTTCTTGCCAACCAAATAATACTGCACCTTTGGTTTTTTGATGCCACTGCACGCGACCTTCTTGGTAATCATACATCGTCACACCACCACTATGCCCGTGGTAAACTCCATCTGAGTCGCAGCGCACCATCCAACCAGAATTTCCCTGACTCAACCTAGTCCATTGAAATTCATCATCATGATCGATTGTGGTTAATCCTCCGTTTGCATCGGAAACTGCTAGCAACCCATCTTTGATATCTAACCAGAAAATATCGACATTTTCATCAACTTTGTAGGCTAAACGGGGTAATTTCCCTGTCAAGTCGTAGACATTCCCATCATCACAACCCGCATAAATCCAAGCGTCATCAGCAACTAAACATTTCACACCATCAGGTAGCTGAAACTGATTAATTACCTTACCTTGGTGATTGAGGGCAAAAACCTCCCCAGATTGGTTTCCCACCCAGCAACGGTGGGCATCGATAAATATTCCAAAAGCTGCTGATTTGGAGTTGAATTTCCACAAAATTGGTGATTGCTTCGCCGAGGAAACGCTGCTACTAACGTCACGTCTGGTTATCTGACGTTTTTGCCGTACTCCCATGGTAGCTACTTCATAACCACTTTTGAGCTTCTCATTGATTTTCTTTTTTGCTTCTGCCTGTGCTTTTTCAATGCTAGGATAAATTTTGCTTTGAATTCGTCCTGAGTCGCCAATGCGACCATAACGGATAATTAATTCAGTATCTTTAACTATAACTTCATAAAATTTATGGGAGCCACCATCAGCCTCAGAAAGCTCCAAATAGGTCTTTTCTTCAGACATCACAACCTCAACTTGAGATATATCAAATCATTTATAAATCTATAATTTAGGGATTGACAACAAGCCTAAAATATGGGTGATAATCAAGTATATTTCATTTCTTCACAGAGTCCAATCTAAGGCTTCAGCTACTTGATGGGCTAAATTCAAGGGATCAAATGGTTTAGCGATCGCAGTTTTGATCCCTAAGCTAATATAACGACGACGGTCGTTTGCTTGTATCTTTGCTGTTAAGAAAATTACTGGTATGCTTTGGGTAATTGGATTTGCCTGAAGTTTCTCAAAGGTGGCGACACCATCCATATCTGGCATCATTACATCTAGTAATATGGCATCAGGTTGTTGGGTTTCGGCTTTGATAATCCCTTCGCTACCGGAACCTGCGGTAATTACTTCCCAAGCAGCTACGGTTTCTAAGCAGATTTTGGCAATTTCCTGGATATACTCTTCGTTATCAACTACTAATACTCGTTTGATTGTCACTATCTTCTCCTGATTTACTACTCTGTTTGATGCGTTGGAGTAAACCCATAACTTTTTGTTCAAATTCTTGGGTTGTGACTCGTCCTTTTGTGAGAAATTCGGTATGTCCTAGTTTTAATCGAGTTCGTTCCAATTGATCTAAATCCCTTGCAGAATAAACTAGTAAGGGAATTTTGGAAAGCTGATTATGTTGTTGCAACCACTCAACTACCCCAAAACCATCACCTTCAGGTAAGATTATGTCCAGAATTAGTAGATCGGGATTAACTTGTTGACTAAGTTGAATTGCTTCCCGTCCTGTTTTGGCTAAAAATGTCTCAATTTCGTTGGTTTTTAGTAATGTAGTTAGTAATTCGGCAAGTTCATCATCGTCTTCAACAACTAAAACTCGTGATGGTTTGGAGGATTGATTTAGAACTTGTCGCAATATGGGAAATAGGGAATGTTCTTCTACTGGTTTACATACCCAATTCACAAATTCGTTAGAAGATTGATTAATATTGTCTGGGGTACAAATGCTACAGATAATAATGGGAATATTACAGGTGTCGGGACGTTCTTTCAAAATTGCCATGACTTCCCAACCATTCATTCCTGGCATGACTAAATCTAGTAAAATTACTTCTGGATGCTGGTTTGTGGCTGCTGTGATTGCATCTTCTCCTTTGGCAACGGTAATGACGCGATAACCTTTTTGCTCAAGTAATGTTTTTAACTGAGTCCGAATATTGGGATCATCATCGCAAACTAAAACGCTAAATGCTTTACCGATTGCGGTAGTTTCCAGTTGAGGATTTTCTAAGTGGGGAACTACTACGGATTTACACAGGGGAATTGTAAAGTAGAATGTACTGCCTTGATTAAGTACACTTTCTACCCAAATCTGTCCTTGATGATGCTGAACAATACTTTTGCAAATTGCTAAACCTAACCCTGTTCCATCCTGTTTGCGAGAATCTGAAGCATCAACTTGTTGAAAGCGTTCAAAGATGGTTTCAAGTTTATCTTGTTGAATGCCGCGTCCAGTATCTGTAATGGAAAATAGAACTTCTTTGTCTTGCTGTTGTACTGCTAAGGAAACTATATCACCAGCTTTGGAGAATTTAATGGCGTTATTAAGTAAATTGGTTAAAGTTTGGATAATGCGATCGCAGTCAGCCCAGATACTATAATTAGAGGCAGCTGTCACAGATATCACAACTCCAGCTTTGTCTGCTAGTGGCTGCATAATATTAACTGCTTGGTGGATAGCATCGCTAACATCGCAAGTTTGCTTTTCCATTTCCACTTTACCCGATTCGATGCGCTCAATATCCAGGATGTCGTTAATTAACCTGACTAAACGTTCTGTGCTATCAGCAGCAATTTGTAGCAAACGTTTACCCTGTTCCGATTCGGCTTTGATTAACCCGCTAGAAAGCATTCCCAAGGAACCGTGGATTGAAGTTAGCGGTGTGCGGAGTTCGTGACTCACAACCGAAACAAACTCATCTTTCATCCGTTCAATTTCTTTTCTCTCGCTGATATCTTGTAAATAAACGGTGTAAATCGTGTCATCTCCCAGTTTTAATTGAGAAATAGAAGCTTCTGCGGGAAATTCGCTCCCATCCTTCCGCTTACCGGAAATTTCACGACGTTCACCCATTTTTCTTGCTTGTACTTGGGATTTACCAAAGTCAGTTACGTATTGTCGATGGGTTTGGGCAAAACACGAAGGTAATAATATGTTTAATGGTCTTCCTAAAACTTCTGATGCTGTAAAACCAAATATTTTCTCTGCACCTTGATTAAATAAAGTAATACGTTGGTTATCATCAATGGAAATAATTGCATCATCAGCAATTTCCACAACTCCAGCTAAACGTGCTTGGGAGTTTTTCAGTGCTTCCTGTGTGCGTTGATGTTCGTTATTTTGATTTTTTTCATCTGTTTTTGCCATCCGTCGGACTAATTTCATTCGTTCTAAACGATTGATAATTCGAGTCACCAGTTCGGGACCAACAAAGGGTTTAGTGACAAAATCATCAGCACCAACACTGAATACTTGATTTATAATATCGGGACTATTATGAACTGTTAAAAATAAGACGGGTAATTCGCTCCAATGGGAATTATTGCGTACTATTTGGCAAATTTCAATTCCACTAACTTCAGGCATTTCCACGTCTAAAATTAACAAATCTGGCTGAACAGATTCCAGTGTTTGCCAAAATTGTTGAGGATCAGCAAGGGTTTTTACTGTTAGTCCCCAAGGTGTAAGTAAATTGTGCAGTAATGCTAATATGTTGGGGTCGTCATCTACAGCTAATACTTTAGTTTCTCCACGATGAGATTGCTGCAATATATTCTTGACATTTGATAGTATTTGTGTTGCAGATATGGTTTTTGGGATTAAGGTAGTCCCTGCAAAGGGAGTAAATCCAGCGCGAACGACTGTCATCGCGTAAGCTTCGCTTAAGTTGGTTTGCTCTGATAATATAAGTACTGGTACAGGTGGTTTGCGATCGCTAAATTCCCTCAACAGTTGTAAACTCTCTTCTGTGTCAGAACAAATACTAGGATCAAACAGGACAACACTGGGATGCTCTTGATATAACTTATTTCTTGCTGCAC
Source organism: Calothrix sp. PCC 6303 (assembly GCF_000317435.1). Lineage (NCBI taxonomy): Bacteria > Bacillati > Cyanobacteriota > Cyanophyceae > Nostocales > Calotrichaceae > Calothrix > Calothrix sp. PCC 6303. The sequence goes on from NC_019751.1 coordinate 6,089,398, forward strand.
TCGTACTTCTGGCAACCGTTATTTTTAAGTTCCAATTGACTGATTCTTGAGTTAGTTGCTTGGTAAATTTGGCATCATTATGAATGACTAACAACAATGAATATTCTTCATAGCTAGTATCATCAACTTGATTTACTTGGCAATCTACATTAATTTCTCGCTGCAAAGCTTGCACTAATATACTTAATTTTGACCCATCAATTTCACCATTATTTTGGTCTAATTTCAACAAATTTTCAATTTTGCGGGCAATTTTAGAACCTTCAGGAAACCCAAAAGTCCCAAGTGAACCTGCTAACGTATGTGCATTTCGTTGAGATTGAGAATACAATTCTTGATTTAAGGAATTTTCGATTAATGCTTGAGATAGCTGTTCTAAAACATTAATTTGTTCAATTACTCTATATTTAAACTTGTGCCAAATTTGATTTACAGATGAAAGAATTTTTTGAGATTTTACATCTGTTAAATTTTCTTTAAATTCTTCAGTATCCTTTTGTTTTTTAGTAATAGTTTCCTCTCCAGATTTGAGACGATAACCAATACCATATACAGTTTCAATGATACTACTAGAAACTCCCCCAGCCTTTAACTTTTGCCGTAAACATTTAATATGAGTGCGAACAGCTTCCTCTCCAGGAGTATCTTCATAAGACCACAGATGTTCTAAAATCATCCCACAGCTAAACACGCGTCGGCTATTTCGCAAAAACAACTCCAACAATGCATATTCTTTAGGAGTTAGTGGTAGCAAGTGATGATCATAACTGACTTCACAACTTATGGGATCTAGCCTTAACTTTCCCCACTCCAAAACTGGTTGTGAAGTTACAGAACCCCGACGTAATAAAGCTCGAACACGAGCTAATAATTCCTCCTCATCAAAGGGTTTCACTAAATAATCATCCGCACCAGCATCCAGTCCAATAGCTTTATCATGACTATTATCTCGACCTGTTAGTAAAAGAATTGGTAACTGCAAACCCTGATTACGTATTTGCCGACATAAACTAATACCATCTAACTTCGGCAACATCACATCAAGAAGCAATAAATCGTAGTCAAAATCCTTAATTAATTCCCATCCTGCTTCACCATCACTAGCGATTTCGACAACGTAATTTTGATTTGTGAGGACAGCGGTGAGTGCTTCCGCCATTAATTCTTCATCCTCGACAATTAAAATTTTCATTCAAAAATCCTATTCTCAGATTATCGTTAATCTTAACAAAAATTTAAGTGATGTCTCTAATAAATAGTATCCTATTAATTACACCTAAGTTACCAAGTTATTAAATTAATTTTCAATTAATTTATAATAACATATTAGTATTATTACGAAGATTAAGCTGTCTTGAATGGCAATTATAACTACTTAAAACAAAACCCTCAAACTAGTGTGAGGGTTTAATAACAAATTCTGTCTCATTTGTTATTTGGTTATTTATAGTTTGCATTGATTAAAATCTAGATGATGTTCCTAAATCCTAAATAGGCGACAAAACTTTTGATGGTGGTCGTTTTCTATTGTTTCTAGCGATATTTTTATGCTGCGTCATCGCTTCTAAATTGATTCTAGTAACATTCATTTCTGGCATTTCTTGCCAACAATTACGACAAAACCAGTAAGTTTCGTTACCACGGACATGTCGCAGTAAGACATGAGAACAGCAAGGACAAGTATTCATAAATTTGCTTATTATTTTTCAAGTTATACATAATTTCAAAGGTATTTTATAAATGTGAGGAACTTGTGAGGAATATTCATAAAACATAGTGTTTGTAATATTGCTCAATATTTCTACATATTAAAAAACAAGTAATACCAATTCAAATAATGATTGCAACACATCCAACGGTAGAGACGTAGCACTGCTACGTCTCTACAAATATCTATCTGTCGCATTGTTTTTTCAAATTGGTATAATGTGTCTGTTTTCTCAAAAGAAGCATGACAGTAGGGATTAAGACTACGGTGTACACACAAGTCTTGAAATCCCTAGATTTTCTATAATTCCACGCCCGCCAACGGTTGAAACCCACCGCAGTCGCTACAACGGGGGGAACCCCCGCAACGCGCTGCTCGCCGTTTAATACCTAAATTCATCTGCAAGATGACTGAATATTTTTGGTTTCTATCTTTCCAAATCGCTAACTTCTTTCGGAACCCCGGCTGTTAAAACTTCGTTGCCTGTATCTGTAATTAAAACATCATCTTCGATCCTGATGCCAATTCCCACCCAGCGAGAATCGATTTCTGGTTGATCTTCGGCTGGTTTGGTGTCGGGTACAATGTAAATTCCTGGTTCTACGGTTGTGATTTGCCCTGGTTGGAGAATTTGCGGTTTGTCTTCACCGTGTTGATATACTCCCACATCATGGACATCTAATCCTAGCCAATGCCCGGTTTTATGCATGTAGAAGGGTTTGTATTTTTCTTCTTCAATGAGCTTATCGATTTCACCTTTGAGGATACCGATTTCCACTAATCCTTCTGTAATAATACGGACAGCAACATCGTGAGCTAAGTTATAGGGATTACCTGGTTTAACTTGGGAGATGGCTTGCTTTTGAGCTTCTAGAACAATTTCGTAGAGAATTTTTTGTTCGGGTGTAAACTTCCCATTCACCGGGAATGTGCGGGTAATGTCAGAGTTGTAGTAACCATAGGAACATCCGGCATCAATTAGCAGTAAGTCGTCATTTTGAATTTGACTGTCATTTTCGATGTAGTGGAGGACACAGGCATTTTTTCCAGCAGCGACAATGGAAGGATATGCAGGTCCCATGGCACCCCGTAAGCGGAAAATATGTTCAATTTCCGCTTGTACTTCATATTCGTAGCATCCAGGTGTAGCGAATTTCATCGCGTGGTTATGTGCTTCTACAGCGATGTTTGCGGCTTTTCGCATCAATTTTAACTCAGCTTCGCTTTTGGTAAGTCGCAAAGCGTGGAGAACCGTTGCTGTGTCTTCAATTGCAGTGGGTCCGGTTCCCCGTCGAGGATAAGTCCGCATCATCTTTTGCCAATGATTTAATACGGTTTCATTAAAAGCGCGATCGCGTCCCAGGTGATAATATATTTTGTCGGCTTTTTCTAAATATTGGGGCAATTTTTCATCTAATTCATGGATGGGGTAAGCTTCGTCAGCACCATACATTTCCTTCGCTGCTTCCACTCCACAGCGGTATCCACTCCAAACTTCTTTTTCCCGATCCTTGGGCTGCACAAACAGGATAAATTTATGCTCAGGGTGGTGTGGTGCCAACACTGCTACTGCTTGCGCCTCGTTAAACCCAGTTAAATAATAAAAATTACTATCCTGACGATAAGCATATTCAACATCATTATGCATTACTGCCATCGGCGCACTACGGAAAATCGCAGTCCCATTGCCTATTTTAGCCATTAAGCGATCGCGTCTTTGCTGATGTTCTGTATGCATAGCCCTTTAGGATTCTAATTACTTATCATATTCAAGTATCAGTATTTTAGCTTTTTCCGCTAGAAATCTGTGATCCAATTTCCTTCTTTAATCTGGGATATTGTTATTAAATATCCATAAATATACAGTTGACATACCGATTCATAACTTAGAACACTGTAAAACTATTGACATTGACTTAAAAAATAGCTAGAAGATTGAAGGTCATTATCTATACAAAAATATGCCTAATTCAGATAGTGCCCTTACCCTTGATGCTCCTACAAACCCCAGCTTAATTTCAAATAATAGTTTGCTTAATAAGTTAGACGTAGATAGTAACTTACAGTTGGGCGCATCTTCTCACTCATCTTTAATAACATTACCAGCACAATCAAATGCTGTAAATAGTCAATCGATTTTAGAAACTAATAAAGGTTGGTGGGTAGTACCAGACTTTAACGGAGATAAAAATCGTGATATTTTTTGGCGCAATAAGGAAACTGGTGAAAATAAAGCTTGGTTATTTAGCGGTGTCGATGGAAATTTTACAGAAATTTCTTTGTCTAGTCTGAGTAAAGAATGGGATTTTAAGATTGCTGATTTTGATGGTAACGGTAAAAGTGATTTTTTTTGGCGAAATTCAACTACTGGAGAAAATCTAGTTTGGATTGCCAATGCTAATGGAAATACTTTTACAGAGACAGAATTAATCCCAACCGAAGCAAGCTGGTATGTTGATATCGGTGATTTTAATGGTGATGGAAAGAATGATTTAATTTGGCGTAATTATGATAATCTTAAAAATCCTGAAGTAAATGCTGGATTAAATGCTATTTGGCTGATGAATGGAAGTGTCTACAATGCTGGTTTTATTCATCGAGTTAAAGATCTCAATTGGGATTTGAAAGTAGGCTATGCAAATGATGATAAAATAACTGATTTATATTGGTACAAACGCGATACGGCTGAAGTTGCTATCTGGTTGATGAACGGAAGTAATACTGGAGACGGTTTTAATTTTGGAGATACTAAAGTTATTTATGACTTACCTGATTTGAATTGGAGATTTGAATTAGGTGATACAAATGGAGATGGAAAAAATGACTTAATTTGGCGAGATTACAAAGATGGGAGAAATGCTGTTTGGTTAATAGATGGACTTCAAATTACTCAATCAGATTTTATTTATCAATTGAAAGATTCAGATTTAATTTGGGATTATGATTTAGCTGATACGAATGGAGATGGAAAAACTGATTTAATTTGGCGAAATTACAAAGATGGGAGAAATGCTGTTTGGTTTGTAAATGGTACAGTCTTTGCTGAAAGTGACGGCAAACTTCTTAGTCCAATTTCGGCAGAAAATTGGGATTTTAGCATTACTGATGCTAATGGGGATGGAAAAACTGATTTGATTTGGCGAAATTACGAAACTGGTGAAAACCAACTTTGGTTGATGAATGGTGAAGAAGCACAAAAATTTACTTTGCAGAACTTAGATAAAGGTTGGATTTTTAATTAGATTGAAAATTTATTGTAGTTCCAGATATCCGGCTGATCGAATAAGTCGGATATCTTTGAATATCTAAATTATTGATTTACCAACTACTAATATTTTGTTGGCAAGGCAATAGCACCACGGGTGACACCCAGTTGATTCTGTACTTTTAATTCTCGCCACAGTTGAAATCCTGTGATGTCTCCCCTTAATAGTTCCTGATAAAGTTGGATGGTTTGAGTTACTTCTGCTGGTGTTTCATTAACAAACTCAATTCGCAAATTTTTGAGTCCTAAATTAATCAGTTGGTGGACATATTCGGCTCCTGTTTGGGCTGTACCATTAAATAAAGTATTTCGGCAACCTACATCTGCCTGTAGAATATGTTCTGTTCCCACTCTATCCCGTAATTTTACTTCGTGTTCTTCACAGGGTCTACCACAATCTCGAAAATCTTTACCATCAGAAAGGAAGGCACAAAATACACAGTGTTCCATGTGAAACATTGGCATATGTTGATGGATTGTCACCTCATACCATTCGGGTGGAGAAGTTTTTAATAAGTCTTGGAGTTGATTGACATTTAAATCGTAGGAAGCTGTTAAGCGTTCTAAACCAAACTCATTTTGGAAGTAATCGGCTGTTAAGGGGTTGGCAACATTCAGGGAGAAATCTCCGATACAGCGATCATTTTCAAAGTATTTTAGTTGATCATAATTCCGAATTAAATATCCGTCAGCTTCCGAAGCACGTACCTGTTGTAAAATCCAATTTTCCCCAGGTTTCGTAATTCGAGGTGGGGCAACAAAAATTTGTTTTTTCCCTTCTCCTTTCTCCCGCATTTGCCGTACCATTTCCACAGCTTTGTGGTACTTTCTGGGGTCTTCAAATTCACAGTAGATGGTTTTTATATCTGTATGTAAAACAACTTGAAGTTGCTTTAAATTTCGCACCAAAACAATTAAATGGGGGAATGGCGATGAATTATCAATATCATCATACCCTGACGTTTTCACCTGAGTGAGTAAATCTTCCAGTGTTGCCGCATCATCAACTTGCCAGCGTTTGGGTTGACTGCGTAATTCTTCTAAGCGAGTCACAATATCTCGTCGCATCCTGTTCAACTCACTCACAGGTAGCATAAATTCCCCTTCTAGGTGATTTTTCAACTCACCCAAGCAAAAAGGAGTATTACCCAACCTTCCCAACTGTTCCTGTAGCTTTTCAGTTGTTAGGGGTTTGGTGTGTGCTGCCACTAATGCGATCGCTGATTCTATTTGAGCTAGATTACCATTAGTATCCCTTGCCAACACAACTAAATTTTTCCCTAATTCTCCATACACTTCCATCTCAATAGGACGTTGGAATTTGGGAACATCACCTTCATAGGTTTGGCGAATCTGCTTATCTAATTCCGGATCACTGGTTTTCCATAATCTATCACCCACATGGATCTGTTGCCAATCTAAATTTCCCCTGCCAAAGCTTAAAATGGCATCTTCACCTTGGATTTTCACCCCATAAATTCTTCCCCCTTCCTCCTTCCTCTCCGGATGTCCCCAGTCAAAAACGACACCATCCCCAGCTTTTAAAGGTGCTTCCAACCTGATGGTGACTTCTTCATTTCGAATCCGCTTGACCCTTCCCAGGTATACACCTCGCTTCTTCCCAAATCGAGCGTGAACTAATTCTTGGTTGTTGATTCCTCGGAACCACCCTGTATAAATTCCCCGTGAAAAAGCCATTTCTAAGTTGTATTTTTCTTGATTGCTAACTTCCGATTGAGTTTCTTCATTTTCGCTCAAATCTTCTGTATCCTCTAACAGGGTGGATACCTCGTCTTTCTCTTCTTCCTTGACTTCCACCAACCGATTCAAAGCTTCTCGATATACCCGCGTCACATTCGCTACATATTCCGGAGTCTTCAAACGTCCCTCAATCTTCAAACAACTTACTCCAGCCTGTACCAACTCATGTAAAACACTTAAACCCGCTAAATCCTGGGGACTCAAAAGATACTTCTTATCTCCCAAATCCACTACATCCCCATCCACAATTAATTCATAAGGCATTCGACAAGCTTGAGCACATTCCCCTCGATTTGCCGAACGTCCACCCAAAGCCTCACTAGTTAAACATTGTCCCGAATATGCCACACACAGCGCCCCATGCACAAATACCTCCAAAGGCAACGAAGCACCGCGATACTGCATCCGATTCTGAATTTTGTTAATTTCTTTCAGCGAACATTCCCGTGCCAACACCACCAAATTACACCCCAATTCCTCCGCAAATTCCACACCCGCATCACTGCTAATCGTCATCTGAGTGGAAGCATGAATAGGGAAATCTGGAGAAAGGTGACGAATGAGACGACAAATACCCACATCCTGAACAATTACCGCATCCACTCCAGCAGCAATAATCGTCCGCAGATATCTTTCTGCTTCCCGTAATTCTTGGGGGAAAACCAAAGTATTCAAGGTGACATATCCCTTAACACCACGCTGGTGGAGAAACTCCATTAATTCTGGTAAATCAGCCTCAGTGAAATTTTCTGCCCGCATCCTCGCATTGAATCTATCTAAACCAAAGTAAATAGCATCAGCGCCATTTTCCACAGCAGCTTTCGCACATTCCCAATTGCCAGCAGGTGCGAGAAGTTCCGGCAGAGTCAGGGTTTGGGGTTGGGTGGATGGGAGAAGTTCAGCTTGCATTGGTATGGGGGAGAGAAGTTACACAATAGTAATAATATCGTTTAATTCCGTTAGCAGTTATCTTCAGATCCCAGACTTTGTTAAAAGATGCCATTCTCAGTATGTCGAAATTCACCGTCACCCCAGAAAGGTGCGGCTAATGGAACAAAGCCCACCTCCGTAGACTTCGTATCGATAGCCCCAGCCTTACGGTTTTTGCGGGCGTTATGTCGGGTATGCCACACAACTCATCAATATTTAGGGGTAGTGTCCTGAGTCGGGGATCTGTACCTTCTCTACGAGTCCTGATATAAATTAAGATCAGTATCAATGGAAATTGAGAAATGCTACGTAGTTTTCACCTTAGTCGCCTAAATCTTGCGTCTCAATTTACACTCTTCTTGTCACTAATTTTCATTGCTGGAATTTTAATTGGTAGCTTGGCTGTGTCAAAAGCCTTGGAACAGAGGGCTATAGCGGAGATGAGTTATCGGGGTCAGATGGCGATGCAAATGATCAATGCAGTACAAAGTTATACAAGTAAGGATATTTCGCCTTTACTAGCTAAGATTGGGAATTCAGAGACTCAATTTATACCCGAAACCATACCTAATTTGGGGGCAAAGCGGGTGTTGAATCGGTTGAAGGAGGATTGGAAGTACAAGGACTTGATTTATAAAGATGCAACTCTCAACCCCACCAACCTAGATGACAAAGCCGACCTATTTGAGGCAAAATTAATCCAGGAGTTTGAACGCGATCGCACTCTCAAAACATTGTCGGATTTTCGTTTGCAATCTGGTAATAAGTTATTCTACAGCGCTCAACCTTTAGTTGTCACAGACTCTAGTTGTCTCAAGTGTCACAGTTCCCCCAGTATCGCCCCAAAAAGCCATGTTGAAAAATATGGCACACAACATGGCTATGGTTGGAAACTAAATCAAGTTATTGGTGCCCAAATTATTTATATTCCTGCCAGTGAAGTTTTTAAGGATTCCCGTGAAACGTTATTTCTATTTATCAGTATATTCATTATAATTTTTGCACTAGTCATTTTTGCAATTAACTATTTGCTCAGATGGAGAGTTATTCAACCCCTCAAACCCATGGCTCAATTAGCCGAATTCATTAGTCAAGATACAGCTACATCTAATGAAGTGCGAGCGATTGAAAATCAGGGTTTAAGCAAAGTTTCTCAACGCAAAGACGAACTAGGGCAACTAGGTAGAGTATTTCAAAGCATGATATCTGATATCTATATTCGAGAACAAAAGTTATCAGAACAAATTAAAAAGCTGAAGGTTGAAATTGATACAAGAAAAGTTACAGATGAAGTCGCAGAAATAGCCGAAAGTGATTATTTTCAGAATTTAAAAAATACGGCACAAGATATGCGAAAACAATGGGAAGAATAAATCTAATTAAACTGAAATATTAAACTGAAATATTATAGAGACGAGATATATCGCGTCTCTCTTTGTATAAATATTCTGTGTTTGTGCGCTATGGCAGTCTTGGATGATAAGCCAACGTGAAGAGTAAAATCCCAATTTGTAGGGTGTGTGACGCTACGACAATATAATCGCGGAATGATTGATATTTGTAGGGTCACGCACCGATGATAACTACGGTTAGATTGGTACGTTATTAAAAAGCAAGTTCCTTAGCTCAAAATAGCTGTAAGATTATTATAAACCTTATCTATTTTGAGAACCGTAGTTAGTAACTCAAGATTGTGAGTAGGCGTAGCCAGCCCTACGGGCTTATACTAGTCTGCGACAAGCCGCTATGCTACGCGTCTACCTTGCGTCGCAATGACAAAACTCCACTTTTCATGATGGATGAGGTTTATGCGTATTTTTCCATTGAAATTATGTAATAAACGAGTGCATATTCAATAAATTACTCTCCTAAGAAATACTTGGCTCTAAACAAGCAAATTATCCAGGTGATTTACCGAGAAATTTATGTTTAATACCCAAGTCGATAGCTCAAATACACTATCGGAACATCTGACCGAAGTGTCAAAATATATCCAACTAAACCCTCTCAATACAGATTCAGTTTCCAGTAATTTTAGTCATACCTCCAGCTTTCTGAGTGAATTTGTAGATGAACTTCAACTGGATGAAATAACCAATTTTGCAACTAAATTCACCTGGATTCCTGATGATATTTCTATCGACTCAATCCCAATAGAAATTGGTGATTGGATTTCCGTAGATTATAACCAAGGTAATTATTTTAACTTTAACCCTCAAACTTCAGATGGTTATATCGCAACAGAATCATCTCCATCCAGTTCTACACCAGAAAATATTTCCACAGCCCAATCGCGTAACTTTAATAACAACTATGGCTATGGATTGATAGATGCAGCAGCCGCAGTTGCTAAAGCCATAGGATACAGCCGTTTTGCGGATGTTCCTAATCAAAGCGATGAATATGATTGGGGACTAGATGCAATTAGCGTCCCAGAAGTTTGGAATCAAGGATACAGCGGTGAAAATATTGTTGTCGCAGTAGTTGATAGTGGAGTAGATTTCAGACACGCAGATTTAAATGACAATATTTGGTTTAATTCTGGCGAAATCTTTGATGATGGGATTGATAATGATGGCAACGGATACATTGATGACATCATTGGCTGGGATTTTGTCAGTAATGACTATAATCCAATTGGGGAATCAAATGATCATGGAACCCATGTAGCTGGAATCATTGCTGCTGAAGCAGATGGATATGGAATTAATGGTGTTGCCTACAACGCTAAAATTATGCCTGTGCGAGTGCTGGATGAAGGTGGACATGGTAATGATATCAATATTGCCAATGGTATTTACTATGCAGCCAACAATGGTGCAAATGTAATTAACCTTAGTCTTGGTGGTGAATATTCTAGCAATATTGAGGCAGCAGTGAAATATGCAACCGAGCGAGGTGCTATTGTGATCATGTCATCCGGCAATGACGGCAAAAGTGAACCTGGTTATCCGGCAGCTTTAGCCACAAATTGGGGAATTGCTGTTGGGGCTATTGACTATAACTGGAATGTAGCAGATTTCTCTAACCAGGCAGGTTCTGATAGCAGAATCAATTATGTAGTTGCCCCTGGTGTGGATATCTATTCCACAATTTCCGGTGATGACTATGACTTTATGAATGGTACCTCTATGGCTGCACCATATGTTTCTGGTGTTGCCGCATTGATGTTGAGTGCGAATCCTTATTTGACTCCGCAACAGTTACGACAAATAATCATAGAAACCGCAATTGCTTAAGGGGATAACCAGAAAGTAGGGTGTGTGACGCAATGCCAGATTAATCTTGATATCTGAGGATTTTTCGTAGCGTCACGCACCGACTATAAACCAATAGGGTTCAGTTAAGGATAATTGTAGGTTGAGTTGTAGCTTGCTTCCCGTAGGATACGAAGTGAAACACAACAAACTCCCCGAAAATGTTGGCTTGAGCGAAGTCGAAGCCCAACCTTGTATCTTAGAAATAGTAGTAGACCGTCCCAACCTAGGTCATAATAGACCGCTTTGTAGCATGGGTCACTACAATAATCTCCATGACAGAACTCGAACAGTCGCCAGGGTCAAAGCTTTAAACACTGATTTTAAAGTATACAGTCCGCATCGGGCAAGGATGAGTGAAATCAAGGGGATGAATTAAAAGCAGGGTAGATTATAATTTTTGAGAGCAACAAAAATGGAAAATACCTCTCAGTGGATAGGCATCGACGTAAGTAAAGCGACACTTGATGTTTACATCCGTCCAATTGGGAAAGCATTAAAGGTCGCAAATACTGAGTCAGGAATAGTAGATTTAGTTGAACAACTATTATCATACGATTTAAATATAATCGTAATTGAAGCCACAGGTGGGTTAGAAACTGAACTTATAATTCAACTACAAGCAGCACTTTTACCAGTTGCATTAATTAATCCACGCCAAGGACGAGATTTTGCCAAAGCCACAGGAAAATTAGCCAAAACTGACGCTATTGATGCACAAATATTAGCGCACTTTGGGGAAGCAATGAAGCCCCAAATATTGGCAATTGAATCTGAATCTGCACGTCAACTCTCAGAATTAATTAGTCGAAGAAGACAATTAGTCGAGATGCAAACTGCTGAAAAAAACCGAAGTGCTCGCGCTCGTGGTAAAGCATTGCTCGATGTGGAGGAGCATATAAAACACCTTGATGAACGTCTGGAGAAACTAAATCAAGAAATTGAGCAACTAACCCAAAACAACCAACAATGGATTGATAAAGCTAATTTGCTCAAAACTACTCCTGGCATTGGTAAAGTTATTTCTACAACTCTAGTTTCTGATTTACCAGAACTTGGTCAATTAACTTCCAAACAAATATCGCGTTTAGTAGGTGTTGCTCCAATTAATCATGATAGTGGACAACATAAAGGTAAACGTATGATTAATGGTGGTCGTGCTCATGTTCGTGCAACTCTTTATATGGGTGCTTTGGTTGCAATACGTCATAACCCAATTATCAAGGCTTTTTATGACCGTCTTGTTGAACGTGGTAAGCCAAAGAAATTAGCGATTACAGCCTGTGTTCATAAAATGTTAGTTATTTTGAATGCTATGGTTCGGGAAAGTAAACCTTGGTCTGCTGCACAAGATAATTTACAAACAACTTAAAAGCTCTTTTCCCAACTAATTGTAATAGCTAATTAATCCTAGTTTTTTTCTGGCTTGATCATTCATTTTTCATGCCCTTATTTGACCATGATTATTTTTGCCAAATCATTCATGTTTATGCTCATTTCATTTATTGCCCTACGAGTGGTTCAGCAACTGGAGAAGATTCGGTGGCACAGCGGAGTGTCAGGTGGGGGTAAGACTATTTATACCACCAACTCAAGGTCTTGCTGCCCCTACCTGACACCACCGAATCTAGCGAAGCGTTCTCCAGTTGCGTCAACTTTTTTTTGCGATCGCACTTGACAACTAAGACAGTCGCTACGCAGTTTAAAGTTTTTGACTTAGCCTCGGTAGCGGCTAGAAATGATTCAAGCACCTGAAATATTAACGATATCAATGCTGATTCGGATTTCGTTCCCCTAGCTATGTAACGAAATATAAACTACTCAAAACCCTTGCAGAATAGGATTTTTTAAAAAAGTTCGGGTTCTGAACATCTAAATTTTGCATGAGTCGCTTCTCCCAGAAATATGGGAATAATAGTTACCATCATTTCTTCTGTATAACCGCCAAATTGCTTTTACTATGAGGGGGTGAAAAAATTAATCATGTTTGGCGTTGAGTACAAAACTGTGGTTCAGATATCTAAATATTGGGAATTCGTCAAGTTAGATTCTAGTAGTAAGCACCAGGTAAAGATGGTTATTGTTGCTCAAAACTATTTACAAAATCAATTTCCTGGTTTGACTGGTGTTTCTGATAACCTGATTCAACGTCAACTTTGGCTGCAAATGCATCAGAGTCAAGAAACAGAGGATGCTTATTTAGCTGAAGTTTGTTTACGATGCTATATTTCTCAACAAATTTATCAAGTTTGCTGGGATTTGACGGTAAAATTCGGTGTCAATCATGGGTTTAGCTGCCCAGATTTATTATCCTTTGTGTTGGATGATGATTTACTGCTGGAAACACCAAATCAATCTTGGGTGATTCAAAGCAGTGTTTATGAATCTTTAGCAATTACAATTTTAAAGACATTTGATCCGACTAAAGGTTCTCTAGGTGCTTGGGTGAAGCGATATGTGAAGCAACAGCCAGAATTGAAGCGGTTTTTGCTTCAACACGGTGTCTTTTTGGTGAGTGATTGGGCACTTTTGAATGATACAAATCCTCAAGAATTGCAACGAATTCTGAGTGAAATGTATTCTCTTACAACTGGAGAAATTGCCCTAGCTTGCGAACTTTTGAGTGCTTACCACCAAGTTTATCGAGAAGAGCGGATTAAACAAAGAGTTGCAGGTGTAACTTTACCTTGTCAAGTACCAACAAACAAACAGTTGGAACAGATTGCGGAGGAAGTAGGAAGTCTAACTGGGAGTATGTTGAGTCCAGATGTGGTGTTAAGAAATTTGCAACAAATTGCATCTCACCTGCGACAGTACCGAATTACCGCACAAAATGGTTCTGTAATGACTGTTTCTTGGGAAGAAGTGCAAATTCAACAGGTTGTGGAACAGTTTGAAAATAGAGAAAATAATTCACGATTAGATGCGGAACAGTTGGAATTTATGCAGTTATACCAAGCTGAATTTTCAGCATCTTTGAAAGAAGCGATTTCTCAGGTAATAGAAGATTGGATACGGAGATTACTTCGCAAGCAAGTTTCAAAAGCACAATTGTTTATTACAGGGTTGCGTTTGTTTCATTGTCAAGGACAATCGATGACTCAAATTGCTCCGCAAATTGGACTTACAAAACAATATGAAGTTAGTAGATTTTTGAATCTGAATCAGTTACATAATGATATTCGCCAAAGATTATTATTGATCATGCGATCGCGTGTGAGTGATTTAGCTACTAAATTCGTGGATGCTGATGATTTAGCATCTTTGGATGGAGAAATAGAAACAATTTTAAATGAGCAAATTTCGGAAATTATTCAAGAATTAGAATCGGAAGTTAAAAAGCCAATTCGGAATCAACCTTTATCAAGTTTATTATCTGTAAATATTTGTCGCTATTTGAAACGGAGGACTAGCTAATGTGCTTTTATTTAGATTAATGAAATCTGGAAATACTTCCACCGTAACCTCTTGACAGGAATAACGGGTGAAATATATTTGCGTTGTGTTCCCTCATGATTTTTAATGATTTATTATGAACTCTTTATTTACAACTAATTTAGAAACCTATCTCGATTGGAACTTGCTGAATGAAACGCGAACTGGACTGTCATTGGAAGATGTTCAGAAAGCGGCAAAATTAAGCCAATCGATTCGTTTGCCTGAGCAACGCTGGCAAGTTTATATTTCTGGATTAGCAGTTTTTGGATTTGAAAGATGGCTGAAGGAACGCGCTCCCGATTTAGAGGTTACAAGTGATGCTGCCTCAATTTGGCAACCTGAATTAGGAAATTTTGTGTCATCTGCTTGCAATATTCAAGTGGGAGATTTTAAAATATGTTTGCTCACCGCTAATAATATTTCTCGACATCCTAATGTTCCCTTTGGAGTTTTTGATGTTCCTAGTTTAGCTGCTCAATTCTATGTATTAATGCAAGTAATAGAAGAAGAACAGCAAGTGGCAATATTTGGGTTTCTCAGTTATCAGGAATATCAGCGGTACCAACAAAATACACATCCAGAACCAGCAAAAGATTGGACATATAGTTTGCCTATTTCCTTGTTTAATCTGGATACAGAGAATTTGTTGTTGAACTTGCGCTGTTTAGATGCTAGTGCGGTGCAGTTACCTGCAACTACAACAGTTGTAAATGCTGATGTATTGACAGCATTGAAAAAGAAGTTGAAGACACTAAAACCCCAACTCAAAACTCAGCCAATATGGAATTTACTAACGCCAGCAGAGGGAGTAATATTACTGAGTCATCAAGACTTAATCAAGTGGATTGAACAGGGACAAAGCAAAATCATGGCTAAATCATCCGCACGCTCATTAATCAACATCAACAACTGGTTACAGAATCAAGTCGATAGAGTTGCACAGGAATTAGGTTGGATGCTAATGCCTTCATTATCCCCATCACAACTGCGGTTGCGGGATGCTGAAGACAATTTTGAAATGGTTCAAACCAGTTTACAGAGACAGGGAATCAATCTACCCCCCACTGCCAAAGGTGCTTATATTGGCATTGATGCTGAACATGGTAGTTTGCGACTGTATGCGATTGCATGGGTACTTCCAGATACCGCAGAAAGCCCCGGCTGGATTTTGTTAACTATTTTAGCTCCTCAACCAGGTTCCCCAATGCCGCAAAAATTAACCCTGGAAGTATGCGACGAAATGCAAATACTATTTGATGAAACTTTAGATGATACCAGTCTAGGAATGCTTTATGCCCAAGTGATGGGTGAGATGCATGAACAATTTTGGGTGACAGTTACCGCTGATGAAGTGGTGTTTGAAATGCCAGCTTTGGGAATGGAAGGGTGAAGAGGCAGGGGGCAGGGGAAGCAGGGGAGCAGGGGAAGCAGGGGAAGCAGGGGAAGCGGCAGGGGGCAGGGGAAGCAGGGGGCAGGGAAGCAGGGGAGGCAGGGGAGGCAGGGGAGGCAGGGGAAGCAGGGGAGGCAGTTTGTATTTTGTGATTTCTAATTATTATGAAACGTGTTTATGAAACATATTTTTAACCTTAAAGTTCAAAAAGTTGAACAAATCTGCTTATTTGAGTTGTCTTGGGGGAAAGGACAAAGACTAACTGCACAGGTTGATTTTCCAGATGATTTAACTTCGCTATATCAAGAATGGCAGCGTGCTTATTTTTACTTTTACCAGTCAGATCAGATGCGGGGCAAAGCCATTGGTGGTGGAGTTGCTAAATTAACTGTCACCGATTGGCACGCAGAACTGGTAAAGGCTGAAACTAAGTTGATGTATGAGTTTCACCGCTGGTTAAGGAGTGCTGAATTATTTGAAATTCGTTCCCATATCGCTCAAGCTAGTCAGGAATTAGTGAAGGTAAATCCTGATACCACCGAGGCAGTACAATTATTTCTAACTTGTGCGCCAATTGAAATGGATCGTTTCCCCTGGGAAGCTTGGGAATTGGGAACAGAATTTGCCACTACTGGGGCAATTCAAATTATTCGCGCACCCTTGAATATTAAAGCCGAAACAGGAGTCTCCCCAGGGAAACCACGTCAAGGACGCGCTCGGATTTTAGCAATTTTGGGTGATGATACTGGTTTAAACTTCCAAGCAGATAAAGAAGCAGTGCAATCATTAATAAAGATTGCGGAAGTCCAGTTTGTGGGGTGGCAACCGGAACAAACACCTACCCAAGTAATTCAACAAATCACAGATGCGATCGCAGATGAACGCGGATGGGATGTTTTGTTTTTTGCTGGACACAGTAATGAAACGGAAATGACAGGAGGTGAATTGGGTATAGCACCAGGTGTATCGATTTCCATCAAAGAAATTGCTTCTCAACTCAGCGCAGCCAGGAAACGCGGGTTGCAAGTGGCGATTTTTAATTCCTGTAGTGGTTTGAATATCGCTAATTCCCTGATTGATTTGGGTTTTAGTCAAGTTGTAGTGATGCGGGAGCCAATCCACAACCGTGTAGCCCAAGAATTTTTAGTCCGATTTTTACAAGGATTAGCGAAGTATCAAGGTATCTATGAAGCAGTGATGGGAGCAAGGCAATTTCTGCGAATGGAAAAAAGCCACACTTATCCTTCTTCCTACCTTGTCCCTTCCTTATTTTGTCATCCAGATGCAAAATTATTTCGCATCCTCCCCTTTGGTTTAAGGCAAAGAATCCGGCGCAGCGCACCAAACTTCATAGAAGCGATCGCACTCACCGTCAGCGTTGCTCTGGGTGTACTTCCCCCGTTCCAAGAATTTCTCCTTGATAGCAGAATGTACGTCCAGGCAGCTTATCGTAGCGTCACCACCCAAATTCCCAATGATAAAGCTCCCCCAGTTGCCTTAATAGAAATTGATACAGCCTCTATCTACCGCTCCCAACTTCCCAATTCCCAAATTCACCCCTTCAGTCGCACTTATATCTCCAAGTTACTTGATCGCTTAAACACCCTAAATGCCGGGGTTGTGGGGTTAGATTTTCTCTTTGATACACCCCAAACAAACCCAGCTTCCGGAGATGCAGATTTAGGAAAATCCGTCAGAAGGCTTGTAGACAAAAATACCTGGTTAATTTTTGCGGCTCTCTTAGAACCCGATCGGGAAGTAGGAACAAATGAAGCTCTCGGAATCAATAAATGGAATTGGACACTTCAGGGTTATGTCGATTCATACAACTACTTCCTAGAACTTCCAGACCCCAAACGCGACTGTCGTCAAGTTTGCCCAATTTCCTACCTGATGGCACTTACTCAAACAGCCAGACAGGAAATCACAGATTTACCACAACCTCAAACCAACCGAACCACTAATTTACGTACTCAACTTTTAGACACTATTCAACAGAAAAAATCACAAAAAGGAGACCTAGCAAATCTTTTAAACCTCAAACGACCTTTGGGACTGGAACCCTTGGTAGACTTTTCTCTACCACCCCAAAATGTTTATACCAAAATACCTGCTTGGCAGTTGATGGAAAACCCAGACATCAACAAATTCCCCTTAATTTCCAAGCAAGTTGTCTTAGTTGCCGCAGGGAATGATGAGCGTCTAGTAATTGCACCTGGTCAAGCAGACCGCACCTCTGCACCCTCAGCCACAGTCTTTTGGACAAAGCAAGAGTGGCTAACAGGTGGTGAATCCCTCGCTTACATGACTCAACATTTCCTTACACGGCATCTTGTTATCCCCATCCCCGATCTGTGGTTAATTGGATTAGCTGCCATTCTTGGTAGAATTACGGTATTTCTTTTAAAAAAGAAATCCTCTATAGATCCAACCTACAGAACCAAGATTATCGCCATCTCAACAGGTGTAGTGGTTTTCTACGGTTTACTCGGACTTCAACTTTATATCTCTGCTGCGGTTTTACTGCCTTGGTTTTTACCATCATCAGTATTCCTCACCTACGTTCTACCGATTACAAGGAGAAGAAATCATGTTTAGTCATATAAAATCTCGCCACCAACAATCATCTTTAGCTAAAAACGTTATATTCAGCTTGGTGTTAATTCCCACCGTCATTGCTTCTAGTGAAATAGGAACCTATGCATACTCTGCTAAATTAAGCAATACCCAAGCGAAAACTTCCTATTCAACTCTTGCTCAAAATATAACTGCCTTCAGATTAGCCTCATTTTGGCAACGCAAACCCAAACAACCTAAAGTTGTCCGAGGTGGTGATATTTGTCCTATTTCCCCAGGTTTAGCAGACACATACATGATTTGGAACAGCCGACCATTATTTTTGTGGCAGAACCGCTCAGAAAATAAAGAGGCTGAATTGTTAATACGCGATCGCGCTACCAAAGAAATAGTCTGGAAACAATCCGTCAAAACCGCAGACGGAAAAGCCGCATACAGTGGGACAACAGCCCTTACACCGAGTAAAACCTATGAGTGGAAGCTATCCGGGACTGATGATGATTGGAAAATATTCCAAATTATGTCCACCGAAGAACAAAATAAAATTTCCACAGAACTCCAACAACTAGAGCAAAAACTTCAAGCCAGTAAAGCCTCACCAGAGGAAATCACCCAGCAAAAAGCCGAATATTTCAGCAACTACCAAGTTAAACACAAAACCGAAACCGGAATTTTACATCCTTGGTCTGACGTTTTGCAAACCCTTTACGAAATTGAGCAGCCATCCGCACAATTTGTAGAGCAACGTAGCAAATATTTGGTGAATTTTTGTAATTCAGAAACACCAAGCGCCAGTGTCTCGAATTAGATATTATTTGCTAGACAAAATTACCATATTGTGCATTGACAATTGAGCATACCGTAGGGGCAAACGCTTGTTTGCCCCTATTTATTCATTCACTATTTTTCTCTTTCAGAAATTTAAAAAAAATTAAAAAAATAGGATACTCCCTCAGAGTTATCGCTGGTGTTTATCAAGCAATGAGGTTATCTTAGATACGAAATTAGCGCAAGAGTTATCTTTGTGGTCAGGACATCTGAAAATCTCATCGAGACAAGTGGTACTAGTAACAACTTTGAATATTATCTCGAAGGCGGAAAAGTTAGCCGGAATTCCGCAAAACCCACCCCCGGCATTTTATTAATTGGTGGTGCAGCAGGAGACAAATTAGGAGAAGACGCAGCAACCCGCTGGTTTTTAAACCTGGCAGATGGAGGGAATTTTCTAGTCCTTCGTTCCGGTAAAATTGGAAAACAAGCTAGTTGGATTTACGATAATTACCGAGATTTTGTCAGTTCAGCCGCTGAACTCTCAATCAATAGCCGAGACGCTGCCAACAATCCTGAAGTAATTCAATATATCCGCGATGCCGATGCTCTATTTTTAGCAGGTGGAAACCAAAGCGATTATCAAGATTATTGGGAAGGAACAGGTGTAGAAAATGCGATTAATTACCTAATTAATAAAAAACAAGTTCCTGTAGCCGGAACTAGTGCAGGAATGGCAATTTTAGGTGATTGTTACTATGCACCAAAAGATCAAGGTTTGGTCAGTTCGGAAATTTTAGACAATCCATTTCATCCCAACACAAAAAATATCTATCGTAGTGATTTTATTCGCGTTCCTTTTCTAAAAAATACAATTACCGACACACACTTAGATAGAATTAATAGCAATAATCCCGAAACCAGATATGGGAGATTTTTCGGATTAGTTGCAAGGGTTGTACATGATTGCAATTGCCTTCCCGTATACGGAATCGGTTTAGAAGAAGGTGCATTTGTCGCAATTGATCAAAAGGGAATTGCCCAAATATTTGGCAATAGCGAAAGCCAAGGGCAAGATGCTTACTTTTTACAAACTAATGGTGCAGCACCCGAACAAATAAAACCCAATTTACCGCTAATTTGGAATCACCAAGGAAAAGCCACAAAAGTCTATAAAATTTCTGGCACACCCGAAGGTAGTGGACATTTTGACTTAAATAATTGGAAAAACGTTGACGGTGGAACCTGGGAATATTGGTTTACAACTGGTGGTGAATCAGGCTTTCAACGGCAATCAATATAAAACGTAGCTGGTAACAATGTAGAGACGAGACATGTCGCGTCTCTCTTTCTATTCAATATCAATACAGTTTCATCAAAAATCCATACCCTGCATCTACTTACCCATTAATTTATGAAAAAGCGGAGAAAATCACTTTTTACCCTGCTATTTGCGGCAGTTTTCGCAATCAGCATCATTACTAGTCAAAATCATCCGCTACTTGCATCATCGGTTGGGAAAGACACATTAACAATGATTACTTCCCCCGATTATCCCCCTTTTGAGTATTATGAAAATCAGGGAAGTAGCCGCAAAATAGTTGGTTTTGACATCGATATTGCTAACTACATCGCTAAAGAATTAGGATTCAAACTGGAAATCATGGAAACAGATTTCGGTGGTTTGATTCCTGCATTGCAAGCAAATCGCGCTGACTTTGCAATGGCAAGTATGAATCCGACACCCGAAAGAAAGCAAAATGTTGATTTTTCCCTAATTTACTACCAAGGCAAAGACACAATTGTTGCCGATAAAGACAGTAAAATTACTAAATTAGAAGATTTAGCAGGCAAACGCTTGGGTGTGCAATTAGGTACAACTCAAGAACAAAGTGCCAAAAAAATGGCAGCAAAGTTACCAGGAATGGAAATTAAGCTGTTAAGTAAAGCCCCAGAAATGATTCAAGAAATCAAATCGGGACGGATTGATGCGGTGATTTTGGGTGAAATTGTCGCCCAAGGATTTACCCAATCGAACCCAGAATTAGGATTTTATCCGTTACCACCAGAGGGTAAAGAAGCAGGAGGAAGCGCTGTAGCATTCCCCAAAAATTCCCCTTTGGTTGCACCATTTAACAAAGTTTTGCAGAAAATGATTGATAGTGGCGATTTAAATAAGCTGAAAACTCAGCGAATTGCCGCTATTAAAGATACGTTAATTCCCACTCCAGTAGTAGCAAATAAAGGATTCAATTTTGACTTAGGGCGTATTATTCCCGATATCCCCTTTATTCTTCAGGGAATACCCGTAAGCTTAATGTTTACTTTATTATCATTATTTTTCGGCTTAATTTGGGGTACATTACTTTCCCTTTTCAAAATTACCGGAATTAAAGCCTTAACTTGGTTTGCTAATGCCTATACCTCGGTGTTTCGCGGTACACCGATGCTTTTACAGTTGGCATTAGTTTATTATGCAACACCCCAACTGACAGGTTATAATATACCCGCGTTACAAGCTGGTGTATTAACATTTACCCTGAATTCCGGTGCATACATGTCAGAAACCATTCGAGGAGGCATTCAATCGGTGGATAAAGGACAAACCGAAGCAGCTTTGTCGATGGGTGTTCCTTACCATTTGATGATGTGGGATATCATTATTCCCCAAGCTTTGAAGAATATTCTCCCAGCTTTGGTAAATGAGACTATTGGACTGTTGAAAGATTCTGCACTAGTATCGACTTTGGGAATGGTGGAAATATTACGTAGTGCCCAAATTGTCGGAGCAAATAAATATATTTACTTTGAACCTCTATTATTTGCGGGATTAATTTACTACGTCTTGGTTATGAGTTTAACCTTTAGTGCATCAGCTTTAGAAAGGAGATTGCGGTTAAGTGAGTAGAACAGTAATTCGTACAGAAAATCTTTGTAAATCCTTCGGCAAGTTGAATGTCCTCAAAGATATTTCCACAGAAATCTATCCGGGGGAAGTAGTTGGGATACTTGGTCCCAGTGGTTCGGGAAAATCAACATTTCTTCGCTGTATGAACCTCCTAGAACATCCCACCAAGGGCAAAGTTTACTTTCGAGAAGCCGAAATTACCGCTCCCAAAACCAATATCAGCAAAATTCGCCAAGAATTGGTGATGGTATTTCAGCATTTCAACTTATTTCCCCACATGACAGTGTTGGAAAATGTCACCTATGCACCGATGAAAGTCAAGGGGTTGAATAAAGAAAGTGCAATTAACAAAGGATTGGAATTATTAGACAAAGTTGGTTTAGCCGAAAAAGCCGATGTTTACCCAGCAAGGTTATCAGGAGGGCAAAAACAGCGAGTTGCGATCGCACGCGCTCTGGCAATGGAGCCAGAGATGATATTATTTGATGAA